>JBKDSQ010000079.1:0-51024 GCA_046340895.1 Synechococcaceae cyanobacterium | reverse complement strand
GCGGGTCCGGCAGTGCTTCGGCCTTCCGCTGCCGCGCGAGCCGGCCGCGCGGACCGTGCGGGGGCAGGGGAGCGGGTTCCTGGCCCAGGCCTCCGGCCTGCTCCTCACCCCCGCCCACGTGGTGGAGCGCAGCGAGCGGGTGACCGTGGGCCTGCAAAACGGCCGCCGCGTTGGCGGCACCGTGGTGGGCATCGATAGCCTGACCGACCTGGCGGTGGTGCGCCTGGAGGGCGACGGCCCCTGGCCGGTGGCGTCGCTGGGCAATTCCGATGCCCTGCAAGTGGGCGACTGGGCGATTGCCGTGGGCAACCCCTTTGGTCTCGATCAGACCGTCACCCTGGGCATTGTCAGCAGCCTCAACCGCAATGCCAGCAAGCTCGGCATCACCGACAAGCGGCTCGATTTGATTCAGACCGATGCCGCCATCAACCCTGGCAACTCCGGTGGGCCCCTGCTCAACGCCAATGGCGAAGTGGTGGGAATCAACACCCTGGTGCGCTCGGGTCCAGGGGCCGGGCTCGGGTTCGCCATCCCGATCAACCGGGCCCGCACGATTGCTGGCCAGCTCGTGAGCACCGGCAGGGTGAGCCACCCCTACATCGGTGTCGCCCTAGATCAGGTGAGCGGAGGCGTGCGCGTGATGAACGTGCAGCCAAACGGGCCGGCGGCTGCGGCCGGGCTGCGGCCGGGTGATGTGATCGTGGCGGCTGCGGGCCGCCGGGTGGAGACCCCCGCCCAGGTGGTGGCGGCCGTGGAGGCCACAGGAGTGGGCCGCTCCCTCGAACTCTCGGTGCGCCGCGCGGCGGGCACGGTGGGGATCCAGGTGGTGCCGCAGGAAATGCAGCGATCCCGCTGAGGTCGGACCCGGTTGGGGGCGGCTTCGAGGGCGCATGTCCCCGGCGGGTGGCCCCCGTTGGGTCCCGGGGTCAGAGCACGTCGGGCGAAGGGCGGCCGGGCTCCGACCGCAGCGAATCCAGCAGACCCGGATCGAAGTCAGCGCTGCCTCCGAAGGCGCGCGCACTGCCGAGCTGCTGGCGCATCACCCACTGGGTAGCGGCCTTCTGGCTGTGCCAGGCCTGCAGCAGCTGCTTGGCCAGGCCCTGCAGGGCCTGGGGATCAAGGGTGGCGTCGATGGCCCGGCTCATCCGCTCCAGCTCGAACTGCTGGCCAAGACTCAGGGCAAGAGGTTCCGACATGGGACCGGTGCGATGGGGCGGTTGGACCACGCCAAAGCTACAAACTGTTTCAGCCGCCCGCGTAGCCGTTGCAACAGGGCTAGGCGCTAGGTCAGCGAATTCAGTCAGGATCTTCGATCATTTCCGGTCCCGCGGACGCGGCCGCCAGGGCCTCAGCCGTTCTCCCGCAGAATCTGCACGCACTGGGTGACGCATTCGCCATCCTCCAGAGAGCAGGTGGTGATGCACTCGAAGTAGGCCTCCACGGGATCCCAGGGCTGAATGTCCACCGGGCTGTCGCCCTCCAGTGGGCTGGCGAGCAGTCCGAGGGCAGGTGGCAGGAAGGCGTCGTCTGGGGTGCCGGGGGCGAGGGGGCCGAGGGGGCCGATCGGGAGGCTCATTCGTTCCATTCCGGGGGGCTGATGTCAGCCTATGAACACAGAGCGGGTGGCACCAGTGAAATGAGCTCTCTTGCCTACGCCTCTGTGTAGTTGTGTGAGGCATCGCCATCGGACGGGCGCTGTTCCCGCCGGCGCTCCTGGCGCTGCTGCTGCTTCTGCTGCTGCCGCATCCGGTTTTCCCGCCGTCGCGCTTCCGCCGCCTGGGCGGCAGCGGCCTGTTGCGCCGCCTCCGCCTCCTCCCGCTTCTTTTCCTGGTAGTAGGCGTAGTCGCCTCGATAGAGCACCAGCTCTCCCTCTCGCAGTTCGACGATTCTGTTCGCCACCCGCGAAATGAAGTAGCGGTCGTGGGAGACCAGCAGGGCTGCCCCCTCATAGGCCCGCAGCGCGTCTTCCAGCATCTCTTTAGCGGGGATGTCGAGGTGGTTGGTGGGCTCGTCGAGCACCAACAGGTTGCAGGGCGACACCAGCAGCAGGGCCAGGGCCAGCCGCGCTTTCTCGCCACCGCTGAGCTGGCCCACCTGCTTGAACACGCTGTCGTTGCTGAAGCCGAGGCTGCCCAGCAGCGAGCGCACCTGGCTCTGGCTCCAATCGGGCACGGCCTCGAAGAGCGTGTTGATCACCAACTTTTCGAGGTCGAGCGCCTCGGCCTGGTTCTGCTCGAAGTAGCCCGCCACCACGTTGTGGGTACCCAGGCCGGCGCGTCCCTCCTGGGGCGCCTCCAGGCCCATCACCAGCCGCAGCAGGGTGGATTTGCCCGCTCCGTTGGGGCCTACGAAGGCAATGCGGTCGCCCCGCTCCACTTCCAGCTCCGCCCCCAGAAACAGAATCTTCTCGCCGTAGCTGTGGGTGAGGTCTTCGATGAGGGCCACCTGGCGGCCACAGCGGGGGGCTGGCGGGAAGCGGAAGCGCGGACCGGCCACGCTCTCCTGGGGGGCCTCGATCCGCTCCACCTTGTCGAGCAGCTTCTCGCGGCTCTTGGCCTGGGTGCTGCGGGTGGCGCTGGCGCGGAAGCGGTCGATGTACGCCTGCTGCGTGGCCAGTTCCTTCTGCTGGCGCTCGAAGGCCGCCTGGCCGGCTTCGCGCTCCAGCCGCTTCTGCTCCAGGTGCTGGGTGTAGTTGCCGAGGTAGCAGCGGGAGATGCCGCGCTCGGTTTCCACGATCTGGTTGCAGACGCGATCGAGGAAGGCCCGGTCGTGGCTGATCACCACCAGCGGCACCGTCTGGGCCAGCAGGTAGTCCTCCAGCCACTGGATCGTGGCCACATCAAGGTGGTTGGTGGGTTCGTCGAGCAGGAGCAGATCGGGCTCCTGCAGCAGGATCTTGCCCAGGGCGATGCGCATCTGCCAGCCGCCGGAATGGTCCCCCACCGGCAGATCGGCCTGCTCGGGGGCGAAGCCGATCGTGGGCAGCAGCCGGTCGATCCGGGCATCCAGCTCATAGCCGTGCAGGGCCTCGAAGCGGCTCTGCAATTCCCCGAGCTCAAGGATCAGGGCATCGAGATGGTCGGCATCATTCGCGGCCTGCTCGCCGCCCATCTCCCGCTCCACCTGGCGCTGGCGGTTGAGCACCTCGGCGGCCTCGCCGAAGGCCTGGAACAGCTCCTCGCGCACGCTGCGCTGCAGATCGACGTCGAATTCCTGCTGCAGGTAGGCGATGCGCGGTTCGCCCTGGCGCACCACCTGACCGCTGCTGGGCTCCTCCAGACCGGCGAGGATGCGCAGCTGGGTGGACTTGCCGGCGCCATTGACGCCCACCAGCCCGATGCGGTCGCCGGAGCGGATCTCCCAGCTGACATCCCGCAGCACCTCACCGGTGGGGTAAATCTTGCCGATGCGGTCGAGGCGCAGCACGGAGGGGTCGACGGGGGAGGGCCGAAGGCATCATCCTCCGCCGCCGCTGGACCGCTGCGCGGCAAACTGGTGAGGGGCGAAGCGCCTGGCCCGCGATCCAACCCTCCTGCGATCGAAGCCACCCGTGATCAAGAACCCGTGATCAAGCGACTGGAGCAGGTGGCCGCCCTGGTGGTGGCGGCGGGCCTGGCGATCGTGAGTTACTGGCTGTTCTTCAGCTGGGCCGGCGGCAGCGATCGGCGCCGGCCAACGCGGCCCGTGTCGGCGCTGCCGCAGCAGCTGGGTGGGGTTCGCGGCTCAGAGACCGCCCCGGGCCTTGAGAACCCACTGTTTGGTGGCGGGGTCGTCGAGGCTGGCCAGATGGTCGCGCACCTCGTCGGCGGTCACCGGCAGGCCGAGTGAGCCGCCCAGCTCCACGATCCGCGCCAGAGCGCCCTTCGGGTCCTGCAGCGCTTGGCGGAACAGGGTCTGGGTGAGGTCGGCATCGCCGCTGATGCGGGCGTAGAGCTCGGCGGCATGGCCGCCGCCCGTGGTGTTGGTCATGGCTAGAGGGGGCACTCCGCCGACGCTATGAACGGCGCGGCCCCGTCGCCACGGCGGAGGCCCAGCCGCTGGGGATTTGTAAGGGCAGCCGGGGGCGGCTCAGGCGGCGCGGGTCTGGCCGTCGTCTTCGGTGCCGCTGGCGAGGGCATCCTCCATGCTGCGGGCATCGAGGCAGAGCACCTTGCGCAGCTGGGCGTAATTGGCGGCCAGGGCCTGGTGGCCCTCCTGCTGGGCGCCGTACTCGGCCCGCTGCAGCACGTGGTGCAGGTGGGTGAGCAGGTAGGTGCTGATCACCGCTGACACCAGCACGTCGCTGCGCTCGGCGGTGCGGCGGCGCTTGCTGGGGCGGGCGCTGGAGGGGGTGCCGGCGGCGGCACGGACGCGGGATGGGGTTCGGGCCATGGGTGGGGGTGCGGCCGGGGGCCGGCGAGGGGGGAGGGCGCAGCGTCCGTGGATGGGGCAGCGCCGGGGAGGGTGGAGACCCAGATCCTAGAAATGGATACTACCCGTGCGGACCTCTGTACACTATTCGGTATCCCGCAGCATCCCCGCCTACCCCTGGGCATCCCTGCGGATCCCACCGTCCCCTCCGTGCCCACCCGTCAGACCTCATCGAGCGGGCGCCCCAAGTCGCCCCGCATCCAGGTGGTGCTGCCGGAGGAGCTTTGCGAGCGTCTGGCGACCCTGGCGGAAGCCGAGGCCCGCACCGTCAGCAACATGGCCCGGGTGTTGATCCAGCAGGGTGTGGAGCGGCTGGAGCAGCAGAGGCTTGATCAGGCCGGCGCGCAGGCTTCCCGCGCCCTGCCCCCCACGGGAGCGGTCGCCCCGAGCCGCACCGATCGCTTTCGGGCGGCGCTGGAGCGCCAGCAGCAGGCTGCCCCCCAGCGCCTGCGGGGGGCTCCCCGCCGCCTGCGACTGCGCCGACCGATCGGCTGATCCTCGGACTGTCCGGGCGCTGCCGCGGCTCAGGGCGGCTCTGCGCAGACCCCCAGCACCGCGGCGCGGCGGGCGCCGGTGACCGAGGGCAGCGAGCCGGCGTGGCCGCGCCGCTGCCACCAGGCCAGCAGGGCGAAAGCCAGCGCCTCGCGCTGGGCGTCGGCGATGCCCAACTCCTGCAGCGGTCGCACTGCGATGCCGTGGCAGCGGCGTCGCAATTCCTCCATCAGGCGCCGGTTGCGCGCGCCGCCACCGGCCACCAGCAGCTCCAGCGGCCGTGGCCCCCGGCTCAAATCCTGAGCTACCACCGCCGCGCTCAGCGCGGTCAGGGTGGCCAGACCATCGGCGGGATCGGCGGGCAGCTCCGCCAGCCGGCGCTCCAGGTCGGCGGCGCCGAACAGCTCCCGGCCGGTGGATTTTGGTGGCGCCTGGCGGAAGTAGGGCTCGTCCAGCCAGCGCTCCAGGCAGGCTTCCTGCACTTGCCCGCGGCTGGCCCAGGCGCCGTCGGCGTCGTAGCCCAGCCTGCCTTCGCTGAAGCGTTCCACCGCCAGGTCGAGCAGGGTGTTCGCCGGGCCGCAGTCCCAGCCGAGCACCGGGCGGTGCCGATCGGGGCCGACGGCGGGCGGCAGCAGGGTGAGGTTGGCGATCCCGCCCAGGTTGAGCACGGCGCGCCAGCCCTCGGTGCGCCCGAGCAGGGCTTCGTCGGCAGGGGGCACCAGGGGCGCCCCCTGGCCGCCGAGGGCGAGGTCGGCGCTGCGGAAGTCGAACACCACGGGCCTGCCCAGCAGCTGGGCCAGCAGCGGAGCCTGCAGCAGCTGCCAGCTGGCGCCGCGGCGGCGACCCTGCGGCGGGCGGTGCCAGACGGTCTGGCCATGGCAGCCCACCAGGGCGGCCTGGCCTTCGGGGTCGCAGGCGTGGGCGGCGGCGGCCTGGGCCTCGGTGAGCGCTTCGGCCAGATCGAGCAGCTCGCTGGCGGAGCAGGGCCGGCCCTGGCCGAGCTGGATCAGCCGCTCGCGCAGCAGCGCTGGATAGGGATGGGCGTGGCTGGCCAGGATGCGCCAGCGCGGCGTTGCGCTGCGGCCCCGGAAGTCCGCCAGCACCGCATCGATGCCATCGGCGCTGGTGCCGCTCATCAGCCCGAGCACCTTCATCGGCGTTGGGGCCGCCGCCGGGAGGGCGCGCCGCTCATGCGGTGGGCAGACGCTCCAGCGCCTCGCTGCTGCCGATCACCACCAGCAGTTCCCCAGCCCCCAGCACATGGGTGGCCGGGGGGTTCACCATCAGCCGGTTGGCGGGGCCCGCCGCGAGCACGTTCACGTTGTGGTTCTTGCGCAGGTTGAGGTCGCGCAGGGAGCGGCCCACGAACGAGGGGGGCACCTTGATCTCCTCGATGCAGTTGCGGTCGTCGAGGCGGAGCCGCTCCAGCAGGTTGGGGCGCACCAGCTCCTGCCCCAGCCGGGTGCCCTGCATCTTGGAGGGAAACACGACGCGGTCGGCCCCGACCCGGCGCAGCATCTTTTCGTGCAGATCGCTGGTGGCGCGGGAGATCACCTGCCGCACCCGGCTGCCGCTGGCGTCCTTGGCGATCAGGGTGGCGGTGATGCTGGCCTCGATCGGTTCGCTGATCGCCACCACCACCGTGCCCACGTCGAGGGCGCCGGCGGCGCGCAGGGCCTCCTCATCGGTGCAATCGACCATCCGATATTCGATCGCGGGCTCCTGCTGGCGCAGCTCTTCGATCGCTCGCTGGTTCATGTCGATCGCCAGCACCTCCTGGCCAGCCCGCACCAGCTCTCGGCACACCGCTCCGCCGAAGCGGCCCACGCCGATCACGCAGAAGCAGTTGGCCACCGCGTCGGTGCCGCCTTGCCATTGCCACCACTGGGTCATCGACGGGTTGCGCGAAGGGAAGGGGGGAGGGGAGAGGGCCCGCTCAGAGGTAGAGCTCCTCACGGGGGTAGCCCACGCGGGCCTGGGGGCGGTGGCCGTAAAGGGCCGAGAGCATCAGCAGGATGCCGATTCTGCCCACGAACATGCCCACCATCAGCACCAGCTGACCCCAGCGGTTGAGCTGGGCCGTGACGCCCACATCGAGGCCGACGGTTCCGAAGGCCGAAACGCACGTGAACAGCTTCTCGAGGAAGGTGAAGGCGGCGCTGCCCGGGGTGCCGGCGGTGGTGTTGCCCAGGCCCAGCAGCAGGGCCATCGCCACCACGAACAGGGCCGAGGCCATCGCCACGCCGATCGCCCGCAGCACCACCTTGGCCGGCAGTTCGCGGTTGCGCACCACCACCACCTCCTGATCGCGGAGGGTGGAGCGGGTGGCGGCCACCAGCGCGGCAAAGGTGGTGGTTTTGATGCCCCCGCCGGTGCCGCCCGGGCTGGCGCCGATGAACATCAGCACGATCATCAGCAGCAGGCCGGCGTCGGAGATCGTCTCCACGCTCAGGGGAACGGTGTTGAAGCCGGCGGTGCGGCAGGTGATCGACTGGAACAGGGTGACCTGCACCTTTTGCCACAGCGTGAGCTTGCCCACCATGTCTTCGGTGGCGAAGTGCTCGGTGAACATCAGCCCGATCGCGCCGATCACGATCAGGGCGATCGTGGAGCGCACCACCAGGCGGGTGTGTAGGCTGAGGCGGCGGATGCGCCGCAGCCGGAAGCGGTTCACCCACAGGTCGTTGGCGACGCGCCAGCCGATGCCACCGATCACGATCAGCGCCGCGATCGTGCCATTCACCCACGGGTTGTCGCGGTAGGCGACCAGGTTGTCGCTCCAGAGGCCGAAGCCGGCGTTGTTGTAAGCGCTGATGCAGTGGAACAGGGCCGCCCACAGCCGCTGGCCGGGACTGGCGATGTCGCGGAAGCCGAAGGCATAGAGCACAACGGTGCCCAGGCCGATCACCACCGCTGCGATCAGCAGGATCTGGTTGAAGGTGGGACCGATGCCGCCAACGCCGAATTCATCGAGGGCACGCCCCCGATCGAGCCGCTGGCGCAGGCCGGAGCGCCCCTGCACGAACCCCTGCAGGAAGGTGGTGATCGCCATCAGGCCCAGGCCGCCGGTGAGGATCAGGCCCGCCAGCACCGCCTGGCCCAGGGGGGTGAGATCGCGGCCCACATCCACGATGCTCAGCCCGGTGACCGTGATCGCCGAGGTGACGGTGAACAGGGCTTCCCACAGCCCTACAACCTCGGTGGAGCAGAGGGGGGAGGCCATCAGCACGGTGCCGATGGCGATCACCAGCAGGCCGGTGACCACGGTGAACTGGGGCACCGTGAAGCGATGCCGCCAGTGTCGGTTGCCGCTCACCATCGCGGGGGCCTCCTGCGGGATCAGCGGCTCATTTGTTGGGCTGGGGGGTCATGCGCAGGTAGGGGCGGATCTCGGTAATGCCCTTGCTGAACTTGGTGCGCGCTTCCTCGGTGGGAATCGAGGGAACCACCACGCAATCCTGGCCGTCTTGCCAGTTCACCGGGGTGGCGACCTGGTAGTGATCCGTGAGCTGCAGCGAATCGATCACGCGCAGGATCTCATCGAAGTTGCGGCCGGTGCTGGCCGGATAGGTGATCTGCAGCCGTAGCTTGCGGGCGGGATCGATGATGAACACCGAGCGCACCGTGAGGTTGTTGAGCGAATTCGGATGGATCATCCCGTACAGATCGGCAACGCGGCGGTCGGCGTCCGCCAGGATCGGATAGTCGACGTTCGTCTGCTGGGTGTCGTTGATGTCGGCGATCCAGCCGCGGTGGCTCTCGGCGTTGTCGACCGAGAGGGCGATCGTTTTGACGTTGCGCTTCTCCCACTCCGGGCGCAGGCGCGCCACTTCTCCCAGCTCGGTGGTGCACACCGGTGTGTAATCGGCAGGGTGGGAGAACAGGACTACCCAGGAATCCCCAGCAAAGTCGTAGAGATTGATCGGTCCGAGCTGGGAATCCTGGGTGAAATCGGGGACGGTGTCGCCGAGCTGCAGGGCCATGGCGGGCGGGGCGTCGAGCGTGATTCAGCCCCCGAATGGTGGCATAGCCCCCTGCGGCCGTCAGGCTGGGGGCGGCGTGGGCGCAGGGGCCGGCCAGTGGCGCAGATGGCGGCGCAGGCCCTGCAGCCCGAGGTCGGCGGTGGCTGAGACAAACAGCATGTCGCCCACCAGCGCGCTGGCGCGCTCGATCTCGCCGGCCGGGCAGCGGTCGATCTGGTTGCCGATCACCTGGCGGGGCACGGTCGAGCCGAGCGAATCGAGGATGCCCCCCACCGTGCGCAGCTGCTCGGGCCAGCCGGGGTCGGAGAGGTCGACCACCAGCAGCAGGCCATCGGCCTCCAGGGCCTCCTCGATCGTGGAGCGGAACGCCTCCACCAGCGGCGGTGGCAGATCGCGGATGAAGCCCACCGTGTCGGTGAGCAGCCGCGGTGGCCCGGCCTCGCCGGCCGGCTCCCCCAGCCAGAGGCGACGGGTGGTGGGATCGAGGGTGGCGAACAGCTTGTCTTCCGCCAGCACCGCCTCGTCGCGTCCCGCTCGGGTGAGGGCGTTGAGCAGGGAGCTTTTGCCGGCGTTGGTGTACCCCACCAGCGCCAGCCGGCCCAACTCGCGTCGGCCCTGGCGCAACCGGGCCCTGTGTTCGCCCAGGCGCCGCACCTCCCGCTGCAGCCGCTCGATGCGGCGGGCGATGGCGCGACGGTCTTTCTCCAGCTGGGTTTCGCCGGGCCCGCGGGTGCCGATGCCGCCCCCCTGGCGCGAGAGGCTCAGGCCGCGGCCGGTGAGCCGGGGCAGGCGGTAGCGCAGCTGCGCCAGCTCCACCTGCAACCGCCCGGCGCCGCTGGCGGCACGCTGGGCAAAGATGTCGAGGATCAGCTCGCTGCGGTCGCTCACCGGCAGATCGAGCAGCCGCTCAAGATTGCGCGCCTGCACTGGCGTGAGCTCCCGGTCGGTCACCACCAGATCGGCGGCCAGGCGGCGGGCTTCCAGAGCGGCCTCGCGCAGCTTGCCCTCCCCCCAGATCGTCTGCGGCGCGACGCTGGAGCGGCGCTGCTCCACCAGCCCCACCGGGAGCGCGCCGGCGCTGCGCACCAGCCCCTCCAGTTCGGCGATGCGACGGCGCTCCTCCGGGCCGCTGCCGCCCAGGGCTAGCAGCAGCACCCGCTCTGGCCCGCCCGGACGCGGCGGCGGCGCGCCGCCCGGTTGGCCCGGAGCGGCGGGCGCGGGCAGCGCAGCCGGATCGAGGTCGCAAAGGTCCCCCAGGTCTCCCTCCAGGCCGGCGCTCCAGCCGCTGGCCTCCAGCTGCGCCGGCTGGAACAGCGCCGCCGGCCAGCGCCCGCCCGCCGCCGCCTGCCGTGCCCAGCGCAGCCACAGCCTCGGCTCCAGGTCGAGGCCCACCACCGCCTCGCGCGCGCCCGGCCGCAGCTGGGGCGCGCGGCCGGACGTGGCGCAGCAGGTGAGCAGGCGCAGGTCGCCGCCGCGGCGCCGCTGGGAGCCTGGCAGGCGCTCCAGCAGCCGGCCGGACTGCTCCAGATCCCCCACCCACAACATCCGGCACAGCCCCCGCCCATCCACCACCAGCGTCAGCGGCAGCTCGAGGCGGCTGGCCTCCTCCGCCAGCCGTTGCAGGCTGAGGCGATCGGCCACCGCATCGGCCGGGTGGCGGCGATGGCAGAGGGCCTCGAGCCGGTGCCGCTCCGCGGGCCGCAGACCCGCCGTGCGCCCCGCCAGGACCGCCTGTCTCAAGGGCGGCGCACCAGCAGGCAGCGCAGGCCTGCCGCTCGGGCTCCCGTTTCGTCTTCGGGGCTGTCGCCCACATGCCAGGCCGCGGATGCGGGCAGGTCCAGGGCCGCCAGGGCCTGGCGGAAGGGATCGGGCGAGGGCTTGGCGGCGCCGGCGCGGCTGGAGACCACCACCACCGCGAACCGTTCCGCCAGGCCCAGGCCGGCCAGCAGGCCGTCGAGGCGGCTATCGAAGTTGCTCACCACCGCCAGCTTCAGGCCCGCGGCCTGCCAGCGCTCCAGATGGGCCGGCACGTCGTCGTACACCTGCCAGAGGGCGGGATCGGCGAAGGCCTCGAACAGCTCCCGGTGCAGGGCCGGCGGGGCCGCCATCCCCGCCGTTTCCTGCAGCACCGCATCGATCAGCCGCCCCCACCAGCCAATCTCCGCCTGCCGCAGCGCCTCCTCCGCCAGCGGTGGGAACGCCAGGGGCGGGGCCGCCGGGTAGAGCCGCGCGAAAGACCTGCCGATCGCCTCCGGTTCCACGGCGATGCCATGGGCGGCGGCCGCCTCGGCGTAGGTCTGGCCCAGCGGCCGGCGCAACTGGATCAAGGTGCCCATCGCGTCGAGCAGCAGGGCCCGGGGGCGGGGCCAGGCGCGGGTGGTGGCGGCGGCGGAGGTGGGGGTGGGACTCACGGAGGGGCGCCTGCTGGGCGGTTCCAGTCGGCCAGCCAGCCGGCTGCCACCCGCAGCTGCAGGGAGCGGCGCGGCAGGCGGGTGAGGTAGGCGATGCGGCGCAGCTGGAAGGCGGCGGGGCCGGCGAGGTTGATGCCCAGGCCGCTGAGGCTGGCCTCGCCCACCCCCAGGCTCAGCATCTCCCCCAGCTCCTGGAAGCGGAACGGGTGCAGCGGCTCCCCGGCCAGCGAGCGCAGCAGGTTGGCCGCGGCCACCGGCGCCTGCTGGAAGGCCACCTGCGCCGTGCTGGGCAGTGGCGTCTCGTCGTCGTCGCCGGGCACATGGGCCAGGTCGCCCAGCACGAATACGTTGTTATGGCCGCGCAGGCACAGGTCGTCGTGGCAGAGAAGGCGACCGAGGCGATCGCGGCGGGGTTCAGGTGTCAGCAGCGGCGGCCGGAAGCGCAGGCCCGCCGTCCAGATCACGCCCTGCACCGGCAGAACCTCTTCGTTGGGGCTCGCGCCGGGCGCCACGCTCACCAGCCGGATCCGGTCGGGCTCCACCCCCGTGACCCGGGTGCGGGTGCGCAGGCGCACGTCGCGGCGGCGCAGAGCCTGCTCAGCCTGCTCGCGGCTGAAGCCCCGGTTGTGGGGCAGCAGCCGCTCGCCCTGCTCGATCAGTTCCACCAGGGCGCTGCCGTCCGCGAGGTCGGCCAGCTTGCAGGCAAGCTCCACGCCGCTCGGGCCGGCACCCACCACCGCCAGGCGCTGCAACGGCCGCCGTTCCCGCCGCATCCGCGCCAGCAGCAGCTGCAACCGCTCCACATCGGCCAAGCTGCGGAAGCCCATGGCGCAGCGCTCGACGCCGGGGATGCCGAAGCTGTCGGCCTCGCCGCCGCAGGCCAGCACCAGCCGCCCCCAGGGCAGCCGGCGGCCGCCGTGGGTGATCAGGGTGCGGTCGTTGAGGTCGATCCGCTCGACCCGGTCCTGCAGCCAGGCGACGCCGCGACCGGCCAGCAGCTCCTCATAGCGGGGGGCGATCTCCCAACGCCGCAGCTCACCGCTGAGCAGCTCGTAGAGCAGGGGCAGGAACAGGAAGTGCTCCGCCGGCTCGATCAGCAGGATCGGCGGGTGGTGCCGCTGCTCCGCCAGGGCGAGGGCGGTGTAGAGGCCGGCGAAGCCGCCGCCCACGATGACCACGCTCTCCGGGCCGGGCGGCGGCGGGGCCGGCGATGCGCCGGGGGGCGGGCTGGAGGGCTGGCTCAGGGCTCGGGGGGCGGCGGGTCGGCGCGCGGCCGGTTCTGACGCAAACCCTACCCAGCGGTTCCGTTGGCGGGCGATGATGCCGCTATGGCGAGGTTGTCCCCCACAATTCCGGCGTTGATCTCTTCCGAGTCCCGTTCCTCTGAGCCTCCGGCGGCCCAGCCCCCGGCTCCGGAGTCCGGGGAGGCCCTGGATCTGCCGCACGACCGCCACGGGCAGCCGATCGACCTGGAAGGCGCCCGGCGCACGTTGGCGGGGATGGATGCCGAGGCGCGCCTGCGCTGGGCCTGGCAGACCTTCGGCGATGGCCTGGTGCTCACCACCAGTTTCGGCATCCAGTCGGCGGTGCTGCTGCACCTGGCGAGCCGGTTGGGCGAGAGCCTGCCCGGGCCCGGCATCCCCGTGCTCTGGGTCGACACCGGCTACCTCCCGGCGGAGACCTACCACTACGCCGACCAGCTGCAGCAGCGGCTCTCCATCCATCTCAAGGTGGTGCAGGCCGAGCTCAGCCCCGCCCGCATGGAGGCCCGCCACGGGCGGCTGTGGGAAACGGGCCGGCTGGAGGATCTGCAGCTTTACAACCGCATCCGCAAGGTGGAGCCCCTCGATCGGGCCCTGGCCGATCTGGGGGTGCGCTGCTGGGCCAGCGGCGTGCGCGGCGGCCAGACGGAACACCGCCGCGGCATGCAGCCCCTCGATCCGGTGCGCGGGCGGTGGTCGCTGCGGCCGCTGCTGGAGTGGACCAATCGCGATGTCTACTACTACATGGAGAACAACGGCCTGCCCCAGCACCCGCTGTTCGCCCAGGGCTATTCCACGGTGGGCGACTGGCACACCAGCGCCCCGGACGACGGCCGCCTCAGCGGCCGCTCCACCCGCTTCGGCGGGTTGAAGGAGGAGTGCGGCATCCATCTGGGCGGGGGCATCTGAGGTGCGCGGCGCTGCCGCGCCCGCCCGCTGGCTGCTGATCGGCAACAGTCGCTGGCACTGGGCCCGCCCGGCTGCCGAGGGCCAGGGCCTGGCCCTGGTGCACACGCCGCCCCCTGATCTGGCCGAGACGGATCGGGCGGCGGCCGCTCCCAGCGCGGCAGACCTCGCGGAGGCGGGCCGCCATCTGCTCGCCTGGGCGAGCGTGGGGCCGCTGCCCGGCTCCCTCGCCGCCGCCCTGCCCGGCGAGCGGCGCGTTTCCCTGGCGGCGGTGCCCCTGGCGGCGGCCCCCCCGTGGCTCGGCATCGACCGGGCTCTGGCGGGCTGGCAGGCCTGGCGGTGCGGCGGCACCCCGGTTTTGGTGGCCGACGCGGGCACCGTGCTCAGCCTCACCCGCGTCGATCGAACCGGTGCCTTCGCGGGTGGACGCCTGCTGGCCGGGGCGGCGCTGCAGTGGCGGGCGATGGCGGCCGGAACCGAGGCCCTGCCGCCGCTGTTGCCGCAGGCGGGGACGGGGCCGGAGCTGGAGCCCTGGCCCGTCGCCACGGCGGCGGCGATGCGGAGCGGGGTGGTGCTGGGCCTGGCGGCGGCGGTGGCCTTGGCCCTGGAGGAGGCCGTGGCGGCGGAGCCGGAGTGCCGTTTGCTGCTCACCGGCGGCGATGGGCCGGCGCTGCGGGGGCCGCTGACCGGCTCTCTGGCCCGCCGAGGCCTGGCGGAGCGGCTGGCCTGGCGGCCGGCGCTGGCGCTGGAGGCCTTGGCAGCGCTGGCGCCGCTGGCGGGTACCGAGCCGCTGGCGGATCAGGCCAGGCCGAGGTCGGCCAGGATCTGATCGGCCATGGCTTCGGCCTTGACCTTCGTATAAATGCGCTCCAGGTTGCCCTCGGCATCGATCACGAAGGTGTGGCGCATCATGCCCATGCTCTCGCGGCCCATGAACTTCTTGAGCCCGTAGCTGCCATACGACTCGGCCACCGGGCAAGGGGCCGCATCGGTGAGCAGGGGGAAGGGCAGTTCGTACTTGCGGATGAACTTGCCGTGGCTGGCGGCGCCATCCTTGCTGATGCCCAGCACCTTGATGCCGGCGGCCTCGAAGGCGGCCCAGTTGTCGCGGAAGTTGCAGGCCTCCTTCGTGCAGCCCGGCGTGTCGTCTTTCGGATAGAAGTACAGAACCACCCGCTGGCCGCGCAGATCGGCCAGGGACACGGTTTGGCCGTCCTGGTCGGGGAGGCTGAAGCCGGGGGCGGGATCGCCGATCTGGAGTGCCATCGAAGGCGCAAGCGGTGCGGACGGCGAGCCTAGGGGGTGGGACCGAGGGGCGAGGTTCTGGGTGGGGGCAGGAAGGATGCCGGCCCGCTGTTCCTGCAATCCGACTGGATGAGTGAACACCATTTGTGGGCGCTTCGCCTCCTAATGGCTACATTGCAACTGAAGTCCCCCAACCCAAACCCGTGCTCAAGCGTCTGCTCGCCGGTCTCGCCGTGGGAACGGCCCTTTCGGCCGTCGCTCTGCCGGCCTCCGCTGCCGTCGATAACGATCTGCCCGTCCGCTGGAACACCGGTGGTGCCGTGTGGTCCACCAGCCAGGACGAGGTCGACACGTTCCTGGAAACCGGTGAGGTCACCGACCGCGGTCTTGATGGTGGCCTGCGCCGTTCCGGCTGGACCGCTGATGAGGTCCGCCAGGGCATGACCAAGACCTACGACGTCGACCTGGTGGGCGTTTCCCGCTTCCTGTACTCCGACGCTGGCGTCAAGTTCCTCAAGAACGCGACCAACAGCTACTTCCCGTACTGGAGCATGAATACCTACGCGGTTCAGGCTCTGCGCTCCGCCATCATCAAGGACGCCGCTGACGGTTCGATCTCCTCGGCCGGCATCATGCGCGCCCTGCCCACCGACTTCCGTCTGGCCGACTTCTGCAACACCTACACCGGTGCGCAGAACATCTGTGCCGAGGGTCGTTGCCAGGAGGGCACCGCCCAGTGCACCTCGCTGCTGTCCTGGTACGTGTTCCTGCCCGCCTGCATCCAGGCCAACCAGATGGCCGATCCTGTCGCCCAAGTGCGGATGGCTCCTCCGGCGGATAGCCCCGTTCGCGGCCTCTGGTGATCGCCCCTTCGGGCGCTGCTCACAGCGCTCGGCCCTACGGCCCCGGCTTCGGCCGGGGCTTTTTTTTGGGCGGCGGCGGCTCGGCGCCAGGGCCGCCCCGCTCCGCCAGCAGCAGGGTGTGCTGCAGCGGCTGGGGCAGCAGGGTGCCGCTGTGGCGATGGAAGCGCTCGGCCAGGGAGGCCACAGCGCCGACGTCGAGCTGGGTCGCCAGCTGGCGGCGGTAGTCGGCCTCCGCCCCGAACCAGCGCTGCAGCATCTTCTCCCCCAGCGGCAGCTCCAGCTCCTCCTCCCAGCGCTCCAGCCGCACCCGCCAGCCCCGCGCCTCCAATCCCTGCTGGACAGCCGCCGCCGTTTCCGCCTCCGCGGCCACCGCAGCCCCCTCCGCTGCCACGGCCTGCGCGAGCACCACGGCCCCCGCCCGCCCCTCGTCGTCGCGCTGCCTGATGCCCTGGCCGCCGCCGCGGCCCTGGCGCTCCAGCCAGGCCGCCAGGCTGCCGGCCGGCCCCAGCAGCGGCCGGCTGAACAGCAGCCGGACCCTGGCGTGGGGCGCCGCCAGGGCCGTGAGCTGCTCCAGCCAGGCCTCCCGCGTCGCCGCCGCCAGGCCGCGGAAGGGTTGCCGGCCCACGAACCACTCCAGCCGATGGCCAGCCTCCAGGGCCGCGGCGAGCTGCTGCGGTTGCTCCGGCGGCACGGTGAGCAGTTGGGGCCGGCGCAGCTGATCGAGTAGCTGCAATTGCCCCTCCAGCCGCGCGCGCACCGCCGCATCGGGCACGCACAGCAGCACCTCCCCCTCGGCGGCGGCCTGCAGCGGATCGAGGCCCCAGAGCAGCGAGCGGGCGTCCAGCACCAGCAGTCGATCGAGCCGCCCGATCACGGCGTGCTGCCAGAAGCGCTGACGCAGCCGGTCGAGCCGCTCCCCCTCCGCCACCGCCTGGCGCCGCAGCCAGCGCTCCAGGGCCGGGTCCTCCGGGGCGCTGCTGAGCAGCTCCGGCTGGTCGAGGGCTGATTCGGCCACCGCCGCCAGCTGGGCCGCCCGCCGCTGCTGCAGCCGCTCGCGCACCTGCCCCTCCCAGCCGAGGCTGCCCGGCTGCCAGAACACCTCCCCCTGCAGCGCCTCGGGCAGGTACTGCTGCGCTACCCAGTGGTCGCGGAACGCATGGGGATAGCGGTAGCCGACGCCATCGCCGAAAGCGGCGCCATCGCGGTTGGCGTCGCGCAGGTGGGCCGGCACCCGCTGGCGGCTGGTGCCACGCACCGCCTTGACGGCATCGAAGAAGCCCAGGGCGCTGTTGCTCTTCTCGGTGTTCGCCAGGTAGAGGGTGGCCTGGGCGAGGGGGTAGAGGCCCTCCGGCAGCCCCACCTGCTCGAAGGCGGCGGCGCACGCCTGCACCACCACGATTGCCTGCGGATCAGCCAGGCCGATGTCTTCCCCGGCGGCGATCAGCAGCCGGCGGAACAGGAAGCGCGGATTTTCGCCGGCCTCCACCATGCGCGCCAGCCAGAACAGGGCCGCATCGGGATCGGAGCCGCGGATCGACTTGATGAAGGCGCTGATCGTGTCGTAATGGGCATCGCCCTGCTTGTCGTAGAGAACGGCCCGCTGCTGAATCGATTCCTCGGCGATGGCCAGATCGATCGTGATGCGTCCCGCTTCGTCGGCGGGGGTGGTTTCCACCGCCAGCTCGAGGGCGTTGAGCAGGCTGCGGGCATCGCCGCCGGCGACATCGAGCAGGTGCGCCTCGGCTTCCGGGCTGAGGCTCACGCGCCGCGCGCCGTAGCCGCGCTCCGGATCGGCGAGGGCGCGCTGGAGCAGCTGGCGCAGGTCGGCGGCTTCGAGCGGCTGGAGGCGGAACAGGCGAGAGCGGCTCACCAGCGCCTTGTTGACCTCGAAGTAGGGATTCTCGGTGGTGGCGCCGATCAGGGTGACGGTGCCGTTCTCCACCCAGGGCAACAGGGCGTCCTGCTGGGCGGTGTTGAAGCGGTGCACCTCATCGATGAACAGGGTGGTGCGCAGGCCGTGGCGCTCCAGCCGATGGCGGGCCGCCTCCACCTCGGCGCGCAGCTCCTTCACCCCGGCCAACACGGCGTTGAGGCTGGCGAAGTGGGCGCGGGTGGTGTTGGCGATGATCCTCGCCAGGGTGGTCTTGCCGGTGCCGGGGGGGCCGTGCAGGATCAGGTTGCCGACGCGGTCGGCGGCGATCGCTCGGCGCAGCAGACGACCCGGACCGAGGATGGCCTCCTGGCCGGCGAATTCCTCCAGGGTGCGCGGCCGCATGCGGTCGGCGAGGGGGGCGATGCGTCGCCGCATCTCCTCGCCGTGGTGCTGGAACAGGTCGCTCACCTGGCGCCGTCCTCCCCAGCCGGCCCCGGGACGCTAGGCCTCCTCGCCGCTGCGGCGCGGGTGCAGCTGGCTGCCGAAGCGCAGCAGATCGAAGCCGCTGAACAGGAAGCTGATGCCCACCAGCAGGCCGAGCACCGAGAGCAGGCCGGCCGGGCTCATCGTCAGGATCAGCAGGCCGAGCAGCACGGTGATCAGGCCGTTGGCCAGGCCCCAGCGCCAGCCCCGCACCTGCCGGTGGCTGAGGGCGAGCCCGGAGGCCACCACGCCCTCCGCCAGGAACACGATGCCCAGGGCGGTGGCCAGGGCCTTGATCTGCTGGGCGGCCGGCACCAGGCCGGCCTTGAACTGGATCAGAATCCACAGACCGGTGATCAGGAACAGGGTCGCCACCACCAGCCGTCCGAAGGTGTGCAGTCGGCTGACGGCGCGGGCGCGGCGGAGGTTGTCGACCCAGCCGAGGATGCCCCCGATCAGGAAGGCCAGCGCCACCATCAGCGTGACCCCCGCCGAGGCGATCACCGGGAAGGCGAGGGCCAAGACCCCAAGCACGATCAGCAGGATGCCCTCGGTCTGGGTGAGGCCGCGCAGCTTCTCGAGCTGGAGGGCGCGGCGGTCGAGGGGAGCGGTCGGCAAAGAGCTCGCGTCGGGGTCGTTGAAGGTGGCGCCGGAAGGCATGGGGGCGGCCTGGGTGGTAGCCCACACCGTAAGGATCGCGGCGTGGGCCGGCAACGGATCCGGCGCGGGCATGGCGCTGGCCCTGCCCGGCGCGGACAGGGCCGATAAGATCGCGCACATTGCAGCTTTCCTCGCCATCGCTCGCTCCGCCGCGCCAGCGTTGATCCCCGCTGGCACGCGCGCCGCACTGCTGCTGGCGATCACGGTGCCCCTGGCGTCCTGCCGCGCCCCCACCGCCGCGCCGCCCCCCCGCGTGCTGCCGGTGCGCGCCGAAGCGGTGGAACCGGCCCGCTTCACCGAGCAGGTGGACACGGTGAGCACCCTGGAGGCGCTAGAGGAGGTGCAGCTGGCGGCCCAGGCCAGCGGACGGATCGAGCGGCTGCTGGTGGGTCAGGGCGATGCCGTGCGGGCCGGCCAGCTGCTGCTGGTGCTCGACCAGACCCAGCTGCGGGCCGATGTGGCGCGGTTGGCGGCGCAGGTGGAATCCGACCGGCTCAACTACCAGCGCTTCGAGTTCCTGGTGCGCAAGGGCGCGGCCAGCGCCCTGCAACGCGATGAGTTCCGCCAGAACTACATCGCCTCCCGCCAGCAGCTGATCGCCCGCCAGGCCGACCTGGCCTTCCGTGACCTCACGTCCCCGATCGCGGGCATCGTCGGCGATGTGCAGGTGAAGCAGGGCGATGTGATTCAGGCCGGCGCCCCCTTCACCCGCATCGTGCGCAACGATCGTCTGTTAGCGCGGGTGGATGTGCCGGCGGTGTACTCGGCCCGGCTGCGTCCCGGTCTGCCGGTGATCCTGCTCGATCCGGCCTCGGGACGGCCGCTGGCGCGTGCGCCGATCGGCTCGATCGATCCGGCGGTGGTGACGGGCACCCAGTCGCTGCTGGCGAAGGCGGAATTCGCGAATCCCAGCGGGGTGCTGCGCAACGGCCTGCGCACCCGCACCCGCGTGATCCTCGATGCGCGCGTGCAGCCGTCGGTGCCGTTTGCGGCGGTCACGCAGGTGTCCGGGCAGAGTTTTGTGTATCGGCTCGGCGGCCTGGCGGAGCTGAAGCAGCGACCCGGCCAGGCACGGCTGGAATCGCTGGCGTCGCTGCCGCCGGATACCCGCTTCGCGCTGCAGACGCCGGTGCGGCTGGGGCCGCTGCAGAACAACCGCTACCCGGTGCTCTCCGGTCTGCGGGGCGATGAGAGCGTGATCGTCTCCAACCTGATCAACCTCCGCCACGGCCTGCCGGTGCAGGCCAACTAGGGCAGGGGAGGGAATCCGTCGATGTCGCTCTCCGACAAATTCATCGTTCGACCGGTGCTCACCACGGTCTGCAGCCTGCTGGTCGTGATTGCCGGGCTGATCTCGATCCCGCTGCTGCCAATTGAAAACCTGCCCGATATCGCCCCGCCCACGGTGCAGGTGACCTCCCGCTATGTGGGCGCCGATGCGCTGAGCGTGGAGCAGGGCGTTACCTCGGTGCTGGAGCAGCAGATCAACGGGGTGGAGAACATGGACTTCATCGCCTCCACCAGCGCCGCCGATGGCACCAGTTCGATTCGGGTGACCTTCGCCAGCGGCAGCGATGGCGACATCAACCAAGTGAATGTGCAGAATCGGGTGGCACTGGCCCAGCCGAGCCTGCCGGAGGAGGTGCGCCAGTCGGGGATCACGGTGAACCAGGCCTCGAATTCGATCCTTCTAGTCTACAACTTCACCAGTGAGGATCCGAACCAGCTCTATAGCCTGGAAACGATCAGCGGCCTGCTGGATCAGAACCTCACCGATGCGATCCGGCGCGTTCCGGGGGTGGGCGATCTGCAGTACTTCGGCAACCGCCAGCTCGCCTTCCGCCTCTGGCTCGACCCCAACCGCCTGGCGGCCAACAAGCTCACCGCCAGCGATGTGGTGCAGGCCCTGCGCAGCCAGAACCGCCTGGTGCCGGTCGGCCAGATCGGCGGTGCGCCGGCTCCACCCGGCCAGGCCTACACCTTCACGGTGCAGCTGCAGGGCCGCCTGCGCAGCGTGGAGGATTTCGAGAACCTGATCCTGCGGGCCAGCGCCGATGGCGGCGTGCTGCGGTTGCGGGATGTGGGGCGCGTGAGCCTGGGGGGCGAGACCTTCGCGGTGGAGGCCACCGACCTGCGCGGCGTGCCCTCGGTGGGCATGGCGATCTACCAGCTCAGCGGTAGCAATGCGCTGGAGGTGTCGCAGGGGGTGGAGGCGGTGCTGCAGGACTTCGCCGCCACGATGCCGGTGGGAATGGTGATGCAGAAGATCTACGACAACACCGATTTCGTGCGCGCCTCGATCGATGGCGTCAGCTCGGCGCTGCGCGATGCGGTAGTCCTGGTGGTGCTGGTGCTGTTCCTGTTTCTGCAGGACTGGAAAGCCACGCTGGTGCCGGCGATCGCCATTCCGGTGGCGCTGGTGGGCACCTTCTTGGGCGTGAAGATCTTTGGCTTCACCCTCAACCAGCTCACGCTTTTTGGCCTGGTGCTGGCCACGGGTCTGGTGGTGGATGATGCCATCACGATCATTGAAAACACCGCCACCAAGAAAGCGGAGGGCATGGGCGCGCTGGCGGCGGCCAAGGCCACGATGGATGAGCTGTTCGGCGCGGTGATCGCCACCACGCTGGTGCTATTCGCGGTGTTCGTGCCGGTGTTGTTCTTCCCCGGCGCCACGGGCACGATCTACCGCCAGTTCGCGGCCACAATCCTGTTCGCGATCGCGATCTCTACCTTCAACGCGCTCACCTTCTCGCCGATGCTCTCTGCCCTGCTGCTGGCCTGGCAGGGGGATCCGCCCGGGCGGCGCACCTACGCGATCGCGGGGGGCACGGTGGGCTTTGTGTATGGGCTGCTGGCGGCGGGCGGATCGGGCACCCTGCCGTCGCTGGCGATCGTGGCGGGGGGCTCCCTGCTGGGCTTCCTGGCGAAGCTGCTCACGGGCCTGCCGCTGCGGCTGCCCTTCAGCCTGGCCGCCGCCGGCCTGGCGCTGGTGCTGGCCGGGGTGGCCAGCCCGCTGGTGGTGCTGGCCTTCGCCGTCGTCGGCGGCCTGTTCGGCTGGAGCACGCCCTGGATCTTTGCGGCCTTCAACACGGTGTACGGCCGGGCGGAGCGGGCCTACCACGGCGGCCTGGCCTGGGTGCTGGCCCACCGGCGCTGGATCATGGCCGCCCTGGTGGGGGGCATCGCGCTGACGGCGGTGGCGTTCAACACGATCGCCACCGGCTTCGTGCCGGTGGAAGACCAGGGCTACGCGATCGGCATCGTGCAGGCGCCGGAGGGCACCTCGCTGGAGAACATGCGCCGCATCAACCGTCGCGTGGCCGCGATCCTGCGGGAGGAGAAGAGCATCGAGAGCGCGGCCGTCTTCGGCGGCGCCAGCCTGGCGGGCAATGCGCCGAACCGGGGCCTGTTCTTCTTCGGCACCAGCAACTGGAGCGAACGCGGCGACTCGGAGCAGTCGGTGGGGGCGATCGCGGCCCGGCTCAGCCGCAGGATGGCGGAGATCGAGGAGGCGCGGATCATCGTGATCGAGCCGCCGGCGATCCCGGGCTACGGCACGGGCGGCGGCTTCGAGCTGCAACTGCTGAACCGCAGCGCCGGGTCCCTGAGCGACACCCAGTTCTTCGAGGCAGCCCAGCGCCTGATCGCCGGGGCCAACAGCAGTGGCCGCTTCGATCGGGTGTTCACCCAGTTCTCGCCAGAAGCGCCCCAACTGCAGATCCTGGTGGACCGGGACCGCATGGCCTCCCTCGGCGTGGATTTTCAGAGCGCGATGCAGGCCTTCAGTCTCAATATTGGCTCCTTTTATGTGAACGACACCTTTGAGGCCGGGCGGGTGCGAAGGGTGTTCGTGCAGGCCGATGAGGGCTTCCGGGCCCGGCCCGACCAGCTGCGCAGCCTCTACACCAAGAATGCGGCCGGCGAGCCGGTGTCGCTGGCGGAGTTCATCCGCATCGAACCGGTCACCGGCCCTTCCGTGATCCCCCGCTTCAACCTGTTCCGCTCGATTCTGGTGGAGGGTGGCCCGGGGCCGGGGCGCAGTTCGGGCCAGGCCATCGCGGACATCCGTGAGCAGTTCGAGAAGCTGATGATCAACGGCGTGGGCATCGACTGGACCGGCATCTCGCGCGAGGAGATCCGCGCCGGTGCCCTGGCGATCGTGGTGTTCTCGCTCGGCATCCTCACCGCCTACCTGGTGCTGGCGGGACAGTACGAGAGCTATAGCGATCCGCTGATCATCCTGATGACGGTGCCCACCGCCATGCTCGGGGCGTTGCTGTTCCTGGCGGCCCGCGGCGAGGTGCTCAACATCTACGCCCAGGTGGGGCTGGTGATGCTGATCGGCCTGGCGGCCAAGAACGGCATCCTGATCGTGGACATGGCCAACCAGCGCATGCAGGAAGGGGCCAGCGCCGTGGAGGCCGCGGCGGAGTCGGCCCGATCACGCTTCCGGCCGATCCTGATGACGGCGATCTCGTCGCTGTTCGGCTTTCTGCCGCTGGTGTTGGCCAGCGGCGCCGGGGCGCGGGGCCAGGCTTCGCTCGGCACGGTGGTGTTCGGCGGCCTGGCGGTGGCCACCGTGCTGTCGCTGTTCGTCGTCCCGGTGTTTTACGTGGTGATGAAACGGCTGGTGGGTGGCCCTGGCCCCGCGCAGCAGCCGGCCGCGGGACCGGGCGAGGCATGAGTGCGCCGCCTCCCTCCCCGCTGCGCGGTCGCCGGGTGCTGGCGGCGGGACTGGTGGGGGGCCTGGGCGGGCTGGCGGTGGCGCTGGGGCTGCGCTCGCTGATCGCCACCACCCCCACCCGCCCCAGTGCCACCAGTCTGTTCTGGGGCACGGTGCTCCTGGGTGTTTCGGGTCTTCTGGCGGGCATGGCCGTGGAGGCCGTGCGGCAGCTGCAGCAGAACAGCCCTGATCCGGCCTACCGAAAGCGGCGGAGATGAGCACCGGCGGCCGGTTTCAGGTACTTTGCTGCCGTAGCGCTTCAGCCCCTTGCCCCGGACCGTCGTTCCCCTGTCCCAGCGGCTTGTGGCGAGCCTGGCCATTCCGGCGCTGCTGTTGGCGGGCTGCAGCAACCCGAGGGCCAGCGCGCCCCAGCCGCCGGCGGTGAATGCCATCACGGTGGGTGCGGCGGCGTTCGCGCCGGGCATCGATCTGGTGAGCACGATCGAATCCACCACGAATGTGGTGATGCGGCCCGAGGCGGATGGGCGGGTGGTGCGGATCCTGGCCCAGCAGGGGCAGAGGGTGCGGGCCGGCCAGCCGATCCTGGTGCTCGACAACGTGCAGGAATCGGCCGCCCTCGATGCCAGCCGTGCCGAGGCGATCAAGGATCGGGTCAATGCCGAGCGCTATATCTTCCTGAATGAGCAGGGCGCCGTTTCCACCAAAGATCGGGATTTTTACGTAACGCAGGCGATTCAGAGTCGTGACCAAGTGCGTGCCAATGCCGCCACACTGGGCTACAAGTTTGTTACGGCGCCAATCGATGGTGTGCTCGGTAATCTCGATACGGTGAAGCTGGGTGATTACGTGCGCCAGGGACAGGCGATCACCGGCATTGTCGACAACAGCGTGCTCTGGACGCTGATGGATGTGCCAGCCACCCAGGCCAGTGCGGTTCGGCTTGGGCTGCCGGTGCAGGTGGAGAACCAGAGCACGCCTCCGGTGCGGGGCGTGGGCCGGGTGGTGTACATCTCCCCGTACTTCAACAAGGAAATGGGGGACACATCTTCCCCCAACACGGTGCTGGTGAAGGCCGAGTTTCCCAATCTCAGCGGCCGGCTGCGCAACGGCGAGATGGTGCGGGTGCGGATCATTACCAATGTGTCCAGCCAGCTGGCGATTCCCGCCTCGGCGGTGCTGATGAAAGCCTCGCAGCCGTTTGTGTTCCGGCTGTTGCCGCTGGCCACGGTGCTGCCGCGGCTGCAGCAATCGGAGCAGCTCACCGACCAGCAGAAGAAAACGCTGCGTGCGTTGCCGGGCACCACGCCGATCGTGGTGCAGACGCCGGTGCAGCTCGGGCCGATGCAGGGCAATGCCTTCCCGGTGCTGGCCGGATTGCGGCCCGGTGAGCGGGTGGTGGTGAGCAACACGGCTCTGCTGCGCAACGGCATGCCCGTGCGGCTGGCCAGCGCCGCATCGGGCACCGAATCCAGCTCGCCATCTGCGAACTGAGGCCGCCATGTCGCTCTCCGATAATTTCATCAAGCGGCCGGTACTCACCACGGTCTGCAGCATCTTGATCGTTCTGGTGGGTCTGATCGCGATTCCCAGCCTGTCGATCGAAAACCTGCCCAACATTGCGCCGCCCCTGATCCAGGTGACGGCCAGCTACGGCGGTGCCAATTCGGTGGTGACGGAGCAGGCGGTAACCAACCCGCTGGAGCAGCAGATCAACGGCGTGCCGGGTGCGGATTACATCTCCTCCACGAGCAATAACACCGGTAGCAGTGTGATCTCGGTGTATTTCCAGCAGGGAACCGACATCGATATCGATCAGGTGAATGTGCAGAACCGTGTTTCGTTGGCGATGCCGCAGCTGCCGCAGCAGGTGCAGGCCACCGGTATCTCGGTGGAGCAGAGCACACCGTCGATCCTGCTGGCGTATCAGGTTTCGTCGAGCCAGGGGCAGTTTGATTCTGCGTTCTTAAATGGCCTGATTTACGAGAATCTCTATTATCAGCTTGGCCGAGTGCCTGGCGTGGCGAATGTGAACTTGCTGGGAGGCAGCAATCCGGCCTTCTGGTTGTTTGTGGATCCCAACAAGCTAAGCGCCAACAACCTGACGGCCGACCAGGTGGTATCGGCTGTGCAGAGCCAGAACAGCGTGGCGGTAGGCGGCATTGTGGGCGGTCCACCGGCGGGAGGCAATCAGCTGTTTGCCTATCCGATCCTGGTGCAGAACAATGGCAATCTGGTTTCGGTCAATGATCTCAACAACCTAATTGTGGGCCGCACCTCGCAGGGCGGTCTGCTGCGGTTGCGGGATGTGGGCCAGGCCACTTACGGCTTCAACACCTTTGCGCAGACGGCGATCAGCAAGGAGGGCTATCCGGCGATCACGATCGCCATCTTCCAGACGCCGGAGAGCAATGCTCTGAATGTGTCGAATAGGGTGGTGGAGGTGATGCAGGCCTTCAAGGCCGGCGTTCCGCCCGGCGTCACCGTGAATCAGATCTACAACATCGGTGAGTTCATTCAATCTGCGGTGGAAGGGGTGGTGGATGCACTAGGCCTGGCGATTGTGCTGGTTTTGGTGATCCTGTTTCTGTTCCTGCAGGATTGGCGCGCCACAGTGGTGCCGAGCCTGGCGATCCCGATCTCCCTGGTAGGCACATTTGCCTTCGTGAAGGTGTTTGGGTTCTCGATTAACCAGCTCACCCTGCTCGGGCTTGTGCTGGCTACCGGCCTGGTGGTGGATGATGCGATTGTGGTGATCGAGGCGGTGGCGAAAAACATCGAAGCTGGCATGCGGCCCCGCCGGGCGGCGCTGGAGTGTATGGGCGAGCTGATCGGCGCGCTGATCGCTACGGCGCTGGTGTTGATGGCGGTGTTTGTGCCGGTGGCCTTCTACCCAGGCAGCATTGGCATCATTTACCGCCAGTTTGCGCTCACGATCGCCTTCTCGATCGCGATCTCGGCGTTCAATGCGCTTACGTTCTCGCCAATGCTGTCGGCCCTGCTCCTGCGCAGCGAGAAGGCCAGCCCGCCGGGGCGGCTGGCGGGATTGGTCGGTGGCCTGCTGCTCGGGGCGGCATTCGGGAGGTTTTCAGCCGCGTCGTTCGGCCCGGTCGCCTACGGCGTTGGCATTGTGGTGGGTGGTCTGGCGGGGGCGAATCTCGCCTGGATCTTTGCCAGTTTTAATGCCTTCTTTGCGCGGGTGGAGCGCGGCTATGCCCGGCTCGTGACAGCGCTGATCGTTCGTCGGCGGCTGATCCTGGCGGGCTTGGCGGGCGGCATCGTGCTCACCGCCCTTGCGTTTCAGGCGCTGCCATCGGCCTTCATCCCGGAGGAGGACCAGGGCTATGGCCTGGGCATCTTCCAATTGCAGAATGGCGCCTCCTTGAGCCAGACGCAGAAGATGGCTGGTGAGGTTGCCCGTGTACTGGCGAAGGAGGACGAGATCATCGCTGCGTCGGTGGTGAGCGGCTACGGCTTCAATGGCGCCAGCCCAGATCAGGGGGTGTTCTTTTATGGTTTTAAGCCGCTGGAGGAGCGCAGCGGCGCGGCCCAGAAGGCACCGGCGATCATCCGCCGCCTGAACAAGGACCTCTCGCAGCTGAGCAGCGGCATGGCGGTTGCCGGCCCGCCGCCGGCGGTGCCGGGCTTCTCGAGCCAGGGCGGCTTCTATTTCCAGTTCAACGATGAGAGCAACGGCGCCTACAGCTTCAACCAGCTCGATGATCTGGCGAATCAGCTGGTTGGCGAGGCGCGCAATTCAGGCTATTTCAGCCAGATTTACACCCAGTTCATCCCCAGCGCGCCGGCCTTTGCCCTGAGCGTAGATCGCACGATCATGGGAGCTCTCAACATCGACTTTCAGCAGGCGATGAACACCATCGCCGTACTGGCGGGCGGCAACTACAGCGGCCTCACCTATGAGGCAGGCCAGGTACGCAACATTTACGTGCAGGCAAGGGCGGGCAACCGCAGCACCCTGGATGACATTCTGGGGTATTACGTGCGCAGCCGCGACAGCAAGATGGTGCAGGTATCGGAATTCGCGCGTGCGCAGCTGAGCAGCGCGCCACCGGTGATCAGCCACTACAACTTGTACCGCACGGTGCTGATCCAGGGGCAGGAGGGCAACGGCAAGAGTTCCGGCCAGGCGCTGGACAAGATTCAGGCGCTGTTCCGCCAATTGAACTTCAACAACATTGGCTATGCCTTCACCGGCCTGGCGGCTCTGCAGCTTTCGGCCGGCAATGCGAGTGTGCTGGTCTTTGGGTTGGGCATTCTGGTGGTCTATCTGGTGCTTTCGGCCCAGTACGAGAGCTATGTAACGCCGGTAATCATCCTGATGACGGTGCCACTGGCGATGCTGGGTGCGCTGGCGTTTCTGGCGATGCGCTCGATTGATCTCAATATCTATGCCCAGGTGGGGCTGGTCACGCTGATTGGCTTGGCGGCCAAGAATGGCATCTTGATCGTGGAGGTGGCCGAGCAGCACATGGCCGCCGGTATGAGCGCCAGTGAAGCCGCGATCGCGTCGGCTGAATCGCGCCTGCGTCCGATCCTGATGACCGCCATCGCCGCCCGGGCAGGTTTCTCGCCGCTGGTGGTGGCCACCACCGCCGGCGCCAACAGCCAGCAATCGCTGGGCACCGTGATCTTCGGGGGCCTGCTGGTGGCCACGATCCTGTCGCTGGGCGTGGTGCCCCCGTTTTACGTGGCGATCAAGCAGCTGGAGGCACGGCTGTTCCCCGAGCAGCCGGAGGCCGACGACTCAGGCAACGGCGATCCCCGCACCATGGAGCCTCAACGATGACCTATTGCCTTGGCTACTGGCTGGAGAAGGGCCTGGTGCTGGTGTCGGATTCGCGTACCAACGCCGGGGTGGATTACATCTCCAGCTACAGCAAGCTGTTTACGTTCCAGCCGGCGCCGGATCGGCTGTTCGTGCTGCTGGCGGCTGGAAGCCTGGCCACCACGCAGGCGGTTGTGAACTGGATCCAGCGCGACCTCGACCGCCCGCCGGAGCCGTCGGATGGCGCCGGCAAGGACCTGCGCCACTGCGACTACCTGTTTGAAGCCGCCGCCTATGTGGGCCGTGTGAGTGTGGCGGTGCAGCAGCAAAATGAGCTCGCCCTGCGCGCCAGCGGCGCCAACGGCTCGGCCTCGTTCCTGCTGGCCGGCCAGATCGGCCGCGAACCGCACGGCCTGTTCCTGGTCTACCCCCAGGGCAACGCCATCCAGGCCACCCCGGAAACCCCCTACCTGCAGATCGGCGAAGGCAAATACGGCAAGCCCCCGCTCGACAACGTGGGCCACCCCCACCTGTCGCTGGAAGACGCCGCCCGCCTTTGCCTGATCTCCGAGGTGCTCACCCAACGCTCGAATCTCTCGGTGGGCCCGCCGTTCGAACTGGTGGTGATAGAAGCCGGAAGCCTGCGCATCGCTCACCAGCTGAAGCTCGAGGCCGATGATCCCCGCCTCGACGCGATGATCGACACCTGGCGCGCGGCGCAACGGGAGGCGCTGCATCGGTTGCCGCAGTTTCCTTGGGAAGAGGGGTGGGTTGCAGGAGAAATGACGGACTGGGAAGACCACCTACGACTCCATCCATGAAATCTCCAGACACCTATCAGTATGTCTCTCGGGTATTGCGATCAACTTACCGTTTTAGATCGAATCCATCTTTTCTCATGCACTTGCCTGTCGCTGCAATATTGCCTCCCGTTGTCCAGCGAGGTTGTGCTTCTTTTGGTTCTATGAGTATATGTCTTAGTTCCATCGTCTGCTGGAGGAGGAACGGTTATTCTCGCCTTGATGTCAGTAATATCTCGCATCTCCATTGGACTCGTTTGAGCTTGGTATTGGCTCATGGCTCTTCGAGTTCAGAGTCTTTAACTGATAAAAGTAATCCTTTGGAGTTCTAGGTGTCAAGATTTCTGCTTTCTTCGCTGGTGTCCCTGAGTCTTGCGCAAGGTTGTGGGTGGCCTGCGTTCATTTCCAGAGCTCTGCCACTGGGTATATAGTAAAATTCCACTTTCTAAGGGGTTCTGTGTAAAGCTTCAAGCGTTTTAGTTCATCCTTGCGAAAAGCGTTCTGTTCTTATGTTTGCCATTCACGATGACCTCAGTGACCGAGGAGTTGGAGATGCAATTCATCGTTACTGTGCTCCGATCTTCATCTCGGATGAATTTGGTTTGCTACTTGGAGACCCAGTCGCAAGAGATGAACGGACGGGTGTCGCTCGAATGAGGAATGCAACCATGACGTTTATAAGTATTAACAATTCTGTTTATGGAATAACCTGTCGCCATGTGATTCAAGAGCTTGAGCGACAGCAGGCCTTTAGACAGAGAGATTTCAGGCTCAAGTCTGGATTTGAGCCGCCAGGCAACGACTTTTTGCGGCTGTATGTTCCGAAAGAAAATTCATTTATTCATATTAATCACCGGTTCTTCAAGCACCAAGGAGATCATTTCACTGGTGACCATCGAGATATAGCCATCGCAAGGCTTTCTCATTCGTTGTTGCAAAGGCTGGGTAAGTCTGCTTTTCATTTAGGGAGGGCCTCATTCCCCGAATCCCTTGATATGGAAGGTCTGTGTGGCCTGGCTGCTGGATTCCCTGAGGAAAGTCGGAGTGTTCTGCCTCAGACTGAGTTGCTTAATACTCTTCGTATCAACTTTACTGTTATCGTGGCAAAAGTGGAGGGCTTAAGCAGTCAGCGCGTCCAGTTGTTTGGGAAGCTGCTAAATCCGTCTCCCGTGGATAATCTCAGTGGAATGAGTGGAGGGCCTATCTTGTGGTCTCACGAGGGTGATTGGGGGCTTGCGGGTATTGTAAAGCATGGTCAAGACGTTATGAGGAGCGGTCAGGTCGTCGAGGACTTGATCTTTGATGCTCCTACGGTATGGATTGAAGGAGAGCCAATTGGCTCTGAGCTCTTGCAAGATTTGGTCGGGCTAGTCCCAGTTGATGACCAGCCACTAACGGATTACAGCAGGACACTTCTGGTGCCTACGTGTTTGGATGATAACGCTACGTAGCACATGCCTTCCGATTTATTCGGAAGCATCCCTGGATCTATTGTTTGACCAAGGGCTTTTGTCTAGAGAGTCGAAAAGGCCGGGATTTGATCTGATGCGTGTGTGTTACCCGCGAATATGCATTAATCTGTGTTCCGGGAAGTGGGGCTCTTTCGCGTGGAAGACAAGCTTTGGTTTGCTGTCTTGTTGGAGAGCAGATATTTTCGCCCATGTCGGCAGGTGAAAGATGAGCCGCTGCGTGGTGGCAACGCTTAGGACCGACTCAAAAAATAAGGAATTATCACCGCATTCAATAAATCAATAAAAAATGCCGAGACCAATGGCAGCACAATGAATGCCTTCGGCGCAGGCCCAAACTTCTGCGCCACCGCCGTCATGTTGGCCATGGCGGTGGGGGTGGAGCCCAGGGTGAAGCCGCTGAAGCCGGCGGCGATCACGGCGGCGTCGTAGTTGCGGCCCAGCAGGGGGAACACGAGGAACACGGTGATCAGCAGCGCCAGCGCGAACTGGGCTGCGAGGATCAACAGCAGCGGGCCGGCTAGGTCCACCAGCGTCCACACCTGGATCGTCATCAGCGACATCGCCAGGAAGGCGCCGAGGGAAATTTCGGCGATCACATCTAACGCGGGCGTGCGGCTCGGCCAGCGGAACGGCAGCTGGCCATTGCGGCGTGGCAGCAGGTTGCTGATCAACAGGCCCACGATCAGGCACGGCACGAAGAGCGGTAGGAATAGACCCAGATCACGCACCACTTTCTGTGCGATCGAGCCGAGGATGATGCAGAGGTTAATCGCCAGCATCGCGGCCAGGAAATCATCGGCGCTAAACAGCACGCCGGTGCGGGCTGGGGCGGCCACCGCATTGGCTTGAACCTCGGGTTGCGCATCGGGTTGGGCCTGGAGCTGTGGTGCGGGGTGATCCGCCGTGGGCTTGAGGTGATAGCGGCGGATCAGGAAACGGGCGATCGGGCCGCCGCTGGCGCTCGCCAGGATCAGGCCGAAGGTGGCGGCGGCGATCCCGATCTCCAGCGCGTTGCTCACGCCATGCTCGGCGGCAAACTGCGGCGCCCAGGCGATCGTGGTGCCATGGCCCCCGATCAGCGACACCGTTCCCACCAGCAGGCCGGTGGCAGGCGGCAAGCCGCTCCACCGCGCCAGGCTCACGCCCAGCAGGTTTTGCGCCAGCATCAGCGTAATGGTTAGTGTCAGTAGCACGATCAGCGAGCGGCCCCCGCGGCGTAGGTCGGCGAAACTGGCATTCATTCCTACGGTGGTAAAGAAATACACCAGCAGCAGATCGCGCGCGCGCATTCCGAAGCTGATCTCCAAACCGAACAACAGATGCAGAGCCGTGAGCACCAGCGCCACCAGCAAACCGCCGCTCACAGGTTCGGGAATGGTGAATTCCTGCAGCAGCTGGAAGCGCCGGTTGAGGCTTTTGCCCAGGAACAGCACCACAATGCCCAGCGTGGCGGTGAGGAAGGAGTTCAGGGCGATTGGGGTGCTGCCGAAGGGCATGGGGGAGGCGCCGGAACGCTGGTAGGACCTGATTGCATGAGCCTAGCCCAGGGCTTTGGGGTGACTTGTCCATCCCGGCCCTGGTGAGGCAACCGCTCTGTAGTGCTCATAAGAGAAGATGTCTGCCGGATACTTGCCAACAACACCTCCTCGATTCGTGTGAATTAAGATTTGATGATTGGATGCTTTCTAGTCCGTGTGCAAGGCCTACGGTTTGGAGGCTGGCTGGTTCCTTGGATGCCTTCTTCTCAGGCTCTTCCCTTTGCGCTCCTCCCCTCGCTGATGGCGAGGGCGGCTGGTGTGTTGGTTCCTCTTGTCGTTGTGGCCGTTGCACCGCAGGCACTCGCGCAGGATCCATCCGGCGTAACTTCGGCTGCCTTGCCGCCGGAAAGGGGGTGCGAGTTGGTAGCCTGCCCGGCGGAAAATGGTGAGTTTTCACTCCATCTTCGCAATCCCTTGTCTTGCGATACGTTCTGCAAGTGTGATTCCGGTAAGGCGAAGATCTTTAAATGTCCTGCGGGCACCCAGTTCAACGCCGAGCTGCAGGTGTGTGATTGGCCTGATAGTGCAAAGTGCACGGTGGATGGAAGGTGATCTGGCGCGTTGTTGGTGCGATTGATTCCTGCACGCCAAAGGGCGAAGGCCGCTCCAGCAACCGCGCCATCCCTGGCAGGCTCCGGGCCGGGCGGCTACTGATCCGATCCCATTGCACGTGCGCTGCGGCATCGAGCACGAGCCTGGTTTGCTCGGCCACCCGGCATGAGCTGTCGTCACCCCCAGGTGCCGCCGCGGTGTGGGTAGGCCGATCAAGGTTGGCCTCGCGGGCCATGGGAGCTCCGCCGAAATGCTCACTGGGCCATCAGTCCCGTCCCTACCCCAACTTCACCGCCCCCTCCCGCTGCTCGAACGCCGCCACCGCCGTGGGCAGGGTGGGGAAGAAGCGAGCGGCGCCCACCTTCGCCACCACGCCGGCGCGGCTGAGCTGTTGGAACAGGTCCTGTTTCACGCGCGCGAACCCAAACACAATGCCGCGCCTGGCGAGGGTGTCGTGCAGCTCCAGCAGCACATCGGCCGCGGTGATGTCGATCTCCACAACCGCTTCGGCGTTCAGCACAAACCACTGCACCGGCGTTGGCTGTGCGTCGAGGGCGGCCAGGGCGCGGCGCAGGAAATGCTCGGCGTTGGCGAAGCACAGTGGCGCGTCGTAGCGGTAGATCAGCAGCCCCGGGATCGTGGTGGCTCCCGGCCAGTCGCTCACATCGTGCAGGCCGGCGAGATCGGGCACCTGGCCCATCACGGCATCGTGTGGACGCATCAGTCTGGCGAACAGATCGATCATCGACAGCGCCACCGCCAGCGCCACGCCGCTGAGGAGGTCGGTGAGCAACACGCCTGCCATCGTGATCAGGGCCAGCTGGAATTCACTGCGCTTGAAGCGGCGCATTCGCTCGAATTCGCCCAGATCGATCAGGCGAATCGCCGCCGCGATCACCACCGCCGCCAGCGCCGCCCGCGGAAACAGCGCCAGCAGTGGCCGCAGCAAAAGCAACGCAAGCAGCACCACCGCCAGTGCCACCAGCGAGAACCGCTGCGAGCGGCTGCCCAGCGCATCGCCCAGCGCTGTGCGGCTGCCGCTGCTGCTCACCGGGAAGCCTTGCATCAGCCCCGCCCCCACATTCACCACCCCCAGGGCCAGTAATTCCCGGTCCGCATCGATGCGGTATCCACCGCGGGCGGCGAAGGCGCGGGCCGTGAGCACGTTGTCGGAATAGCCCACCACGGCGATGCCCACCGCCGCCGCCAGCAGCCGCTTCAGCTCCTCCAGCGGCACCGCCCCCGGCAGGCTCGGCGACGGCAGGCCCGCGGGGATGGCGCCGATCACGGCCACACCGCGCGCATCGAGCCGCCACACCGCCACCACCACCACTGACAGCAACACCGCCAGCAGCGGCGCCGGCGCCCGGGGCACCAGCCGCTGCACCACCAGCAGAAACAGCAGCACTCCGAGGCCCAGCGCCAGGGTGGCGCCGTGCAGTTCGCCCAGGCGGCCCAGCAGTTCCACGAGCTGGCCAGGTAGCGAGTCGCTCTGCAGCGGGATGCCCAGCAGCCGGCCGGCCTGGGCGGTGACCATGATCACCGCCACCCCGGCCATGTAGCCCACCAGGATCGGACGCGACAGCAGATCCGCCAGGAAGCCGAGGCGGGCCAGCCTGGCCACACCGCACACCAGGCCCACCAGCAGAGCCAGCAGCGCCGCCCGGCCGGCGGCGGCCGCCGGATCGCCCCCTGCCAGCGGCGCCACCACCGCCGCCGTGAGCAGGGCGGTAGTGGATTCCGGCCCCACCGAAAGCTGGGGGGAGGAGCCGATCAGCGCATAGAGAAGCAGCGGCGGCAGGCAGGCCCACAGGCCCTGGATCGGCTCCAGCCCCGCCAGCTCGCCATAGGCCAGGCACTGGGGGATGAGGTAGGCGGCCACGGTGAGGCCCGCCAGCAGGTCGGCGCCGGGGCCGAAGTCGCGTCGCGCGAATTCCGCCAGCCGCAGCATCGGGCTCAGGTGATCACCGTGGGCCGCTCCATCCCCGTGCGCTCCCGGATCTCGGCCAGTGCGTCGATGGCGCCGATCAGATCGGCCAGGGCCTGCTGCGGATCCTGGTGCAGGTTGCCTTCGGGGGGCACGTAACTCTCCAGGTACACGCGCAGGGTGGCGCCCTGGGTGCCGGTGCCCGAGAGGCGCAGCACCACGCGGCTGCCGTCGTTGAGCAGCAGGCGCAGGCCCTGGCCTTCGCTCACCGAATGGTCCACCGGATCGACGTAGCGGAAGTCGTCGGCGGTTTGGATCGTGCGGCCGGCGAAGGCCTGCCCCGCCAGCGACGGCAGCATCTCCTTCACCCGGCCGTAGAGGCCGTGGGCGGCGTCGCTGGCGATCGCTTCGTAATCGTGGCGCGAGTAGTAATGGCGGCCGTAGGTGCGCCAGTGGCTGTCCATCACCTGGGCCACCGGTTCGCCGCGAACCGCCAGGATCTGCAGCCAGAAGAGCACCGCCCAGAGGCCATCCTTCTCGCGGATGTGGTCGCTGCCGGTGCCGAAGCTCTCCTCGCCGCAGAGGGTGATGCGGCCGGCATCGAGCAGGTTGCCGAAGAACTTCCAGCCGGTAGGCGTTTCGAAGCACTCGATCCCCAGCGCCTTGGCTACCACATCGGCGGCGGCGCTGGTGGGCATCGAGCGGGCCACGCCGGCCAGACCATTCGCGTAGCCCGGCGCCAGGGTGGCGTTGGCGGTGAGCACCGCCAGGCTGTCGCTGGGGTTCACGAAGCAGCGGCGGCCCAGGATCATGTTGCGGTCGCCGTCGCCATCGCAGGCGGCGCCGAAATCGAAGCCGTCGCCGCCGAGCAGCAGCTCCGCCAGCTCATGGGCGTAGGTGAGGTTGGGGTCGGGATGGCCGCCGCCGAAATCCTCCAGGGGGATGCCGTTGCGCACGGTGCCGGCTGGGGCACCCAGGCACTGCTCCAGGATCCGCTGCGCGTAGGGTCCGGTCACAGCGTGCATGGCGTCGAACGCCAGGCGGAAATCGCCGCGCAGCAGCTGGCTGATGCGCTCGAAATCGAACAGCTGCTGCATCAGCGCCAGGTAGTCGTCCACCCCGTCGAGCACCTGCACCTCCATCGCGCCGAGGCGGTGCGTGCCGGGGGCCTCGAGGCTGGGGGCGGCGGCGTCGAGGATGCGGTAGCCGTCGAGCGATTGGGTGGTGGCGTAGATGGCGTCGGTGAGCGATTCCGGCGCCGGGCCGCCGTTGGCGCCGTTCACCTTCACGCCGAAGTCTCCCTCCGGACCGCCGGGGTTGTGGCTGGCCGAGAGGATGATGCCGGCGGCGGCGCCGTGGCGGCGGATCAGGTTGGAGGCGGCCGGGGTGGAGAGGATGCCGCCGGTGGTGGTGATCAGGCGGGCTACGCCGTGGGCGGCCGCCATGCGGGCGATCACCTCGATGGCGGCGCGGTTGCCGAAGCGTCCGTCGCCGCCCACCAGCAGCGTGCCGCCCTCGATGCCCGGCACCACCCGCAGGCTCGCCTCGATGAAACTCTCCAGGTAGTGGGGGGTCTGGAACTGGCGGCTGCTCTTGCGCAGCCCCGAGGTGCCCGGCTTCTGGTCGGTGAAGGGAGCGGCCAGGGAAACGGTGCGGCTCATCGGCTCGGCCCGTCGCCGGGCTGCGGGGCGGGCCCACGGTACTCCGCGGACCTGGTGGCCCTCGGTAGCCTGGACGGATGACACGTTCCCTTTGCCGCGCCGGCTTCGGCGCCGTCGCCGGTTCGCTGCTGGCAGGTGTTCTGGCGGTGGCTGGCACGGCGGTTGCCGCGCCCCCTAGTTGTGCCGCCACCCTGCCCTACGCCGAGGCCGTCGCCCGCACCGACAAGGCTGCCCGGGCGGTGCTGGCGCGGGCGGGTCGCGAGAGCTGCCTGCGCGGCAAGCTCACCAACGCGCTGCTCGGCCTTTCGCGCAGCTGCGAGAGCGAGGCCCGCCGCGACGAAGCCCTCTGCGCCCTGGCTGACCGAGCCGTGGTGGTCACACCGATGTCGCTGGCCTTCATGGATGACACGTCTCGGGAGCTATTGCAGCTGATCGGTGGGGCTCCCGTTGCCGGGGGTGTCACCAACGCCCGGCCAGAAGCACTGCCAGTGCCTGGGGATGCGCCGTAGGAAGCTGCTGAAACCAAACTGCTGGCCGCCGGTGATCACCCAACGGCGCTCAGCGGATGCACGGTCATCAGGATGGAAGCGGATTCCAGTTCTTCTCCGTCTTTACACAGGTCTGGATGTTGATCGAGCAGTTGGGCGACAACCAGCTCTTCCGCTGGCTTATCGGACATGCCCCAGTGGAACCGTTCTGGCCTGCGTACACGTTCATCAGGACCCGTGGGCGACTGCTCAATGAGGAGTTGATGGCCAAGTCCCTGGAGCTGCTGCTGGCCTCGCCGGCAGTGCACCCTCCACGGCGGTCGGCACCTCACAGCGGAGGCCTCTTAGGTCGACCAGCGCTACGGCAAGGGCAAGCGTGATGATGAGCTGCGCAAGAAACCTCAGCCGAGGCCAACGCGGTGGAAGCCACGGTTCAAGCCGAGGCAGAGGCGGCACAGGGGCCAAAACCCGAACCAAGGGTCCCCGCCGGGGCTGTGGGGCTTGAGTTAAGGCTGAGGCCGCCAAATCCTACCGCCCACAACCTCCTAAAGGGCACAGAGCGGCACGGAACCCTGCACCTACGTGCGACGCAGAGAGGGGGAGGCGAACTGGCAGGGGGGATGCGGCCGTGGACCGGAATCGTCCGCTCGCACAATCGGAGTGGCGTGGACCTCAGCGCTGTCAACCGAATCGGGGCACTCCCAAAGCGATCTCTTTCTTGCATAGATTTTCTCGACGTTCTTCATCCCCTGATGGAGGGAGCTGCCAATCCGCTGCAGCATCAGTCTTGGCCCTGATATGTTACTAAGCGAGGTGGCCGTCTTCCATATGCAGTATGCGATCGGCGATGTCCAAAATTCGATTATCGTGAGTCACCATTAATATTGTGCATTTTTGTTCTCTGGCAAGCTGTTGAATGAGATTCACTACTTGACGACCAGATTTGCTGTCAAGGGAGGCAGTGGGCTCGTCAGCCAAAACAATTCTTGGGTGGCGGACCAAGGCGCGAGCAATGGCTACTCGTTGTTTTTGTCCCCCGGATAGATCACATGGATAGGAGTGAACCAAAGATTCTAGGCCTACGTTTTCAAGGATATCCATGGCTTCAGAAATGCGTCTCCGCCGGCTAAGGCTCCCGGTTTCCAGGGCCATTTGCACGTTCTGCAACGCTGTTAGGCTGTTGATAAGATTATGAGATTGAAATATATAGCCAATTCTGCGCCTCAGGGCAATTAGCTGATCTTTTGAAGAGCCATACAGCTGTGAGTCAAGCACTTTTAGACTGCCTGATTGGCAGGATCGCAGTCCACTTATAAGGGTCAGCAGCGTAGTCTTGCCCGAACCAGACGGCCCCTCTAGAAGGACGATCTCCCCAGGATAAATGTCTAATGATACATTAAATAATACTTGCTTTTGCTGAGAGCCGCGACCAAAAATATAGTTGATATCATGGGCAGAAATAACAGGAGAGTGAGCCATGGCAGATAAAAGCGAATGCACGAACTAGCAGATTGGTAGCGATCCTTCTCGCGGTGTAGCTCAGAAGGGTCTGCGCCCCTTTCAGGAGGGTGAACAGAAGCAGTCAGGGGATGGCTGCTTGGAGCCTGATTGAGCAGCTCCTTTTTGCCATTTTGGACCTTGATCACCGAATGTGCAACTCAGCCACCAAGAAGGTTCGTGTCGCTCTAACGAGGAGCTCCTGCGTTTCAGATGACTGCTGTGGCGGGCTGCTCGGCAGGAATACCAGCGCTGGGACCCATCTGTTTCTCAGGCTGGTGGATTTCGGCCATGGTGGCCTAGTGCACCGTCCCAGAAATAGCAGCTAGAATCCGGGATGTCACTTGAGGTGCTCCGTGGGGCTTGGTCGTCGTCCGATGCCTCCGCTGGTTCTCACTGAAGACGAGGCTCAGCAGCTTCAGGCTCTGGCCAGCTTGCGATCGCTGTCGCACTCATCGTGCAGCGCGCCCAGATCGTGTTGGCCTACGGGGCCGGCGAAACCAACACCGCTTGATCCGTTTTTCGTCGAGAAGGTCCGCGCCATCGTCGGGCTGTACCTGAATCCGCCCGATAAGGCGATGGTGCTCTGCGTCGACGAGAAGACACAGATCCAGGCCCTGGACCGCACCCAGCCGCTGCTGCCCATGGGACTGGGCTCTGTGGAGGGCGTGACCCACGACTACAACCGCCACGGCACCACCACCCTGTTCGCGGCCCTGGATGTGGCCACCGGCGAGGTGATCACCTAGTGCAAGCCCAGGCATCGGCACCAGGAATTCCTGGGCTTCCTGCGCCAGATCGAGAAATCCGTTCCCGAGGATCTGGACGTGCACCTGATCGTGGACAACTATTGCACCCAGAAGCACGCCAAAGTCCGTGCCTGGCTGGCGCAGCGACCCCGTTACCACGTCCACTACATGCCCACCTACGCCTCCTGGCTCAACCAGGTGGAGCGCTGGTTCGGAATCATCACGCAGCGAGCGATCCGGCGGGGCAGCTTATCCAGCGTCAAAGAGCTGATCGCCAGGATTGAGCAGTTCGTAGCCGCCTACAACAAGAGCAAGGCTCCGTTCAACTGGACGGCGACGGCGGATTCAATCCTGGAGAAGCTCCAGCGACTTTGCTCGCGGATATCCGGGATGGCACACTAGATCGCTGAGCGATTACCACTGCTGCAACAGGTGAATCCGCAGCATGGTCGCCAGTGGGTACGGAGCCTGGCATGCGTACATGCTGGTCTTGGGGACTGGGGCGCGATCTGCGGTTGCCGTGTCACGTTTATCAGATCTACCTTAGAGCGAGATTATTCCGTTTGGTCTGGGTCTTGGCGCTGGTGAGCTCGTAATCGTCGAATCCAAGCAGTTTGCTTTTTCTCAACCCAGTATTGGCTTGCATTTACTGGATCATTTCCCAGTAGACTGGCTGAAGTTTCTATAGTCTCTCTGGTTTGCCAGAAAACCCATTTGACCTCACAGACCCGCGGAAGAATGCGGTTTATGCTGATGTAAACGAATGGCGTGCTTAGACCAAAAGCGTCAAAAAGGGACATGGCTATGTTGTGTCTGACTGAAGTGGTACTCCAAGCCGGGAGATCGGTCCTCGTAAACCTTCCAATATCAATGGTAAGATCCGCTGCCTTGTGCGCGCGAACTGCACAGGTTAAGGCTTAGGGTGTTGGGAAATTAACATTGACGGAGAAACCTGCGAATGTAGGATCAGCAAACGTCATGATTCGTGGCCGGCTGAAAGCATTAGAGCTAGAGCCAAGCTTGCGAGTATTGACGCTTCCATATAGTGGTAAAAGCCAGATGAAGTCCACCATCTGGAGATTGATCCAAGGCAAATATTGTGATACCACCGGTTGATGTGGTGAAGCCAGTGAATGGGACTATCTTTCGCTGTAAATTGCCAATTCAGAACGGAAAAAAGCAGGGGTAAACCTCCGACCTTAATGCTAAGAATGATGTGTAGCATTATGCTGAAAAACAGGACTAACCAGGAAGCTATGTGTACCGAATACCAAAAATGCTCTAGTTCTCGATTTGGCAACCAGCTTCCATCCATCATCTGTCCAGAAAACAGAGCAAGGGTGAGGGGGAGCAATATCAGGGTGTTTATTATCTGATGCGTGTTTAACCACCAGCTTCTACGGCTAGATTGCATTATAGACTTCAGGAAGTTCGGCTGAATTAATCGCTTTTGTCCCTTTCTGAAAGTATAGATCACAAAAGCAGGAAATACCACGAACGACAGGATGCCAAAGGCTCCGTGTATATCCTGAATTTCAGGTACCAACGTTAGATTAATACGCCCCCAGCGTCCATCATATACATCATAAATCCAGAAACCCGTAATCATGGCTAGAATGCTGAAAAGTCCAACCATTCCATGAAGGACTCGTAGTAGAAACGGCTGATAGAGGCGGGCGTAGTTGTTCATCTTGAGTGACTTTGTGTGATTAATTTTAGTGCTGTGGCAGAGAGTTGAGAATCTTGACTGCAAGCTCACGAATGTTCGTTTCGTTAAACATCGTAAAGTGATGGCCTGGCACGAAACACGTCTTTACTGGCTGTGAAGTCAACTTTCCCCAGCCATCGGCGATGAGATCTTTAGGGATTTGATAATTAAGTAATTCGCTCAATCCATGAGGAATGTTATCTTTAGCCCAGAAGAAAGTAATTTCACCCATGAAGACGTCCGAGGGGACATAGAAGTGTAATTCGCGGAAATTTTCCATCGCAACTTGCAGTGTCTGCGGCTGAATGACTGCATCAGAAAGAGGAATACCCGAGGAATCTGCCAGCAATTGCTGCACGACAAATTCAAGCTGATGATCTACTCCCACTTGCTTTAGTTCGTCATACCACTGGCGAGGACTCTTTTCAAAAATAAGAGAAGTCATGTACCAGACAGCAGCAAGCAAACGTGTGTCATCGACTGCAATCTGTTCGTATGATATAGATGGAAAGCTATCTATTAATCCAAGATACTTAATTTCTTGTCCCTGTTCCTGCAGGCGAATCGCCATTTCCCAGGCCATATTGCCACCGTAAGAATAACCAGCCAAGAAATAGGGGCCTTCCGGTTGAACTTGGCGGATAAGACTAATATAGTAAATAGCTTTATCAGAGAAGCTGGTAAAATTACTATTGCGATGGAGAGCCGGGTCCTCAATGCCATAGATGGGGCGGCGCTGGGAGGAAAGGTATTGAACAAGACTGCGGTAACAAAAAACAGATCCTCCCGCTGGATGAATGAAAAACAGGGGTGGCTGAGAGGTACCAGATTGAAGTTCTATCAAAGAAGAAACAACACTCGGCTTTCCGCGCTTGCTTCCCTGAATAATTGCCGCCAAGTTTTTGATTGTAGGAGTGTCCACCAATTGACTTTGGTTGAGCTTCACATCAAACATTTGACTCAACCTAGCTGTCATCTGGATTGCCAGCAAGGAATCCCCCCCCAATTCAAAGAAGTTATCCTCAATGCCGATGGGGTGCGTATATAGGTTAGAAGCAAATATTTCTGCCAGGCTCTCTTCAAGAGCGTTGCGAGGTGCCACATAAGAGCTCGAAAGCGATAGGGGGCGAGACTGTCCGAGAGAGACTTCTTCCGCACTTGAAAACTGGGATTTATGCTCAAGGACGGGAGAGTCAGTCCAGTATCGCTTTCGCTCAAAAGCGTAGGTAGGTAGCGAAAGTCGAATATGATCTTTTTGGGAATAGAGCATCCCCCAATTAATCTTGACTCCTGCTAGCCAGAGTTTCCCTAGAGTTGCTAGCAACAACTTTCGACTAGACGTATTGGCGGTGACATTGTATTCTTTCTCAGATTGGTCCGGCAGAGAGGCCACACAGAAAGTGCCTATTCCGTGATCCTGTCTCCTGACCAATTTACTCAATGTCTGACCTGGCCCCACCTCTAAGAGTGAATAGTTTTCTGCCGACAAGCACTTTAAGCCATCAGCAAAGCGGACACAGGAACGCATGTGGACCGCCCAATAGTCCGGGCTGCAGGCATCCTGTGTCGAGATCCAAGTACCCGTAACGTTGGAAATGAATGGTAATTGCGGGGGAGAAAGCCGTATGTTATCAACATGCTCCCTAAACTTGTCCAGTATTGGCTCCATCATCGAAGAATGGAAGGCGTGGGAAGTATGCAGCAGACGGCAGGTAATAGCGGCTTGCGAACAGGAAGCGTGCAACCGAGCAATCATTTCTCCAGGGCCAGAAACCACGCACTGGGAAGGAGCGTTCACTGCAGCCAGTGAAAGAGAGGCACAACCTGAGATGCTTGCCACCAGTGCTACTACCTCATCTTCAGGCAGAGCAACCGCCAGCATGTTCCCCTTGGGCATTTGCTGCATCAATCGGCCCCGTAGCGCAACCAGCAACAAGGCGTCTTCCAAAGAGAACACTCCCGCAAGGCAGGCAGCAACGTATTCCCCCAAACTGTGACCCAGAGCCGCCTGGGGCTTAAGGCCACAATGAATCCACAACTGAGTTAGAGCATACTCCACTACAAACAAAGCCGGTTGAGCTAATGCTGTCTGACTTAACTGAGCAGCCGCAGCACTGGCATTTTCCTTGGGATAGAGCAGGTTGCGTAAATCCAGCCCCAGTACGGATTGCAATAGCTGGCTACAGTGATCTACTTGCCTACGAAAGACATCTTGTCCTCGGTATAGCTCAAGTCCCATATTGACAGCCTGAGTCCCCTGCCCCGGGAAAAGAAAGGCAACGCGGGGTTCTTGTCCTTCCGAGACTCGGTGCGAACCGTTATCTCCTGAGAGCAGGGTGGCTGCCTCCACCGAGTCGGAAGCCACGAGCACCCGGCGGAACTGATAGGGTTTACGTCCACAACTAAGAGTATAAGCGACATCAGCAAGGTTGGCTTTTGGGTTGCCTCGCATATAACCGGCCAGACTGGCAGCAGTGCGTTCTAGAGAAGAGGCGCACCTTGCAGAAAGTAGTAATAGTTGGGGAGCGTCAGAAACAGGGCGAGGAGGAGAGGCAGGAGCTTCCTCCAGAATAGCGTGGACATTGGTGCCACTCATTCCAAAAGAACTGATTCCAGCTAGACGAAGACTGTTGCCCTCGGGCCAAGGAGTAGCCTCTGTAGGAACAGTAAGAGGAATATTGTCCCATGCAATATGGGGATTGGGAGTTTGAAAGTTGAGATGAGGAGGTATGACTCGATGGTGTAAACCAAGCACCACTTTGATAAACGCTGCCACGCCGGCGGCACCCTCCAAGTGGCCGAAATTGGTTTTGACCGATCCGATGAATAATGGGTTTTCATTTGACCTCTCCCGACCTAAGACATGGGCTAAAGCCATCACCTCAATTGGATCACCAAGAACCGTTCCTGTGCCATGAGCTTCCACATACTGTATGTCCGAGGGCTGGACCCCGGCATTTTTTAAGGCTTGTGCGATCACCCGTTCTTGAGCCAGACCATTTGGAGCCGTGAGTCCGTTGCTGTGCCCATCATTGTTTGCTGCTGAGCCCCTAACCACGGCAAGGATGTTATCCCCATCCGACACTGCATCGCTAAGGCGTTTTAGCACCACTAATCCACAGCCTTCTCCTCTAACATAGCCATCGGCCCCCGCATCAAAGGTACGGCACTGACCTCTTTCCGAAAGGGCCCTGAGTTTGCAAAAACCGATGCTCACATCAGGAGCAAGGATTAAGTTGACTCCCCCTGCCAACGCCAAGTCGCTCTCCCCCTGCCACAGGCTCTGGCAGGCCAGATGGATTGCTAGCAGGGAGGAGGAACATGAAGTATCCAAGGAAACGGCTGGCCCTTGAAAACCATAGACGTGGGAGATTCGGCCTACGGCAACACTCTTGGAGTTTCCTAGACTTGAAAAAGCATCAATCTTCTGATAATCAGTTCCTAAGCTTAGTTTGGCATAGTCGTCAAAGCAAATGCCAACAAAAACCCCAGTATTACTGCCTTTTAGGGACTCGGGAGAATAGCCAGCACGCTCCAAGGCGCCGTACGTTACTTCCAGCAACAGCCTCTGCTGGGGATCCATACTGCTGGCCTCCAGGGGGGAGATGCCGAAAATCTGTGGCTCGAACAGATCTACCCCTTCCAGAAACCCGCCGTGGCGGGCATACATCTTACCAGGTTTATCTGGGTCAGGATCGTAGTATTCTTCAATTGACCAACGCTCAGGAGGAATTTCGCCAATGCAGTCTACGCCCTGGCTTAAAACTTTCCAGTAGCCATCCTCATCCTCGATCCCGCCTGGAAAGCGACAGCCAATTCCGATAATCGCGATCGGCTCGTTGGCTTCTTCTTCGAACGCTTCAAGTTGATGACGAAGCTGTCGAATCTTCTCCAGAGACTCCGCCAAAAGGGCAGCGTAGTTTTGATTTTTTGTATCCATAATGATCGGTCACTGGCCAGAGAGAGTTAAATTAGGATCAAGGGATTGTGACTGAAAGTAATAATCTTTGGCCGAAATGCTTGGCCAGGATGTCATTCTGCGTGTGATCTTTTGCTGCATAGTCCTATGCTAGCGCGGGATCTGATTCCTGGTGCGCGGATTGTTTACAGATCCACACTTATTCGGTTTGGCCCAAGCAGGGTGTCAATTGGATCTAGTTGTGCTTTCTTACCAGGTCATTCAGCGTCTAGCAGACGCTGGAGGGACTGTTGAGAGCTGAGGGCACCGAGGGCCATATGGCACCTGCGGTCGTTCCAGAGCCCTAGATAGTGAGGAAGCCAGCTCTTCTGCTCCTCGGAGGTCTGGAAAAGCATCCCATAGGTCCATTTCCGGCAGAGGGTCTGAATGAAGACGAAGTCGGCCGGAGGCCATAGCGCTCGGCTTTGCCGTTGGTGCGGGGCGTGTACGGCTTGGTGCGAACCGGTTTGAGATCCACGGTGCTGCAGGCCTTGCGCCATGCTCCTGACCAGTAGGCAGAGCCGTTGTCCGAGAGAACGCGCTGGCAGGTGATGCCCAGCTCGCTGAACCAGCCGACTGAGGCGTGTGGCGTCTTCGATGGCGATATGTACCTTCTCGTAGTCGGCGCCTCACGAGGTGCATTGACACCGGGCCCCGCTGATGCGGTAGCCGATCCGCGCAAAGCGAGCTAGCTGTTTGGTGTCGACTTGGATCATGTCGCCCGGCTTCTTCCACTGGTACCGTTGCACCGGAGGCTTGGGCTCCAGGTTTCGCAGCCTTTCGAGGCCCAGGGACTTCATGACCCGTCCGACCGTAGAGAGGTGAGCACGCACGGCCCTGGCGATCCTCGTGAGGGTGCAGTGCTGGTAACGGTGGTCTACGGCATGCTGCAGTTGCTGCGGATCGAGTGTCCGCTGCTGGGGGCGGCGAACACTCGATCCGCCAGAGAGGTGTGACCAACTGAGCGGTATCGAGCCAGCCACCTGTCGGCGGTATAGAGGCTGATCCCGACCTCTGCGGCAAGAGCTTTAAGGCGAAGGTGCTCGTCGAGGTGCCGATGGTTCAGGCGTTCCCGACTGAGCTGCGTCAGCCGGGCCATGAGGTGGCGATGCATGGGATCTGAGGTCCTGGGCTGGGCGTTGACACCAAGACCCTGGCAACTTCGCATCCCCTCGTCAGATGAACAACCTGGTGGAACTACACAATTATGGAGGTGATGCCTCAACTGAAAAGCTGCTTCGGGGCGTTAGCCCTGAGGCGCTCCATCGGCCGCGCCTCTGTGCAGAAGCGCCCGCCCCCTTTCGTTGACAATGATCTACATGGTATATAATATCGTAGTACTGAATTCTACGACTTGGCATAAGCTCTGCTGGACTGGTTCTGCAAGAGCTACTCTGCCAACAGCGAGGCTTAGTTTAGAAGATGGCACGCATTTAGACTTCACAGGTGCTCTTCCTTGTTTAGGCGAGGAGAAACCAAGTAAGAGCAATTTCTACAACGTTCTACACCGTCCCGATCACCCAAAAAGCACGCCGCCGGCGTTTGGTGTGACTGTAGATACTCCGGGTTCATAGCCTACGGTCACCAGGCTGATGCAAGCGGCATTCGCCTCGCCGATTAATCCATTTGCCATCCACCGCTCCGCATTACTCGTCAGCCTTCCTTTTCCCGCAAAGTTGCAGGTTTCCCACTGTGTTCGCAGCATAACCAAGGACGCTGCATAAGCTGGTGTTTTATCCATTCGCCGCAGCTTCCCTTGGAACGACTTGATTACTCTAGTGTTTTGAGCGTGGAGCTTTTCAGCTATTTCTGCTTCATCGTTGTGTATAGAGTATTGGCCTTGGCATTCTGGGCTGCTGCTGCCATCGGTTCACTTGCTCCTGGATGTGTCACCGCTTGCGACAGTAGGAAACGATCTCAGTGGCATTCATGCCAGCGGTTTCCCATACGACCTAGAGCTTGTCAGTCGCAAAACCTAAGGGTATTGTTCAGACCCACACTCTACCTAGCCCAGCAATCGCCAGGGATTCCGTCTTCTGTAGAAAGCGATCAGACGAAAGCCAAGCCACAAGAGAATCTTAGCCAGGCCTTTCAGGCTTTGCGACCGTATCTCCACTCCGTCATCAGCTTATATTGATTTCTTGAAACGAGGCAAGGAACCTGTCTACTAAGCTTCCGTGTGTGCGGTTGAATTATGGGCGTCGATGTCATCTCTGTTTGATGCGGGATCTGCGTATTGCTTGCTTGAGATTGTGTTTGGCATGCTTGATGCTTTCTTTGACCTGCGTAAGCTCCATGGCCAGCAAATTGGCGATCTCCTCTTCTGAAGAAGGCGTACCAGAGGCTTTATTCTTCGCGAACTGCTTGCTCAAATCTGCTGTTTGATTTGGAAAGTCATAAAAGTCATCGGGAGACTGATGTGTTGCAGCAGCATGTTCGGATGAGCATTGTTCGGCTAGGTGCTGTGCCAAAATGCCAATTGTACTATAACTCCATATAATCGTTGGCTCCACGGGACGCTTGAGCCAAGAGGCCAGGTCATGGGCAAACTCCACAGCTGTAATGGAATCCATACCATATTCAGCAAAAGACTGACTTGCCGTAACAGAAGCAGCCGGAGCATTCAAGTTTTTGCTTATCCAGTTTGCAATCCACTCTTGAATTGACGATGTCTGATGCTGGACAACAATGGGTTTTGGCTGAGAAATGGGCACACTCACTTCAGGTCGGAGCACCTCTTGAGGCACACCTTGACTGTCACGGCAAAGAAGAACATCTAACTGAACCTCTTCTCCGGCTAAGGTTTGCTCTAAATCTCCAATAGTATCCGTATAACTGAGAATATCAGCTGCCGTTTCAGAAGCATTAGCCATGGCCAATGGGTGAAAACTCAAGGCCAAAGCCTCCTGAAGTCTTGTATGGAACCGCCACTTCAGCCAACGAAGAGATCGCTCCCAGTTTGCCGGACGGGTACTCACCCCAGTGATCGCTCCTTGCAGTAGGGCTAAGGTTGCCATTTCCCCAGTCACACTATAAACCCATCGCATAACGGATGTCTTGTCAGAGAAAGGAGCCTGGGCACTGCTCGCCAGTTCAAGCAATTGCTGTACCGCTGCGCGCAATTCGTTTACCACTGACGGCGCATTCAATTGCTCGGCCAGGAACTGTTCTAGTGGTTGAGGTTGGTTAATTACTCGTGAACCTAGGAAGAGAAGGAGCGCTTCCGTGGGACCCTCGAAGATTCGCAATAGGCGGGCGTCGCGCAGTAGTTGAGGGGCAATATTGGTTTCAATATATCCCCTCCCTCCCAAGAGTTGCATTAGTCCGTCGGTCGCCTGCCATAGAAATTCAGGACCCGAGGTCTTGCACGCGACATAGGCTTCTTCGGGCAGGGCTACTCCCAGATCAAGCAAACGGGCTAGACGGCTTACCAGAACTTCCACTGCAGTGATCGATGCATTCAACTGGTTAAGGCGGATCAGGGTCACAGGATTGTCTAACAACTTGCCCGTAGCCACTGAGCGGCGGGAGGCATAGCGCAACATCAATTGAGCGCAGCGCTTCATGCCCCCGACGGAAATCGCCCCGAGTCCCAAGCGTCCATACATCATCGCGTCTTGGGCAACCTCCATGCCACCGCCCTGCCGGCCCAACAATTCGGCGGTGCCCACAGGCACATCGTTTAAGTAAATACGATTCTGCACCATACCCCTCATCCCCATCGTCAGCAACTCCGGACCTTGTACAAGTCCCTCTGCTCCCTGCCGCACGAGAAAACCGGTGATGCCTTGGGGATGCCCATTCTCGTCTAGTAGCTGGGCAAAAACATTAATGGTACCGGCCCAAGACCCGGATCCAATCCAATGTTTCTCTCCTCGAAGCTTCCAGCCACCTTGTCCGTCTGGAGTAGCGGTAGTAGTAATTGCTTGGGGATGAGACCCGGCGCCTGGTTCCGTCATCGCATAGGCTGCTAACTCTCTACCGCTGGCAATCAGTGGCAGCAATTCATCTCTTAAATCTTGCCGGCCATAGTTGAGGATTGGGCGTGCGCCCAAGGCGTTATTGACCCCCAAAAACGAGGCTAGGGTGAGGTCGATTGCTGCAAGTTGCTGCATGACTCGCAGGGTGTCTGTGTTATTGAGACCCAGGCCTCCATAGTTTTCCCCTATCTGCATTCCTAGTAACCCTCGATTCCCTAAATCCAAGACCACATGAGGTGGAATGCAACGCCGCTCGTCCATTAGGCGCGAATTGATGCGCTTGCTACCGTAGTCCCGCAACCAGGATATGGCGGCATCAGCTCGCTTGCGACTCTCAGCGGATGCAAGCGGGAAAGAAGCAACAGGTTCTGGAGGTGGCAGTTTCCAGGAGCCGATTTCCTTGAAAGCATTGGCAAGGTAGGCTTGGCGACAAGCATGTCGCTGGACCTTACCACTCGAAGTCTTGGGTAGACTGCCCGGGCTTATTAGACTGATTGCCTGTACCTGTAACTGGTGTTCTTGAGACACTTGTCGGCGGATGGCGGCTACCACTTCATCCATTTGAAGTTGTCGGCGGCAAGTCCTTTCTACTTCCTGGACTACGACTAGCTTTTCCGTTTGCTCTTCTTCGACAACAAAGACAGCATTTCCATCTGGGCGCAGGGCTGGGTGTGCTTGGGCAACACTAAGTTCGATGTCTTGCGGATAGTGATTACGGCCACGAATGACGATTAAGTCTTTCAGTCGTCCAGTAATGAACAGTTCTTCGCCTTGATAACACCCCAAATCTCCTGTGCGCAGAAACGGCCCTTCCCCCGTGTCCTTGAGATAGCCACCATAGGTTGCTTCCGTCGCTTTTGGCTGGTTCCAATATCCCTGAGTTACACTATCTCCCCTCACCCAAACTTCTCCGACTTCTTGCGTTCTGCACCGTGAGAGAGTCTCTGGGTTGACAATTACTACGCTCATGCCCGTAAGAGGCTGACCGCAACTCACCAGGGTGCGCACAGCTTTTGCTCCAGCCTTAGCTGCTATCAGTTGATGCTGTTCCAGGGCAGCTGGGTCTGCGTCTCGAAGCAGGGGAGGGCGTACCGATCGGCTACCGGAAACCATCAGAGTGGTTTCTGCCATGCCGTAACAGGGATAGAAGGCTTCAGGGCGGAAACCACAGTCGGCAAAGGCGGCTGCAAATCGCTGTAGTGTCTCGCCCCGTACTGGCTCTGCTCCATTGAAGGCGCGGTGCCAGCAACTCAAATCTAATTTCGTCTTCTGTTCCTCGGTTATCTTTCGGACGCACATATCATAGGCGGAGTTGGGGCCTCCACTTGTCGTAGCCCTGTAGCGGGAAACTGCTTGCAGCCAGCGTATCGGCTGCTGCAGGAAGGCGACGGGAGGCATGAGAATGCAGGGAATGCCTACATAGAGGGGTTGGAGAACATTGCCAATTAGTCCCATGTCGTGGAAGAGAGGCAGCCAGCCAACCACAGAAGACTGGCCTGCTTTATGATCAAATCCCTGCTGTATGAGTCGTTGGTTATGGAGTAAGTTGCGGTGGCTTACCATTACTCCTTTGGGCTGACCGGTTGAACCGGAGGTGTATTGCAAAAAGGCCAATGACTCTGTAGTTATGTCAGGCTCTTGCCAGGTATGGGACCCGCTGGAGGTAACTCTATCGGTAGTGATGTAGAGCAACTTTCCCAAGTTGTCATCTTTGGCTAGTCTTTCCTTGATCGTCTCTGATAGGAAAACGGTGCTGAGAATCGCACGAGCACAAGCGTCGCTGACGATTGTCTGCAAGCGACGTAGGTTTTGATTTGGCCGGGGGGGATAAGCGGGTACAGCCGTGACTGAAGCAAGAATACAGCCGAAGAAGGCGGTGATGTAATCCAGTCCGGGGGGATATAGAAGTAAGGCGCGCTCACCTGCTAGTCCCGAAGCTTGGAGGTATGCGGCAATTCGCTGGGCATCATGCCACAGTTGGCCGTATGTAAGACGAGTTTCTTCAATTTCTCCATCTGCCAAAAAAACGTAGGCAGTCTCATCCATCTGGTTTTCTCCTCGAAATTTGAGAAGCTCAATCAAATTGCGAAACTTGTCCACGACAACAACGGCTTAAGTTTAGTTCACTCATAGCCTATAGCGGCAACACATACCCGTCAACAAGACTTTAGATTCTTTTCGGGGCGCTTCGATCGGTCTCCATTTCGCTGCCAAAGCTGGCTGAGATCAATTTTGCATCACTGCTTCTTGGGCGATGGTCTTTTTGAGCTTCGAACGGGATTTGGTGTAAATGGCTACCCCAGCCCATGCGACCCACCAGGCCGCTGAGCCTGGCCCCCCGTAGCGGTCGGGCTCCATACCCTCCCCGATGGAGCGCCAGTGATGGCGGAGTGACAGGGCCACACCAACCACTGCAACCCCGGCTCAAACACATGGTTTGCCCAGAGGTTTCTCGATTACCTGGTGGCACAATCGCCCCGGATGGTCTCCCTCTCGGGCCGCGTCCCTTTGAGTGGTGTAAAACCCGAGGCCCGAATGCCCTGATCAGAGGGTGAACAGGGTGGAATGACGGGCTGTCATTCCGGAGGTGCAGACGCGCCTCATCTGGCCACGATGAATCGGGACGATTCACTTGT
>JBKDSQ010000078.1:0-34864 GCA_046340895.1 Synechococcaceae cyanobacterium | reverse complement strand
TGGTGACCCTGCTGACCCTGGTGCTGATGCGGGTGCCGCGGCCGCTGGCGGTGCTTGCGCCGCTGCTGGCCGGCGGCCCACCGCCACCGGGCTGATCAGGGGGAAAAGGGTGTTGGGGGGGCCGTTTGGATCCTCGCCGATGCGGCCGCGGGGGTGGGCGCCCACCGGGTTGAAGTACCGCAACCGCGCGATGCGCCAGCCATCCGCGCTGGCAGCCACATCAGCGAGCAGCTGCTCCACGGCCGCCTTGCTGTGGCCATAGGGATTGATCGGACGCAACGGGGCGGTCTCGGCGATCGGCACCAGCTCCGGATGGCCGTAGAGGGTGGCGCTGCTGCTGAACACCAGGGTGCGGCAGCCGGCCGCCTCCATCGCCTCCAGCAGGCAGCGGCTGCCGGCCACGTTCACATCCCAGTAAAGAAGCGGCCGCCGCACCGATTCACCCACCGCCTTCAGACCGGCGAAGTGGAGCACCGCATCGATCGGCCCGGGCGGACGTTCGGCGGCCTCGGCGGCGGAGGCCGCCTCGGCGGGGTGGAACAGGCGCCGCAGATCAGCGGGCACGCGCACGTCGCCGGCGATCAGGGTGAGCCGCGCCGGGGTGGGCTCGGTGGACCAGCGGCCCGGGCCGCGCCGCTGCCAGCCATCCAGGCCGGCCAGCTCGGCCACGCGCCGCAGCGATTCCGGGCCGCTGTTGGCGAAGTTGTCGAGCACCAGCAGGGCGTGGCCGGCGGCCAGAAGCTCAAGGCAGACATGGCTGCCGAGGAAGCCGGCACCGCCGGTGATGAGCACTGTCGCCAAGGCCCCGGTCCAGCCCGTCTGAGGGGCAGCCTAGAAACGCGGGCGCGAAGCGCCGGAAGGGGCAGCGGCCAGGCCGGCCGGCGCCGGCGGGGCAAGCCGCGCGCCAGGGGTAATGTCAGGCCGTATCTTCAACGTTCATGGGATCAGCACCCAACAACACCATGGCGCCCGGTGCTTCCCCCGGCATGGCGCTGGAGGTGCGCTCCATCTGCTGCATCGGCGCTGGATACGTGGGCGGGCCCACGATGGCGGTGATCGCCGATCGCTGCCCCCACATCCAGGTGACGGTGGTGGACCTCAACGCGGCCAGGATCGCCGCCTGGAACGATGCCGACCTCAGCCGCCTGCCGGTCTATGAGCCAGGGCTGGATGCGGTGGTGGCCCGCGCCCGTGGCCGCAACCTGCATTTCACCACCGAGGTCGATGCCGCGATCGCCGGCGCCGACATGGTGTTCCTCTCGGTCAATACCCCCACCAAGACCCGCGGCGTCGGGGCGGGCCAGGCCAGCGACCTGCGCTGGATCGAGGCTTCGGCCCGCCAGGTGGCCGCCGCGTCGCGCGGCCACACCATCGTGGTCGAGAAGAGCACGCTGCCGGTGCGCACAGCCGAGGCGGTGAAGGCGATCCTGCGAGCGGCCCAGGGCAGCGCCGGTGGCAGCAAGAGCTTCTCGGTGCTCTCCAATCCCGAGTTCCTGGCCGAAGGCACCGCCATCCCCGACCTGGAAACCCCCGACCGGGTGCTGATCGGTGGCGAAGACCAGGCCGCCATCGATGCGCTGGCGGGCATCTACGGCCAGTGGGTACCGCAGGAGCGCATCCTGCGCACCAACCTCTGGAGCAGCGAGCTCTCCAAGCTCACGGCCAACGCCTTCCTGGCCCAGCGGATCTCCTCGATCAACAGCATCGCGGCCCTGTGCGAAGCCACCGGCGCGGATGTGCGCGAGGTGGGCCGGGCGATCGGCACCGACAGCCGCATCGGCCCGAAATTCCTGCAGGCCGGCCCCGGCTACGGCGGCAGCTGCTTCCAGAAGGACATCCTCAACCTCGTCTACCTCTGCCGCCACTACGGCCTGGAGGAGGTGGCCCGCTACTGGGAAGGGGTGGTGGAGCTCAACACCTGGCAGCAGCTCCGCATCGCCCGACTGGTGGTGAACAGCCTGTTCGGCACCGTCAGCGGCAAACGCCTGGCGGTGTTCGGGTTCGCCTTCAAGGCCGACACCAACGACACCCGTGAGGCGCCGGCGATCCGCATCTGCCGCGCCCTGATTGAGGAGGGCGCCCAACTGGCGATCGTCGATCCGAAGGTGAATCCCGCCCAGATCGCCCTCGACCTGGAACACGAGCCGCTGCCGGCCGATTCCCGTGGCCACTCCCTCGCCGGCGACGGCGGCTGGCTGCCAGCCCGGACTCCCGAGGAGGCGGCGGAGGGAGCCGATGCGGTGCTGATCCTCACCGAGTGGCAGCAGTACCGCCAGCTCGACTGGAGCGCCATCGCCGCCGGCATGCGCCGACCGGCCTGGTTGTTCGATGCCCGGGCCGTGGCCGATGCGGACGCCGCCCGGGCCGCGGGCCTCACCGTCTGGCGCGTGGGGGACGGCGGCTGACCCATCGCAACCGGGTCCCCGGCGGCGCCGGCTGCGTCGGCTCCCACCTGGGCGCCCGTCTGCTGCAGGCAGGCGAGGAGGTGATCTGCCTCGACAACTACTTCACCGGCCGCAAGCAGAACATCCGCCACTGGCTCGGCCATCCCCGCTTCGAGCTGATCCGCCACGACGTCACCGAGCCAATCCGACTGGAGGTCGACCGGATCTGGCACCTGGCCTGCCCCGCCTCGCCGGTGCATTACCAGCACAACCCCATCAAGACCGCCAAAACCAGCTTCCTCGGCACCTACAACATGCTCGGCCTGGCCCGGCGGGTGGGGGCGCGTCTGCTGCTGGCCAGCACCAGCGAGGTATACGGCGATCCAGAGGTGCATCCCCAACCGGAGAGCTACCGCGGCTGCGTCAACACGATCGGCATTCGCTCCTGCTACGACGAGGGCAAACGCATCGCCGAAACCCTCTGCTTCGACTACCGCCGTATGCACGGCACCGAGATCCGCGTGGTGCGCATCTTCAATACCTACGGTCCGCGGATGCTGCCCAACGACGGCCGGGTGGTGAGCAACTTCATCGTGCAGGCCCTGCGCGGCCAGCCGCTCACCCTCTACGGCGACGGCAGCCAGACTCGCTCCTTCTGCTTCGTAGACGACCTGGTGGAGGGCATCATCCGCCTGATGAACAGCGATCACAGCGGCCCGATCAACATCGGCAACCCCGGCGAATTCACGATCCGCCAGCTGGCGGAACTCGTGCGCGATCGCATCCAGCCCAGCCTGGAGCTCACCACCCTGCCCCTGCCAGAAGACGATCCGCTGCAACGCCAGCCGGTGATCGATCTGGCGCGGCGCGAGCTGGGCTGGGAGCCGACCGTGCCGCTGGAGCAGGGTCTCGAGCCCACCATCGCCTACTTCCGACAGCGGCTGGCAGAAGACGATTGATGGCGGCGGCCGTTCTGGTCACGGGCGTGGCGGGCTTCATCGGCGCCGCCATCGCCGAGAACCTTCTGGCGCGGGGTGAGCGGGTCGTGGGGCTCGACAACCTCAACACCTACTACGACCCTGCCCTCAAGCGGGCCCGCCTGGAGCGGCTGCGCCAGCGTTTCCCCGAGGCGTCCTTCCGCTTCGAGCCCCTGGATCTCAACGATGTTGTCGGGCTGCAGGCGCTGGCGGCCGACGAGGCTCCCGATCGGGTGGTGCACCTGGCGGCCCAGGCGGGGGTGCGCTATTCGCTGGAGAATCCGGCCGCCTACATCCAGAGCAATCTCGTGGGCTTCGGCAACATCCTGGAGATCTGCCGCCAGCAGCAGGTAGGCCATCTGGTGTATGCCTCCAGCAGCTCCGTGTATGGCGGCAACCAGCGGCTGCCCTTTTCGGAACAGCATCCGGTGAACCATCCGGTGAGCCTGTATGCCGCCACCAAGCGGGCCAACGAACTGATGGCCCACACCTACAGCCATTTGTACGGGATTCCGGCCACAGGCCTGCGCTTCTTCACCGTGTATGGACCGTGGGGCCGCCCCGACATGGCGCCGATGCTGTTCGCCCGCGCGATCCTGGCGGGCGAGCCGATCCGGGTGTTCAATCACGGGGCCATGGAGCGCGACTTCACCTACATCGACGACATCGTGGCCGGCGTGATCCGCTGCCTCGACAAGCCGGCCACCGCCGATCCGGCCTTTGACCCTTTGCGACCGAATCCCGCCACCGCCGCCGCCCCATACCGCCTGTTCAACATCGGCAACAGCCAGCCGGTGCCACTGCTGCGCTTCATCGAGCTGCTGGAAGTGACCCTGGGCAAGAAAGCAATCCGTGATCTCCAACCGCTGCAGCCCGGCGACGTCCCCTCCACGGCCGCCGACACCAGCGCCCTGGAAGCCTGGGTGGGCGTTCGCCCCTCCACACCGATCGAAATCGGAGTGGAACGCTTCGCCACCTGGTATCGCGCCTACTCCGCTGCCTGAGCCGCAGCCCCCCCGGGGCCACCGGGCACACTGGGGCCAGCTGAACCCCCCTTCGCTTGGAAGCGCTCCAGAGTCTGCGCGGCATGGTCGACCTGCTGCCCACCTCGATCGGGCTGTGGCAGCGGGTGGAGGCCACGGCCCGCGAGCACTTTCGCCGCGCCGGGCTGCAGGAGATCCGCACGCCCGTGCTGGAGCCCACCGAGTTGTTCGCGCGCGGCATCGGCGAGGCGACCGACGTGGTGGGCAAGGAGATGTACACCTTCCTCGACCGGGGCGAGCGCAGTTGCACGCTGCGGCCGGAGGGGACCGCATCGGTGGTGCGGGCGGCAATCCAGCACGGCCTGCTCGGCCAGGGGCCGCAGCGGCTGTGGTACGGCGGTCCGATGTTCCGCTACGAGCGGCCCCAGGCTGGTCGCCAGCGCCAGTTCCACCAGATCGGCGTGGAACTGCTGGGACTGGCCGATCCCCGCAGCGACGTGGAGGGCATCGCCCTGGGCTGGGATCTGCTGGCGGATCTAGGGGTGGGCGGCCTCTGCCTGGAGATCAACTCCCTCGGCGACCATGACGACCGGGTGCGCTACCGGGCTGCGCTGGTGGCCTATCTGCAGCAGCACCGCGAGCAGCTGGATCCCGACTCACAGCAGCGGCTGGTGAGCAACCCGCTGCGCATCCTGGATGCCAAGGACCAAGGCACCCAGGCGGTGCTGGAGGGGGCCCCCAGCCTGCTGGAGACCCTGAGCAGCACCAGCCGGGCCCGCTTCGACCAGGTGTTGGCCCATCTGGCGGCGCTGGCGATCCCCTTCCGCCTCAACCCGCGCCTGGTGCGCGGCCTCGATTACTACAGCCACACCGCCTTCGAAATCACGAGCAGCCAGCTGGGGGCCCAAGCCACGGTCTGCGGCGGCGGCCGCTACGACGGCCTGGTGGGCCAGCTCGGTGGACCGCCGACGCCCGCCTTCGGCTGGGCCCTTGGCATGGAGCGGCTGGTGCTGCTGGTCGCGGCCATCGGCAGCGCGTCGGCGGTGGCCGGCCCCGATCTCTACGTGGTCAGCCGCGGAGAGGCGGCCGAAGCGCAGGCCCTGGCCCTGGCCCGCCAGTGGCGCCACGCCGGGCTTGCGGTGGAGCTGGATCTGAGCGGGGCCGCCTTCGCCAAGCAGTTCAAGCGGGCCGACCGCAGCGGCGCCCGCTGGGCCGCCGTGATCGGCGAGAGTGAGGCGAGCGAAGGCGTGGTGGTGCTCAAGGATCTGCGCACCAAGGCATCGCAGGATCTACGCCTATCGCCGACAGCACTGCTGAGCGCGCTGAGCACCAGCAGCGCCAACAGCCAGGATTGACAGAATCCGCCCATCGCTCTAACCTTTATCGGGCATTGATGGCTGGTAACTTGCACAAATGCGCAAAGTTTAATGGCAGCCAGCTCAGCAAACCCATCCCGAGAGCATCGCTGCCAGCCACGCGAGCACAAGATGATTGCTTGCATCGAGCCCAGGGGAGGCGCGGCGAAGGCACGGCGGACAGGGCCCATCTCCGTGCTACGCAGAGCAGGCGCGCTGTGGACAGGGATCAGGCGCCGACGGCAGGGCACAGCGCAATCCCATGGAACACCACAGGTCGCCATCATCATCCCCCTCCACGGCACGGAGCCAACCGTGGAGAAATGTGTGCGGTCGGCGATGGCGCAGAGCTTTCAGGCTATCGAGATCCTCTGCATCGATGATGCCTCCCCGGACCGCAGCGCAAGCATCGTGCAGCGGTTGGCCCGCGAAGATGGCCGAATCCAGCTGATCCGCCATGGGCACAACCGCGGTCTCGGCGGCGCGCGCAACAGCGGCATTCTTGCGGCCCGCGCCCCCTTTGTCACCGGAATCGACAGCGATGATTACATCGCTCCAGAGATGGTGGAGCGGCTCTGGCATGCGAGTGAGGCGGGAAGGGCCGATGTGGTGGCCTGCGGCTTCCGCCGGGTGCATGCCGATGGCAGCCCCGCGGCCCCCAGCTACCAGCCCCAACCCGGCCAGTTCAGCAACGCAGCCCAACAGCTAGACATCTTTGAGTTTCTCAACCCATCCTTCTGCAATAAGATCTGGCGGCGCTCACTGTTCCTGGATAACAACATTTTCTTTCCAGAGCACACATATTTCGAGGACTTAGCAGTGACCCCAAGGCTACTCAGCAAAGCCCGAGATATTCGTGTGATCGAAGGGGATTACTACAAGTACTTCGTGCGACCTGGCTCGATCACACGTAGCTTCAGCAGTCGTCATATCCTGGACCACTTCCGCATTTTTGACATTCTCGATCAGTTCCTGGAACACGAAGGCCTGCAGGAACGCTATGGGGAAGCCTTGCGGGGCAGGATTCACAAAAGCCTGGCTTTCCATGCGTCGGAGGTGATCGCCTCCGACATGGCGGAGCATGATAAGCAGCAGTATCTGCGCCATTGCCTGATGCTGCAGCGGGGCTACCTGCAACTGCAGCATCAACTGCGCCATGCACCTGCTGAGGCGCTACAGGCGCTGCTGCTCAACCAGGACTGAACAACAATGCGAGCCCGTCTCCGCCAACGGCTGGCCGCGCTGAGGCGCACACCAAGGATCTCCGTGGTCGTGCCGATCCACGGCACCGAGCCCTATGTGGAGCGCTGCCTGCGTTCGCTGATGGAGCAGAGCATGGCTGAGCTGGAGATTCTTTGCGTGGATGACGCCTCACCCGACCGCAGCGTCGTGATCGTGCGCCACCTGGCTCGCGAGGACGCCCGCATCCGCCTGCTGCGCCATGGGAAAAACCGCGGTCTCGGTGGCGCCCGCAACACGGGCATCGCCGCCGCCCGAGGCACCTACGTAACCGGCGTCGACAGCGACGATTTCGTGCGTCCAACGATGATGGAGCAGCTTTGGCGCGCCAGCGCCGACGGCAGCATCGACGTGGTGGCCTGTGGCATGGCGGTGCTCGATGCCCAGGGCGAGCTGCGCTTCAACGTAAACCAGCCCGAGCAAACGATCAACAATGAGGTGCATCCGATCGATTGTCTGCAGCTGCTCAATCCCTCCTTCTGCAACAAACTATGGCGCAAGGAACTGTTCAGCGAAAATGGCATCTTATTTCCTGAAAACCAGTATTTTGAAGACTTGGCCACCACGCCACGGCTGCTGCACTTCGCCCGCCACATACGGGTCATTTCCGATCCACTGTACTGCTATGTTCAACGCGATGGCTCAATCACCAACTCCACAAGCCCCAAACACATCTTCGACCATTTCCGAAGCTTCGACATCCTGGCCGAGTTCCTGAAGGAGCAGGGCCTGATGGAGAAATATAGCCAGGCATTCCAGAGCATGATCGGCAAAAGCCTCCACTACCACAGCCGCAGCATCGGCAGCAGCAACACCAGCGAAAGAAACAGCACGCCTAATGACAGCGATGCGTCATTGCGCTACATGTTGTTACTGAAACTGGCCTACCTGGCCCACGCCGATAAGATAAGCAATCTTGAGTCGGCCAGCCTTCAAGAGCTGCTTTTGAGTGCAACAACAGCACAAGACCTGGCCCATCTACTCCCCACACACTAACGGTCAAGATTGCACGCCACGCCCCCCGACGAAAGACCCCAGCCAATGCCCGGGCTGGCGATCATTGTTGCCACCCGCAATCCAGGTCCGCTGTTTCTGCAAGAATCGGAGCGGCTGGCTCGCCAAAAGGCCCACTGGCAGTGGATTGTTGTCGATGATCACTCCACAGAGCCGGTGGCGGCACACCTGCCTGAGCTTGCCAATCTACAAGTGAGTCGAAATGGCCGGTGCTTCGGGGCCGGCGTTTGCCGGAACCTAGGCATGGCGGCAATCGCCAGACCCTACACACTTTTCCTCGACGATGATGACAGGATGAACTGGGATATGGTAGAAACTGCGATGGAGAAGATGGACGCCGACACAAGCATCGACGTAACGATGTTTGCCTACGATTTTCTCCTGAACGGCGAGCACAGGAACGCCACGGAGCACGACGCCACCATTCTCAGAACCATCCTGCAGGGCCAGCCAGAGAGGCTGCTTTCACAGGCGGCGAGCCTACCACTGCTGGCCTTCACCAACTATCCCTGGAATAAGATGTACCGCAGCTCCTTCCTGCGACGGGCTGGCATTCGCTTTTCTGAGACAGCCGTTCAGAATGACATTCTGGCCCACTGGCAGACCATTCTTCGGGCCAACACACTGTGCCTGAGCGAGCGGGTTTTGTGCACGAAGGTGGAATACACAAGCGCCGAACGGATCGGCAACACCGCTGATCATCGCTGTCTGGAAGCGTTTCAGGCCTTGCGGGAGACCTATGCCATGTTGCGCGAACACGCGCCGCCGAGCGTGGCGCCGATATTTCTGGAGTTCTACCTGAATCTCTACGGCTGGCTGAACAGCAAGGCCGAAACCGAGGTGCGCCTCCAGCTCAAGGAGCAACACAGCTCCCTGATCGCCACGATGGAAGCCGATGGATTTCTGCAGGGAGATGCCTGCCAGCGACTGCTCTGGCGCCAGCATGCGGTGTCGCTGCTCTCGGAACCAGAGCCGCCGGCAGCCTCCATCCTTCTGGCGGAGATCTCCCGCCTCAAGCGTCTCGCCCATGCCCTGCAGGCGGAGAAGGAAACGATCCAACACCAGGCCCAACTCCAGGAGGAAGAGCTGGCCCATCTGCGCCGCACGTTGAGGCGAAAGCTGGTGCGGCTGGCTCTGTTCGTGGGCGATGGCCTCACCAGGCTCCGGAGCGGCAACTAAGCAGCCAATGCAAGAAGCCACGATCCGAACCCTGAGGGAGCTGCTGAAGCGCGAAGAACGCAGGGCGGCAGCCAGCGCAGATCTGTATGCGCACGAGGAGGAGTTCCATCGCAGCCCCAACGGGATCAGCGTGCTGGTGGCGGTTCACAACGGCGCCGCAGAGATGCGTCCACTGCTGCAATCGCTGTGCAGCCAATCGCTGGAGCGCAAGAGGTTTGAGGTGATCTTCTCGCTCAACGGTTGTCAGGACAACTCCGCCGCACTGATCGACGCGACCCTGGGCGACCGGGGGGTGACCTACACGGTGCTCGAGAGCGAGAAGGCGGGCATCTCCAGCGCCCGCAACCGCGCACTGCTGCACACTCGCTTTCGCTATACCACCTTCGTCGACCACGACGATTTCCTCTCGCACCGCTTCCTGGAGACCCTGCTGCACCTGGGCGATTACCGCTCTGTGGTCGTGTCCAATATCCTGCGGGTGAACAACGGGCAACTGGAGCCAGACTACGCCCAGCAGGTGATCGGGAGGGGCTTCGCTGCCTCACACTTGCATGCCGCCGACGAAATCGATCTGTGCTATCGGGCCTATACCCTGAACGCGATCAAAGTCGCCCCCACCTATATGGTGCGTCGCATTCAATACGACGAGGAACTTAGCCATTGCGAAGACGTAAACTACTGGAGGGACCTGGTGCACGCTTTCACACCGATCACCGTGAAGACGCCGGGATGGAGCGACATCTACTACCGCTGCCTGCGACCGAATTCGGCAAGCCGGAGACATACTGATCTGGCCAGTTGGGCACAACCGCGGCTGCAGATTTTGCGCCGGATCGAAGCAGCGCAGCAGCGGCATGACCCGCAGAGTCCCCGCAGCCGCTTTGACCGCCAACTGGCCCAACTGATCCGCAACGATCTGGCCGAGCAGCACAAGTCAATGCCATGAATCGAGAATGCCCGTGTGGCGACCATGGCAATGGGGGCCGGCAGCTCAGCTACTGCGTGCTCGCATTACATCAGCGATTGCCTTGGAAAGATTCTGGAGGCGGCTTGGAGGCATGATGTATTCCTCGAAGCACACTGCGCAGGCTTTTCGCATCGCCTCCTGATTGCGACGAACATAGTCAACAGCTTGGCCAAACTCCTTGGCATCTGCCACCATCAGGCCACAGCCAAATCGCTCTAAGAACTCATAGCTTGGCTGGCGGTTCCCGATCACAGGCACCCCCATCGCCAAGAACATGCACAGGCGGTTGGAGCTGATCCCCATCCTCTGAAACTGGGAGCCCTGATGACGATAAAACGCCATACCCACATCCACGCCGACTGCACTGAGCCAGGACTGGCGCCAACCAAGCTCTTCAGGCTCCACGCAGACGTTTGACCGTCGAGCGATATAGTTTACGAGGAAACGCTCGTATTGGCTGTAGCCGAGCGGCTGGATAAGGGCATGAATGGTGGGATCATTCGCCAGGGCTTCAAACAACAGATCAGCACCGAGCTCGAGGTTGAAACGGCCGGAAGCGCCTACGACGAATGCATCTTCAGGCAACCCCCATTTCTGGCGGAGCTGGCGACGGTGGTCGGCAGGGGGTGTGGGTGGATTATGATAGCAGCCTGGATAGACGATCAGGCGTGCATCCGGGCGAAGTGAGGCATAGCGCCTCAGCAGATCAAGCCTGGCATCATCATTGACGATATTCAGCCGCGCCCGGCGGTAGGCCCAGCGGCAAAGCCGCTTCCATGCTTCAGGCCTGTTGCCATAGTAGAGATCGGATCGTATTTCATCAGCGAGGATAAAGCTAGGCCGACGATGGATAGCCGAAAGAACACCTACTACCGCCACCGGATCTTCGCTGGTGCCCGAGAAACTGACATAGGATCGCCAGCGAGGTTTCCAGGCATTCTTGACCAGCCAACCGAAGGTGTAGGTTGCAGGCCCTGTGCGCACGGCTCCGTTGTAGGCCACTCCCGTGGCCATCCCCGGGGCAAAGACATCAACGTGGAATCCCTGCTCCAGCAGAGCCGTGATGATGGCCGTATTGGGTGGCGAATGAATCAGCCCTGCATGCAGCAAAAAGTGGGCAGCACGCTGGGGCTGTGGGGAGGTTGCCTTGACCAGAGCCAACGCTTTGAATACGGGTGTACGCAACCTGAATCCTAGGCCTTTGCAGGCTGGGGAACCCTGTGGATTGAGAGGTCTACCTGAGCCCTATCTTGCAGAGCTACTGGGGCCCCATCAGGCGTCCAGCCAAGCAAACAGATCGCGATTGTCGCGCACCCAACGAATCAGATGGCGAACACCCTCATCAACGCTGATGGAGGGCTGCCAACCAAGCTGGGCGACGGCCCGACTGAGATCACAGACAAAAACAGGCTGGTCTCCGGGCCGCGACGCTGCCATGGCGGGGTTGATCTGGAGCGAAAGCTCTTCTTCGAGGAAGCGGAGCAGGTCGCGGAGGCACAGCGTGTTCTGCACGCCACCACCGATGTTGAAGGCCTGGCCACGGATCGCATCACGCCGCTGCCAAGCGGCCTCGTAGGCGCGGACGAGATCGCGCACATCGAGCACATCGCGCGTCTGCCAGCCGTCGCCGTAGAGAGTGATGGATTTGCCGAGCAGGGCGGCGATGCTGAACCAGGCCACCCAGCCCTGATCTTCAATACCAAACTGACGCGTTCCGTAAATGCAGGACTGACGAAAACTGCAGGTATGCATGCCATAGATGCGGGCGTAGTCGATGGTGTATTGATCGGCGACACCCTTGGAGCAGCCGTAGGGGGAGTGAAAATCGAGCGGCTGGGTTTCAGGAATCCCGGCAGGCAGATCGCGAAAGCGCCAGCCGTTGGCGGCCAACACCACCGGCACCGATTCGAGGCCGCCATAGACTTTATTGGTGGCGGCATTCAGGACGAAAGCCTCAGGCGCATGCAACCGCACCGCTTCCAGAACATTGAACGTGCCTAAGGCATTGATCTCAAAATCCTCGCGCGGGTTCTGGTAAGACGTGGTGACGGCCACCTGCCCTGCCAGGTGAAGCACCATCTGCGGCTGGTTCTGCCGCACTGCAGCCTCCATGGCCGCCGCATCACGGATATCACTCCTCTCAAATCGAATCTCAGGATGCTGCTGCTGAAGCCAGGCGAGATTCTGATCCGTTCCGCGACGTGAGAGATTATCGACCACCGTAACCGCCCAACCGCTGCTTGCGAAGTGAGAGGCAGCATTGACCCCAATAAAGCCAGCGCCACCCGTAATCAAGATTTTGGGCATGGATACAAAGCGGGGGCGGACCCAACTTCAAACACGGTTTGATTCTACAGGATCGCTGAAGTGAACACCTCTGCAAGAGATGATGCTGCATCTGGCAGCCAGCATGCCGCAGTTACGTGTTTAGCGAAACTCCTCCGAAGTCGCATTGCAGGGAGGATCGATCCGGAGATTAAAAATAACAAGAAGGCAAGAAATGGGTGGGTTCATCACCATGGAAGCGCTCCGAGACTGCGAAGGGCAGAATGCCGATCCCAGATGGCGGCCCATCAAAAGCCCTCCGAAGGAAGGCTCCGGAGGGCCAGGAGAGAGCCGAGGACCGAGCAGGAAGCCCCCACAAAGCAGGCCGGCGCTCAGGCGGAACCGACGCCCACGTAGGAGCCGTAGAAGAACAGCCCGACCACGAAGATCACGGCCATGCCGCCGGCGGTGGCCACCAGCCAGAGGGGCAGCACGCCCTCGGTCCAACGGCTCTTCCAGGCAACGGCCGGGCGGCCATCGGGAAGGCGGTCGGGGATCCGGCCGTCGGGAAGGTTGGATTTCTTGCCGCTCATCGCGAGTGCTCCGGGATCAGTTGAAGAAGTAGCTGGTGAACAGCACGCCAGTGACGAAGATCAGCAGCAGGCCCAGGTAGAGACTGGTGCGGTTCAGCTCGACCGGCAGGTTGTTGGGGTTGGGGTTGCGTTGCAGGCCCATGGCGGGAGATCTCAGCGGCGGACGAACTGCATGGCGGCAAGGGCCCCGAGGAAGAACACCGTGGGGATGCCGAGAGCGTGGACGGACAGCCAGCGCACCGTGAAGATCGGGTAGTTGCGCGGCGTGGTGGGGGCGGGGGTCTGGGTCATGGCTTATTGCAGGCGCTGGTCAAGCTGGGATTTGGCGTCGTAGCGCTGGCTGACCACCGGCGCCTTGGTGTCGGTGGTCTGGAAGTAGGCGTCCGGACGGGGGGTTCCAAAGGCGTCGTACGCCAGGCCCGTGGACACGAACAGGAAGCCGGCCAGGAAGATGGCAGGCAGGGTGACCGCGTGGATCACCCAGTAACGGATGCTCGTGATGATTTCGAAGAACGGGCGTTCTCCAGTAGAGCCGGCAGCCATGGCAACAAGCGTTCAGCTCGGCGATCCTAGGGGGGCGAGCGGCTCTGGCGTCAGCGGGGCGGTCGCTTGGTTACAGAGGGACGCAGTCCGCCCCGGGCCCCGGCGGCGATCGCCCCGCCCAGCCCGCCTCAGCCGACCCAGCGCAGCAGGGAGCCGCGCTCACCCAGGGCGAAGCCCTTGCCGTCGGGGGTGAAGACGAAGCGGGTGAAGTTGGTGGGCTGGGCGTCGCCCACCGGATCGCGGCTCCAGCTCTGCCCCCCATCGGCGCTGCTGAGCAGGGTGCCGTTGCCGCCGCCGGCCCAGAGGGTGCCGCGCGGATCCCAGGCCATGTCGAGGTAGCCGTAGCCGTTGGTGATCGGGATGATCGGCCGGCTCCAGGCCTCCACGTTGCCCGGGTCGCTGTTGAGGCGGATCTGGGCGCCGCGGGCCAGCATCCACAGCTCGCCATCGGGCTGGAAGCCCATCGACTGCAGGCGCTGGCTGCTGACGCGCTGGTGCACCTGCCAGTTGGGCTGGCCGGGATTCCAGGTGGCGAAGAAGTTGCCCAGGCTGCTGACGCTCACGTAGCGGCCGTCGTCGGCGCGGCGCAGGTCGCGCACGGACCCGGCGGCATCACCCACCAGCGCCTGCCAACTGGCGCCGGCGTCGTCGGTGCGGTAGATGGCACCAACATTGGTGGCCAGCTCGGCCTGCTTGGGGGCCAGGGCCGTGATCTGGTACGGCTCGCCGGGGAGCTTGGTGTCGAGGAAGAGGCGGCTCCACTGGCGGCCGCCGTCGGCGGTGTGCAGCAGCAGGCCAGGCTGGCCGACGATCCAGCCCTCGTCTCCCCGGAAATCGATGCTGATCAGGCGGAAGTTCTCCTCCTCCGGCAGGTCGAGGGCACGCTCCTCCCAGCTGGCGCCGCCGTCGGCGGTTTCCATGATCAGGCGGTTGCTGCCCACCAGGAAGCCGTGACGGTCGTCGCGAAAGGCCACATCCAGGGGGTTGGCGCTGGTGGCCAGGGCCACCGGCTGCCAGGGGCTGCTGTCGGCGCCGGGCAGGCCGGTGGTGACGCAGCCGGTGAGGGAGAAGCCGAGAACCACGGTGAGCACGAGGCTCAACAGGGAGGAGGCCAGGCGGCGCGGGGCGAAGCGGTGCGGGGCAGGCATCAGCGCAGGGAATAGAGCGAGAGGAAGAAGGCGATGGCCAGGGCGAACCCGCCGAAGATCAGCACATTCTTCTGGCCGGGGGTGAGACGGTTCACGCCAAGGCCGAAGTTGAGGTTCTCCTCGAAGCCGCTGGGCTTATCGCGGGGGCCGATGTCCTTGAAGGCGCCGACGCGGCTGCGGCAGACCGGGCAGCGGAAGCTGACCGGATCGAGCGCGCTGAAGGGGGTGCCGGACTCGATGCCCAGCTTGCGCACGCCCTCAGCGGGGTCATAGACGAAGCCGCAGCTGCGGCACTCGAAGCGGTGCGTGTCCGGATCGCTGCCGGTGGGTGCCGGGTCGGCAGCAGCGGGCGCCGGCTCGGGCGCCGGCTCGGGCGGCAGGGCCGGGTCGGGGGTGGCGCCGGCGGCGTCGGGGCTGGCGGCGGCGGCGCTGGGGGCGTCGGGGCTGGGCTGATCGGTCGGGGCGTCCGTGCTCATCCCTGGGCCGTAGGAGGGCGAGTCGACTCTATCGATCGCCCCCCGCGCGCCGGCCGACCGCCAACTCCAGGGTATGGATGCCAGACTGCGGCCCGACTTGGATGCGGCCGCATGTTCGTGCTCTCGGGCTACGACGCCTTCCTCGGCTTCCTGCTCCTCTCGGCGGCGGTGCCCGTACTGGCGATCGTGGCGAACAAGCTGCTCGCCCCCAGCAGCCGCAACGGCGAGCGCGAGCTCACCTATGAATCGGGGATGGAGCCGATTGGCGGAGCCTGGATCCAGTTCAACATCCGCTACTACATGTTCGCCCTGGTCTTCGTCATCTTCGACGTGGAGACCGTGTTCCTGTACCCCTGGGCCGTGGCCTTCCACCGCCTCGGCCTGCTGGCCTTCATCGAGGCCCTGGTGTTCATCGCCATCCTCGTGCTCGCCCTGGCCTATGCCTGGCGCAAGGGCGCCCTCGAATGGAGCTGACCCCGATGACCCCGTCCGACTCCCTCTCCGTCAACGCCCTGCGCGACCTGCGCGCCGCCAGCTGCGGACCCGTGGGCGCCCCCACGGTCACCAGCGACCTGTCGGAGAACGTGATCCTCACGAGCCTCGACGATCTGCACAACTGGGCCCGGCTGAGCAGCCTCTGGCCGCTGCTGTACGGCACCGCCTGCTGCTTCATCGAATTCGCGGCGCTGATCGGCTCCCGCTTCGACTTCGACCGCTTCGGCCTGGTGCCCCGCTCCAGCCCCCGCCAGGCCGACCTGCTGATCGTGGCCGGCACGGTCACGATGAAGATGGCGCCGGCGCTGGTGCGGCTCTATGAGCAGATGCCCGAACCGAAGTACGTGATCGCCATGGGGGCCTGCACGATCACCGGCGGCATGTTCTCCGCCGACTCCACCACGGCCGTACGCGGGGTGGACAAGCTGATCCCGGTGGATCTCTATCTGCCTGGCTGTCCGCCGCGGCCCGAGGCGATCTTCGATGCGGTGATCAAGCTGCGCAAGAAGGTGGGCAACGAGGCGCTGGCGGAGCGCGGGCGGCTGCGGCCCAGCCACCGCTACCTCACGGTTCCGCACCAGATGCGCCAGGTGGAGCCGATCATCACCGGCGCCTACCTGCGCGCCGAAACCCAGCGGGCCGCCCTGGCGGCCTCCGCCGCGCTGCCGGTGGGCGCCAACGCCGCCACCTCCACCGCCGCCACGGTCGCTGCGGCCGAGTCCCCCGCCCCTCCCACCGATCCCACCGCCGATGCCTGAGCCCACCCCCGCCGCACCTGCCGCCCCCGGTCCGGTGAGCACCTGGCTGAGCCAGCAGGGATTCGCCCATGAGGGGCTCGGCCCCGATCACCTCGGCGTGGAGGTGCTCGGCGTGGACGCCGAGGCGTTGCCGCTGGTGGCCACCGCCCTCAAGGCCTGGGGCTTCGACTACCTGCAATGCCAGGGTGGGATCGACGAAGGCCCCGGTGGCCGGCTGGTGAGCTTTTACCACCTGGTGCGGCTCGGCAGCCTGGCGGAGAAAGTGGAGGCCCTGGCCCCCGGCGCGCCCCTGGCGTCCGAGCTGCGACCCGATGAGGTGCGCCTGAAGGTGTCGGTGCCGCGGGAGGGCAGCCCCACGATTCCCAGTCTCTACGGGCTGTTCCACGGCGCCGACTGGCAGGAGCGCGAAACCTTCGACATGTTCGGCATTGCCTACACCGGCCATCCCCATCCGAAGCGACTGCTGATGCCGGAAGACTGGAAGGGCTGGCCGCTGCGTAAAGACTATGTGCAGCCAGACTTCTACGAAATGCAGGATGCTTACTGAACCCGCCTACTGGAGTTTCTTGCGGCGTCGGTAGAAGCGCATCACTGCCTGCGCCACGGCCCGCGGTTCGTGGCGCAGCGTGGCGCTCGGGCGGGCCCCTTGCAATGCCGCAAGCATCACCTCGTAGCCGCGGGCGGTGAGGCCGGCCACGTCGCAGCTCACCGGTTCGGCGCCGCGCAGCCGGTAGTTGGCCACCAGGGGGGAGGGCACCAGCTCCTCCTGGGCCAGCACGGCATCGAACAGCCGCTCGTTCACGCCGAGGCTGGCGAGCTGGGCCTCGATCGCCCGCAGGTGGCCGGTCACATCAAGGCCGTCGGTCTCGCCCGGCTGGGTCATCAGGTTGCAGATGTAGAGGCGGGGCGCCTTGCTGCGACGGATCGCCGACACCAGCTCGGGCACCAACAGGTTGGGCAGCAACGAGGTGTAGAGGCTGCCGGGGCCGAGCACGATCAGATCGGCATGGGCGATGGCCTCCAGGGCGCGGGGAAGGGCCGGCGGGCGCTCGGGGGTGCAGCCGAGCCGCACGATCGGGCTGGGGGCGTGGCCGATCTGGGATTCGCCCTCGATGCGCTCGCCGTTCTCCAGCTCGGCCCAGAGCCGCACGTCGGCGTTGGTGGCGGGCACCACCTGGCCCTGCACGGCGAGCACGCGACTGCTGGCGGTGATCGCCGATTCGAGGCTGCCGGTGATCGCCGTGAGGGCGGTGAGGAAAAGGTTGCCGAAGCTATGGCCCTCCAGGCCGCTGCCGGTCTTGAAGCGGTACTGGAACAGGCGGGTGAGCAGGGGCTCCTCACGGGCCAGGGCGGCCAGGCAGTTGCGGATGTCGCCCGGGGGCGCGATGCCGAACTCGCGCCGCAACACGCCACTGCTGCCGCCGTCGTCGGCGACGGTGACGATCGCGGTGATGTTGCTGCTGTAGCGCTTGAGGCCGCTGAGCAGGGTGGAGAGGCCGGTGCCGCCGCCGATGGCGACGATGCTCGGGCCGCGGTTGAGGCGGCGCTGGGCGAGCAGGGCGTCGACCAGCAGCGTGTCTTTCTCAGGGGCGAGGGCCTGCTGGATCGAGCCGAAGCTGCGGCTCTGCCCCAGCCAGATCAGGCCGGCGCCCACCACCAGCACCACCGGCCCGGTGATGCCCCGGGGCAGCACCTGGGTGACGCGCGAGAGGCACCACTTGATCGCCTCCAGGATCCAGTAGATCGGCTGCAGGTCGGCCCAGATGGCGGCGCCGAGCAGGGCGATCAGCAGGCCGATGCCGGAGCTGACCATCCAGCGCTTGACCTCCCGGCCGGGCTGCAGCCAGCGGGCCGCCCGGCGCGAACGGCTGACGAGATCCTGCTGGCGCAGATCGCCGCGTCCCACCCAGCCGGGGCGACCGGGGGCACGCCGGGGCATGCGGGATCGGGCGCCGGGGCCGCGGAGGGGCAAGGGAGACGCGTGCGCAGGCAGCGGACAGTGGTGGAATCGTACGGATGAAACGGCGGTCGGGAAACGGCAGGATGGGGCCGGATCGCCGCGCCGCCCCCATCGACCCCGCCACGGCCCAACAGACGGAAAGCGGTCCCGGCACGGCGCGGGTGTCTGCGGCCGGGGAGCTGCCGGTGGCCGAGATGCACCGGGTAACGGTGCGCTGGGGCGAGAAGAAGCCCGTGCTTGCCGGGGTGGACCTCAACCTCTGGGCCGGCGAGCGGCTGGTGGTGGTGGGCCCCTCCGGCGCTGGCAAATCCACGATCCTGCGCCTGCTGGCGGGCCTGCTGCTCCCCACATCCGGGGTGCTGCGCATCCATGGCGAAGACCAGACCTACCTGCGCCTCGACCAACGCCAGCCGCCGGATGTGCGGCTGGTGTTTCAGAATCCGGCCCTGCTGGCCTCGCTCACGGTGCGCGAGAACGTCGGCTTCCTGCTGTACCGCCACCGCAGCCTGCCGGAGCGGGAGATCCGCGAGCGGGTAAGCCGGGTGCTGGAGGCGGTGGGGCTTTACGGAATCGAGGATCGGCTGCCCGGCGAGCTGAGCGGCGGCATGCAGAAGCGGGTGAGCTTCGCGCGGGCGCTGATCGACGATCCCACGGTCGCGGGCGGCCGGGTGCCGCTGCTGCTGTTCGACGAACCCACCGCCGGCCTGGATCCTGTGGCCTGCACGCGGGTGGAAGACCTGATCGTGCGCACCACCGAGATCGCCAACGCCTCCTCGGTGGTGGTGAGCCACGTGATCAGCACGATCGAACGCTGCGCCGAGCGGGTGATCCTGCTGTATGACGGCCAATTCCGCTGGCAGGGAACGCTGGCGGAGTTCCGGGAGAGCCGCAATCCCTACGTGGTTCAATTCCGGAGCGGTAGTCTGCAAGGCCCGATGCAGCCGGCGGAGCTCTGAGCCATGCGCCGCAGTGTCCGTGAGGCTCTCGTCGGGTTTTCGCTGCTGGCCGGGCTGGCGGGTGGCTTCGGCTTCTGGGCCTGGCTGCGTGGCATCTCCCTGAGCCGCAGCACCTGGACGATTGAAGCCCGCTTCGCCGATGCGGCCGGGCTGGCGGAGCGCTCGCCGGTGACGTTCCGCGGCGTGTTGATCGGCAACGTGCGCCGGGTGCAGGTGCGCGACGACGCGGTGGTGGCCGATCTGGAGATCACCGATCCGGACCTGCGCATCGCCCGGCCGGCGGTGGCGCGGATCGCCGCGAGCTCGCTGCTGGGCGGCGACGCCACGGTGTCGCTGTTGAGCGCCGGCAAACCGCTGCCGCTCAAGGGGGCAGGTCCGCGCGACCGGAGCTGCGAACCGATGCGGATGATCTGCGATGGCGGGCGGGTGTCCGGCGTGGCGGCCCCCACGATCGACACAGTCACCGAAACTGTGCAAAAGCTGCTGGATCAGGCAGCAGCCGCCAAGTTGATCGACAAGATGGAATCGGCCACGGTGAGCTTTGAGCGCACCGCCCGCGAAACCGAGACGCTCACGCGCGATGCCCAGGTGTTCCTGCGCGAGGGCCGCCAGCTGGTGGCGGGCCTGAACCGCACGGTGCAGCGCACCGATCCGATCCTCACCAACGTGACGGCCGCCAGCCGCAACATCAACACCGCCAGCGCCGATGCCGCCAAGGCCAGCCGCAGCGCCCGCAACATCGCCGCCGCCCTCGACAACCCCCGCAGCCTGGCGGATCTGCAGGCCACGCTGGCCAACGCCCGCCGCCTCACCGACCAGTGGCAGGCGGTGGGCGGCGACGTGCGCAAGCTCACCGACGACCCGAAGTTCGTCGACGGCATCCGGGCGGTGTCTGTGGGCCTGGGCCGCTTTTTCGAGGAGCTCTACCCCGCCCAGACCGACGCCGCCAAGGCCAAAGAGCAGCGCGAGCAGGCCCGCCAACGGCAGGAACGCCAGCGCCAGAAGGAGCTCGAAGACCGCCTGGCGCCGCGCAGCAAGGCGCCGGCACTCAGCCCCCCGCGCTGACGCCACCCCCCTGGACGCAGCTGCGCAGGGCGGGGCTCAGTCGCTGCCGCCCCAGCGCCACACCGGCAGGCCCTGGCGCAGGCCGGCGCTGAGGATCACGGGCGTGTAGCCGTTGGGATCGCGCAGGCCGGTCATGTCGAGGATCAGCCGCAGCTGGCCGCCCTCGAAGCGCATTCGCAGATAGGAGGGCTCCCGCACCGGCTCGTTGTCGATGCGCACCAGGCCGGCCCCGGCCCGGCAGCGCTGGTAGGGGGCCTTCAGGGGCGCCACCCAGGTGGCGCTGAAGGCATCGCGCCCCTCCAGCCGCCAGCCGCTAGCGATCTGCGGCAGCGACGCCGTGCCCTCGAGCGCATAGCTGCCCTCGCGATAGGGCTGGTGGGTTTCCTGCAGGACCACCGTGGTGGGGCAGGGACCGCTGGGGGTGCGACTGATCAGCGGGGCCACCTGCAGGGTGCGGCTGCCGGCCTGGGCGGGCGGTGGGGCGGCCAACACGGCAGCGATCGGCGCGGCCAGGAGCAGCAGGGCGGCGGGGGCGGCGGGGGCGGCGGTGCTCATGGCTGGCTCAGGAGCTTGTGGATCACCGGTGAACGACAAACGGCTTTGTGGATCACAGAACAGGGTCTCATGATCCACAAGCCAGAGCTCATGACCGCCCCTCCGCAACGGCCAGCAGCTGCTGCAGGCAGAGAACGCGTGGTCGCCGACCGCTGCCTTCCCGGATCACGCCAAGGATCTCGGCGTTTTCAAGGCAGCGCAGGATCCGCTTGGCGGTGGGCACAGGGATGCCGGCGTGCTTTTCGAAATCGGTGGCCCGGAAGGTGGGGGTGGAGAAGATCCAGTCCAGCGCCGCCACGGCGTACTGGGAGTGGGTGGCTTCCTGGACGGCGGGCTTGAGGTTTTCGTACAGGGCCAGGATCTGACTGGCCCTCTCCTGGTTCTGGATGGCCTGGGCCTGAACCGCCTCCAGGAAGTAGCGGCACCATCCCGTCCAGTCGCCATCACGGGAAATGGCGAGCAGGCGATCCACGTAGCTGTCCTTGTTGGCCTCGAAATAGGCGCTGAGATAGAAGTGCGGCATGCGCAGGATTCCGGCCTGCCAGAGGAACAGTGGCAGCACCATGCGGCCGATGCGGCCATTGCCGTCGAGGAAGGGGTGCAACGACTCAAACTCGGCATGGACGATGGCGAGCTGCACCAGCCGATCGGGGAAGTCGGCATGGATAAAGGACTCCCAGCTGCCCATGGCGGCATCGAGCTTGTCGGCGCTGATGGGAATGAACCTGGCTTCTTCGATCGGGCGATCTTTGGGGCCGATCCAGTTGGGGATTTTGCGGAACTCCCCGGGCGCCTTGTCGTTGCCGCGCACGCCTGAGAGCAAGGTGGCGTGCAGAGTTTTGATCACCCGCAGGGAAAGCGGCAGGGTGTCGAGCAATTCCGCTGCCTGCCGCATGGCATGGCGGTAGTTCTGAACCTCACGGATGTCATCACGCCGCGCCTGCGGCAACGTGCTGGCCTCTGCGTCGGCGTCGAACTCGAGCACCTCAGCAAGGGTGGCCTGGGTGCCCTCAATCCGCGACGACAGCACGGCTTCCTGGCTGGAGAGGGGGCTCAGAAGGACAGCGGGGTTGGGGATTCCTTCCAGCAGACCGTCGTAGCGGGCCAAGCTGGCGTTGGCAGGTCCCAGCAGCGGGATCAGCTGCTGCCAATCGAGCTGTGGCGGGGGAAAACCACCCAAGTGGTAATTGACAGGAGCCATCAGCTGATCAGACCCACTGGCAAGTCTGTGCTCTTGTGCAGCACCAGGTCGGTGGCGGCGTCTCGTAGCTCCAGGTACAGGTTGCGCTCCTCCAGGTGACGGCAGGCCTCCTGCACCTCCGATTCGAGCGAGTCGCCATCCACCCGTGGATGGAGCACGACGGCGATGTTGCGCTCGGTGACCGGCACCTGATCCACGAACTGCAGCAGGCAGATCGCCTTGGCCACCGGCACCGCCAGCGGGTGGCTGGCCTTGGTGGCGATGTCGCTGATCTTGCCGCAGTACTGCGAATCGATGTTGTTGCTCTGCAGGTCGTAGACCCGATCCAGCGTCACCAGCGCGCCCACCGCCTCATCAGCCAGGCCGCACTGGGGATTGGTGAGCAGCTCCTGGGCGAGCTTGATGATCGCCCGGTTGGCACCGCCGAACTGTTTGCTGGCGCCACCGGAGAGGCGCAGGCCCGACACCACCTGAATGATCAGCTCGATCTGATACGGCAGCAGGGGGTAGAGGTCGGCGAATGCTTTGCCGGTGAGCTCGGGCAGCCGGATCTTGGTGTCGAGCTTGGTGTGGCTGGCGAGGCGCCCCTGGTGCTGCTGGAACAGGCCCTGCAAGGTCTGCTCGCCGCCGCTGTTCTTGCCCAGCACCCGCCGACTGGTGACCTCGGCGATGTCGGAGGGCTCCAGCACCGGCTTGTAAGGAAAGCGGTCCTGCAGGCGGGCCAGCTCAGTGCGGTTGTCGTCGAGATACCCCACCACATCGGAGAGCTTCTCCTGGGAGGTGACCATCACCCACACCTTGCCGCGGCCCTTCACGCCGAGCTGCTGGACGATGGCCTGCAGATCCAACATCTTCTGGATGTCGCGGGCCACGTACTGGCCCACCTCATCCACCACAAACATCAGCTGTTTGCCGGGGTGCTTTCGCCTTGGCCGTGGTTTGGATGCTGGCCTTGCGTGCAGGTTTGGGTGCCGCTGGCTTTGCAGCAGCCACTGTCTTTTTCTCTGCTGCTGGAGCAGACGCTGCGGCAGGAGCCGGCTTGCGCTTGGCCTTGGTCGCTGTTGCCATCAACCCGCCACCTGCGCGTAGGGCACCACCAGTTGCCCCGGCTGGCTGCAGACGAACCCCGCCGCCAGGCGCTCGATGTGCCCCTGGTTGAGTTCGAAGGGATTGTCCAGCCGCAGGGCCTTCGCGGTCTGCGGGGTCTGCTGCCGCGCCCAGTCGAGGGCCGTCGGATCCAGGTCGGCCAGGTCGATCAGGGCCTGGGGCCACTGCTCAGCGCTCAGCGCCCAGGCCGCCTGGAAGCAGTCCGCCCACTCCTGGGGCTCATCCATCCAGCGGTTGCGCTCGTTCTCAAACGCATCCTCCAGCTGGGGCGTCAGCCGGAACAAGTGGCAGGTGATCGGTCCGCCCGGGGTGGGCTGGATCGCCAGGGCCTCATCGCAGGCCAGCTGGGCCACGCGGAACCCGGCCCGGGTCTGGGCAAACGGCGCCGAGCGAGGGAACCCCTGCTGGAACAGGAACTCTCCCGTGCCGGTGAGCACGCCACTGTTCCACCAGCCCAGCCGCTGGGTCTCGCCCATGGCCGCCACCACCAGACGTAGCTTGAAGAGCTGGCGGAAGTCCAACGGGCGAGGGGAGGAGTGAAGTTATGGCAAACCCAGGATGATGCCTCACGGGCACCCCTGACGAAATCCTTGCAAAACCCTGCAGCACCTGGGATCTGCCAGGAGGGCGCCTGGGGGCCGAACTATGCACAGCGTGCATGATTTCGGGGTATCTGCCAGTCATGACCCATGCAACAGCACCACCTCCTGATACTCCGCCTCGATCCCCAGCCCTGAGTCCTCATCGGGCGTCAGGTGTTTCAAGCCCACGTGGATCTTGCCGCGGCCCCAGCCTTGCGCGCACGATCAGAGGCAGATTCCGGCGCCGGTTCCCGGCGTTGTGCCCGATGACCCCGACTTCCCCTGCCAGCGCCGCCGCCGCCGCAACCGCCGCCGCCCTGGTGTTCCGCCCCGCCGCCGAGCGCTTCCACAGCCAGCACGACTGGCTCGACAGCTGGCACAGCTTCTCCTTTGCCGGCCACTACGACCCGGCCTGGATAGGCTTCGGGCCGCTGCGGGTGATCAACGACGACCGCATCGCCGCCGGGCGCGGCTTCGGCATGCACCCGCACCGCGACATGGAGATCATCACGGTGATGGTGGAGGGGCAGCTGAACCATCGCGATTCGATGGGCCATGCCGAGGTGCTGCGGGCCGGCGAGGTGCAGCGGATGAGCGCCGGTACCGGCGTGGTGCACAGCGAGGTCAACGAAGGGGAGCAGACCTGCCGGCTGCTGCAGATCTGGATCGAGCCCAGCCGCGCCGGCCTCGCGCCGGCCTATGAGCAGAAGCCGTTTGCGATCGGCGCCGGCTGGACGCCGCTGCTCGATCCAGGCCACCTCGATGGCGCCATGGCGATCCAGCGCCCGGTGCGGCTGTGGCGGGCCCGCCCCGGCGCCGGCGGAACCCTCAGCCTGGCGATCGGTGACGGCTGCCTCGGCTGGATCCAGCTGATCGAAGGCTCCGGCCAGGCCGATGGCCAGGCCCTGCCACATGGTGATGGCCAGGCCCTGCAGCGCGGCGATGGCCTGGGCTACGGCGCCGGCCTGCTGGAGAGCTTCCGCGCTGGCTCCGAGGGCGCCGACCTGCTGCTGTTCGAGCTGCGCTGAGGGCTGCCAGCGCTCAGTCCCTGCCCGGCTGATCCGCCACCAGCAGCAGTCCGCCGATGATCGCCAGGTTTTTGAACAGCTGGATCCGTTCAGGGGCGCTGGCGATGTCGCCGTGGAACAGCAGGGTGGTGGGCACCAGGAACAGCAGCAGCAGCGCCACGCCCAGCCGACTCTTCCAGCCGCTGATCACCAGGGCCGAGCCCACCGCCACCAGGGCCATGGCGGCCACCAGCAGCAGCGGTGCCAGCGGTAGGCCCTTGGCGGCGATCCGCTCCGCCACGGCCGCAAAACCGGCGAATTTGCCGAGCAGGGCGTTCACGAACACCAGGCACAGCAGCACCCGGGCGATGCGGTTGAGCAGCGAGGGACCGGTGGTGGCGAGCGTCATGGCACAGGAGCGATAGGGCCATTGTGGGCGCAGGCTGCCAGAACAAGGGGCAAGTTCAAGAGATGCCTCAGGGCAGACAGGCCCGTCTGTCGCAGCCTCTGGTGAAATACAGCCCCCTGCGCCCTACTCATCGCTTCAAACGCACCCATGGTCGCTCGCCCGGAAACCCCGTTGGAGGGATTTGCGGAGGCCTTCACCGAGCCGTTGGCGGTGGGGGTTGCCGTTGATCGCTGGTGCTCCGCATCGGCAGGCGTAAAGAAGGAGAAGGTGGGAAGAACGAGAATGTTTAAACCACCATCGCCCCAACCCGCCAGCGCCTCCTGCTCGCAAGCCCTGCTGCATAGGCCCACAAGAAAGAGCGCCCAAATTGCTGCCATGCAGACAGCTGACGCCCAGGGTCAGCCCACCTTTTAGGCAATAACATAAACGCGCACTCTCCACCAATCGCCACAACGAACAGTTCGCCATGAACAAGAACAACATCAGAACAGAACAGCTGGTTGGAGTCACCAGCGTTGTGCTTGCAGGCGTAGTCCAGGCATCCGCCTCTCAAGGCCAGTTCACCATCTGGAATACAATCATAGGCATACCACTGCTATTCATGCTCGCTGCATTCACCGGCAGACGGAACCTACGCACGATTGAAAAGATTGCGCTGGCAAGCATCTGGGGCTTTACTGCGATGTCAGGAACTGGCTACATAGCTCAGGTGGTTTATCAGAGTTTCCTGAGACTTGATCCCATCACTCCCTACCGCCTTGGAGCACAATCAACACCAGCGGGAGGGGAAGTGCCTGGGCAGTACTATCTATCAATCATGATAGTTTTCTCACTATGTGCATATTATTGGCTGTCAACTCGCCCAAGAGAATACTCGCAAGAGCGTGCTCACCAGAAAGACACAAGCGAAGGGACAGTCCCCAATGGCTCAGTCGCTCAGAGTATTCAGGAGCACGACACCATAAAAAAGATTGCGGAGCATCTCTGGATCGTCGAGGGCAGACCAGCAGGATGCGACGAGGCGATCTGGTTGCGAGCCCAGCGAATTTATCTTGACGAGTGCAAATATACACCTTCTCCCTTACTCGTGCTCCTGTTTCTGTGCCTTCTTCTCCTAGGGCCATACTGCTGGCTTTCACTGAAGGGCCCAATTCAAGTCGACTACGAGATCTCATGGATCATACTCGCCTTGATATCATCCATCACATTGAGCTATGTAGGCTTGCTCAACACCCTGCGCGACCGGTACACGCAATCAGCGTTTGTCAAGAACAGGCCAAAGCTGCGCCAGATAATGATGCTAATGTCATGGGCGCTATTCCTGATGTTCATTTGCATCTTGTTCCTGCTGATTAGAATTGTCCTGAATACATACGTCGACTTTACGACTCAGGCCGCCAGTGGGAGCATCCTGGCATTCGTAACAAGACTTGATTACATGATTCTTTGGTCCTTTTTTTGGAGCTCCCTGCTTCGTATCGCCATCTTCTTTGTGTCCTACTGGAAGGTTTTGTTTGTATAGTGCGCACCGGAGATACCTGCACCACGAGGACCAGATACAGAAGACGGATTTTAACTTTGTTTTCTACATTGTCAAACCGCGCAAGCGCATCCAGGCGAGTCATTCAGATGGTGGGGCCAATTTGGGGCGCAGGCCAGCCATTGAAATTGCACGGAGTTTTGGACTAAGCTCCACTCAGATGAATACGTCTTAATACCTAGCCCTGGCAGGAGCTCGTCAATGCCTGGGGCAACAACTTTTGCCGCCGATGCAACAATGAATTTCGCACATTGCATCTCGATACGAATTGATGTTGAAGAAATGGCACATCCTTATTCGGCATTTTCATGGCTCAAGGCGGCAACGATTCAGCAGATCCTGGATGTGCCGCTGCCCAAGCCCGACCTTCTCTATTGATCCGAATCAAAGGTTGACTTATCCCTGGAATCTGTACGTCTTCCCAAACGACCGGCACCGCCACAGCGGCATCCAATTCGACACGTCCGCCAGACGTCACACCGGCCTGGCGCTCGACATTGCTAGCCAACGCTCCTCTCTCTATGAACGAGCTCGCCAGCAGCAGCCACGGCGGTGGAGTCGTGCAATTCGCGATTAGCAACAACCCGAGGCGGCCTGGATCAATGCGCACGCTACTAAAGAAGCGCCATATTAGCTACATTCTCCATTGCTGCTTGAACGGCAGCAGTGGCCTCATCTTTCCTGGCAGTTCACCCCGCTCTTTCTCCCAGCGCGGGCCTGCTGCTCGCGCCGGAGGCAGGCGTTGTCAGAGGCGGCCTCCGCCTTCAATTCTGCTTTGGCTTTGCGCAGGGCGTCGAGTCGATCCTGGCGGCGCTGCAGTTCCTTGGGCAGCTATCAACACGCTTCCCCTTGCCGTAGCGCGCGAGCTCCTGGGCATCGATCCGGCGCCGCAACTCCCGGTAATTCTCCGCCGCCTTCCAGGCATTGCGGGCCCCGAGCATGGGCAGCGGGGCCAGGGAACGGAACAGCTGGCGCGCCGTAGCCACGTCCTTCTCGTGTCGGAAGCCCTGCATCACCCCCAACAGGCCATCGAGGCGCTCCACCTCCGGCGTGCTGGCGCCGTTGAAGAAATCAATCCAGACCGACGAGTCGACAACGCAGAGGGGCCATCCAGCCGCTGGGCCTCCAGGTCGCCCTCCCAGCGCAGACGGCCGCGGAAGGTGCGGATCTCGCCCTGCTGCTGCAACCGCACCAGGGTGCGCAGGCCCAGCTCCACCGCTTCCCGCTTGCTGCGGGCCCCGCAGGCCTGCATCGCCTGACGCATCAGGGCGTCGTCGATGACGATGTTGGTGCGCATCACGGTGGCGGGGAATGTGTAGCGACTAGGCCTGTCGTACACATCGGCCAACGACGACCTGGCCGTTGCGGCAGGCCGGCCATGCCAGCCCTTCCGCAACTCGCAATGACTTAGTCCATGACTAAACTAGGAACCAAAGCACGGAGGCCGCCATGGACGCTCTCCCCTCCGGGGCACACGAGACACCGCGAGTCGTGAACGTGCATGAGGCCAAAACCCACCTCTCGCGCCTGATCGACGACGCCCATGCCGGCGAGACGATCCTGCTGGCCAAAGCCGGGACGCCCTGGGCACGGCTGATGCCCCTGGCGCTGCCGCCACCCCAGCGCATCCCTGGGCGCCTGCGCAGCCAGGGCCCTCTGCGCAACCCCGATGCCCTGCTGGAGCCGATGGCGGCCGACGAGCTGGCCTGCTGGGAGAGCGGCGCTCTGTTGCCGGAACGTCCGCCGCGATGAGCGGTTCGATGGGCTACCTGCTCGACAGCCACGTGCTGCTGTGGTGGTGGTTTGCTCCTGAGCACCTGTCTGAGGCGGTACTGCGTCTGCTGACCGATCCGACAACCACGGTGCTGGTGAGCGCGGCGAGCATCTGGGAGCTCAGCATCAAGCACCACCAGGGAAAATTGCCGGAGCTGACCCAGGTCATCGACGATCTGCCGGGCCTGCTGCAGGCCGATGGATTCCAGCCCCTGCCAATTGCGCTGCGCCATGGCCTGCGGGCCGGTGCCTACAGCCAGCCCCACCGCGATCCCTTTGATCGCATGCTCGCCGCCCAGGCCGAACTGGAGCGGCTGGTGCTGCTCAGCGCCGATCCCCAGCTCGCCAGCTTCCCGTGCCGCAAGCTCTGGTGAACGCCATGGCGGACCGTCAGCCAAGCCCTAAACCCCACTGATCGCCTCCAGCGCCACCGCCGCGATCGCCTGATCGCTGGCGCGGGGAAGTTGCACGTATTTGCCGCCGGCGGCGTCGGCGAGGTCTTTGCCCATGCCGCTGCCGATGAATTTGCGTTCGGTGTCGATCACGAGCAACTTCAGGCCGAGGGCTCGGTAGCGGCTGGCCACCTGCTTCACCTCCTCGCGCAGGTCGGGGGCTTCCTCGCCCTCGAGGGGGGGCTGGCCGAGGGAGCGGGAGAGGGGCACGTTGCCGCGCCCGTCGGTGATCGCCACCACCACCACCTGGCCCAGGTCGCCGGTGGCCAGCGCGTTGGCGCCCACGCGGGCGGCCAGGGTGAGGGCGTGGGCCAGCGGTGAGCCGCCGCCGCAGGGCATCGACTCCAACCGGCGGCGGGCGGCGGTGATCGAGCGGGTGGGGGGCAGCAGCACGTCGGCGGCTTCGCCGCGGAAGGGGATCAGGGCCACCTCATCGCGGTTTTCATAGGCCTCGGTGAGCAGGCGGATCACGGCGCCCTTGGCGCTCTGCATGCGGTTCAGCGCCATCGATCCGCTGGCATCCACCAGAAAGATCACCAGGGCGCCGGCCTTGCGTTGCAGCTGCTTGGCGCGCAGGTCGGCGTCTTCCACGATCACGCGCCGGCCGGGTTCGCGTTCGCGACGCGCCTTCTGGTAGGGAGCCGCCGCGCGCAACGTGGCGTCGACGGCGATGCGGCGCACCGGGCCGCGGGGCAGCATCGGCCGCACGTAGCGCCCGCGGCTCTCGCTCAGCACCACCGAGCGGCTGCCGCTCGATCCGGCGCGGGCCTTGGCGGCCGAAAACAACAGCAGATCGGGATCGATCGCGATCGCCTCCGGATCGAGCAGGAACTCCTCCGGGATCGAGGGGGGCGCCTGGTCTTCGGGGGTGTCGTCCTCCGGTTCGTCGGGATCTTCGGGGTCGTCGGCGTCGCTCTCGGGCTCGTCGGGCTCCTGGGGGTCTTCGGGGGGTTGCTCGGCCTGCGGCGGTGGTGGCGGCGGCTCCAGCGGCTGGTCGGGGTCCGGCGGCGGCAGCTGCAGGGCGCGCGGGGCGATCACCAGCCGCACCGCCACCTGCAGATCCTCGGCCTCCACCCGGTCGCGGCCGCTCAGGGCCGCATGGGCACGGGCCACCCGCAACGCGAACAGCTCGGCCCGGTGGCCCTCCACCCCGCCCCGGATCGCCTCGTTCACCAGGTAGGCGATCTGCTCCGGCGCGATCGTCACTTCCGGCAGCCATTGGCGCGCCAGCAACAGCTGCGTGGCCAGGGCCTCCGTTTCCTCCGCCCAGCGATCCCGGAACGCCTCGCTGCCGGCGCCATGATCCAGCGCCGAACGGGTGATCGCCACCCGCTGCTCCACCTCCAGCAGCTGGTTCGCCGACAGGGCAATCGCAAAGCGATCGAGCAGGTGGTCGCGCACCGCCCCCTCCTCCGGGTTGTAGGTGGCGATCAGCAGGCAGCGGCAGGGATGGCTGAGGCTCAGTCCCTCGCGCTCGATCCGGTTCTCGCCGCTGCCCACCGCCGCCAGCAACAGGTTGGTGATGCCGTCGTCGAGCAGGTTGAGCTCATCCACGTACAGCACGCCGCGGTGCGCCTCCGCCAGCAGCCCCGGCTGGAACACCGGCGCCCCCGCGGCCAGCGAGGCGGCCACATCCACCGAGCCCAGCAGCCGGTCTTCCGTGACCCCCAGCGGCACCTGCACGAACGGGGCCGGCACCACGCGGGTGGGCAGCAGGGCGCTGCGGTCGCGACCCTCCGGATCGCCGCCGCGCTCCATCACCCGCTGGCGGATGGCGCCATCCCATTCATCGGGGCGGGCCGGATCGGTGTTGAGGGCCGGCAGGCCGGCGCCCAGATCGAGCACATCAATCGGCGGCAGCAGGGCGTGCAGCCCCCGCGCCAGCACCGACTTGCCCGTGCCCCGCCCGCCGGCGATCACCACCCCGCCCAGGCCCGGATCCACCGCCGCCAGCAGCAGCGCCAGCTTGAGCACGCCGTGGCCGGTGATCGCCGCCAGCGGGAAAGCGCGCGCCGCCGCGTCGCGGGCGAAGGAGCTGCCGAGGGCGCTGGCGACCATGCGGGGGATGGGAGGGGCCGGTGGAAGGAGGCCCAGTCTCGCCGATCGCTCCGGCGGCGCGGGCTATCCGTGGCTGGATCGCCCGCGCCGTGCCCCGCAAGCCCGTGAGCGCCCCCAGCCCCAGCGATGGCGTGGTGGCGGCAGCCCGGGAGGCGACGGCGGCGGCCCATCGCTTCCAGCTGCCCGGCCCCGTGCGCAGCGTGGCGCCGCTGGGCAACGGCAACGTCAACCAGACGTTCCTGGTGCGGGTCGACGCGCCGGGCGAGCCGGGCTTCGTGCTGCAGCGCCTCAACACGCGCGTGTTCCGCCAGCCGCGGCTGGTGATGGGCAACCTGGCGCGCCTGGCCGCCCATGTGGCGCAGCGGCGGGCCGCCGGGGCCGTGCCCGCGCCGCAGCGGCGCTGGGAGATGCCCGCGGTGGTACCGGCCTGCGCCGATGGGGCGCCCTGGCTGGAGGAGGGCGAAGCGTTCTGGCGGATGCTCACCTACGTGGAGGGCTCGCGGACCGTGGAGGTGCCGGAGAGCGCCGCGCAGGCCCGCGAGCTGGGCCGGGCCCTGGGCACCTTCCACGCCCTGATCCACGACCTGCCGGTGGCGGAGCTGGCGGACACGCTGGAGGGGTTCCACGTCACGCCGCGCTACCTGGCCCAGTACCAGGAGGCTCTGGCGGGGTACCGGGGGCCGGAGGGGGAGGAGCTGGCCTGGGCGCAGGCGTTTGTGGCGGAGCGGCAGGAGCTGGCGGGGGTGCTGGAGGAGGCCCTGGCGCGCGGCGAGCTGCGGCAGCGGCCGATCCACGGCGACCCGAAGGTGAACAACGTGCTGCTCGATGCGGAAAGCGGCGCCGCCATCGGCCTGGTGGATCTCGACACCGTGAAGCCGTGCCTGGTGCAGAGGGACATCGGCGACTGCCGCCGCTCCGCCTGCAATCCGCACGGCGAGGAAACAGCCGACTGGCGAGCGGTGCGGTTTGATCTTTCCCTGGCGGAGGCGTTGCTGGCGGGCTACCTGGAGCCGGCGCGGCTGTTCCTGGAGCCGGCCGATTTCACCTATCTGGTGCCGGCGATCCGGCTGCTCGCCTTCGAGCTGGGCCTGCGCTTCCTGGCCGACCACCTGGCCGGCGACGTGTACTTCCGCACCGAGCGGCCGGGCCACAACCTGGCCAGGGCGCTGGTGCAGTTCCGGCTCACCGAGAGCATTGAGGCGCAGCAGGAGCCGCTCACGGCCCTGGTGGCGCGGCTGCGGCAGGGGCGGCCATGAGCGGGGAGCAGCCGTTTGCGCTGGTGCCCTTCGGCGGCGAACCGGCCGAGGCCGGCCTGCGCCTGGGCGGCCGCATCGGCCGCGAGCGGGAGCGGCTGTGGGTCGCCTACTGCCTCACCGGCCCGCTGCCGAGCCTCGCCATCCCCCCCCTCGCCGCCACCCCCCGCCGCCGCGACGAGCTCTGGCAGGCCACCTGCCTGGAGCTGTTCCTGGCGCTGCCAGGCCAGGAGGGCTACCGGGAGTTCAACCTCTCCCCCAGCGGCGACTGGAATGTGTACCGGCTCGACGGCTACCGCCAGGGACTGCGGCCCGATCCGGCCTGGACCGCCCTGCCGCTGAGGCGGCGCGATCCGAACCCTGAGGCCGGGGCAGACGCAGCGCTGGAGATTCACCTCAGCACCACCCTGCCGCCGGAGCTGGCCGCCGCGCACGAACTCGAGGCGGCGGTAACGGCCGTTCTGCAGCTCCAGGACGGCTCCTGCCGCTACTGGGCGCTGCGCCACCCCGGGGAGGAAGCGGATTTCCACCGGCGCGACGGCTTCGCGCTGCGGCTGTAGGGGCAGGAAACCCATGCCCAGCCCCCAGCGCACCTGGTCCCTGCTCGCCACCGCGGCCCTGCTCCTGGCCACAGCCACGGTGCTGGTGTTCAACGCCCAGCACTCGGGCCACCCTGGGAAGGTGCGGCGCGAGCTGCGCAAGTTCTGAGGCCCAGTCCCTGATCCCCATGACGGAAGCTCCCCTCACCGTGCGCCAGGCACAGGACGCGGATCTCCCCCACCTGGCCCGCTACGGCCTGGCCCTCGGTCGGCTGCATGTCGGCTTCGACGGCCAGCGCTTCGCCACACCGCCAGGCGGTGAAAGCGCCTACGCGGCGTTCTTTCGAGCGGAGCTGCAGCGGCCGGAGGTGGCGCTGCTGATCGCCGAGCTCGGCCCGCAGCCCGTTGGCTACGCCTTCGTGCGGATGGAGCCGATGAGCCTGGTGGACTTGCGCACGGCGGGTGCCTGGCTGCACGACATCTACGTGGATCCGCAGGCCCGGCGTGGCGGCATCGGCCGCCTGCTCCTGGACGCGGCGAAGGAGGCGGCGCTGCGCCTGGGCTCCAGCAGCCTGATGCTCAGTGCTTCACCGCACAACGCGAAGGCCCAGGCCCTGTTCCAGCGTGCAGGTCTGCGCCCCACCATGATCGAAATGCGTCTCGAACTCGAGCAGGAACCCCCATCGCCGAGCGCGCCCGCAGCATGAACCATCCCTGGGCATCCACGCTTCCAGCCGCGGCGATCCCGATCGGGCGCTGGGCTTCCGCCATGGCGGTGGCCGTGGTGCCGGCCGTTGTGTTCGTGGCAGGGCCGGCCCAGGCGGGCAACCTCTCGGGAAGCGCCACCCTGCGACAGCCGATCCCGCTGCCCGCCGATGCGGTGTTCGAGGCGGTGCTGATCGATGCCGCCATCGCCGATGCGCCGGCCCGGGAGCTGGGCCGCGCCCGCCTGCAGCCCGCGGGCCAGCCGCCCTTCCGCTTCACCATTCCCTTCCGCGACGCCGACATCACCCCGCGCGGCCGCTACAGCGTGCGGGCCACGGTGCGCCAGGGCAGCCGGCTGCTGCTCACCACCGACACCTTCTCGCCGGTGACCCCCGGCCGCCCCGGCCCGCCGCTGACGCTGCAGCTGGTGCCGGTGGGCGGCCCCGCGAACCGCCCCCCCGCGCGCCCCGCTCCGTTGGGCCGGCTGCCGGCCAGCTGGCGGGGCGACCTGCCCGGCGCCGGCGGCCCGGTGCGCTGGCAGGTGGATCTGGCCGCCGATGGCAGCTACCAGCTGCGCCAGGAGTTCCTGGAGCGGCCGGCCCCGAACCGCTTCGACGACATCGGCCGCTGGCGGCTGGAGCCCGGCAGCCAGCGGCTGGTGCTGCGCGGCGGCCGCGAGGCGCCGCTGTTCTTCCAGCCCCTGGCGGCAGGGGCCGCCCTGCAGAAACTCGATCTCCAGGGCCAGCCGATCGCCTCCCGCCATCCCGACCGTCTGCAGCGGCTTGCCGTGCCGCAGCCGATCGAGCCGCGGCTGCATCTGCTGGGGATGATGCGCTACCAGGCCGACGCCGCCACGATCCGCCTCTGCGCCACCGGCCAGCGGCTGCCGATCGCGATGGAGGCCGACTATCTCCGCCTGGAGCGCGCCTACCTCAAGGCCCGGCCCGGCAGCGCGGCCGGCCAGCCCCTGCTCGTGAACCTGGAGGGGCTGATCACCCTGCGCCCCGCCATGGAAGCCGGCCGCCCGCCCGAGCGCACGCTGGTCGTGGAACGGTTTGTGGGGGTGCATCCGGGCAAGGGGTGCCCCTGAGGGTCGCCGGCCGCCCGTGATGGCCCGGCGACAGCAATCCGACCCCAGGCAAGAGCCGAACGTACCGGACAAAGAACTCAATCAATACCATACATTTTAAGGGCACCTCGAAAATTTGGTGTTTGCAGCGAACAAGCTTGAACATACAAGGCCGCACAGAGGCGGCTTGGCAAGAGCCATCGATTGAGGATTCTGGTCAGATCGACAAGAAAGCGATGATTCCCTGGTCAGATCTTA
>JBKDSQ010000077.1:0-25196 GCA_046340895.1 Synechococcaceae cyanobacterium | reverse complement strand
AAGACGATCTGCCAGGCCTGGTCCATCACCTCCTTCGGGCTGTCGGTGATCGCCAGGCTGCCCCCCGGCAGCCGGACCATCTCCCGTGCCATCACCGCGGTGGCTGCACAGGCCCCAAGTCCGAGAAGCACCACGAAGGTGGTGCGACCGCTGCGCATGGGACGACTCTCCGCAAAGGGTGGAAACTGCCTTCAAGGTAGCGCCGCCAGCCGCCGCCATCGCCACAGTCAGGGGTCAACCCAGCGGCCGTCCTCGCGGATCAGGGCGATCAGGGCCTCCACCCCCTCGGCCTCGGGCACGCGGCGGATCTCCTCGCGGCCGCGGTACAGCGAGATGGTGCCTGGGGTCTTGCCGACGTAGCCGTAGTCGGCGTCGGCCATCTCGCCGGGGCCGTTGACGATGCAACCCATCACGGCGATGTCAAGGCCGGTGAGGTGGGCGGTGGCGGCGCGCACCTTCTGCAGCACCTCCTCCAGGTTGAACAGGGTGCGGCCGCAGCTGGGGCAGGCCACGTACTCCACCATCGTTTTGCGCAGCCCCAGGGCCTGCAGAATCGAGTAGCAGACCGGGATCTCCTTCTCGGGAGCCTCGGTGAGCGAGACGCGGATCGTGTCGCCGATGCCCTCGGCCAGCAGTGGCGCGATGCCGGCGGTGCTCTTGATGCGGCCGTAATCGCCGTCGCCTGCTTCGGTGACGCCAAGGTGCAAGGGGTAGGGGAACCCCTCCGCATCCATGCGGGAAGCCATCAGCCGGTAGGCGGCCATCATCACGGGCGCCCGCGAGGCCTTCATCGACACCACGATGTTGTGGAAATCGAGTCGGTCGCAGATGCGGATGAACTCCAGGGCGCTCTCCACCATCCCCAGCGGCGTGTCGCCGTAGGTGAACAGCATGCGCTCGGCCAGCGAGCCGTGGTTCACGCCGATGCGCAGGGCCTTGTCCTGTTCCTTGAGCAGGCTCACCAGCGGTTCAAGCGTGTCCTGGATGCGCTCGCCGATGGCGGCGAACTCTTCCGGGCTGAACTCGCTGCGGTTGGGGTCGGGCTTGTCGAACACATAGAGGCCCGGATTGATGCGCACCTTGTCGACGTGCTGGGCCACTTCCAGGGCGATCTTCATGCCGTTGTGGTGCACGTCGGCCACCAGCGGCACCGGCTTGTAGCTGTCTTCCAGGCGCTTGCGGATCTCGCCCATCGCCCTGGCGTGCGCCAGCGACGGCACGGTGACGCGCACGATCTCACAGCCGGCCTCATGCAGGCGGCGGATGCCGGCGGTGGCGCCCTCGATGTCGAGCGTGTCCTCGTTGATCATCGACTGCACCACCACCGGGTGCTGGCTGCCGATCCAGATGTCGCCGACGCGCACCGAACGGGTGGGGCGGCGATGGATCTGGGTGTCGAAGCGGGGGTCGTCAGCCGGCGCGGCGGCCGAGCCGTTCCCGGCGGCGGCGGCGGGGCGGGACGGGGCGGCAGTCATCGCGGAGCGCGGGGCGAGGGAGGGTGGTGGCGAGGCCCAAGCCTGTCACAGTGGCGCGAGGCTTGGGGGGCGCTCGGCTGTGCGGTTGTTGGGTCGCGGCCCCTCACCAAAGGCTGCGCACGTGGTCGTAGGTGCGGTCGGCGGGATCGGCGTGGAATGGCTCCGGCAGTCGCGTGGCCGCCACAGCGACGGCGGGATCCAGGGGCAGCAGCCGCACGGCCGGATGGGAGGCCACCAGCGACAACCACCGCTCCACATCGACGCTGAGGACCAGACGGCCACGGCTGACCAGCATCGCCACCTCCCAGCAGCTGATCGCGGAAACGAGGAGCCCTGGCGAGCCGCCTTGCTGGCGGGAGGTTTCGCTGCTGATCGGCATCGGCCCACCAGATCAGCACATGGGTGTCCAGCAGGATCACGCCAGCGTCTCCCAGTCGTGGTCGGCGACCGGTTCGAACGGGTTCTCAAAGCGGAGCACCGAACCGCGCAGCGGCTGCAGGGGATCGGCGACGGCGGGCGCATCTTGGCGGTAGGGGCGCACTTCGATGCTGGGGCGGCCGTGATCGGTCACCACCAGGGCTTCCCCGCTGGACTCCACCAGGCGGAACAACTCCAGGGCATGGGCCTTGAAGTGCGACTTCGAAACCTGCCGGGGCTTTCCAGGCACCAGAGGGAGCGAACCAAACTCGGAGGGATTCATACCCTGTGATGAGCATGGTCATGTGACTGGGACAAAGTTGAGCGGGAAGGCAAGCCTGGCTCCCCAGGACCCATGGGCCGCACAGCCGGTGCAACACCGATCCCCTGTATGGATGGCGACCATCTGCGGCGGGCCCGGGAGGCGGCTGCAAGGAAACACTGAGGTGGCGCCCCCACCAGCCAGCGGGTGTCAGTGCCCAGGGCATCGGCAACGCTCGGTCGTGCGATCCGCCAATGCCGGTAGGCCCGGGGCTTGCAACCTAATAGGCACAGGCTCCGGTGGCCCCTGCAGCCGCTCACCAGCGCTCGCGGCCTCCAGGAAGGCCTCGAGCGAAGGGAGCGGCAGGGCTGGGCAGCCGCTGCAGCGGCGACGCCGACCGCAGGCGCGGCAGCTCCAGCCGGACCCGCGCCCCACCCAGCTGCGGGCAGCGGTCGACCCGCAGCCGGCCGTGGTGGTGGGCCACGGCGGTGCGCACCACGAACAGGCCCAGGCCACTGCCGCCGGGCTTGCTGCTCTCCAGCACAGTGTCGTCCACGGTGTCGTCGTCGGGATCGAAGCCGAAGCCTGGCCCGCTGTCGGCCACCTCGATCACCAGATCCTTGGGCCCGGGCCAGAGAGCGAGGCGCACCTGCCGCTGCGCCGGCGGCCGCTCGATGGTGGCCTCAATGGCGTTGCGCAGCAGGTTGGTGAGCGCCATCTGCAGCTGCACCGCATCGCCTTCGACCAGCAGGGGCTCGGCCGGCTCCAGGCCCTGGCAGGAGAGCTGGACCAGGAAACGCCGCAGCAACGGCTTGACCGCCAGGCGCGACCCCCGCAGCACCGGCACCGGATCGAGGCTCACCAGCTCGGTCTGCACGTTGCGCAGCAGCATGCGCATCTTCTCGATCACGCTGCTCACCTGCAGGCTCTGTTGGCTCAGGGACGCCAGCACCGCCTCGATGTCGAGGGAGTCTGCATCGCTCTGGCGTTGCCCCTGGGCCTGGCTGCAGAGCAGGCGGATCGTGGCCAGCGGCAGGTTGATCTCATGGGCGATCGTGGCGGCCAGCAGGCTGCTGCGCAGCTTGCTTCGGAGTTCCCGGCGCTGTTCCTCCTCCCGGCGCTGCTCACGGGCGTGGGCCTCCCGCAGGGCGCGGTCGCGCGCGTGGATGGCATCGATCAGCTCCCCGAAGCTGCGTTGCAGGCCGCGCAATTCCTGGAAGCGGCTGGGCGCCCCCGAGGCGCCATCCGTGGCCACCACCGGACGGGGGGACTCCGGCAGGCCCTGGCGCACGCGGCGCTCCACGGCCTGGATCTGCTCGCTGAAGCGCGTCAGGGGGGCGAACAGCAGCCCGTCGACGCGACGGTTCTTGCGCCAGAACAACACCAGCGCCAGCAGGGCGGTCGCCAGGCTGGGCAACACCACCAGCCGGCGCTGCTGGGCGAGCTCCTCGAGCGGGATCAAGCCCACCACATGGCCGCCCATGCCTGGGTCGGGCGCAAGCACCGGCTGCCACAGGGCGTCGCGGTGCTGCAGGGCGGAGGCGGCCCCGGCGACGGCCCGCTGCAGATCGAGGGCGGCCACGCCATCGGCCGAGGCGCTGGTGAGCATCACGAAGCCGTCGTTGCTGACCATCAGCAGCGGCAAACCGGAGCCATTGCGGGAGCGGTCCATGAAGGCGCGCAGATAGGAGAGGCTCACCCGGCCGAGCAGCAACGCGCCGCTGCGGTCCCGGCCACTGAGGTAGACGCCGGGGTTTTCATCCTCGTGGCTGCGGCTGAGACGCGAATGGCGCACGCCCTGCCCGCGCGCCTGCCGCAACTGGGGCAGGATCGGGCTGGTCGCGAAGGAGAAGCCGGCAAACACCCGGCTGCTGGGCGAGCCGAGCAGCACCCGCTCCACCTCCATCCGCTCGTTGAGCACGTACACATCGGCGAACATCGGCAGCAACAGGGCGATCGAGCCCTGCCGCTGCGCCGCCGGCAGGGCCGCGAAGGCCCCCAGCTGACGCCGCGCATCGCCGAGGTGCTCCTGCAGCAGCTGCCCCACCCGCTCCAGATCGGCCTGATGCAGCCGGATCAGACGACGCTCCAGCTGGTCGGCGCTGATCCAGGTGCCGGCCAGCAGCGCCAGAGCCGCCAGCAAGGTGGCGACCACCTCGTGGCGGAGGTGGAAGCGACGCACGCTGATCGGCCCGGGCGCGCGGGGGGTCATCGCGGCAGATCGGACGTCGGATCGATGGCATGGAAGCGGGCGCGCACATCGCCGCTGGCATCGAAGCGGACGGGGCCGAAACTGGTGGGATGGGAGGGCCTGCTGAGCAGGTAGCGCTTCACCGCGGCCGGCGTGGTGGCCCCGCTGGCGAAGGCCTGGTCGAACAGCTCCAGGGCTTGGCGGGTGCCGATGCTGAGGGCGTAGGGGGTGTAGTGGAAGCGGGCCTCGAAGCGCCGCAGGTAGGCCGCCACCGAAGGGCTGCTGGCGCGGGACGGATAGGGGCTCAGAATCGTGGTGACCGCATTGGCCGGGCCGGCGTTCTCCAGGATCTGCGGCGAGCGCGCCCAGGGGGTGAGCACGATGGCGGCGTGGGGATGGAGGCGGTGGAAGAGCTGGCTGATGGGTCCGATCGAGGGCAGGAAGGACCCGGCCAGCAGGTACAGGGCGTCGAAGTCGCCCTCCAGCAGGGTTCGATCGCTCTCGGGGCGAAAACGGGCCACCGCCAGGGTGCGGTGCGTCACCTGCCAGCGGCCGCTGGCGGCCAGGGCGGGGCGAAACACCGCCAGGGCCGCATCGGTGTAGGGGCGGTTGCCGCTGTCCTGCAGCACCAGCAGGCGGCCGCCGGGGCGACGGGCCAGCTCGCGGGCGATGGCCCGCTGTTCCTGCTCCACATCGGGCACCACGCGCAGGAAGTAGTCGTCGCGGCCGCTGAGCTGGTTGCTGGCCGAGGAGACGTTGATCGTCAGCGCGTCACCCCGCTGAAAGTGATGCAGGGCCCGCAGGGCGTGGTTGGAGGGGAAGGCGGTGACGTAAAAGCGCACGCCCTGGCGCTTGAGGGCGGCGATCGAGCGGGAGGCGTTCGACGGATCGGTGCCGTTCACCGCATTCACCAGCCGGATGCGGCTCTGGGGGTGCTCCGCCAGGAACAGATCGGCGCTGTAGCGGTGGGTGGGGTTGATGGCGGCTCCGGGGGTGAGCGAGCGGGCCTGAACCATCCCCACCCACAGAGGCCGGCGCATCTGCCACCACCACCAGGCCGCCCCGAAGAGCAGCAGCACCCCGGTACCGGCGAGGAGAGGCGGGGCCGGGGCGGGCCGGCGCGGCCGGCTCCGCAACGGGTTGGCTGGCACGGCCCGAAGCTGCGGTCTGGGCCATCATCGCTGGCCTGCTGCCGCCATCGAGACCGCGACCAAAGCAGCCCAGGTGGAGACAGACCGGAGGACGATCGCCCCGTGTTTATTCAGCTACAGCTGATCCATCGATTCCGCTGTGGTGCTCACGCGGCCATCGGCCATTCTTATGCGGCGCTGCAGACGCCGGCAGCAGCCGAAGGCTACGCCTACACCCAGCAAGGGTAGGGGCCCTGGAACCGGGGCGGGGCCAGAAATGGGCGCGGAGAGGTTGCTGATCGTGGCGATGCCTGGACCAACACTGTTGTCGAGGGTAAAGGCCCTGAATCCGAATACATCACCCGATAGAACGTTGAATTGACTGGAACCAGAGCCCAGGGTGCTTTGATCGGCAAGCTGTGTAAAAATACCGTTCAGAAGAAATCCAAAGCCATCAGGAGAATGTACGCGTTGAGAGAAAAAAGACCAGTCAAACCTCACCGGACCAGCAGCTACCGCTGTTGCAGTGAAGTCGGTATTTACAGCCGAGAAGTACCCAGTCAAATCGCCGCTGTTGCTGCCGGTCAATTCGATGGAGGCAGGGGCCATCGCAAGGTTTACGCTGCCATCACCCAAGGCTGAATCGGAGGCAAAGGTCCAGCTGCCGGGAGCGTAGACACCGGCAAAACCCTGCTGGAGCTGGATGGCTTGGACCGGCGAGGCCAGGGCTGCGCAGCTCGCCACGCCCAAAACGAACAGACGAAGAGCATTTGCAGGACGCGCGAGGAGAAAGCAAGAAGAGTTTGCTGAAACTTCGAAACCCATTTTTAGCAAGGTTTATCCCTATATCCAAGCTACCCCCGGCATTGCGGAACGACAACCCGTCGCCGCAGATGGGCCGCTTTCGGATACCAATGGTTGCGAAGGATTCCTCCGCGCGTCGGAATTCTGAGTCGGTCTGGGCCGTCAAGAGCGGCACCAGCTCTTGGTCTCTCCAGCGTAGGACTGCACTTCCCGCTGGAGAGGACAGGCCGACAACGGTCACGCCAAAACCGCGGCCAGCAAAACCCGGTGGCGGTTCACGGCGCCGCGCAAGGGCTCGGGGCGGTCACCGGCATCCGCTGCAGCCGGCGGCTTTGGCGGCCTTGCGGGCAGCGGGCGCCTACCAGCTCGGGACAACCTCCGAAAGCAAGGCGTTCGCCCTTCGGGAGCACATCGAAGCGCACCGCGCCCCCTACCCCTGGCACCGGTAGCCAGCACACCCGCGGCTCCCAGTCCACCGCCCGCCCTCGGCCTCGCCAGCGCCTTCGCCTCCAGCCGCTCTCTGCGGAATAAAAGCTGAGGGCTGGGGACTCATCTGCTGTCGCCAGGTGTTTTGTTTCCCTGGGCTGAGCCATTCACGCTGCTTTCGGGCTGCCCTCGAGAGAGTCCAGCCGGCGCCGCACGTCCTGCAGGTCGTGCCAGGTGAGCCACTTCGGGCTGCCCTGCTCCCGCGACGGATTGCGCAGCAGATAGGAGGGGTGGAAGATCGGCAGCAGCCAGCGGCCCGTCAGCGGCTGCCCCTGGCCCTCCCGCCAGCGCCCCCGCAGCTGGGTGATGCCGCCCTTCACCCCCAGCACCCCCTCCAGGGCCGTGGCGCCGGTGAGCACGATCACCGCCGGATCCACCACCTCAATCTGGCGCCAAAGCCAGGGGCGGCAGGCGGCCATCTCCACCGGCGTGGGCTTGCGGTTCTCCGGCGGCCGGCACTTCACCACATTGCAGATGTAGGCGTCGCGGTTGCTGTCGATCCCCACCGAGGCCAGCATCTGGTCGAGCAGCTGGCCGGCGCGGCCCACGAACGGCAGGCCGCTGGCATCCTCCTGGGCGCCGGGCCCCTCGCCGATCACCATCAGCCGCGCCCGCGGGTCGCCGCGGCTCACCACCACCTGCTGGCGGCCGGCCGCCAGGCCGCAGCGGCGGCAGGCGCTGCAGTCGTCGCTCAACGACTCCAGCGGCTCCAGCGACAGCAGGGCCGCCGGGGCGTCGGTGGCCTGGGGTGGGGGAGGGGCCGCATGGTCGAAGAGGGGGCCGAGGCGGGAATCGTGCACAGCCGTGACGGATGGCGGTCACACTGTGCCCGATGGGGGCCGGCCATAGGGCAGGATGGCCCATCGAAAACGATGCAGCGCCCGCACCAATGCTGGCCCCGTTGACGCTGTCCGCCCGGGCCCGGTCGCTGCAGCCATCGCTCACCCTGGCCATCACCGCCAAGGCCCGCCAGCTGCGGGCCGAGGGCAGGAACATCTGCAGCCTCAGCGCCGGCGAGCCCGACTTCGATACGCCCGCCTTCATCCGCCAGGCCGCCGCGGCCGCCCTCGAAGCCGGCCACACCCGCTACGGCCCCGTGGCGGGGGAGCCGGCCCTGCGGGCCGCGATCGCCGCCAAGCTCAGCAGCGAAAACGCGGTGCCCACCAGCGCGGCCCAGGTGCTGGTCACCAACGGCGGCAAGCAGGCGCTCTACAACCTTTTCCAGGTGCTGCTCGATCCGGGCGACGAGGTGCTGCTGCCCTCGCCCTACTGGCTCAGCTACCCGGAGATGGCCCAGCTGGCCGGTGCCAGCGTGCGCACCATCCCCTGCGCCGCCATCGACGGCTTCCACCTCCGCCCCGAGGCCCTGGCGGCGGCGATCACCCCGGCCAGCCGCCTGCTGGTGCTCAACAGCCCCAGCAACCCCACCGGCGCCGTGCTCAGCCGCCCCGAGCTGGAGGCGATCGCCGCGGTGGTGCGGGCCCATCCGCGCCTGGCGGTGGTGTGCGATGAGATCTACGAGTTCCTGCTCAGCCCCGGCCAGGAGCACCACAGCCTCGCCGCCGTCGCCCCCGACCTGGCCGATCGGGTGTTCGTGGTCAATGGCTTCGCCAAGGGCTGGGCGATGACCGGCTGGCGGCTGGGCTGGCTGGCGGGCGAGGCGTCGGTGGTGGCCGCGGCCGCCGCGCTGCAGAGCCAGAGCACCAGCAACGTCTGCACCTTCGCCCAGTACGGCGCCCTGGCCGCGATCGAGGCCCCGCGCGACTGCGTACACGCGATGGCCGAGCAGTTCACCCAGCGGCGCAAGCTGCTGGGCGAGGGGCTGCAAGCCATCGAGGGGGTGACGCTGCGGCCGCCGGAGGGGGCGTTCTACGCCTTCCCGGATGTGAGCGCCTGGGGGCTCGATTCGATGACGATCTGCAACCGGCTGCTCGACGAGGAAGGGCTGGCCCTGGTGCCGGGCATCGCCTTCGGCGACGACCGCTGCATCCGCCTCTCCTGCGCCGCCTCCCCCGCCACCCTCGAAGACGGGCTGGAGCGTCTGCGCCGCTTCCGTTCCCGGCTCTGAGCGGCACCGTGGCGATGGCGGAGTCGGTGGTGGTGGCACCGAAGCTGATTGTGCTGGGCGACAGCCTCGTGTACGGCTGGGGCGACCCGGATCATGGCGGCTGGTGCGAGCGGCTGCGGCGCCACTGGATGGGGCTGCCGGGCGGGCCGGTGCTCTACAACCTCGGCATCCGCGGCGACGGGCTCGAGCGGCTGGCGGCGCGGCTGCAGGCGGAGGTGCGCAGCCGCGGAGAGCTGCGGCGCCAGCGGCCCCAGGGGCTGCTGCTCGGCATCGGCATCAACGACAGTGCCCGCGTCGGCCGGCCCGACGGCCGCCATCAGCTGGCCCCCGAGGCATTCCTGTTCGGCCTGCAGCAGCTGCTGCACGAGGCGCGCGCGATCGCGCCGGTGCACGTGATCGGCCTGACGCCGGTGCTGGAGGAGGCGATGCCGTTCGCCGGCCTGCTCTGGTACGGACTGGACACGGTGCGGCGCTACGAGGCGCTGCTGGAGGAGGCCTGCCTGGCGGCCGATGTGCCCTTCCTGCCCCTCCTGGAGGAGTTCACCGCCGATCCCGACTGGCCGCAGTGGCTCTGCGACGACGGACTGCACCTCAATCCGGAGGGCCACCGGCGCGTGTACGAGAAGGTGCGCACCTGGCCGGCGCTGCTGGGCTGGGCGGGCCTGCAGCCGCTCAGCCTGGCCACCCCACTGGGCTGAGAGCCTTCTGGGTTGCGCCCTTGCTTCATCGTTTTTTCAGCCGCTGTGCCCTCACCCGATCGGGTGATTTCATCCCAGGGGGCGCCGGGCACGTTTGGCGGGTGCTGCCTCCCCTCCCCCACTCCGCACCTCCGCCATGGACCGCTCCTTTCGGCCCGTGACCACCCGCCCCCAGCCGCGCCGCAACGACCGCTGGCTGCAGGCCTACGCCGCCAGCCGCAGCCAGCGCCGCCGCCTGCGCTGGCGGGATGCCCTGGTGTGCGCCAACCTGCCGCTGGTGCGCCAGGTGGCCGCCCGCATGGCGTCGCGCGCCAACCTGCCGTTCGACGACCTGGCCCAGGTGGGCTGCCTCGGCCTGATCCGCGCGATCGAGGCCTTTGACCCCCGCCGCGGCATCCGCTTCAGCACCTTCGCCGTCCCCTACATCCGCGGCGCCATCGCCCACGAGCTGCGCGACCGGGGCTCGCTGCTACGCATCCCAAGGCCGCTGTGGGAACTGCGGCAGCGGGCGGTGTCGCTGGAGCAGCGGCTGCGGGGCGAGCGTGGATCCGGACCGGACCGCAGCGAACTGGCCCAGCGGCTGGGCTGCGCTCCGGCCCAGCTGGCGGAGGCCCTGGCCCTCGCCCAGGTGGCGGAGCTGCGCAGCCTCGATGCCCCCCTGAACGGGGCAGAGGACGATGGCAGCGAGACCTGCCTGCTCGATCTGCTGCCCGCCCCGCCCGCGTCGCGCGGCGCCGCGGCGGGGGAAGGGCGGCAGGCGGACGGTGGCGCGGCAGGTCCGCTGGCCGTGGCGAAGCGCCGCTGGCTGCGCCAGCAGCTCGCCTGCCTCAGCCCGGATCTGCGCACCCTCGTGACCGGGCGGCTGCTGCAGGGGTGCACCTGGGTGGAGTTGGGGCGGGAACTGGGCATCCAGCCGCGGCTGGCCCAGCGCCGCCACGACGCCACCCTGCAGCGGCTGCAGGAGGCGGCGCGCGCCTGGGAACCGCTCGGGGAATCAGCCCCCTGATCCCGGCGAGCGCTTCAGACCACCCGCAAGGCCAGCGCCAGGGCCATCGCCAGCAGCGCCGCAATCAGGGTCTGGACGGCATTCACCAGCTCATTGCTCAACCAGGGCCAGCGCGGCTGCAGGCTGGCGCCGATCAGGCTCTCCACCAGCGTGGCCAGCAGCGCCACCACGCTCACCAGCAGCCAGCTGCGCCCATCGGCCAGCAGTCCGAGAGCCCGGCAGATCGCTGCCATCAACGCCCCGCCCACCAGGCTGGCGGCGGTGCCCTCCAGGCTGATCGCCCCCTCCGTGCCGCGTGGCACGGGCCGCAGGCTGGTGATCAGCACGGTGGTGCGGCCCCAGCGCTTGCCCACCTCGCTGCCAAAGGTGTCGGCCAGCTTGGCGGCGAAGCTGGCGGCGAAGCCCACCAGCAGCAGCGGCGTGGCGGCCCGGGGCAGCAGGGGCGCCAGCAGGGCCAGAACGGCGCCGGGGGCGGCCGAGCCCCACACATTCTCCGGCCCGCGGCGGCCGCCGCGGGCCTCGGCCAGGCCCTCGGCCTGCTTGGCGCGGAAGCCGAGCCGGGTGACCAGCGAGCCCAGCGCCAGGTAGGCCACCACCGCCAGCCAGCCCGGGGGGCCGAGGCTGCCCCAGAGCAGGCTGCCGAGGATCGCGGCATGCAGCCAGCCGGCCGGGGTGAGCAGCGGCGCCCTCTGGGCCAGGGCGATCAGCAGGCCGTTGAGGGCGATGGCCCCGAGCCAGTGGGCGGCATCCTGGGGGGGCAGGGGCATGGGTGCGGAGCGGGCACGTTCTGTTGCACTGATCTAAGCGCCCGGGCCAGCGGCCCCGCAGGCAGCGGATAATCGCTGCACCCAAAACTCCGCGGCGCCATGGTGTTCAAGCGCAAGTTCTTCCTCGACCTCAGCGGCGGCGAGGTGGAGACCGGCGCCGTCGTGGTGGCCCCGGTGCGGCAGGAGCCGGTCGCCAAACCCGCCGAGAAGCCCGCGGCGCCTGTCGCGGCCACCACCCCAGCTGCGGCCCCCGCCAGCAGCACCCCCGCCACCGCGGGCGGGAGCCCGGAGCCCGCCGGCGGCCCCTCGCTCACCACCGCCGAGGCGATCGCTGCCGAGCTGGCCGCCGCCCAGGCCAACCGCCCCGCCCCCAGCCTGGCCACCTTTGCGCCCGCGTGCGTCACCGCCGGCGGAGCGCTGCCCCAGCGCCGCCGCCGCGCCGGCGCCAACCTGGCCGGCTTCAAGGCGATGGCCGAAGGGATGATGAAGAGCTGAGCGCGCGCCAGGCGGCCAGGGCCGCCAGCCCCGCCACCGCCGCCGTGGCGGTGCGCAGGATCGTGGCCCCCAGGCTCACCGCCATCCAGCCAGCCTCCTGCGCCAGCTGCTCCTCCTGTTCGCTCCAGCCCCCCTCCGGACCGATCGCCAGGCGCAGGCGCATCAGGGCCGCCGCATTCGTTCCCTGGGCAGGGACCGCGCCGCTGAGCACGGCCGCCAGGGACGGCAGACCCCCACGGCGGGTGGTGGCCAGCAGCGCCAGCACCCCCTCGCCCCGGCCCGTCTCCACCAGCCAGGGCCCGGCCTGCCGCGGCTCGACCAGCTCCGGCAGCCACAGCCGCTCGCACTGCTCGCTCGCCTCGCGCACCACCGCCTGCCAGCGCTGCCAGGGCGGCTGCCCCTGGCCCACGCAGCGCTGGGCGAGCAATGGCTGCAACCGGTCGGCCCCCAACTCGGTGGCCATCCGCCACACCAGCTCCGTCTCCCGCTTCGGCAGGGCCAGCGCCAGCTCCAGACAGGGCCGCGGCGCCGGCTGGCGCTCCAGCGGCGCCGCGAGCGGCTGCTCCAGCTCCAGCGCGCCGCCCTCCAGCAGGTGAGCGGTCCAGAGGCCCCCGGCGCCATCCACCACCGCCAGGCGGTCGCCCCGGCGGAGGCGCAGCACCCGCTCCAGGTAGTGACGCTCCGGCGGCTCCAGGGGCAGCGCGCCGCCGCCGTGGCCATGCAGGCGCTCGGGCGCGACCAGCAGCCGCCGCAGCTCCCGGCTCATTCCGCCGCGAAGACGCTCTCCACCTCGTCCACCGGCCAGTCCTCGTTGACGCCGCCGATCACCAGCTCCTCGATCTCAATCACGTCGCGGTCGAGCTGGCGCAGGGCGTTGATCAGCACATCGAGGGCCATGGCATCGCTGGTGCCCAGATCGATCCAGCAGCGGCCCCACTCCTGCTGGACTTCGAAGGCCGACATGTCGTGCATCAGCGAGGGCAGCGCCCGCTCCGCCTCCTCGCCGTCCCAGGCCATCCAGCTCAGATCGGCGCCGGCCTCATGGACCTGCAGGTTTTCCGCGTTGAAGCCACCCAGCTTGCCGAGCACGAACCAGCTGTCGAAGACCCCCTCCACGTAGTTGCGCTCCCCCTGGCCCGGGGGGTGGGCGAAACGCAGCCAGATCCAGCAGTTGAACGGATCAACCTCGCGGAAGCGGACCTCCATGGGTGGCGGGATGACGATGGGCGGTACGCCTCCACCCTGGCACCCGGCATGCTGGGCCAATCCGGCCGGACCGATGCTCGATCTGCAGGCGCTGCGCTACCACCCCGCCACCAGTCCCGAGCCGGTGCTGCGCGACATCAGCCTGACCGTGGCGGCGGGCCAGCCGGCGTTGGTGGCAGGCCGCAGCGGCAGTGGCAAGACCACCCTGCTGGAGCTGATCAGCGGCCTGGCGGAGCCCGACGGCGGCCGCATCCTCTGGGACGGCGAGCCGCTCAACAGTCGCCAGCGCCGCTGGCTCAGCGGCCTGGTCTTCCAGTTCCCCGAGCGCCATTTCCTGGGGCTGAGCGTGGGGCAGGAGCTCAAGATCGGCCAGAAGCGGCTGCGGGCGGAGCAGGCGGAGGCGGTGCTGCGGCGCGTGGGCCTGGAGGGGGTGCCGCTGCAGCGGGAGCCGGAGCGCCTCAGCGGCGGCCAGCAGCGGCGCCTGGCGCTGGCGGTGCAACTGCTGCGCGATCCCCGCGTGCTGCTGCTTGATGAGCCCACCGCCGGCCTCGATTGGCAGGTGCGCGAGGAGGTGCTGCAGCTGCTCGCCGACCTGGGCAAGGAGCGGGCACTGCTGGTGGTGACCCACGAGCCGGAGCTGTTCGCCGGCGTGGTCGAGCGCGGCTGGCGGCTGGAGGGCGGCCGCCTGAGGCCGCTGCCTACGATGCCCCCAGAACCGGAGATGTGATGGGCGATCAGCTGCTGCGGGCCACCGCGGCGGGCGGCGGGATCCGCCTGGTGGCGGTCACCACCACCACCACCAGCCGCTTCGCCCGCCGCCGCCACAGCCTCTCCTTTCTCACCACCGCCCTGCTCGGCCGCGCCATGACCGCCGGGCTGCTGCTGGCGAGCTCGATGAAGGTGGCCCATGGGCGGGTCAACCTGCGCATCCAGTCGGATGGGCCGCTGCGGGGGCTGATGGTGGATGCGGGGCGCGACGGCACGGTGCGCGGCTATGTGGGCAACCCAGCGCTGGAGCTCGACCCGGTGCGCGGGGCCGATGGCACGGCCGGCTTCGACGTGCGCCGGGCGACCGGCACCGGCTACCTGCACGTGGTGCGCGACATCGGCGAGGGCGAGCCGTTCAGCAGCACCGTGGAACTGGTGAGCGGTGGCATCGGCGAAGACGTGGCCTCCTACCTGCTCCACTCGGAGCAGACCCCCTCGGCGGTGTTCGTCGGCGAGCAGATCGACAGCCACGGGGTGGTCTGCAGCGGCGGCGGGCTCGTGCAGGTGCTGCCAATGGCGGCGCGCGAGCCGGCGCGGGTGGCCCTGCTGGAGGAGCGCTGCAGCGAAATCCAGGGCTTCAGCACGCGGCTGGCGGCCCACGCCCACCAGCTCGAGGCCCTCCTGGCGGACATCTTCCCCGATCTCGATCCCCAGCCCCTCGGAGCGGAGAGCGCCGTCACGCCGGTGCGCTTCCACTGCCCCTGCAGCCGCAGCCGCAGCGTGGCCGCCCTGAAACTGCTCGGCCGGGTGGAGCTCGCCTCGATGCTGGAGGAGGACGGCCGCGCCGAGCTCACCTGCCACTTCTGCAATGAGGTGTACGAGGTGCAGGCGGCGGAGCTGCGCGAGCTGATCGCCGAACTGGCGGCCGCCTGAGGGGGCGGCCTGGTCCGAGCGGGGGGCGGTGCCGATCAGGCGATCAACAGCGCTCCGAGCAGCAGCAACAGCAGGGCAGGCAGGCTCTGGAGCTGCAGCGAGGCGAGCGGCAGCAGCGTGACCCGATCCCCGAGCAGGGCGAGCACGGCCGCTCCGATCAGCAGCCCCACCACCAGCAGGCCGAGGCTGGTGAGCACCGCCTGCAGGAAGCGGCCGTTGCGGCGCTGCAGGTTGACCAGCGCCACGAGCACGCCGAGGGCCAGCGGCAGGCCCGGGTCGACGCCGGGTAGCAGCAGCAGAACGAGCAGGGGGGCGATCCCCACCAGCGGCAGCCAGAACTCGCGACCCTCCGCCAGGGCCAGCTGCGGCAGGCCCAGGGCCGGAGCCGACGCGGTGCGGCCCAGCGGCAGGGCCGCCAGCCGTGGAAGGCTGGGCAGCGCCGGGCGCTCGGCCTGGGGGGTCACCTGCTCGCGCTGGGAGGCTGTGCGGGCGGCGGTGCTGACCCGGCCCTGCTGGCGCTCCTTGAGCCGGTCCATCAGCACCGCGTCGTAGGCGGCTTCGATGCGGGAGCGGGCCAGGGGGTCGTCCTCGCTGAGTTCGGCCAGGCGGGCGTCGCGGGCCGCCTGCACCTCATCGAAGGGGGCATCGGCGGAGACGCCGAGCCGCGCGTAGGGATCGGTCGGGGAGGAGCCGGGATCGGGGGCGTCGGAGGCGGGGCTCACGGGCGGCGCACTGCGGCTGGTCTCATGCTCGGAGCCTACCGGGGGCGGGCTAGAAGAGGGGTTCGCTGTGTTGGAAGCCCGCCTCCTGCTGGAGGTGGCGGCGGCAGGCCTCCGCTTCGGCCGGCCCCAGGCGGCGGCGGCTCTTGAGCAGGGGCATCTGGGGCGGCAGGTGGCTGCCCTCGCGGATCTCCACCAGCCAGGGGCCGGGACCGGCGGCGGGCACAAAGTTCACGTAGTCGCTGCCGCCATCGCTGCGGGGGCGCACCAACCAGAGGGGCTGGGACGGGGCGAGCGGTTGGGACGGCAGGGCAGGGGGGTGGGAGGAGGGGTGGGGAGAGGAGTGCGGGGAGGAGGTCGGCATCGGCGCGGGCATCGGATGCAACGACGGTTAACGAATTATTGCGGACCTGACGCGCCAGCGTGGCGCTCAGACGTCGATCGGCTCCAGGCCGCTGACCACCGGCGCCACGGCGCTCAGCTCCAGCTCGGGATGGTCCTCGCGCAGCTGGTTGAGGTTCCACTCGTTGCGGAACAGCAGCACCGGCCGGTCCCAGCTGTCGCGCACGGTGCGGCAGTTGAAGATGCGCCCCACGCTCTCCAGCGCCGGCCAGCCGCCGCTCACCCAGCGGGCCACCGTGAACTCCATCGGCTCGAGCCGCGTCTGAACCCCGTATTCGTTCTCGAGCCGGTACTGCACCACCTCCAGCTGCAGCTGGCCCACCGCCGCCAGGATCGGATCGCGCCGGCTGGGGTCGGTGTCGTGCAGCACCTGCACCGCCCCCTCCTCGCGCAGCTCATTGACCCCCTTGCGGAAATTCTTGAACGCCGAGGGGTTGGGGTTGCGCAGCCAGGCGAAGATTTCGGGGCTGAAGCAGGGAATGCCCTCGTACTCCACCTTCGGACCCACGTAGAGAGTGTCGCCGATGGCGAACATGCCGGGGTTGTTGAGGCCGATCACATCGCCGGGGTAGGCGTCTTCCACCACCTCCCGCTCCTGGCCGAACAGCTTCTGCGGCCGCGACAGGCGGATCGTGCGGCCGCTGCGGGCGTGGCGCACGCTCATATCTTTCTCGAAGCGGCCGGAGCAGACCCGCACGAAGGCGACGCGGTCGCGGTGGCGTGGGTCCAGGTTGGCCTGCAGCTTGAACACGAAACCGCTGAACTCCGGCCGCAGCGGATCCACTTCGCCGCCGCGGGAGGTGCGGGCGGTGGGGCGCTGGGCCAGGTCGAGGAAGGCGTCGAGGAAGGGGCGCACGCCAAAGTTGGTCATCGCCGAGCCGAAGAACACCGGGCTCAGCTCACCGCCATGCACCCGCTCCAGATCGAGCTCGGCGCCGGCCCCCTCCAGCAGCTCCAGCTCCTCCAGCGCCTGCTCCAGCAATTCGGGCTCCACCAGCTCCGCCAGCTCCGGCGCGTCGAGGGCCAGGCGGCGCTCCCCGGCCTGGCGGCCCCGCTCAGCCCGCTCGAACAGGATCACCTGGCGGCTGCGGCGATCGATCACGCCGCGGAAGCGGTCGCCGCCGCCGATCGGCCAGTTCACCGGCCAGCAGGCCAGGCCCAGCTCCTGCTCGATCTCATCGAGCAGCTCCAGGGGCTCGCGCCCCGGCCGGTCCATCTTGTTGATGAAGGTGAAAATCGGAATCCGCCGCATGCGGCAGACCTCGAACAGCTTGCGGGTCTGGGGTTCGAGGCCCTTGGCGGCGTCTTCGAGCATCACCGCGTTGTCGGCGGCGGCGAGGGTGCGGTAGGTGTCCTCCGAGAAGTCCTGGTGGCCGGGGGTATCGAGCAGGTTGATCGTGTTGCCGGCGTAGTCGAACTGCAGCACGGTGGAGGTGATCGAGATGCCGCGCTGCTTCTCCAACTCCATCCAGTCGGAGGTCACCTTGCGCTGCTCGCCCTTGGCCTTCACCGCCCCGGCCTGCTGGATGGCGCCGCCGTAGAGCAGCAGCTTCTCGGTGAGGGTGGTCTTGCCCGCGTCAGGGTGGGAGATGATCGCGAAATTGCGGCGGCGGGCCACGGCCTCGGCCAGGTCGGGGTTGGCCGGGGCGGCAAGGCCGGAGGCGGATTCGGGGGTGACGGGGCTCATGGGGCCAGCCTGCCAGGAAGTCTCCCCCGCACCTCCAGGTACTGCTCGCCGATCGCCTCCACCTCCAGGCAGCCCAGCCCAGCCTGCTGCAGCTGATCGCGCACCTCGACAAGGCGGAAGGCGGCCCGCAGCGAGTGGAGGTAGTCGCGCCGCACGATCGGCTCGAGGCCGGCGCCATGGCGCTCCAGCAGCTCCTGCACGCCGGCCTCGTCGGCGGGGCGACGCAGGTCTTGCACCAGCACCACCGCCCCGGGCGCCGCCAGGCGGCGCACCGCCTGCCACAACACCTGCGGATCATGCAGGTGATGGAGAAGGCTGTTGCTCACCAACGCCGAAAAGCCCCGGCCGGCCAGCGAGGGGCAGGGCAGCAGCTCGTGGTGGAAGGCCACCGCCGCCGGGCGGGGCGAGCGCCGGCGGCGCTCCTCGGCGATCGCCAGCATCGCCGCGGCGCCATCGACGCCGAGCACGGTGGCAGCCGGATCGCGTTCCGCGAGCGCCTCCGCCAGCAGGAACGTGATGTTTCCCGGCCCGCAGCCAAGATCCACGATCGCCGGGCCCAGTTCGGCCCCGTAGCGCGCCAGCAGCGCATCCACCATCGCCTGGTCGGAGGCGGCGAAATCGGCGGCGGCGTAGGCCAGGGCCTGCTCCGCGTCGTCCATCAGCTCGGGCTCGGGGATGCGCTCCATCGCGGCGGTGGGGACGGCCTGCAGGGACCGCCACGCTGCCATGGGATCAGACCCGTGCGCGATCGGCAAAACGTGGCGCGGCCGGCGCCACCCTCTTCTGCCCAAACTCACGCGTTCTTCCTTTTCTCATCAGGCAGCGGCCAAGGGCGCTGAGCCGCCCGCGGCCGGGGACGATCCGCGTTTGCCGACGGCCAAGCCAGCCGCCCCTGGAGGCCACCACAGACGGTGCCTGCGTCGCCTTGCAGCCCCCACCTGTGGCGTTTAAGGTGCGCAACACGTCATCGTTGCCCGTCCGTGACCCTCACCCCTTCCCGCCCCAAGACGGTCGTGGACAGCACCCTGCCCGGGGCTCCTGGGGCACCGCGCGGCGACTTCCCGCCCACCGCGCCGGCCGCCAATCCGGTCTTCTACCGCACCTACTCCCGCCGCAGCGACCACGGCCGCGAGAGCTGGGCCGAAGTGGTGGAGCGCAACCTCTCCGGCCTGCATCGCCTCGGCCACCTCAACGAGGACGAGGTGACCCTGCTGCGCCGCATGCAGCTGGAGCAGAAGGCGCTGCCTTCCGGCCGCTGGCTGTGGATCGGGGGCACCGCCTGGATCGACGACCCCGAGAACTTCTCCGGCGCCTACAACTGCACCTCCACCAACCTGGTGGACTGGGAAGCCTTCGCCCTGATGATGGATCTGGCGATGATGGGCTGCGGCACCGGCGCCATCATCGAGCCGCACCTGATCGAGCGCCTGCCGGCGGTGCGCAATGAGCTGGCGGTGTCGATCACCAGCGACATCGGCGTCACCCCCGCCGGCGCGCGCCAACAGCGCACCACCCACTCCGTCGACGGCCACACGGTGACGATCAAGGTGGGCGACACCCGCTCCGGCTGGGTCGACAGTTACCGCCTGCTGCTCGAGCTCAGCAGCGACGGCCGCTTCAGCGGCCCGGTGCAGGTGGCGGTCGACCTGTCTGACGTGCGGCCGGTGGGCGAGCCGCTCAAGGGTTTCGGCGGCATGGCCAACCCGGTGAAGCTGCGCGATCTCTACGGCCGTGTCGCCCAGATCCTCAACCGCGCCCGCGGCCGCCAGCTCACCTCGGTGGAGTGCTGCCTGCTGATCGATGAGGCCGCCGTCACGATCGTGGCCGGCAACATCCGCCGCAGCGCCGGCATGCGCCAGTTCGCCGCCGACGACCTTCCCGCCTCCACCGCCAAGGACAACCTCTGGCAGCAGGATGCGGACGGCAACTGGCGCATCGATCCGGAGCGCGACGCGCTGCGGATGGCCAACCACACCCGCGTCTTCCACCACCGCCCCGACCGCGCCACGGTGCTGGAGGCCGTCACCAAGCAATTCCACTCCGGCGAAGGGGCGATCCAGTTCGCACCCGAAGCGATCGCCCGCTCCAACGCCGACCTGCTCACCAGCCCCGAGCTGCGCGAGGAGTTCGTGGGCATCTACTGCGACCAGGGCCGCGAGGAGGCGGGCCGCTGGCTGCAGCTGCACCACAGCGGCATCAGCCCCGAGGAGCTGGAGCACCGCCTCGGCCGCTACGGCCTCAACCCCTGCGGCGAGATCCTCGGCGCCGACTTCCACTGCAACCTGGCCGAGATCCACCTCAACCAGATCGACCCCCACGACGAGCTGGCCCAGGAGGAGGCCTTCCGGGCCGGCGGCATCTCGGTGGCCTGCCTGCTCAACCACCGCTTCGCGGTGGAGCGCTACCGCCAGAGCCGGGCCTGGGATCCGATCGTGGGCGTGAGCTTCACCGGCCTGTTCGATTTCTTCGTGCACGCCTTCGGCACCGCCTGGCTGCGGTGGTGGGAGGCGGGCCGGCCCCATACCGAAGAGGGCCTGGCCTTCCTGGCCGCCGAAGCCCGCTACCTCAGCCGCTGGCGCGAGATCGTGCACCAGGCGGTGGGCGAATACTGCGACCGCCACGGCCTGCGCCGCCCCAACCGCGCCACCACCGTGCAGCCGGCGGGCACCAAGAGCCTGCTCACCGGCGCCTCGCCCGGCTGGCATCCGCCCAAGGCGCAGCGTTTCATCCGCCGCATCACCTTCCGCAAGAACGATCCGGTGGCCCTGGCCTGCCTCGACTACGGCTATTCGATCGTGCCCAGCCAGAGCGACAAGGATGAGAACGGCCGCCTGCTTGACGATCCGTTCGATCCGCGCTGCAGCGAGTGGCTGGTGGAAATCCCCACCGAGGTGAGCTGGGCCAACCTGCCAGGCGCCGACCAGGTGGACATCGGCCGCTTCTCGGCCCTGGCCCAGTTTGATTTCTACATGCAGGTGCAGCGTCACTACACGACGCACAACACCTCCGCCACGATCGAATTCCGCGAGCACGAGGTGGAAGCTCTGGCGGATGCCATCCACGGTGCGATCGAGAAGGGCGAGGGCTACATCTCCGCCGCCCTGCTGGCCCGCTTCGACGCCAACGCCACCTTCCCGCGCCTGCCGTTCGAGCCGATCGATGCGGCCACCTACCAGCGCCTGCAGACGGAGGTGGCGGGGCGGCGCCGCACGGCCGATTTCTTCGAGGCCCTGCGCCAGCACGATGGCGGCGAGTTGCAGGAGGCGGGTCCGGCCGGCTGCGATTCCGACAAGTGCCTGCTGCCGCTGGCCAAGCCGCAGAGCTGAGGGGAACGCGGATGGGGCGCTCCGGGGGGTCGGTGGGAGCGCGGCGGGTCGCCGCAGTCGTGGCTGCCTCGCTTCTTCTGCTTGTTGGGACAGGCGCTGGGGTCCGGCCCGCCGCGGCAAGCGGGAATGGGGCGGACCCTTCCCCCTGCGCCGAAGCCACCACCACCCTGGCGATGGGCGAATGCCTGGCCCGGGAGGTGGGCCGCGCCGAGCGCCGCCTGGAACGGGTGCTGGCGGCCGCTGAGGCCCGGCTGGAGCGGGAGCGAAGCGAGGCATGGCGACCGGCGGCGATCGAACCGCCGGTCGATCTGGCCGCGGGCCAGCGCCTCTGGCTCGCCTACCGCCAGGCCCACTGCGGCGCCATCGCCAACCGCTGGCGGGGGGCCAGCCTGCGGCCGGTGGTCACGGCCGAATGCCTGCTGCGCCTCACGCGGCAGCGCAGCCACGAACTCTGGAGCGCCTTCCTCACCTTCCCCGACGGCACGCCACCGCTGCTTCCCGATCCCACCGCGCCCGAGCCGACGGCCGCACCGGCGCCGCAGCGCAACCGCTGAAGGCCACCCACAATGGCGCCAACCACCCGCGCCCGATGAGCCTGCGCAACCGGATCGCCCTGGCGCTGCTGGCGTTGGTGCCGATCTCCATCGCCGCCGAACAGCTGGGCTGGGGCGAAACGGCCGTGTTCCTTACCTCCGCGGCGGCGATCCTGCCGCTGGCGGTATGGCTGAGCACCGCCACCGAGGAGCTCTCGCTGGTGATGGGACCCTCGCTGGGGGCGCTGCTCAACGCCCTGTTCGGCAACGCCACCGAGCTGATCATCGCCCTGACGGCCCTGCGCGCCGGCCTGGTCGACATCGTCAAGGCGAGCATCACCGGCACGGTGATGGCCAATTTGTTGCTGGCGCTGGGGCTCTCGATGTTCGTGGGCGGACTGGGGCGCAGCGAGCAGCGCTTCCAGCCGGTGGTGGCGCGGGTGAACGGCTCGGCGATGACCCTGGCGGTGATGGCGATCCTGATCCCCAGCCTGGCGGCCCTCTCCTCCGGCCAGGGCAGCGGCGGCGAGGGGGTGCCCGGCAGCGGCAGCGAGTTGTTCTCCCAGTTCGTGGCCTGGATCCTGCTGCTCGTCTACGGCCTGACCCTGGTGTTCTCCCTGGGCACGCACCGCACCCTCTACGACGTGGCCGAGGCTGACCTGGGCGAAGCCCAGGAGGCGCATGCCGCCCGACCGCCGCTGCTTCCCTGGCTGCTGGTTCTGGTCGGCAGCACGGTGGCCCTGGCCTATGAGTCGGAGCTGTTCGTGGGCGTGGTGGAGCAGGTGACCGAGCGGGTGGGGCTCTCGGCGGTGTTCACCGGCGTGGTGCTGCTGCCTTTGTTGAGCGGCTTCTCCGAATACGTCACCGCGGTGACGATGGCCCGCAAAGACAAGATGGACCTCTCGGTGTCGGTGGCGCTGGGGGCCACACTGCTGGTGGCCCTGCTGGTGGTGCCCGTGCTCGTGCTCACCGGCCCGCTGCTGGGCCATCCGATCGATCTGCGCTTCAACCTCTACGAGCTGGTGGCGGTGGTGATGGCGGTGGTGGTGAGCAATCTGATGAGCCTCGATGGCCGCTCCGACTGGCTGGAGGGGGTGTTGCTGCTGGCGGCGTATTCCATCCTGGCGGCGGGTTTCTTCTTCCAGGCCAGCTGAGCCGCCGATGAGCGCCGAAAACCGCCCCAGTCCCGAATCCCCGTCGCCCCGTCCCCTGCCGGCGGAGGCCGGGCACCCCTCTGCCACGCCCGAGGCGGCTGAAACGGTGCCGGCCTTCCGTGGCGGGGTCTGGAGGCGGCTGAATGCCTCGGACGGCCTGCAGCTGCTGTTCACCCTGGCGCTGACACTGCTGGGGCTGGCCCTGGGCTGGGCGCCGCTGACGGTGGTGGCGGGCAGCCTCGGGCTGGCCCTGGCGTTGCTGCAGCTGTTGCCGCCCCTGCTCCAGCAGCTGCTGGGCCGCCTCGACGAGGTCCCCACCATCCGGCTGCTGGCGCTTCTGGGGTTGCTGCTGGGGCTGGTGGCCGTGCCGCTGGCCCTGGGCTGGTGGGATCCGGTGCTCGATCTCTACCGCAGCCGCAACTGGGAGGCGATCGCGGCGCTCGGGGAGGGGGTGATCGGCGCCTTCGGCCAGATCCTGGTGGCCCTGGTGGCCCTGCTGATCGCCTGGCGCCAGGTGTCGGTGGACATGCGCCTGACCACCCAGCAGAACCGCATCACCGAAGCGCAGACGATCGACAGCTTCATCCACGGCATTTCCGAGATGATCATCGATGAGGAGGGGATGCTGGAGGACTGGCCCCTGGAGCGGATGCTGGCGGAGGGCCGGCTGGCGGCGGTGCTGAGCAGCATCGAGGCGGAGGGCAAGGCGCGGGTCCTGCGCTTCCTTTCCCAGGCGCGTCTGCTGACGCCGCTGCGCCGCGACCTGCGGCTGGGCCGCGCCATCCTCGATGGCGAGGGCAATTACGAAGAGGATCGCTTCTCTGGAGTGCCGGTGATCCGGCTGCAGCAGATCCTCAGGGGCGCGGATCTGGCTGGCTGCAATCTGCGCGGGGTGGATTTCAACGGAGCCGATCTGCGCGGGGCCGATCTGTCGCAGGCCGATCTGCGGGAGGCGAACCTGGCCGGCGCCAACCTGGGCGGCGCCAACCTCAGCGGCGCCCGCCTGGAGGGCACCCGCTTCTTCTGGGGCCGCGCCCAGACCGCCAGCCCGCGCGCCGCCGGCCTGCCCGCCGACCCCCGCAGCGGCGCCGGCACCGGCGCGGTGGTGGAGAACGCCAACTTCAGCGGCGTCCGGCAGCTGGAGGCACAAGGCCACTTCTACCTGGCCTCCTGGAGCGGCCCGCGCTCGCGCGCCACCCTTCCCGGCGGCAGCAAGGGAATCGCCAACCAGCTCGAGCGCCCGCCTGGCCGCGGCGCTTCAGCCATGGGAAACTGACTGCGCCCGGCGTAGGGCACACCCTGGAGGGGTGGTCGAGTGGTTGATGGCTCCGGTCTTGAAAACCGGCGACCCGCAAGGGTCCGTGGGTTCGAATCCCACCCCCTCCGTTTCAACCGGATCCGCAGAGATCCAGGCAAGTCCAAGATCCCCTGCGGCGTATCGGATCTGCCTAGACAGGGCGTCCAGCGAGATCCGGGGAAATCCAGCGGCTGCCACGGCTGCTGACGGTGTGGTTGACGGTATAGCCGGCCGGGATGGGCGCTATGCCGTCAAGTTTTGGCGCCATGCCGTTGCCCCTTTTGCTGACCGGCCGACTTCCATTCCCATGACAGCGTTCTTACGCTGCGCCCCGATCCGTCCCGCCCAGGCAGTAAGCACCACGACCGTGATGGCCTCTATCTCTGGGTCGCCCGCTCCGGCTCCAAGACCTGGCGAAAGGACTACCGCTGGGAGGGCGCGCGCGAGGCCTTCACGATCGGCACCTACCCAAAGGTCCGGCTGGCGGATGCCCGCAAGGTGGCGATGCAGATCAATGACTGGTTGAGGGACGGAATCGACCCTCGCAGGCAGAGCAGCCGGCAGCGTCGCGAACGGGAGCGACCGGAGGCGAAGCCATTCCGTGAGGTGCAGCAGTCTGATCGCTCTGCGCCTGATGATGCTCACCCTGGTACGCCCCAGCGAACTCAGGGAGGCGCGTTCGTCACATCGTGCCCCTCTCCGCTGGCGTCCCAGCGAGTGGTGTAAATCCCCAGGGCCTCAGCCCGGCATAGCCGGGCTGAGCGTCCGCACCTCCGGCGATCGGCTCCACGGCTGACGTTGCAAGGGGTGGGCAGGTCCGTTTCCCTGGTCCGAGTACCACCTCAACCAGACGAACCATGCCCAGGACCCATGTTGCCGTACCTGAACTGGCCTCGCTACTCGATGGCAGCAGCGCCGGGGAGCTGATCCCGGAACTGGCCCGCTACGGCCTGCAGCAGCTGATCGAGCTGGAGGCCTCTGCCGTCATTGGTGCTGATCGCCATGAGCGCACCGAGGAGCGGCTGGGCCACCGCAACGGCTACCGGCCCCGCACCCTGACCACCCAGGTGGGGGATCTGGCACTGCAGATCCCGAAACTGCGCGCGGGCAGCTTCCTCCCCTCGATCCTCGAACCCCGCCGCCGGGTTGATCAGGCCCTGTACGCGGTGATCATGGAGGCTTACATCGGTGGGGTCTCGACCCGCAAGGTCGATGCCCTGGTGGCGGCGCTCGGCTCCCAGAGCGGCATCTCCAAGTCGCAGGTGAGTCGCATCTGTCAGGAGATCGACCAGCAGGTGCAGGCGTTCCTGGGCAGGCCCCTCGAGAGCAGTGGCTACGCTTACGTCTACCTGGATGCCACTTACCTCAAGGGCCGCCTCGGCAAGGCTCAGCAGGTCTGCTCCCGCGCTGTCGTCGTCGCCATGGGCGTCAA
>JBKDSQ010000076.1:0-116459 GCA_046340895.1 Synechococcaceae cyanobacterium | reverse complement strand
GGCCTGGCGAAAGTCCACCAGGGTGAAGTAATACTTCTCGCTCTCCGCATGCAGGCGGGTGCCACGGCCCACGATCTGCTTGAACTCGGTCATCGAGCCCACCTCGCGATCGAGCACGATCAAGCGGCAGGTCTGCACATCCACGCCGGTGGACAGCAGCCGCGAGGTGGTGACAATCACCGGCATCGGCTGCATCGGATCGATGAAGTTGTCGAGCTGCAGCATGCCCTCTTTGTCGTTGCCCGTGATCCGCACCACGTAGTTCGGGTACTGCTGCACGAGATCCTGGTTCTCGTTGATCAGGGCCTGGCGCATCAGCAGCGCATGCTCGGTGTCCACGCAGAACACAATGGTGTGCTGAAAGCGGTCGCCGCTGGCCTTGAGGTAGTCGCTGATCCAGCGGGCCACGCGCCTGGTGCGTTCGTCGATCACGAGCACGCGATCGAAATCCTTCTGGTTGTACTCGCGATCCTCGATTTCCCTTCCGTACTGATCCACCTCATCACGCCTGGGGCGGTATCCCTTCACATCCACGTCGAGATGCACGCGGATCACCTTGTAGGGCGCCAGGAAGCCATCGCGGATGCCCTGGCGCAGGGAGTAGCTGTAGATCGGCTCGCCGAAGTAGTGGATGTTCGACACGTACTTCGTTTCCTTCGGCGTGGCCGTCAGGCCCAGCTGGGCGGCACTGCTGAAGTGCGCCAGGATCTCGCGCCAGGCCGAATCCTCTGCCGCGCTGCCGCGGTGGCACTCATCCACCACGATCAGATCGAAGAAATCGGGCGTGAACTCGCGGTACAGCTTCTGACGCTCCTCTGGCCCCGTGAGCGCCTGGTACAGGCCCAGGTAGATCTCATAGGACGGATCCACGCGGCGCTGCCGATCCAGCGCCAGCGTTAGCTCCTCCAGGGAGCCATCCGCCTTCTCGATCGTGTTGGAACTGGTGCTCAGCTTGGCCATCGCCCCTGCGAATGGCCGGAAGTCGTTGGTCATCGTCTGGTTCACCAGCACGTTGCGATCGGCCAGGAACAGCACCCGTTTGCTGCATTTGGCCTTCCACAGGCGCCAGATGATCTGGAACGCCACGAAGGTTTTGCCGGTGCCGGTGGCCATCACCAGCAGCAGCCGATTGCGCCCCTTGGCGATCGCCTCCACGACCTCCTGGATGGCGTTGCGCTGGTAGTAGCGCGGTTCTTTGCGGCCGGCACCGTCGTAGTAGGGCTGCAGGGCCACCCGCTGCTCGTCCTCCGAGAGCCCCTTCCAACGGCAGTAGCGCCGCCAGAGCTCCTCGGGTCTGGGGAAGGCCTCCAGGCTGAGCTGGCTCTCCTGCTCCTCGCTCAGGCCGGTGCGGTCGTGGAAGAGGAAGGCGTCGCCGTTGCTGGCGAACACAAACGGGGTGTGCAGCGCATCGGCATAGGCCAGCGCCTGCTGCAGGCCATCGCCTACGGCATGGCTGTTGTCCTTGGCCTCGATCACCGCGATCGCCACCTGGCCCACGAGCAGCACGTAGTCGGCTCGGCGCGGCTTGCCACGGGAAACAAGGCGCCCACGCACCGTGATCCGCCCCGCCGTGAAGCTGTGCTCCCGCAGGATCTGCTCGCGAAACCAGCCCGCCTGATGAAGCGCCGGCGTAATGAACCGGTCGCAGATGTCGGTTTCGCTGAGGCCCTTCTTGCTCACGGGATGCGGCGCTGCCGCGGGTCTGGCAACCGGCGACTTGTGATTTCAGGCTAAGGGAGGCTCGGGCAAGACGCCCGGGGCGAACTACACAACCGCGCCGCCCGTCTCCAATCCCTCCCCCGCCCGAGCCAGCAGCTCCAGGGCGTCGGCCGGTGTGGGGGCCCGCATCAACCCGTGGCGCAACCCTGCGGCACCAGCGAAGCCCTGGCAGGTCCAGCCCATGTGCTTGCGGGCGATCAGCAGGCCGTGGTCGCCGCGCTCGACCACCAGCGCCTGCAGCTGCTCCGCGGCCAGGGACAGGCGCTCGCGGGGGGTGGGCAGCGGCGGCAGCGGCCGGTCGGCCAGGGCGGCGTCGAGGCGGCCCACCAGCCAGGGGGCGCCCATCGTGCCCCGGCCCACCATCACCCCATCGGCGCCGGTGATCGCCAGGCAGCGCAGCGCCTCCTCCGGGCCGTTCACATCGCCGTTGGCGATCAGCGGGATCGTCAGCGCCCGCTTCACCGCCGCGATGGCGCCCCAGTCGGCCCGGCCGCGGAAGCCCTGCTCGCGGGTGCGGCCGTGCAGGGTGAGCAGCTGGGCGCCGGCGTTCTCCAGGCGGCGGGCCCAGGCCACTGCGGTGGCCGTGGTGTCGGTGTCGCCGGCGCTGCCGCACCAGCCCAGCCGCGTTTTCACGGTGACGGGGATCGACACGGCCGCGGCCACCGCTGCCACGATCCGCTCCGCCAGCTCCGGCTCGCGGATCAGGCCGCTGCCGCCGCCCTTGCGGGCGATCTTGCGCACCGGGCAGCCCATGTTGATGTCGATCAGGAAGGCGCCGGCGGCCTCGGCGCGGCGGGCGGCATCGGCCATGGCGGCGGGGCGGTGGTCGAACAGCTGCACGCCGATCGGCCCGCACTCCCCGCCCAGCTCCTCGATCTTGCGTAGGCCGTGGCCCAGCTCCAGGCTGGTGGCGTTCACCATCTCGGTGAACAGGAGCGCGTCGGGGGCCCAGCGGCGCACCAGGCGGCGGAAGATGGCGTCGCTCACGCCCGCCAGGGGCGACTGCAGCACGCGGCAGCGCAGCCGCCGGCTGCCGATCGCCAGGGGCTCGGCGGGCGGCAGGCCGGTGGGCATGGCCGTGGGCAGGGTGGCGGTGGCGGCCAGGCCGCCATGGGCTGGGGGATCGGCGATCATCGTGGCCGGATTCTCGGCCACCGGCTCGCCTCCAGTGACGCGCCTCCAGTGCCGCGCCCCCCAGAACGCTCCCCAAAACGCCGCCGAGAACGCCGCCGTGAACGCCTCTGTAAATGATGCCGTGGACGCCGCAGCGCCCCATCCCCTCAGCCGCGCCCTGCTCGAGGCCGTGCTCGACGACCGCACCAGCGACCGCTTCGTGTGCGAGCTGATCTGGCCGCGGCTCGGCTACCAGCCCGACGCCGACGGCATCTGGCGCGCCGGGCCCGGCACCCCGCCGGCCTGGCGCGAGGCCTTCGCCAGCGAGCCAGCCTTCATCGCCCAGCGCCCCGCCAGCGTGGCGCTCACCCGCTCGATCGCGCCCGAGCACAAACAGCTGCTCAAGCAGCAGCTCGGCTTCGCTGGCTATCGCATCGGCGGCCTCTACCCGCGCCGCACCCGCCGCGCCACCGCCGTGAACTGGCTGCTGGCACACCTGGCGGAGCGGGGCGAGCCCCTGCCGGAGACCGGTCCGCTGCCGCCGTTGCTGGAGCCCCCCGCCGATCCGGTGGCGGGCCACCCGGGCGACCTGCCGGTGGGCTGAACGCCAGCTCAGGCCTGAATCGTGACCGGCGTGCCCATCGGCACGTTTTCATACAGCCAGCGGGCGTGGGGGCTGGGCACGCGCACGCAGCCATGGCTGCGCGGCACCCCGAAGCTCTGCCCCGCCGCCTCCTGCCAGGGGGCGCCATGCAGGCAGATGGTGCCGTCGTCGCTGATGCACAGGGCCCAGGGAACGTTCGGACTCACGAAGGTGCGGCCGCGCATCGTGACGCTCCGGTGCTTGCTCAGCACCTTGCCCCGGCCGGTGGGCGTGGGGCTGGAGGGGGCGCCGGTGCTCACGAGCACGGTGCGCACCACCTGCTGCTGCTGGTCGTAGACGTACAGCTTCTGCTCGGAAAGGTCGACCACAAGGGCGGCGATCAGTTCGACCATGGCGACGGCCGCCAGGAGGGCGGCGGGAGGAGACCCCACCCCTAGGGGCGTCTCGCGCGACGCAATGCGGGACGGCAGGGAAGATTTTCGCTTTGGCCGCTGGGCGTGCGTTTTGTCCAGTTGGCGTGCGCGGTAGGGTCAAGACAGAGTCCACTGCCCCAGGGAGTCCCGCGTGGCTCTGCCCGTCGTCGCCATCCTCGGACGCCCCAACGTGGGCAAGTCCACCCTCGTCAACCGCCTCTGCCGCAGCCGCGAGGCGATCGTGCACGACGAGCCCGGCGTCACCCGTGACCGCACCTACCAGGAGGGTTTCTGGGGCGATCGCCAGTTCCGTGTCGTCGACACCGGCGGCCTGGTGTTCGACGACGACAGCGAATTCCTGCCCGAGATCCGCGAGCAGGCCGCCCTGGCCCTGGCCGAGGCGGCCGTGGCCGTGATGATCACCGATGGCCAGCACGGCATCACCGCCGCCGACGCCACCATCGCCGAATGGCTGCGCGGCCGCGAGGTGCCCGTGCTGCTGGCGGTGAACAAGTGCGAATCTCCGCAGCAGGGGCTGGCGATGGCGGCCGAGTTCTGGTCGCTCGGCCTGGGCGAGCCGCATCCGATCTCCGCCATCCACGGCGCCGGCACCGGTGAACTGCTCGATGCCGTGGTCTCCCACCTGCCCCCCACCGACGACAGCGGCGCGGAGGAGCCGATCCAGCTGGCGATCATCGGCCGCCCCAACGTGGGCAAATCCAGCCTGCTCAATGCGATCTGCGGCGAAAACCGCGCCATCGTCAGCCCGATCCGCGGCACCACCCGCGACACGATCGACACCACGATCGAGCGCGAGGGCTCCGTGTGGAAGCTGCTCGACACCGCCGGCATCCGCCGCCGTCGCAGCGTCGATTACGGCCCAGAATTCTTTGGCATCAACCGCAGCTTCAAGGCGATCGAGCGCAGCGATGTGTGCGTGCTCGTGATCGACGCCCTCGACGGCGTCACCGACCAGGATCAGCGCCTCGCCGGCCGCATCGAGGAGGAGGGCCGCGCCTGTGTGGTGGTGGTCAACAAGTGGGACGCCATCGAGAAGGACAGCCACACCCTGCCGGCGATGGAGAAGGAGCTGCGCGCCCGCCTCTACTTCCTCGACTGGGCGCCGATGCTGTTCACCTCCGCCCTCTCCGGCCAGCGGGTGAACGCCATCTTCCCGCTGGCGCTGCGGGCGGTGGAGCAGCATCGCCGCCGCGTCAGCACCGCTGTGGTGAACGAGGTGCTGCAGGAGGCCCTGCGCTGGCGCTCCCCCCCCACCAGCCGCGGCGGACGCCAGGGGCGCCTGTACTACGGCACCCAGGTGGCCACCCGTCCGCCCAGCTTCACCCTGTTCGTCAACGACCCCAAGCTGTTCGGCGACACCTACCGTCGCTACGTGGAGCGCCAGATTCGTGAGGGCCTGGGCTTCGAGGGATCGCCCCTGCGGTTGTTCTGGCGAGGCAAGCAGCAGCGCGATGCCGAACGGGATCTGGCCCGCTCCCAGTCCCGCGGCCGCTGAGCCATGGATTGGCTGCGCCAGCTGCCGATCGGCCAATACGTCGACCCCGGCCGCGGCGGTGGCGGCTGGCTGGCGCGCCTCGATCCGCGCCTCAAGTTCGGCTGGACCCTGGCCTTCCTGGTGACGCCGATCCTGGCCGGCCCACGTTGGCGCCTGGCCCTGGTGGCCCTGCTGGTGCTGATCACCTTGGCCAGCGGCCTGCCGGCGCGGCTGTGGCGGCGCAGCCTGGCGCTCTGGCTCGCCCTCTCCCTTGCGGTGGGGGGGCTGGCGGCCTTCCTGCCCGCCGACGCGATCGCGCCGGCCAGCCCGCAGCGCCCGCCCACCGAGTTGCGGCTGGCGCCTTTTCCCGACGGCGCCGCGCCGCCCGTGCGGGCGGGCCAGGCCTGGGAGCTGGTGCGGCTCGGCCCCCTGCAGCTGGGGCCCGCCTCGCTCGGGCCGCTGGTGATCACGCGCCGCTCCGCCCTGCTCGGCCTGCGCAGCGCCACACTTCTGTTCACCCTGATCCACAGCGCCAACCTGCTGTTGCTCACCACAGCGCCGGAGGCGCTGGTGTGGGCGATCGACTGGTTTCTGAAGCCCTTCGGCCTGCTCGGGCTGCCCGTGGAGCGCCTCGGGTTTCTGCTGCTGCTCTCGCTGCGCTTCCTGCCACTGGTGCAGGAGGAGCTGCAGAACCTGCTGCGCGCCATCGCCACCCGCGCCGTGAACCTGCGGCAGCTGGGCTGGCGGGCCGGCCTCGGCCTGGTGCTGGCGGTGGGCGAGCGGCTGCTCGCCAACGTGCTGCTGCGGGCCGAGCAGGGGGCGGAGGCGTTGCTGGCCCGCGGCGGCCGCTGGCTGCCGCCCGACCAACTGCATACGCCCCAGGCCGGCGGCGGCCCTCTGGCCTGGCTGGCGGGCGGTGGCCTGCTGGGGCTGCTGTTGTTGCGCTGGCAGGTGGGGGGCCTCTGAGCCCGGGTCGACGGTGGCCTTTAATGGCCCCTAGTGCCTCCGTGTCTGTGAGCGACGAGCGGTATCTCACCCACCCCACGTTCGGGCTCCTCTATCGCGTCGCGTCGGCCGGAGAGGGTCGCGATGTCTACGCCACGCTCTATGCGCAGCGCATCTTCTTCCTGGTGAGCCTCCAGGCCCGAGGTGCCAGCTTCGAAGTGATCCCGCTGATGGATGCCCGCCACCTGGCCGAGCAGAACCTCAGCCGTGCCCGCCGCGAGGGTCTTGAGGTGCACGCCCGCTGGCGGCAGCTCTTCGACCAGACCTTCCTCTGATCGGTCTCCGGCCATGGCCGATCCCACCGCTGACGACCCCCTCGCCGAGCGGCTGCAGCAACTTCGCCGCCGCTTGCCGCCGGCCTCCCGGCTGCTGGCTGTGAGCAAGGGCCAGAGCGCCGAGGCGATCCGCCGCGCCGTGGCCGCCGGCCAGCGCAGCTTCGGGGAGAGCCGCCTGCAGGAAGCTGCCGCCAAGCAGGATTGCCTGGTGGATCTGGCCCCGCTCGACTGGCACTTCATCGGTCGCCTCCAGGCCAACAAGGCCCGCGGCGTGTTGCGCCGTTTCGGCACCCTCCACTCCGTCGACAGCCTGGCGCTGGTGCGCCGGCTGGCCCGCATCGCTGCGGAGGAGGGGTTCGCACCGGCCGTGTTCCTGCAGGTGAAGCTGCTTCCTGATCCTGGCAAAACCGGCTTCAGCGAAGCGGAGCTGCGGCGCGCCTGGCCGGAGATCGCCTCGCTGGCGCCGCTGCGGCCCGTGGGGCTGATGACGATCGCCCCCCTCGGCCTGGGGGAGGCGGAGCGCCTCGCGCTGTTCCGGCAGTGCGCTTCCCTGGCCGGGGAGCTGGGGCTGGCGGAGCTCTCGATGGGGATGAGTGGTGACTGGCCGGAGGCTGTCGCCGCCGGCAGCACCTGGGTGCGACTGGGCACCGCCCTGTTCGGCGACCGTGGGGGGACGGATTCTGCGACGACCCTGCCCTGAGGCGCTTGCAACCTCGGGCGTGAGACGCTATCCAGGCTTAGAGCATCCCCCCGAGGCGTTTCCGTGTCGTTGTTCTCCCGCTTGCGTGCTGTCGTCTCCGGTGATGACTACCTCGACGGCGACTACGACGACGAGCTCGACTACGACGCCGGCGACAGCTCTGCCACCCCGGCCGCCAGCAGCCCCACCCGCAGCAGCGGCGCCCTGGCGATCGCCACCGATTTCTCCTCCGCCAGCGACCCCTTCGCCGGCACCAACGTGATCGGCATGCCTGGCATCAGCACCAGCGTCGCCGAGCTGTGCCTGATGGAGCCCCGCAGCTTCGATGAGATGCCCCGGGCGATCCAGGCCCTGCGCGAGCGCAAGGCCGTGATCCTCAACCTCACGATGATGGAGCCCGACCAGGCCCAGCGCGCGGTTGACTTCGTGGCCGGCGGCACCTTCGCCATCGACGGCCACCAGGAGCGGGTGGGCGAGAGCATCTTCCTGTTCGCCCCCAGCTGCGTCACCGTCACCACCGCTGGCGGTGAGGAGTCGGCCTCGCCCACCGTGGCCACCCGGCCGGCCAGCCCTGCGATCGAGCCCGAGGAGGCCGCCCCCAGCCCCGCCTGGGGCCGCTCCGACGCCCTGATCTAAGGCGTGAGCGACGCCGCTCCGGCTCGCTTCGGCGTGGTGGGCCTGGGCCGGATGGCCCAGGCCCTTCTGCTGCCCCTGTTGGAGGCCGGTCGCCTGGAGAGCGCTGAAGTGCGGGCCGTGGTGTCCAGCGACGCCTCAGCCAGCGCCCTGCTGGCCCAGAAGGGCTTCCAGGACCTGGCGGTGGGCACCGATCCCGCTGCCGCCTGGCGCTGCCCAACCGTGTTGCTGGCGGTGAAGCCTCAGCAGCTGGAGATGGTCGCGGCCCAGGCCCCCGCCGCTGATCCTGCCGCCCCACCGCTGCTGATCTCGGTGCTGGCGGGCGTCAGCCTGCAGCGCCTGGCCCGCTTGTTCCCCGGCCGCCGGCTGGTGCGGGCGGTGCCCAACACCCCTTCACTGGTGGGCGCCGGTCTGACGGCCCTGGCCTTTGGGCCGGGCGTGGAGGCGGAGGCGCGCGAGTGGGTGCAGGGGCTGTTCGCCCGGGTGGGAGAGGTGCTGGAGCTGCCCGAGGGCCAGCTCGATGCCTTCCTGGCGCTCACCTCCTCCGGGCCGGCGTTCGTGGCGCTGGTGGCGGAGGCGATGGCGGATGGGGCCGTGGCCGCCGGCCTGCCCCGCTCCCTGGCGATGCACCTGGCCCACCGCACCCTGGCCGGCACCGCCGAGCTGCTGCACCAGCGGGAGCTGCACCCCGGCCAGCTCAAAGACATGGTGAGCAGTCCGGCGGGCACCACGATCGCGGGACTGCGCCGGCTGGAGAGCGCCGCCCTGCGCTCGGCCCTGATCGAGGCCGTTCTGGCCGCCGCCGAGCGCAGCCGCGAACTGGCATGAGGGCCCGTGCAGCCCCCGCGGCTGAGTCGCCTTACTCGCGCTTCTGGCCCAGCCGCGGCTCGGTCCCTGCCAGCAGCCGCGAAAGGTTGCTGCGGTGACGCCAGACCACCAGCACCGTGGTGAGCACCGCGAGGCTGAAGTAAGCCGGCCGCAGACCGCCATCGCCGAACCAGCCAAGCATCAGCAGCGGCAGTGCCAGGGCCGCCACCACGCTGGAGAGGGAGACGATGCGGCTGAGGCTGAGGCAGGTGAGGAAGATGCCGAAGCAGGCCAGCCCCACCGGCCAGGCCAGCCCGAGCAGCATGCCCAGGCCGGTGGCCACCGCCTTGCCCCCCTGGCCCCCCAGCCAAACCGGCCAGATATGGCCGGCCAGGGCCGCCAGGCCTGCCGCCACCACCCACCAGTCGCTGCCAGGATCCCAGCCCAGCGGTTCGAGCAGGGCGCGGGCCAGCAGCACGGCGGCCGTGCCCTTGAGCACATCCACCAGAAACACCAGCAGCGCCGGACCTTTGCCCACCACCCGCAGCACGTTGGTCGCGCCGGTGGAGCCGGAGCCCTCCTGGCGCAGGTCGACGCCCGCCAGCCAGCGGCCCGCAAGCCAGCCGGCCGGGATCGATCCGAGCAGGTAGCCGGCCAGCAGCGCAGCGAGCGGGAGAAGCAGGGTCATCACAGGGGGCGGGGGGAAGGGCGGCGCGGTGGGCTCAGCTGAGGTCCTGCTCCTCGATCCATTCGTCCGGACCGGCGGCGAAGGCCAGCCAGAGGGGGAACTGCAGCACCGGAATCTCCACGGAGCGCTCGGCGGCATCGATCACGATGAAAGGAAGCTCGCCGCGCTCCTCCAGCCGGTCGGCGCGCTCGATCAGGGCGTCAGCCCGCTCGAACAGCACGATGCCGCTGTTGGGGCCGAAGTCTTCCCGGCTCAGGCCAAGGCAATCCTGCAGGCCGCGGCGCCATTCCCCCAGCCGCTCCGGCTGGCCGGCGAGCACGAGGGTCTGGAAGCGCTCGCCGTAGAGCTCGCCAAGGATCGCCACCGCAGCCGCCGCCACCAGGGCATTGCGGCTGCGGCTGCCGCTGCTCGGCTGGGCGCCGCGGCCGCCCTGGCTGAGGAACCAGTCCGCCAGCACGGCGGATCCGTCGCGGTCGAGGCTGCGGCGCAGCTTCCAGGGGTCGGCGTAGTAATCGGGTTGGCCCTGGAAGCTCTCCAGGCGCTCGCGGATCAGGCGTTCGTCCTGGTGGAACAGGCCGGCTGCCGGTGGCGGTGCGGCGGTTTCGGCGGGGGCGGCTGCCTGGCGATCGAGCGGTGAGGGCTGCACCAGCACCGGCTGGGCCACCAGCTCCACCTGCTCGGCAGCCACCGCCAGGTCCTGCAGGGCCCCCACCAGGTACTCCTGGAAGCCCTTGAGGCGCCGCGCGATCGCGTCCGACTGGCCGCTGAAGCTGGCGCCGATCTCCTTCTGGATGAGCTCACGACGCTTCTCCAGTTCGACGATCTCCTCCTGCAGCAGGGTGCGGCGCTCGCGCAGCTCGCGCAGGGCGAGATCCATCAGCGCGGCGGTTTCGGCTGGGATGGGGCCCTCGGGTGAGGTGGGGGCGTCGCCGCCCGGGCCCGTGGCGTCGGAGGCGGTCATGGCGGTGTCAGAGCGGGGCGGCCGGGGCAGACGGACCCAGGGGTGCCAGGTGGTGCTGCAGGCGCTCGCGCAGGGCTGTGGCGTCGAACAGCATGGGGAGCAGATGAATGCTGCGCTCCTCACGGAAGTAGAAGAGCACCGGCACGGCCGGCCAGAACAGGCGCCAGCCCAGCCAGGCCTGGTAGGGGAAGCGGCGGATCGGGCTGCCGTTGCGGCGCACCACCAGCTCCGCCTCGGCGAACTGGAGGCGGAGCTGGGCGGTCTGCAGCGCCAGGAACAGGCCGAACAGGGCGATGGCCAGGGCGAGCCAGCGGGCGCCGCCCCAGAGCGGCTGCAGGGCCAGGCAGGTGGGCCCGAGGGCGATCACGCCAACCGGCACCCAATAGCGGGGCTCGAGGGTGAGCCCCTCCTCGGGGGCGGGGCAGGCGGTTTCCACGCGCGAACCAGCGACACGGCATTGTCCCACGGGCCCCGCGGCAAGGCCCCGCGGCCGTCTCCCTCAGCCGAACAGCAGCTTGGTGAGCACCACATCCATCAGCGCCACCGTCACCAGGATCATCACCACGGCGCCGGTGGTGCTGGTGCCCACCTCCTTCGGGCCGCCGCGGGTGGTGAGGCCCCAGCCACAGGCGAGCATCGCGATCTGCAGCCCGAACACCACTGCTTTGAGCAGCATCGAAGGCAGATCCTCCGGGTCCATCCAGGTGCGCACCGAATTCCAGAACACCGCTGGCGGCACGTTGTAAAGCACGGTGCTGCTCCACTGGCCCGACCACAGCGCCACCCAGAAGAACAGCAGGCACTGCACCGGGGACATCAGCACCATCGCCAGGACCCGCGGCACCACCAGGTACTCCACCGGGTCGGTGCGCAGCATCGTGATCGCGTCGATCTGCTCGGTCACCTTCATCGTGCCCAGCTGGGCGGCGTAGGCGGTGGCCACCTTGCCCGTGAGCAGGGTGGCGGTGAGCAGTGGCGCGATCTCGCGCGACAGGCCCAGGGCCAGCAGGCCGCCGATCGCGGCGTTGGCCCCCTGCTTGGAGAGCTCCGCCGCCACCTGGATGTTGAACACGGTGCCCGCCGCCAGGCCGGTGATCAGCACGATCAGGAAGCTGCCGGGACCCGCCTCGAGCAACTCCTGCATCAGGTCATTGGCGTCGATCCGCCCGCGGGCCACGGCGCTCACGGCCTGCCCGCCGATCATCAGGCTGACGCCCAGCCGTCCCAACCAGCGGGGGGGGCGCATCACGGTGTGGCGCCCTGCAGGCGTTGCGGCTGCCGCTTCGGCCAGCGCCGCATCACCAGCAGGGCCAGTACCACCAGGGTGGCCGGGATCAGCCCCATGCAGAGCCTGATCGCCACCAGCGCACTGGTGGGTTGCTCCACGCCGCGGTTGGCCACGTAGCCGCTGATGCTCATCAGGTTGCCGAAGAAGAACAGGGCGAAGCTGATGCAGATCTTCTGGGTGAAGACCATCCAGGCGCTGTACACGCCCGCCGGCTTCTCCGGGTCGGCGTCGATCGCATCGGGCAGCAGGGCCCAGGGGATCAGATAGGCGGTGGAGGCCCCAAAACCCACCGGCAGGATCGCCGCCAGCAAGCCGGCCAGGCGCAGCAGGTTGGTGAGCGAGCTGGTGGGGGCGATGCCGCTCTGCAGGGGGGGGAGCACCATCGCCAGCAAGCAGCCGCCGATCCAGAGGATGGAGCCCCAGCGCAGGGCGTGCAGACGCCCGTGGCGGCGCGACACTTCGGTCCACAGCCACAGGCCCAGCAGCGTGCTGATCTGGAACGGAAGCAGGATCCAGTTGCTCCAGGCCGGTGGCACCCCCATCACGTCGGGCAGGAAGATCAGGGCCGCCGTCTGCATCAGTTGCAGGGCGCACCAGAGCAGCAGGTAGAGGCCGAGCACCATCAGGAAACGCCCATTGCCCCGCACCCGCGCCAGCAGCCGCCGGGTGGTGCCCCGTTCGCTGCTGGGGCGCTGGCAGTGGATCGCCGCCGGGGCGATGCCCCAGACGCACAGCAGGGTGGAAAGGGTGATGATCGCGCCGGAGAGCAACCCCACACGCCAGTAGCCGGCTGGATCGGCGGGGTTGCGCAGCAGCAGCCCCCCGAGCACCAGCCCCACCAGACCAGCGATGATCGAGCCGGTGAAGCGCGCGGTGTTGAGGCGGGTGCGCAGGGGCACCGAGGTGGTGAGCTCCGCTGCCAGGGCTGAGTAGGGGAGGTTGACGCAGGTGTAAAGGCTGTTGGCCAGCACGGAGATGCCCACAAAAAAGGCGAACTTCTGCCAGGGGCCACCGGGGGGCAGCCACCACATCAGGGCCATGCCCACCCCGAGCGGCAGGGCGCTGCCGAGGATCCAGGGCAGCCGCGGGCCCCAGCGTGTGCGGGTCTTGTCACTCAGCCAGCCCACCACCGGATCGTTGACCGCGTCCCATAGGCGGGCCAGCATCAGCACCAGGCCGGCCATCCAGGGGGCGAGGCCGGCGGCCTTCGTGTAGAAGATGAACAGGTAGAAGCCGATCAGGGATGCGGCCATGCCGGTTCCCGCATCGCCGAGGCCGTAAGCCAGGAGCATGCGGTTGCGGCGGCCGGCCGGCTGCTCGGACGGATCCCGCCAGCGGGGATCGGCCGCCCGGTCTGCGGCGCTTTGCCGCGCTGGGTTGGGGGAAGAGCTCACGCGGTGGGGCAGACCTTGACAGGCCATAATGCTGCAACTGCGTTCCCCTGAAATCGGGCCGGCCCCAGGCGCGGTTCGTCATCGGGGCAGCTGGGGCAGCTCCTTCCGAGGAATTTGCCTCTTTTGCGGGCGTAGTTTAGTGGTAAAACCTCAGCCTTCCAAGCTGATGATGCGGGTTCGATTCCCGCCGCCCGCTTCGTTTCCTGTTCGCCCGGTTGAGGAAGACGTTCCTCTCGGGGATGCCATCCCACCGCTCAAGGCCATGGCACGACGACCGTGGGGGCGGCTCGCACACAGTCCTCGGGGTGGTGCGACCACAGACCCTCCTGAGTTTGGCTGCCAGATGCGCTGCTGCTGAAGCCGGCAGCATGTTGCGCCAAGGTGGCCAGTGGCCATTCGATTCCGCCATCGCCATCGCCATCGCCAGAAGAATCCCAGAGACCTCAAGGAAGGCCTCTGGCGTCTTGCCAAGCAGCCCCATCCCGATCAGGGCGGCGATCTGAGGCTGATGGAGCGGCTGCAGAAGATGCGCGACTTCCTCCTGGCTTTCTGCGAATAGCGATCGGCGGCTTGTTTGCACTGCCGGACCAAAAGGTCGCGCCCTCAACTCTGAACGGTTTTGGCTCGTTGTTGGTGATTGCCCACTTGTGTGCGGTTGTGGGTAGTGTTCCGAAGACAGAGTTAACCAGTAGAAATCTGGCCGAATCATGCGGGTATTCTTTCTGGTCCATGCGGCAATTATTTCGGCAGCTCTGCCGTCTTCGCTGCTTGCGTCGTTGTTCGTAGCCGGGCCGGTTTCGGCGGGGTCACCACCGACGCTCGTCCTGGCACGGCCGGAGGATCAGGGGCGCTTCCGGCTCACCACCTTCGCCTCCGGTCTCTCGTTCCCCACAAGTCTTGCTCCCTTGGCGGATGGCTCGCTTCTGGTGGCCACCAGCTCCGGTCCGTCTCTGTTCGGCTCCACGTCCGGCAGCCTGCTGCGGCTGGTTGACAGCGATGGCGATGGCCGCGCTGATGGTGACCCCACGCCGCTGGCCCAGGGGCTGCCTCCCCTGCTCACCTCCGTGCGCCGCGTCGAGGATCTGGTGGTGGCGCTCTCCTCCGGCCCCGGTCAGGAAACGATCAGCCTCTGGCGCACCGGGGCGACGCCCTCCACACCGCTCAGCCCTGCCGGATCGCTTCGCTTCCGCTTCCCGGAAGGCTCCGAGCACACCACCTATGCCTTGGCGGCCCGGCAGGCGCCGTCGGATCCCTCCTCTGTGGAGGTGTTTTTCAACCTCGGAGCCCGTTTCAACAACGCCGCCAGCAACGAGCCCGTGCTTCTGGAGGGCGATGGCAGCGGCGTGATCCTGCCGCCGGTGTCGCTGGCTCCACAGTCGATCCAGCGCCTCACCCTCACCCCCAGCGGCTTCGGTTTTCAGGCGGTGGTGCAACAGATCGCCAGCGGCCTGCGCAATGCCGCGGGCATGATTTTTGCTGCCAACGGTGATCTCTACCTCCAGGACAACGGCATCGACACCCCCGGCAATGCGGATGTCTCCCTCTCCGCCGATGAGATCAACCGCATCGCGGCGGCTGAGCTAGGCACCCTGGTGCCCGATTTCGGCTTCCCGCACACCTACATCTCCGCCGCCACCGGCGAGACGATCTCCGGCGGCACCGCCGTCTGCTCCGCCATCTGTTCCACCCCCGGGGTCAGGCCGCCGCTGCTGGTGTTCACTCCCATCGGGCTGGAACGCAGCGAGGGGGCGGTGGAGCTGGCCGCGGCTCCCAGCGGATTTCCCACCGACTTCGCCGGCGGCCTGTTCACAAGTTTCTTCGGTATGTTTCGTGGTGGCGCCGCCAATCTGGAAAATCCGCTGATGTTTGCGAACCCGAGCACGGGTAGCAAGTTTCCGTTCATTCCCAACCAGTTGCTCGGCCATCCCAACGGCCTGCTGGCCAGCGCCGATTCGCTCTTCCTCACCGATCTCGACTACGGCGGTGATCTGCTCGGGACCACCCGCGGCACCATCTACCAGATCCAGTCCCTTCGTGCTGATCCACCCCCGGTGCCGGGGCCCCTGGCCCTGGCGGCCCCGGCGGGAGTCTGGCTCTGGAGCCGTCGGCTGCGAGGCCGCCGTGGCCTCGGCTCCCCACGCCGCTAAGGCTGGCCCTCAGCTCCCCAGGCGCACGCCCTCCAGCAGCGGGCGCGCCACCATCATCATCAGGCTGCGGCTCTCCAGCGGGGCACCATTGGCCTGCCAGCGCTCCGGCTGCTCCGGCAGCGCCTGATCGGGCGGCAAGGCGGTGTCGATCAGCCGCAGCCAGCCGCTGGGGCAGACGGGCAGATCGAAATCCATGGGTTTGTAGTAAGCGTTCAGGCCGCACCACAGCAGCGGGCCCCGCTCGGCGTCGTTCAGGCTCCAGGCCAGGCAGTGCGACCACTGGGCCCAGTCGGGTTTGCGCAGCTCGACCCCGTGCCACTCCCGCCAGGGCAGGCCGGCGAGCGCTCCGTTCGGTGGCGGCGGTTCGGGCAGCGGCGGATCGGGATTGAGCAGTGGCGCCAGCTGCTGGCGCAGCTGGATCAGGCGTGTCAGAAAGCCGCGCATCGCCCGGTCCTCTGCATCCGGCTGCCAGTGCATCCAGCCGAGTGGATTGTTCTGGCACCAGGTGTTGTTGTGGCCCCCCTGGCTGCGCCGCACCTCGTCGCCCATCAGCAGCATCGGCACCCCAGGCGCGAGCAGCAGCGAGCAGAGCAGGTTGCGCATCTGGCGGTTGCGCAGCGCCCGTACGTCCGCATCGCTGCTCGGTCCCTCCACGCCGTGGTTCCAGCTGTTGTTGTGGTTGTCACCGTCGCGGTCGTTCTCGCCGTTGGCCAGGTTGTGCTTGCGGTCGAAGCTCACCAGATCCGCCAGGGTGAAGCCGTCGTGGGCGGTGAGGAAAGTGATGGTGCGCCCCACCGGGGCCGGGGACCCGCCGTAGAGGTCTGGGTTGCCCCCCAGCCTCTGCCCAAGCGGCCACACGGTCCGCTCATCCCCCTTCCAGAAGCGGCGCAGGTCGTCGCGGAAGCGGCCGTTCCAGCTCGCCACCCGCCGCGCTGGAAAATCCGCCAGCCGGTAGAGGCCACCACAGTCCCAAGGCTCGCTCACCAGCTTGAGATCCGCCAGCTCCGGATCGGCCTCGATGGCCTCGAACAGCGGCGGTGCGTCCAGCGGTGCCAGGTCTTCGCCACGGCTCAGGGCGATGCCCAGGTCGAAGCGGAAGCCGTCCACCCCCAGTTCCACCGCCCAGCAGCGCAGCGATTCGAGGATCAGCCGCCGCACCAGTGGACGGTTGGCGGCGATGCTGTTGCCACAGCCGCTCACGTCCTGGTAGTCGCCGCGCGCATTCTGGTGGTAGTAGTGCGCATCGGCCAGGCCGCGCCAGCTGAGGGTGGGACCGGCCTGGTTGCCCTCGGTGGTGTGGTTGTACACCACATCGATCAACACCTCGAGCCCGGCTTGGTGACAGGCGCTCACCAGCTCGCGGACCTCGGCGCGGGCCCGCAGCGGATCGTCGCTGCAGAGGTAGCCGGGATGGGGGGCCATCCAGCTCACAGGGCTGTACCCCCAGTGGTTGAACCGCCCCGGCGGCGCGTCCTGCGGATCGAACGCCATCACCGGCAGCAGCTCCAGGGCGGTCACCCCAAGCTCCTGCAGATAAGGGATCGTCTCGATCAGGCCCAGCAGCGTTCCCTGGCGCTCCGGCGGCACCGGGCAGCCCTCGCCGCGGCTGAAGCCCCCCACGTGCAGCTCGTAGATCACGCTGCGCTGCCAGCGGTGCCGCGGCCGCGGTGCGGCGTCGAAATCGAAACGGTCGCGCTCCGTGACCACCCCCTTGAGGCAGCCGCTGGTGTTGGGGGTGGCCCCTACCGCCTTGCCCCGCTCGTACACGTCCCAGCCACTGATGGCGCGGGCGCACGGATCGAGCAGCACCTTGGAGGGGTTGAAGCCGTGGCCGCCGGGCAGCAGCGGCCCGAACACCCGGTAGCCGTAGCAACAGCCCAGCCCCTCCCCTTCCACCTCCACGTGCCAGTAGTCGCCGGAGCGATGGCGGCCATCGAGCTCAATCACCCGGCGCGGTTCCGGGGAGGCGCCATGGGCGAATAGCAACAGCTCCACCCGGGTGGCGAGCGGGGCCACCAGCGAAAAATTGACCCCCCCGGCCGTGAGGGAGGATCCCAGCGGCCAGGGATGTCCGATCCGGATCGCCGACACGGGGAGGGATGCGATGGCCGCACGCTACGCCGTCACTTCGCCCGGCCGGGGTTCAATGGGGACCCGCCCGCCGCACAGGAGCCCCCTGGACGCCGCCTCGATGCCTCCGGCGCCGCCCGAGAGCGGCCGCCCACCCCTGCCCGTGCGGCCCGGGCTCTTCCTGTTCGCCCCCAACCGCGATAGCCAGGGCGGCAGCGCCTGGTGGCTGGAGCTGGAGGAGGTCGATCTGCTGATCGATGCTCCTGCCCTGAATGAGGCCAACCTCAGCTTTCTGCGTGGTCGCGTCGCCCGCCGCGGCGGCGGCGCCGCACCGCCCTGGATCGTGCTCACCGGCCGCGATGGCCACGGCCGCTGCCGCCGTCTGCAGCAGGCCCTGGGCTGGCCTGTGCTGGTGCAGGAACAGGAGGCCTACCTGCTGCCTGGGGTGGAGTCGCTGCACTCCTTCGCAGCGGAGCATGTTCTGGTCGAGGGGGTGCGGCTGCTATGGACGCCCGGCCCGAGCCCGGGGGCCTGCGTGCTCCACGCCCAAGAGCCCGCCAGCGGCGTTGACGGGCTGTTCTGCGGGCGCCTGCTGGTGCCGCTGGCCCCCGGCCGCCTGGGGCCCTTGTCCGGTCGCCGCACCTTCCACGCGCCGCGGCAGAGGCGCAGCCTGGCGCAGCTCGCCCGCTGGCTGCCCGCCGGCTCACCGGCCTGGATCGCGAGTGGCGCCGGCCTGGGGGCGCTGCGCGGCGAGAAGCTCGTCGAGCCCGCAGCAGCGCTGCTGGCGGAGCTCGCGGAGCCGGCGGGGCAGCCCTGATTCCCCCCACCGTTGCCAGCGGGCTCCAGTTTCGGTGAGATCCGTTGTCAGAACCGGCTTTCTTGGTTGCCGCCTCGGCCTGCCCCCCATACGATTGGCGCGCTCCTCTGAAGCAACGGCGGCCGGCAACCTTCCGACCCGCCTCCCACATCGCCGTTCCGGCTCCCCACGATCGCCACCAGGAGGCCTACCCGCCCTATGAACAAAGCTGATCTCGTCAACCTCGTCGCCGCCCGCACCGAGCTCACCAAAACCGACGTTTCCAACGTCGTGGATGCGGCCATCGAAACCATCATCGATTCGGTGGTCGAAGGCAAGAAGGTCTCCATCCTCGGCTTCGGCTCCTTCGAGCCCCGCGAGCGCTCCGCCCGGCAGGGTCTGAACCCCAAGACCGGGGAAAAGATCAAAATCCCCGCCAAGCGGGTGCCCGCCTTCACCGCCGGCAAGCTGTTCAAGGACCGCGTGCAGGGCTGAGGTTTCGCCACGCACTGCCGGGCGGTCCCGCGGGACCGCTTTTTTGTTGCCCATGCCGGCCCCGCCGTCCGCCCCCCTGCCCGCGCCCGCGGACCTGGCGCTGCCCGAGGCCTTGCAGCGGGCGATCGACGCCGGCCAGGCCCGCCGCCGCCAGGGGTACCGGGGCCGCTTCGCCCCCTCCCCCACCGGCCTCCTGCACCGCGGCAACCTGCGCACCGCCCTGCTGGCCTGGCTTGACGCCCGCTTGGCCGGCGGGGAGCTGCTGCTGCGGCTCGACGACCTCGACACACCGCGCAACCGTCCCGGTGCCGAGGAGGCGATCCTGGCCGACCTGCGCTGGCTGGGTCTCGACTGGGATGGCCCGCCGTTGCGCCAGAGCCGGCGGCGCGGCCTTTACGCCACCGCCCTCTCCGCGTTGCGGCGCGCGGGCGCCCTGTATCCCTGCCGCTGCAGCCGCAGGCTGCTGGCGGATATCTCCGCCCCCCACGGGGCCCTGAGCGTGTACCCGGGCCACTGCCGCGGGCGCCCGCCGCTCTGGGGTCCGGAGGGCGGGCGGCTGCCGAGCTGGCGGTTGGCACTGCCGCCAGGGTCGTTGCGATGGGTGGAGCGGTTCGATGCCGCCGGCGCCCTGGACGGGCCGCGACAGGTGGGTGATGTGGTGTTGCGGCGGGCCGATGGGGTGGTGGCCTACCACCTGGCCACGGCGCTGGATGAGCTGACGCTGGGGATCAGTGATGTGCTGCGCGGTGCCGACCTGTGGGGATCCACCGGCGCCCAGGTGGCGGTGATGGCGGCGCTGGGGGCCCCACCGCCGCGGTACGGCCATGTGCCGCTGTGGCGCGACGGGGCCGGTCAGCGGCTCAGCAAGCGGGAAGCGGCTGAAGGGCTGGGGAGCTGGCGGGACCAGGGCATGGATGCCGCGGCGGTGATCGGGGTCCTGGCGGCCAGTCTGTCGCTGGTGCCACCAGGGCAGCGGCTCTCGGCGCGGGAGCTGCTGAGTGAGATCAATGGGGACCGGCTGGCGGCCTGCCTGACCCACGCGGCGGTGGAGGTTGGCCACTCTTAAGGATGGTTTCGGCTTACAGGACGCCGATTCCCGTCACAGTGAGGAGATCCAGACAGACTGTCCCGATGAGCTCCTCTCCCGCCCATTCCCCGCCCATCGACGGCAGACGCTGCCCCCATTGCGGGGGGAGCGGCAGCCTGCGCCTGGCGGACCAGCGCTATCGCACCTGCCTGGAATGCCTGGGCCGGGGACGCCTGCAGGCGATCGGGGAGCCCCTGCCCCTGCCGGCAGCCCTCAGAGCCGCTTCATCTGCTTCTTCCGCTGCTGCCAGATGAAGAAGGCGGCCGTGCCGACCACCGCGGCGAGCGGAACGGCCGTCAGCAGGAGCAGGATCACGGCGGTCCAGTCGGTGTACATCCCTGGGTGCGAGGAGAAATCGCTGCCATCATCCCAGCAGAGCCGCCCGCCCTGGATGTTCCGCCCCCGGCCCTGCGCCCCGATGCCGTTCCCTCTGGCGCCGCTCAGCGCCTTGGCCCTGCAGGCCTCCCCGGCCCGTCTTCGCACCGGGCGCGGCCCCGGCGACGCGGCCTGGTGGCTTCCCTTGCGGGGACACACCCTGCTGAGGGCTGTCCTGTTGGGCTGCCTGTGGTTCGGCTCCGCCCCGTGCGGGGCGGCCCGCGCGGGGGTGCAATTCGAGAACTGCGTGCGCGGCCCGGACGGCTCGCTCACCTGCGACACCGTTCCCACCGGCGACACCTACCTGACGGACAAGGCCCGCCAGTTCGGCCTGTTCCAGAACGCCAGCCCAGGCTGGAACGAGTTCAATCCCTTCGAGGGCTACGACGAGGATTTCGGCGACGACCCTTACTGAGCCAAATCCTGCCGGGCCGTTCCCAGCGCCCCGGCTCTGCGCAGGGCTGAGGGGGGCAGGCCGAAGCGGCGCTGGATGTCGCGACTGAAGCTGGAGAGGTTGGTGTAGCCGCAGCGGCGGGCGATCGCCCCCACCGGCACCTGCCCGTCCGCCTGCAACAGCGCCCGGGCCGCTTCCTCCAGCCGGCGCTCGCGCAGCCACTGCATCGGTCCGCAGCCGAAGCGGCGCTGGAAGGCGTACTGCAGCGCCCGCGGGGAGCAGCCGCTGAGGTCACAGAGGTCCCGCAGGCCCAGCGGCCGGTGCAGATTGGCCTCGATGTGGCCCAGCAAGCGCTCCAAGCGGCGGCCTCCGGCGCCTGGGTCGGTCCGCTGGCCGGCCTCCTGCAGGAGCAGCAGGGCGAGCGGTTGCAGGAGCCAGTCCTGCAGTGCGGCTCCGGCGAGGGGGGGAGCACCGGCCGTGGCGCCGGCGGCCCCCTCCAGCACCGCCACGGTCTGGCGTAGCAGCCCCAGCAGGTCCCGTTCCTCCCCCCCATCTTCCCGCCACTGCCAGCTGCGCTCCAGGCGCCTCTCCAGTCTTGTCCGCTGCAACGGGGCGAGCTGCGGGGGCAGAAGCGCGGCCGCCGCCGCCAGCAGCACCGGACGGGGCAGCCCGATCAATACCGTCTTGTAGGGAGACTGGCAGTGGAGCTGGAATGGCTCCCCGGGCAGCAACACCGCCGTGCGACCGGCATCGGCGGCCAGGGGGCGGCTGCCCCGGCGCTGGCCTCGCAGGGTGGCCTCGCCGGCGAGGGGCAGCACCAGGCAGGCGTGGTTTGCGGCGCCGCTGAGCTCCAGGCGGCAGGGAGCCAGCTCCAGCCGGTGAAGCGGCAGCTGACCCAGGTCCAGGCTGCGATGGCGGAACGCAGGCTCCGGCTCGTCCGCCCTGCCGGTGGCTGACCGCAGCAGCAGGCCAGGCGCCAGCCGCCGCCGCAGGGCGGCCGCCCCCCGCCCGGAGTGAAGCCGCAGCGCAGGGGCAGGCATGGGGCGCGAGGCCGTGATGGCGGCATCGTGACCGCTCCGAGCGGCTCGAGCCGTCTGCGTCAGCGAGGCCGCACGCCCCGGATGGCGGCCTAGGGACCGCCAACGTCTGGTTTGATTGCTGTTGCGCTTCTGCCGGGCCCACGCCGCGGTAGGCCTGGAGGCCCCGAGCCAGCGCTATGGCCGACGACGTCTTCTCCCCCCACGCTGCGCCGACAGCCTCCCCTATCGTCACCCCCGCCGGATCCACGATCGAGGCGGAGGGCCAGGGGGGCTATCGGGTCTGCGACGCTGCCCATCACTGCACCCACGTCGACAACCTCTGGCAGGCCCAGCAGCTGGTGCAGTGGGCCGAGGTGCACCACCGCTCCCCGGCGGAATTCGCCGGCGGCTGAGGCCCGCGGCCGCCCCGCGGGTGTCGCCCCCCGACTGGTGGTCCCGGGCCGGAGCCCGTACCGTGCCGGGGACTGTCCCCCGCCTGCCGCGATGCATTTCTGGTCCCCCGGCCGCGACCCCGACCATCCCCTCGTCGGTGCGGAGCCTGAGCGTTATGTGCTGCGTCGCCTCGGGTCGGGCCGGTACATCGCCATCGATCCGCGCGACCAAAGCCTGGTGGATGTGGACGACGCTGCCGGGGCCCACGGCTTCCATACCCATGAAGCCGCGCTGCGGGCGGCGGGCGAGTTGCAGAGGCTCGGCCAGAAGGGGATCGACATCGTCAAGATCGTGTGATCGTTTCCCGATTCCCCATCGCCTGGGCCACGGTGGTGGCGGCCGGTCAGGAGAGGTCGTGATTCGTTACGGCTTTCCTGGCGATCTGGGAGGGTCTCGATAGGGTCGAATCAGCCGTCGAAGAACCATGCGGAAGCACCATCTGCGCACCCTGCAGGCCCTGTTCGCCCATCCTCTCCAGCACGGTGTCCGCAGCTCCCAGGTGGAGGCCCTGTTCCGAGCCCTCGGTGCCGAGGTCCACGAAGGGGAGAATCGCCGCCTGCACATCCGCATGCCCAACGGCGCCGAAACCTGGATCCGTGTGGGCTGCGGCGTGCGCAACCCCGACCTCGACGCGGAGGCCATGATGCGGGCGCGGCGCTTCCTGGAGGAGGCTGGCGTCAGCCCTGAGCATCCCGTGGCCGATGCTGTGTCGCCGCGGGGCGATCAGAGCCACCGCCTGGTGCTTCATCTCAACCATCACCACACCGATGTCTTCCGCCTGGAGGGGGATGACGTGGAGCACGCGGTGCTACGGCCCCACGGTGTCTGGGGCAGCGACCAGAACCTCACCCACCGCCACGACCGTGACGTGGCCGGCCAGCGCGCGCCGATCGATGCCGACTACCTGGCACGCATCACCACGGCCATGGCCGATGCGGATGCGGTGCTCCTGCTCGGCCACGGCACCGGGGAGAGCGACATGCGCCAGGTGCTGCTGCACCACCTGCAGACCCACCGCCGCGACCTGCTGGCCCACATCGTCGGCATTGAAACCCTCGATGATGGCGGCATGAGCGACGCCCAGCTGCTTGCGATCGCCCGCGAGCATTTCGGCAACCTGCCGCACCGTCGTCCACTGGTGGAGCCGGGCCAGGAGCTGGTGCGGGGGTGACCAGGACCGAGTGCGGGGGCAATCCAAAAGCCGATGGTCGGACTTGAACCGACGACCTACTGATTACGAATCAGTTGCTCTACCGCTGAGCTACACCGGCAACAGAGCGAACGTAGCACCTGCTCAGGTCGTTACCATGGCTCCCAAGCCAGGCCGGAACGGCCATCGCGAAGGCCGCCTTGCCCAAGCCAAACCCGGCCCCGGTTTCGCCGGGCGCCCAGCCCCCGCTGCGTCCGCCTTTGGGTCGTCAGACCCGGCGGGATCTCGATCCAGCCCTGAAGGAGCGTCTGCTGGCGGAAGCGCGCAGCCCCTGGCGCGGCTTGCGGCGGGCGCTCTGGTTTGCCTTGGTCGCGTCGGCCGGCCTGGGGCTGGCCACGATGGCGATGCGCGCTTCGGCCGGCGATGCCGTGGCCTCAAGCGACTGGCTGATCCAGGTCGTGGCCCTGGTCCTGTTCGGCACCCTGCTCTGGTTCGACCGTAGTCGCGACAGCGGCAACCCCTGAATCCCCTGAATCCTCGGAAGCCTCGGCAGGGCCCGCTGATGCCCGCGGGGAGGGCGCATCCATGGATGGCTCCTTGAATTGCAGCGGTGCGGGCAGGAGCAGGGGCAGGCCGAGGCTGAGGCGTTGCTGCGCCTGGTTGTTGGCGGGCAGCGGAGCGGCGGCGGCGATGGCGTCTGCAGGTCGGCTCAGCAGCCATACGGCCTGGGCAGCCTGTTGCCACTGCCAGAGCATCAGCGCCAGCAGCGGGGCACACAGCAGCAGGTCCACCAGCCGGGGCGCATCCGGCAGCGGCGCGAAGGAGCTGGCCAGAGCGGCGGCGGTGTCGACACGCCAGAGCAGAACCAGCAGCAAGCCAGCCCCGAGGGCCAGGGTCAGCCGTAGGCCGAGGCTGTCCTGCAGAACGCTGAGGCGACGCTGCAGGTCGCGCCGGCCCCGCGCAGGGGTCTGCACGAGCAGCAGCGACCACACATCCGCTGGCCGGCGCCAGAGCAGCACCGCAGGCGCCAGGGCCCCGATCGCCCAGCAGAGCAGACGCTCCAGCGCCGGCAGACCTCCTGGATCGCTGCCCGCCAGCAACAGCAACAGCACCAAGGCCTCCAGCGGCAGCAGGCTGGGACCGAGCAGCTGCAGCCAGAGAAGGGGCTCGCTGGCGGCTCGGGCTTGGCTCACGGCGACTGCGGGGGGGAGGGAGACGGTGAGGGCGGGGGAGCCGGCACGCTCAGGTGCTGAGGGTGCGGCGCTGGGTGACGAGTTTGTACACCTCCACGCGGTCTCCCTCCTGCCAGGCGTTGAAGCGATCGCAGCCGATGCCGCACTCAAAGCCGGTGGCGACTTCGCGCACGTCGTCCTTGCCGCGGCGCAGCGAATCAAGGTCGCCCTCGTACACCTTCTCCTTGCCACGGTGCACGCGCACCTTGCCGTTGCGCTGCAGCTTGCCGCTGGTGACATAGCAGCCGGCAACGGCGTTCTTGCCGATGCTGAACACGGCCCGTACCTCCGCCTCGCCCAGGGGCTCCTCCACCAGCTCGGGTTCGAGCAGGCCCTCCATCGCCAGCTGGATGTCTTCCAGCAGCTTGTAGATCACGTCGTAGTCGCGCACATCCACACCGGTGGCATCGGCGGCACGCTTGGCCCCCGGCGCCATCGAGGTGTTGAAGCCCACGATCACGGCGCCGGAAGCGGCCGCCAGGTCGACGTCGGTTTCGGTGATCTCGCCCGGAGCCGAGAGCAGCACGCGCACCTGTACCTCCTCCTGGGGCAGCTGCTCGAGGGCCCCGAGGATCGCCTCGACGCTGCCCTGCACATCGGCCTTGAGGATCAGGTTGAGCTCTTTGAGCTCGCCCTCGCTGGCCTGGCCTGACATCGAGGCCAGCGACACCCGCCGTGAGGCCATCTGCTGGGCCAGGCGGGAAGCACGGGCTTCGCTGGCCCGATCCCCCACCACCGCGCGAGCGGAGCGCTCGTCGCTGTACACCTCGAATTCGTCGCCGGCGGTGGGCACCTCGCTGAACCCGAGAGCCTCCACGGCGGCCGAGGGGCCCGCTGTCTTGACGCGGCGGCCGGTGTCGTCGACCATCGCGCGCACCTTGCCGAGCACGGGGCCGGCGGCGACCACATCGCCGGTGCGCAGGGTGCCGTTCTGGATCAACAGGGTGGCCACCGGACCCTTGGCCTTGTCGAGGTGTGCCTCGATCACCGTGCCCCGAGCCATGCGGTCGGGGTTGGCCTGCAGATCCTCCACATCGGAAACGAGCAGGATCATCTCCAGCAACTGGTCGATGTTCTCGCCCTTGATGGCACTCACGGGCACCATCACGGTGTTGCCGCCCCAGTCTTCGGCCACCAGTTCGTGGGCGGAGAGCTCCTGCTTCACCCGGTCGGGGGAGGCCCCCTCCTTGTCGATCTTGTTGATCGCCACCACGATCGGCACCTCGGCGGCGCGGGCGTGGCTGATCGCCTCCAGGGTCTGGGGCCGCACGCCGTCGTCGGCCGCCACCACCAGCACCGCCACGTCGGTCACCTTGGTGCCGCGGGCCCGCATCGCGGTGAAGGCCTCGTGTCCCGGTGTGTCGAGAAAGGTGATCCTCGCCGTGGCGCCGCCGTGGGGCACCTCCACTTGATAAGCGCCGATGTGCTGGGTGATGCCGCCGGCCTCGCCAGCCGCCACGCGCGTCTTGCGGATGGCATCGAGCAGGCTGGTCTTGCCATGGTCGACGTGGCCCATCACCGTCACCACCGGCGGGCGGCGGATCAGGTGGGCCAAATCGCTCTCCTCGATCATCTCGACCGTCTTGGCCGCGGCGGCTTGCACGTCGTCCTCAAGCACGGGCACGCCGAATTCATCGGAGACCGTCTCGATCGTGGGCAGGTCGAGTGTCTGGGTGACGGTGGCGATGATTCCCTTGAAGAACAGGCTCTTGATGATCTCTGAGCTCTCCACACCGAGGCGGTCGGCGAGCTCCTGCACCGTGAGGTTGCCCTCGGGCACCACGAGCATCTCCGGCCGCTGGGCCTTGAGCTCGCGGGCGGCCCGCAGCTCCATGGCCCGGCGGCGCTGGCGCTGGCGGGTGGTTTCCTTCTTGCGCTTGCGCACCGCCACGGTGGGCTTGGGCTGGGAGCCGGCGGCCGCCCGGGGCTTGGCGGGCCGCGCCAGGCTCGCCTGCAGCACCACGGCTTCCTGTTCGCCCGCGTAGCCGCCGGTTTCGGCGGTGAGGGCATCATCGTTTTCGCCGATGATGTGCACCTTTTGGCGCTGTTTCTGCGGCGTGCGGCGGCGCAGTGCCTCCCGCTGGGCGCGGTCGTCCCAGGCGGGACGACGCGCCCGGGCCGGGGCGCCGGCCGGAGCGTGGCCGGGGCGTGCCCCGGGGCGGCGCGGTGCCGCTGGCGCTGTGGGACGCACCAGCTCGGGCACCGTGCTGGCACCCTCCTCTCCGGCGGGGGCGTTCTCGCCGACGCGCCGGGGAGGGGGAGCGGTGGGACGGCCGGTAGGCCTCTGCAGCTCCATCAGCTCGCCGGGTGCCATCGGCTTCCGCATCCCTGGGGGCAGGCCTGGACGGCCGGGTGCAGCGGGACGTCCGGGGCTGGTGGTGCCGGGGCCTGCGGCATCGCGCCGGATCGGTTTGCCGACCAGCTCCAGCGGTGGGGTGCCGGGCCTGCCGCCGCCGGCGCCGGGGCGGGTGGGAGCAGCCGGGCGGCCCCCGGGTGCAGGGGAGCGTTGTGGCCGTGCTGAGGGAGGGGCGGGCCGGCTGCCGCCAGCCGCTGTGGAGGGTTGGGGTCGGCCTACCAGCTGGGGACGACCGGCCGGGCCCCCGGGACGGCCGGGAGCAGCCGCCGTACCGGGCCGTGTGGGGGCGCCGGGGCGTTGGGGTGCGGGGGTGCGGGCAGGCGCCTGTGGGCTGCGTGCCGCGGGACCGGCCGGGATCGGCTTCCCTGGCGCGGCGGCCGCGCCGGGCCGGCCAGGGGGTGGCGCCGCAGGCCGGCCCGGCGCTGCGGCCGTGGAGGGGCGAGTCGGCGGGGCTCCGGCGGCCGGCCGGGCGGGCGGCGGCGTGGGTTTGCTGATGATCTGGGGCGGAGCGGCCGGGCGTGGCGCGGGCCGGCCGGGAGCGGGCGAGGCGCCTGGACGGGCCGGCGAGCTGGCCGCAGGCCGTGCTGGCGTCGCCGCTCCAGGCGCCGCTGGCCGGGATGGGGCTGCCGGTCGGTTGGCGGCTGGCGCCTCAGCGGCCGCCCGAGGCTTAGCAGCAGGAACCGGGGCCGCGGGGCGGGGCGCACCGGGGGCGGTCGGCTTGGAGGAATCCGAGGCTAAGGGCTTTGACGTGGATGGCGCGGCAGCGGTGGGGGGAGCCACTGGCGCGGCGGGCCTGGCCGGTGGCGCGGCGGCCGGTCGCTGAGGCGGGGCGGCCACGGCAGCGCCGCTCGGCTTCCCCCCCATCGCTTCGGAGGCCGCCTTCTTCACCGACAGGATGGCCTTCCCCGGTGCGGCGGGGGCTGGGGCGGCAGCCCCACCACCGTTGCCCCGGCTGATCAACGATCGGATGCGCTGGGCCTCCTCGTCACTGATGGAGCTGCTGTGGCTGCGCGCGGCGATCTTCAATTTCTCGGCGGCGTCGAGCACGTCCTTGTTGTCCAGGCCCAGGTCCCGGGACAGCTCATAAATTCTGACTTTGCCGCTGCTGGTCATTCAGGTCTCCATGGGATCGGGGCCCGCGGACCCCGCTCGTGGCCTGGTCGGCCACCGGTTGGGCCTCGTCGGCCGCTCCGTCGGGGAGATGGGGCCGAAGCCTCGATCTCGCGCCGGACCGCAGACACGCTGCGGCCATCGTTCATCTTGCCTCAACGCCTGCCTGTTGGCCTGCCTCCAGTCGATCGGCCAGGGTGGCAAGGATCGAATCCGGGACCGCACATCGCAGGGCTCGCGACAGGCGCCTCCGTCGCCGCGTGTCTTCCAGGCAGGTCAGGGTGGGGCAGAGATAGGCCGAGCGCCCCATCCCCTGGTCCAGAGCCAGGCCCCCCGCCGCCAGCCGGATCACACGCCACAGGGTGCGGCGATCGGCCAGGCGGCGGCAGGCGATGCAGCGGCGCTCCACCGCACGCTGTGGCGCGCCGCTCACCCTTGCTCCTCGTCGTCCACGGACGCGAACTCCTCCTCCGGCTGGGGTTCAGCCTCGCCCACAGGTTCAGCCTCTGCCTCCTCGGCCGCTTCCGCTCCGTCGATGGGGCCGTACTCCTCCTCGTCTTCCTCGTCTTCGGGCAGGGGATAGAGCTCGCGTAGGCGGGCATCCTCCTCGGCCCGGGCCGCCTGCTCCGCCGCCAGCCGCGCCTCGGCCTCGGCCTGCAGGGCCTCCTCCTCGCGCCGTTGGTCGATCAGCTGCGAGACCACCGCGTCCTCAGCCGCCTGGTCGTATTCCTGGGCGTTCTTGATGTCGATCTTCCAGCCGGTCAGGCGGGCGGCCAGCCGCACGTTCTGGCCTTCGCGGCCGATGGCCAGGCTCAGCTGGTCGTGGGGCACCAGCACGTGCGCATGGTGACCCTCCGGATCCACCAACCGCACCATCTCCACCCGCGCCGGGCTGAGCGAATTGGCGATGTACTGGCCAGGGTCCGGCGACCAGCGGATCACATCGATCTTCTCGCCCCGCAGTTCGTTGACCACCTGCTGGATGCGCGAGCCGCGGGCGCCGATGCAGGCGCCCACAGGATCCACTTCGCGCTCCACGCTGTCGACAGCCACCTTGGTGCGTGGCCCGACCGACCGCGATGGCGGGTTGGCCTCCCGCGCCACGGCCACGATGCGCACCGATCCTTCCTGGATCTCCGGTACTTCGTTTTCAAATAGGTACACCACCAAGCCTGCATTGGCCCGGCTGACGAACAGCTGGGGACCGCGCCGCGGCACCTCGCTGACCTCTTTGAGGAACACCTTGAAGGTGGCGTTAGCGCGGTAGTTGTCGTTGGGAAGCTGGTCGCGGCGGGGCAGTTCGGCTTCCACCTCCGGTCGGCCGAGGCCGCTGCTGACCGCCATGATCACGCTCTGGCGCTCGAAGCGAATCACCCGCGCGGTGAGCACTGGATCCTCGAGATCGGCGAACTCCTCCTGGATCATGCGCCGCTGCTGGTCGCGCAGCTTTTGGGCCAGCACCTGTTTGGTGGTGGCTGCGGCCATGCGGCCAAAGTCGTCTTTCTCGGGGGTGACATCGAGTACCACCGTGTCGCCGATCTGGGCGTCTTCGGCTACTTGGCGCACCTCTTCGATCGCAATCTGGTGGTCTTCGCTCTCCACCTCCTCCACAATGATCTTGCTGGCCAGTACGCGGTAGCCCTCTTCTTCCAGGTCAAGGGCCACATCAAAGTTGCTGAAGTATTCCTCGTCGAATGGATCTTCGCCGATGCCGAGGTAGAGGGTGCGGCGGTAGCGCTCGTAGCCCTTCAGCAGGGCCTCGCGCAGGGCGGCCTCCACCACCTGCGGGGCGAGTTTCTTCTCCTCGCTGATGTCTTCGATCAGGTTGTTGAGGCCGGGCAGCAGAACGAGCGCCATGGGGATCGGGGGTGGGGGAAAGGCGGACGGGCGGGCGTCGCAGGGTCAGGGGTCGCCGCCGGGAGCGGTCAGCCGCACCTGCCGCACCGACTGCCGCGGGATGCGCACGGTGCGGCCCCGCTGGTTGAGCAGCACGACCTCGTCGTCGCGGCCGAGCAGGAGCCCCGCCAGCCGGGTCAGGGGGCCATTGGCCCGGTCGTCCTTCAGCACCTCCACGGGGAAGCCGCGGAAGCTCTCGAAGTCGCGGTCGCTGCGGAGTTCCTCGTCGATGCCAGGGCTGCTGATCTCGAGCACGTAGGCGCTCTCCAGCAGCGAAGCGGCTTCGATCGCCTCACCCAGCGGTCCGCTGAAGGCGGCGCATTCATCGAGGCTCACGTCGGTTCCGTCAGCGCGCTGTACGAGGACGCGCAACGTCATCGGAATGCGGTGGGTGAGGACCTCGACCCCACGCACCTCAAGCCCGGCTACGGCTGCCGTGGCACAGGCCAGGCGTTCGAGTTCGGCGGTGAGGGGGTGGGGCACGGCGGCTGACCGGGGGCGAGGCGCCCGGGCCGCGGTTGCGTCCATCGAGCCCGATGCGGAACAGGCCCATACGGGGCTGTGCAGGCGATCAGGATCGGGCCCGGCGGGCTTGCGGTCACCCTAGTGGATCGCCGCCAGGGGCCCCGGCGCCGCCAGCCCCTGCCGGCCCCATGCCGCTGAGGTCCAGCACGGGGGCCTCGGCGTAGTAGTCACTGGCTGTCACGGTGCCGCGGAGCTGGGGATCCTGGTTGAGGCACTGACCACACTGCTCGGGGCTGCGCAGGTACTGGCAGACGCGGGCCCAGAGCTTGGCGCGACTGCCCGGCGCCCCCATCGAGAAATGCACCAGGTCGTTGCCGCCCGCCATGCCCTGGATCTCCACCTGGCAAAGGGTGCAACGCCGGCGGGTGCCGGGGGGGATGGCGGGCATGGCGGGTGCTGCGCGAACGGCAAACTTAGGCCGATTGCCCCGAGGATGGCCGCAACGGAGCCCATCGCGGCAACGATGCGCATCCTTCAGCTCAGTGATCCCCACCTGCTGGCCGATCCCGGCGGACTCTGCCGCGGCAGGCCCTCTCTGGCCCTGCTGCGCCACGGTCTGGCCTGCGCCCTCCAGCAGCTGGCGCTGAGCGGCCCCCCTGCCGACTGGCTTCTCCTGAGTGGCGATCTCTGCCAAGACGGGAGCTGGGGAGGTTACGCACGGCTGCGGGAGCTGCTGGTGGGCGACGCCGATCCGAGCCGGTTGTGGGTGCCCTTGCCCGTGGCTTTGCCCCCCGTGGCGTTGCTGCCCGGAAACCATGAACATCGTCTCCGGATGCAGGCCGCCCTGGGCCGCCACGCCGCCCTGGCCCCGGCGCGGGTGTCCCTGGACGCCGGAGCCGGCCAGGCCGGCTGGCGTCTGCTGCTGCTCGACAGCCACTGTCCCGGTCGGATGGATGGGCGGCTGGGGCCGCGGCAACGGCAGTGGCTGGAGGCGGAGCTGGCCGATGCGGAGCGCGATGGCGCGTTTCTGCTGTTGGCGGTGCACCATCCGCCCGGGCCGATCGGCGATGCCTGCCTCGATAACATCGCCCTGGCGGATGGTCCCTCCCTGCTGGCCCTGCTGGCCGGCCGGCCGGAGGTACGGGGCCTGGTCTTCGGCCATGTGCACCAATACTGGCAGGGTTGGCTGCCCGGTCCATCGGGGCGGCCCTTGCTCGGCTGTCCGTCGACGCTCTGTCCCTTCGGTCCCGTCCAGCCCTGCCCGCTGGGGCGTGATCAGGATCCGGGGGGCCTGCTGCTTGAGCTCGGCGAGACGGGGGAAATCCGTCACCAGCTGCTGCGCTGGGATCCGCCGAGCCCCCTTAGCGTTGCACCAGGCCCTGCGCGCTCCCTGCCCTGACTGCCGCCTCGCCCCGCGCCCTGCCCCGCCGCGCCCACTCACGTTTGCGCTGCCTGCTCCGTTCCGGGCTCCGTCGCCTGGAACGCCTGCGCGCCTCCCTGCTGCCGCTGGTGCTCGCGATCGCCTTCGGATCCGGCGCCTTCGGAGCCCCTGCCCTGGCCGCGGAGGCCTCCGACGCACCGGAGCCCCCAGCGGTTGCCATGACCGCGGCTCCGGCCGGCTCGCGCCACAGCTTTGTGGCCGAGGCCGTGCGCCGGGTGGCTCCAGCCGTGGTTCGGATCGATACCGAGCGCACCGCCCGCGCTGCCACCTTCGATCCAACGATGCTGGACCCGCTGCTGCGCGATCTGTTCGGCGATCCCTCAGGCTCGCTTCGGGAGCGGGGCCAGGGCTCCGGGGTGGTCATCGATGCCGGCGGTGGCCTGGTGCTCACCAACGCCCATGTGGTGGAGTCGGTCGACTCGGTGTTCGTCACCCTCGCCGATGGCCGCCAGCTCGATGGCACGGTCGTCGGCTCCGATCCGGTCACCGACCTGGCGGTGGTGCGCATCGCCGGTCGCCCCGGTGTTCCCGCCGCCCCCCTGGGCGATTCCGAGGCACTCGAGGTGGGCGACTGGGCCATCGCCCTCGGCAGTCCCTACGGCCTGCAGCGCACCGTCACCCTGGGCATTGTCAGCGGCCTTCACCGCGACATCAACAGCCTTGGCTTCGCGGATAAGCGTCTCGATCTGATCCAGACGGACGCCGCCATCAACCCCGGCAACTCCGGCGGGCCCCTGATCAACGCGGATGGGGAGGTGATCGGCATCAACACGCTGGTGCGCTCTGGCCCCGGCGCGGGCCTGGGCTTTGCGATCCCTGTCAACCTCGCCCGGCGTGTGGCTGTCCAGCTCGCCGATGGGGGCCAGGTGGTCCACCCCTATCTGGGCCTGCAGTTGGTGCCCCTCACCGCCCGGGTCGCCCGCGACAACAATCGCGATCCCGATGCCCTGCTGCAGCTGCCGGAGCGCGACGGCGCCCTGGTGCAGCGGGTATTGCCGGAGAGCCCGGCGGAGAAGGCGGGCCTGCGGCGCGGCGATCTGGTGGTGCGCATCGCCGACCAATCGGTGACCACCCCCTCCGCCCTGCTGCAGCAGGTGGAGAAGGCGCAGGTGGGCCAGCCCCTGCCCCTCACGGTGCTGCGCGGTCAGAAGGAGCTGCAGCTCTCGATCCGCCCGGCGGCCCTGCCCCAGGCAGGCTGATCGCCGCCCCTGGCCTTGCTACGGTCGACGGCCTCTGTTCAGGGTGCGATGGCGGATCTGCAGGACCGGATGAAGCAGGCGGTGGCCGAGGCCGCTGTCGACCAGATCCGCGACGGCATGGTGCTGGGGCTGGGCTCCGGCTCCACCGCCGCCCTGATGATCCGCGCCCTTGGCGCGAAGCTCGCGAGTGGCGCCCTGCGCGACATCACCGGCGTGGCCACCTCTTTCCAGGGGGAGGTGCTGGCGGCCGAGCTCGGTATCCCGCTGACGAGTCTCAACGCGATCGAGCGCATCGACCTGGCGATCGACGGCGCCGATGAGGTGGATCCCTCCTTCCAGTTGATCAAGGGGGGTGGCGCCTGCCACGTGCAGGAGAAGCTGGTGGCCCACCGGGCCGACCGTTTTGTGGTGGTGGTGGATGCCAGCAAGATGGTGCAACGGCTCAACCTTGGCTTCTTGCTGCCGGTGGAGGTGCTGCCTGGAGCCTGGCGCCAAGTGAAGGGGGATCTGGCCGCCATCGGTGGCAGCGCCGAGCTGCGCATGGCCGTGCGTAAGGCGGGCCCTGTGGTGACCGACCAGGGCAATCTGGTGCTGGATGTGACGTTCGCCGGCGGCATCACCGATCCGGCCTCCCTGGAGAAGGAGATCAACAATCTCCCCGGGGTGCTGGAGAATGGTTTGTTCGTCAACCTCACCGACCAGGTTCTTGTGGGGGAGATCGTGGATGGTGAGCCCCGGGTGCGCGACCTGGTGCGCGCCTGAGAGCTGCTCTGCCGGCCTTCAGAGGGTTGGTGTCTGCAGTCTTCGACGAACGGATTCGGCATGGCTGTGCAGTCCCTCGCTCTCGGCCAGGGTGATCACGGCCGCGGCGGTTGCGTCGAGTGCGGCGCGGTTGAAGCGAATCAGGCTGGTATGGCGCAGGAAGGTTTCCACGCTCAGGGCGCCGGCGAAGCGGGCCGTGCCGGAGGTGGGAAGGGTGTGATTGGGGCCGGCGAGATAGTCGCCCACGGCTTCTGGGGTCCAGGGGCCCAGGAAGATCGCTCCGGCGTGCTGAATGCTGTCCGCCAGCGTCTCAGGGTTGTCCACCAGAAGCTCCAGGTGCTCTGGGGCGAAGGTGTCGCTCAGGCGCGCTGCCTCGGCCAGGTCTGCGGCCACAACGATCAGGCCCCAATCGTTGAGGGCGGCGCGGGTGATCGCGGCGCGGGGGTGATCGCGCAGCTGGGCCTCGATCGCGACCGGCACAGCCTCAGCCAGGGCAGGGCTGGTGGTGATCAGGATCGCCGCGGCCAAGGGATCGTGCTCCGCCTGGGCCATCAGATCAGCCGCCACCTGCTCGGCCGCTGCGCTGGCATCGGCGATCACCAGCACTTCGCTGGGGCCCGCCAGAGAGTCGATGCCCACCTGGCCATAGACGGCCTTCTTGGCGAGGGTGACCCAGAGATTGCCAGGGCCGCTGATCACATCCACCTTCGGGATCGTTTCGGTGCCGTAGGCGAGGGCAGCGATCGCCTGGGCCCCGCCCACGCGGTACAGCTCACGCACCCCGGCGCGGTGGGCGGCGGCCATCACGATCGGCGAAGGCTCGCCGCCGGGCCCTGGGGGTGTCACCATCACCAGGCGCTCCACCCCGGCCACCGTTGCCGGTATGGCGTTCATCAGCACGGTGCTGGGGTAAGCGGCGCGGCCTCCCGGCACGTACAGGCCAGCACGCTGCACCGGCCGCCAGCGCCGGCCCAGGCGCTCGCCATGGGGCCCTTCGATCGCCAGGTCGGCCGGGCGCTGGGCCTGGTGAAAGGCAAGTATCCGCCCATGGGCAAGATCAAGAGCCCGCTGTAGCTCAGGGGGCGTGGCCTGCCAGGCCTCGGCCAGCCGCTGCTCGGGGATGCGCAACGGATCGGGGCGCAGGCCGTCGAAGCGCTCGCTCAGCCCCAGCACCGCCTGGTCTCCGCCGCTGCGCACCGCCTCCAGGATCTCCGCCACGGCCGCCTCTTCGCGCGCCATGCGCTGGCCGCCGGTGCGCTCGGCAATCAACGCCAGACGCCGGTGTGCCGCCTCGGCATCGTGAAGGCACAGGATGGAAAGGGTCTCCGCCTCCCCGTGCGGGGGTGGTGCGGACACTGGGGCCGAAGGGAGGCTGGAGGGGGAGGCGGCCAAGGCGGGTGGGCGGAACGGCGCTGCAGTGACGCTAGGTCTCCGGTGGTGGGGGTGGCCCGGCCGGGTTGGTAGGATCTTTGTTTGCCCAGTCCGTGCCCGCATCCTGTGGCCAATAACAAGTCTTCGAAGAAGCGCATCGAGATCGCGGAGCGCAACCGCCTCCGCAACCGCACCTACAAATCGGCCGTGCGCACGCTGATGAAGCGCTGCCTCACCGCCTGCGCCGCCTACGGTCAGTCGCCGGATGGCGAGGCCCGCGAGGCCGTTCAGAAAACCATGAGCGCCGCCTTCAGCAAGATCGACAAGGCCGTGAAGGTGGGTGTCCTGCACCGCAACACCGGTGCCAATCAGAAGTCGCGTCTGAGCGTGGCTGTGCGTCGTGTGCTCGAGCCCGCGGCTGCCACTGGAGCCTCCGCAGCTGCGCCGAGCCTCGAAGCCAGCTGAGCGATCCCGCCACAATGGCGGCCTGATCCGTCCCTCTGCCTGCCGCCGATGCGCGCCAGCGCTCCTGCCATCGCCACCCCGCACGAAAGGGATCCTTTCACCTTGACCACAGCTGGGCCCTTCGGCCCGCCTGCGGCTCCGCTGATCGACTCCCATTGCCACATCGTCTTCCGCAACTTCGAAGACGATCTCGATGCCGTGGTGGCTCGCTGGCGCCAGGCCGGGGTGCGCGCACTGGTTCATGCCTGCGTGGAGCCTGGTGAGATCCCGGCGATCCGGGCCCTGGCCGATCGCCTGCCAGAACTCCGCTACTCGGTCGGCGTCCACCCGCTCGACAGCGAACACTGGCACGACAGCACGGTTTCGGTGCTGCGCGATGCCGCCCAGGCCGATCCTCGTGTTGTGGCCATCGGTGAACTCGGCCTTGACCTGTTCCGCCAGAAAACCCTGGAGCCCCAGTTGGCGATGCTTACGCCGCAGCTCGATCTGGCTGTGGAGCTGGATCTGCCGGTGATCATCCACTGCCGCGACGCCGCCGTGCCGATGCTTCAGCTGCTGCGCCAGCGCCAGGTGGAGGGGCGCTGCCCGCGGGGGGTGATGCACTGCTGGGGCGGAACGCCCGAGGAGATGGAGGCCTTCCTCGAGCTGGGCCTTTACATCAGTTTCAGCGGTGTCGTGACCTTCCCCCGCGCCGAAGCCACCCACGACTGCGCGCGCCGCGTGCCGGCCGACCGCTATCTGGTGGAAACTGACTGCCCTTTCCTGGCCCCTGTCCCGCGGCGGGGCCAGCGCAACGAGCCGGCCTACGTGGCGGAGGTTGCGGCCCGGGTGGCCGATCTGCGCGGCGAGAGCCTTGAGCAGGTGGCCCATACCAGCAGCGCCAATGCTGAGCGCCTCTTCAAGCTGGCCATTCACAATGTATGATGGTTCATTGGCCTGGAAGCGGAAGCGCTCCCTTTGTCGATCCAGTCACCGTTGATTCCTCCGGTCGCCTCGCCCCTTGGGGCGGCGCCTGCCCCGGCTGACTTCGCAGCCCTTCGGCGCGAACCATAGGCGCACGGCCCGATCCTCTCCCCAACTGGGGAGGATCATCCTGGCTGCTGCGCCTCTCGCCGTGGCCATCACCGTCGACCGTGCCGCACCCAGGAGCCGCACTCCGCGGCCCCGGCACCAGAAGCTCAGCCTTCCTCCCCTCCAGCCTCGGGCCCCAAGCCCATTCTGTTCCCCGTCCCGCAGTTCCCCCGCATGAGCAGCGCGATTCAGGTCGCCAAGACCGTCACCTACCTGCCCGATCTGGTGGAGGTGCAGCGGGCCAGCTTCAAGTGGTTCCTCGAGAAGGGACTGATTGAGGAGCTCGACAGCTTCTCGCCGATCACGGATTACACCGGCAAGCTAGAGCTGCACTTCATCGGTAGCGAGTACCGGCTCAAGCGTCCCCGCCACGATGTGGAAGAGGCCAAACGGCGTGATGCCACCTTCGCCTCCCAGATGTATGTCACCTGCCGGTTGATCAACAAGGAAACCGGAGAAATCAAGGAACAAGAAGTCTTCATCGGCGAGCTGCCACTGATGACGGAGCGCGGCACGTTCATCATTAATGGTGCCGAGCGCGTTATTGTCAATCAAATTGTGCGCAGTCCCGGCGTCTACTTCAAAGACGAGCAGGATAAAAACGGCCGCAAGACTTTTAACGCCAGCCTCATCCCCAACCGTGGCGCCTGGCTCAAGTTCGAAACCGATAAGAATGATTTGTTGCACGTGCGCGTTGATAAGACACGCAAGATCAACGCGCATGTCCTAATGAGGGCCATCGGCCTCTCCGACAACGATGTGCTCGATAAGCTCCGTCATCCGGAGTACTACCAGAAGTCGATCGGCGCTGCCAACGATGAAGGCATCGCTTCCGAAGATCAGGCGCTATTGGAGCTTTACAAGAAGCTGCGTCCGGGCGAACCCCCCTCGGTGAGCGGTGGTCAGCAGCTGCTGCACAGCCGCTTCTTCGATCCCAAGCGTTACGACCTGGGCCGCGTTGGTCGCTACAAGATCAACAAGAAGCTGCGGCTCACGATCCCCGATGCCACCCGCACCCTCACTCCGGAGGATGTTCTCTCCACGATCGACTACCTGATCAACCTCGAGCTCGATGTAGGTGGCGCCACCCTCGATGATATCGACCACCTCGGCAACCGTCGCGTCCGCTCTGTCGGCGAGCTGCTGCAGAACCAGGTGCGCGTGGGCCTCAACCGCCTCGAGCGCATTATCAAAGAGCGCATGACCGTTGGCGAGACCGACTCGCTGACGCCAGCACAGCTGGTGAACCCCAAGCCGCTGGTGGCGGCGATCAAGGAGTTCTTCGGCTCCAGCCAGCTGAGCCAGTTCATGGATCAGACCAATCCCCTGGCCGAGCTCACCCACAAGCGCCGCATCAGCGCTTTAGGCCCCGGCGGTCTCACCCGAGAGCGTGCTGGTTTCGCCGTGCGCGACATCCACCCTTCCCACTACGGCCGCATTTGCCCGATCGAAACACCGGAGGGTCCCAACGCTGGCCTGATCGGCTCGCTTGCCACGCATGCTCGGGTAAATGAGTACGGCTTCATTGAAACGCCGTTCTGGAAGGTTGAAAACGGCATTGTGCTCAAGCAGGGCGATCCGATCTACCTTTCCGCCGACCTTGAAGACGAGTGCCGCGTCGCTCCCGGCGACGTTGCCACCGATGCTGAGGGCCGCATTACCGCCGATCTTGTGCCGGTGCGCTACCGACAGGATTTTGAAACGGTGCCGCCCAACCAGGTTGATTACGTTCAGCTTTCGCCGGTTCAGGTGATCTCGGTCGCCACTTCCTTGATCCCCTTCCTGGAGCACGACGACGCCAACCGCGCCCTGATGGGCTCGAACATGCAACGTCAGGCGGTTCCCCTGCTGCGGCCTGAGCGCCCGCTCGTTGGCACGGGCCTTGAAACCCAGGTGGCCCGTGACTCGGGCATGGTTCCGATCACCCGCGTCAACGGCACCGTTACGTTCGTCGACGCCACGATGATCGTGATCCGGGATGAGCAGGGCTTCGAGCATGTGCACCACCTGCAGAAGTATCAACGCTCCAATCAAGACACTTGTCTTAACCAGCGGCCGATCGTCCGCCTGGGCGACACCGTGATCGCCGGCCAGGTCCTCGCCAACGGCTCTGCCTGCGAAGGTGGTGAGATCGCCCTCGGTCAGAATGTTCTGATCGCTTACATGCCGTGGGAAGGCTACAACTATGAAGACGCGATTCTGGTGAGCGATCGCTTGGTGCAAGACGATCTCTACACCTCGGTGCACATCGAAAAGTACGAGATTGAAGCCCGCCAGACCAAGCTCGGCCCGGAGGAGATTACCCGTGAGATCCCCAACGTTGCCGAGGAGAGCCTCGGCAACCTTGATGAGATGGGGATCATCCGCATCGGGGCTTATGTTGAGAGCGGCGACATCCTCGTTGGCAAGGTCACGCCCAAGGGCGAATCTGACCAGCCGCCTGAAGAGAAGCTCCTCCGTGCCATCTTCGGTGAGAAAGCCCGCGACGTGCGCGACAACTCCCTGCGGGTGCCCAGTACGGAACGGGGCCGTGTTGTGGATGTGCGCATCTATACCCGCGAACAGGGTGATGAGCTGCCCCCAGGCGCCAATATGGTGGTACGGGTCTACGTGGCCCAGCGTCGCAAGATTCAGGTGGGCGACAAGATGGCCGGCCGCCACGGCAACAAGGGCATCATCAGCCGCATCCTCCCCCGCGAGGACATGCCCTATCTCCCGGATGGCACCCCGATCGACATTGTGCTCAATCCGCTGGGCGTGCCGAGCAGGATGAACGTCGGTCAGGTGTTTGAGTGCCTGATGGGATGGGCTGCCTCCCACCTCAATGCCCGCGTCAAGGTGGTGCCGTTCGATGAGATGCACGGCGACGAAACCTCCAAGAACACCGTCACCGCCTATCTCGAAGAAGCCGCCCGCCAGCCCGGGAAAGATTGGGTGTACAACCCCGACCACCCAGGAAAGATTCACCTTATCGACGGTCGCACCGGCGAACCCTTTGACCAACCGGTCACCGTGGGCTATGCCCACATCCTCAAGCTCGTCCACCTGGTGGATGACAAGATTCACGCCCGTTCCACGGGCCCTTACTCGCTCGTCACCCAGCAGCCCCTGGGCGGCAAGGCCCAGCAAGGTGGTCAGCGCCTTGGGGAGATGGAAGTCTGGGCCCTCGAGGCCTACGGCGCTGCCTACACCCTGCAGGAGCTGCTCACGGTGAAATCCGACGACATGCAGGGCCGCAACGAGGCGCTCAACGCGATCGTGAAGGGTAAGCCGATTCCGCGGCCCGGCACACCCGAGTCGTTCAAGGTGCTGATGCGCGAGCTCCAATCTCTGGGTCTCGACATCGCTGTGTACACCGATGCCGGTGAAGAGGTCGATCTGATGCAGGACGTCAACCCTCGACGCAGCACCCCCAGCCGTCCCACTTACGAATCCCTCGGCGTCGCGGACTACGACGACGACTGATCGCCAGCGCGGCAGCCCACTCCCGGCTCCGCACCCTCTCCTCCCCCACCCCTTCCGCGCGACCGGTTCCCATGTCCAACAGCAACCTCCGCACCGAGAACCACTTCGACTACGTCCGCATCACCCTCGCTTCGCCCGAGCGGATCATGCAGTGGGGACAGCGCACCCTGCCTAACGGCCAGGTGGTCGGTGAGGTGACCAAGCCAGAGACGATCAATTACCGCACCCTCAAGCCCGAGATGGACGGGCTGTTTTGCGAGAAAATCTTCGGCCCCTCCAAAGACTGGGAATGCCACTGCGGCAAGTACAAGCGGGTTCGCCACCGCGGCATTGTCTGTGAGCGCTGTGGCGTGGAGGTTACCGAGAGCCGGGTGCGGCGCCATCGCATGGGCTTCATCAAGCTGGCTGCCCCCGTTTCCCATGTCTGGTATCTGAAGGGGATCCCCAGTTACGTGGCAATCCTGCTTGACATGCCGCTGCGTGATGTGGAACAGATCGTCTACTTCAACTGCTACGTAGTGCTGGATCCAGGCGACCATAAGGATCTCACCTACAAACAGCTGCTCACCGAGGATGAGTGGCTGGAGATCGAGGATCAGATCTTCGCCGAAGATTCTGAGATTGAAAATGAGCCTGTTGTTGGCATCGGCGCCGAGGCTCTCAAGAGCCTGCTTGAAGACCTTAATCTCGCCGAAATCGCTGAGCAGCTGCGGGAGGAAATCGCTGCCAGTAAGGGCCAGAAGCGAGCCAAGCTGATCAAGCGCCTGCGGGTGATTGACAACTTCATCGCGACCAGCGCCCGCCCCGAGTGGATGGTGCTCGATGTGATCCCAGTGATCCCGCCCGACCTGCGCCCAATGGTGCAGCTCGATGGCGGCCGCTTTGCAACCAGCGATCTCAATGATCTCTATCGTAGGGTGATCAACCGCAACAATCGCCTGGCTCGGCTGCAGGAGATCCTCGCCCCCGAAATCATCGTCCGCAACGAGAAGCGGATGCTCCAGGAGGCCGTTGATGCTCTAATAGACAATGGCCGTCGCGGTCGTACCGTGGTAGGCGCGAACAACCGCCCTCTCAAGTCCCTCAGCGACATCATCGAGGGCAAGCAGGGTCGCTTCCGCCAGAATCTGCTTGGCAAGCGTGTCGACTACTCAGGTCGCTCCGTGATCGTGGTGGGTCCGAAGCTGAAGATGCATCAGTGCGGCTTGCCCAAGGAGATGGCGATTGAGCTGTTTCAGCCGTTCGTAATCCATCGTTTGATACGACAGAACATTGTCAACAATATCAAGGCTGCCAAGAAACTAATTCAGCGCGCTGACGATGAGGTGATGCAGGTGTTGCAGGAGGTTATTGAGGGCCATCCGATCCTTCTCAACCGCGCCCCCACCCTGCACCGCCTCGGCATCCAGGCCTTTGAGCCCAAGCTCGTGGATGGCCGCGCTATTCAGCTCCACCCTCTGGTTTGCCCTGCGTTCAATGCCGACTTCGACGGCGACCAGATGGCTGTGCACGTGCACCTGGCGATCGAGGCTCAGACGGAAGCGCGGATGTTGATGCTGGCCAGCAACAACATCCTTTCTCCCGCCACAGGCGAGCCGATTATCACCCCCTCGCAGGACATGGTTCTTGGTGCGTACTACCTCACCGCCGAGCAGCCCGGCTCACTGCGCCCCGCCTTCCCCTTGCGCCCCAGCGACGACCGCTCGCGCCTCTTCGCCTGTCTTGAGGATGTTCTCGCCGCCTTCGAAGAGAAGCACCTCAAGCTGCACGACTGGATCTGGGTACGCTTCCAGGGCGAGATTGACAGCGAGGACGAGGATCGCGAGCCGCTGAGCGTCGAGACCCTCGCCGATGGCACCCGCATCGAGCAATGGAAGTACCGCCGCGACCGCTACGACGAGGATGGCGCTCTGATTAGCCGCTATCTCCTCACCACCGTTGGCCGTGTCGTGATCAACCAGGTCATTATCGACACCGTGACCACCGCATGACCCTTCTCTGAGCTGGCCGCCTGAGTTTCCGGCCCCCCTTCCCCCGATCCTTTCCGCCACTGCGACCGCGCGCGTCATGACCGCCTCCCCCGCCAAGAAGTCCAGCAAGAAGTCCGCGGCCCGTGAGGTCGAGATCGAGGTCCCGATCACCTCCAATGCCGGTCCGCTCAGCCGTCAGGCCCCCACGTTCCGCAACCGGGTGATCGATAAGAAAGCCCTGCGCAACCTCGTATCCTGGGCCTACAAGCACCACGGCACGGCCGCCACTGCGGCGATGGCCGATGAGCTCAAGAATCTTGGCTTCCACTACGCCACCCAAGCCGCCGTTTCGATCTCTGTCGACGACCTGCGCATCCCTGGGGACAAAGCGGCACTCCTGGAGGAGGCAGAGCAGCAGATTACCGAAACTGAGGAGCGATACCGCCTTGGTGAGATTACCGAGGTGGAGCGTCACACCAAGGTGATCGACACCTGGACCGAAACCAACGAGCGTCTCGTGGCAGCCGTGCGCCGCAACTTCAACGAGAACGATCCGCTCAATTCGGTGTGGATGATGGCCAATTCCGGCGCCAGGGGCAACATGTCCCAGGTGCGTCAGCTGGTGGGCATGCGCGGCCTGATGGCCAACCCCCAGGGCGAGATCATCGACCTGCCGATTCGCACCAACTTCCGCGAAGGTCTGACGGTCACAGAATATGTAATCTCCTCTTACGGTGCACGCAAGGGCCTGGTGGACACCGCCCTTCGTACTGCCGATTCGGGCTACCTCACCCGCCGTCTGGTGGATGTGGCTCAGGATGTGATCGTGCGCGAGGAAGACTGTGGCACTCTGCGGGGCATTCCGATCGAAGCCGACGACAGTGGTCGTTTCGGCAAGAAGCTCATCGGTCGACTCGCCGCCGAGCCGGTGCTCGATTCCGCAGGTGCGGTTCTGGTTGACCGCGATGGCCAAATCGATGAAGTGATTTCGGCGGCGATCGAAGCCGCTGCGGTGCGCGCGGTGGTGGTGCGTTCACCACTCACCTGCGAAGCCTCCCGCTCCGTCTGCCGCAAGTGCTACGGCTGGGCCCTCGCCCACAACCAGCTGGTGGACCTCGGCGAGTCTGTGGGCATCATTGCCGCCCAATCGATCGGGGAGCCGGGCACCCAGCTCACGATGCGTACCTTCCACACCGGCGGTGTGTCCACAGCCGAAACCGGCGTGGTGCGCTCTCTCGTGGAAGGGCTTGTGGAATTCGGGGCCAAGGCCCGCGTTCGTGCGCACCGCACCCCCCACGGTGTGGAAGCCCATCTGGCCGAAACCGACTTCAGCCTGGAGGTGAAGCCCACCGGCAAGGGCAAGCCCCAGAAGCTGAACATCACCTCCGGTTCGATCCTGTTCGTCGAAGACGGTGCCAGTGTTCCTGCCGACACGATCCTGGCCCAGATTTCTTCCGGTGCTCAGGTCAAGAAGAGTGTGGAGAAGGCCACCAAGGATGTGATCTGCGATCTGGCCGGTCAGGTGCGCTTCGAGGATGTGATCCAGCCGCGAGAGGTCACCGACCGCCAAGGCAACATCACCCACAAAGCCCAGCGACTTGGCCGACTCTGGGTGTTCAGTGGCGACGTCTACAATCTGCCCCCCAATGCCCAGCCCGTGGTGGCCGGCACCAAGCAGGTGACCACTGGCGAGGTGCTGGCCGAAAGCCGTCTGGTTAGCGAGTACGGCGGCGCCGTGCGCCTGCGGGATTCCGCCGGTGATTCGCGCGAAGTCCAGATCGTCACCGCCAGCCTCACCCTCAAGGACTGCAAGCTGGTTTGCGAATCCACCCATTCCGGCGAAATCTGGCATCTCGAAGGCAAAGACGACATCCGCTACCTGCTCAAGACCCAGCCCGGCAGCAAGATCGGCAATGGCGAGGTGATTGCCGAACTCGCCGACGATCGCTTCCGCACCCAGACCGGCGGCATCGTTCGCTTCGCCCCCGGCCTTGCGATCAAGAAGGCTCGCTCTGCTAAGCACGGTTACGAAGTGAGCAAGGGCGGCACTCTGCTCTGGATACCGCAGGAAACCCACGAGATCAACAAGGACATTTCCCTGTTGATGATTGAGGACGGTCAGTGGATTGAGGCCGGTACCGAGGTGGTCAAGGACATCTTCAGCCAGACCGCTGGCATCGTCACCGTCACCCAGAAGAACGACATTCTGCGCGAAATCATCGTTCGCTCCGGCGAGCTGCATCTGATCTCCGATAGCAAGGTCCTCGGCCGCTATAGCGGTGAAGGAAAGATGGTGAATCCTGGGGAGGAGATCGCCCCTGGTCTCGTCGCCAAAGCGATGTATTTTGTCGAGGCGGTTGATACCCCCGAAGGCGGAGCTTTGTTGCTCCGTCCGGTCGAGGAGTACACCATTCCTGATGAGGCTCACCTGCCCGAGCTTGGGGCGGTGAAGCAGAACGGTGGCCCATCCCTCGGCCTCAAGGCAAGCCAGCGCCTCACCTACAAAGATGGTGAGTTGATCAAGAGTGTCGATGGTGTGGAGCTGCTGCGCACCCAGCTGATCCTTGAGACGATCGACACCACGCCACAAATGACCGTGGATGTGGAAGCAGTGCCCGACAAGCGCGCCAAGTCCACCGATCGCCTGCAACTGGTGATCCTGGAAACACTGCTCGTGCGCCGCGACACCCTCTCCGATGCCAGCCACGGCTCAACCCACACCGAGCTGGCTGTCCAGGATGGTGACAGCGTCAAACGCGGCGATGTGGTTGCCACAACCCAGATCCTCTGCAAGGAGGATGGCGTGGTGCAGCTGCCGGAATCGCTCACCGGCGAGCCGATCCGCCGCCTGATCGTGGAGCGCTCCACCGATACCCGCAGCATCGATCTGGGTTCCGCCATGCCGGAGGTGATCGTCGGCCAGCGGATCGTCGATGGGGATCCTCTAGGTACCGGTGTCGCCGCTCCCTGCTGCGGCGAGGTGGAGGCGATCGACGGCAGCAAACTGCGCATCCGCCTCGGCCGCCCCTACATGGTTTCACCGGATTCGGTGCTGCACGTTCGTGACGGGGAACTGGTGCAGCGGGGCGACGGACTGGCGCTGCTCGTGTTCGAGCGGCAGAAGACCGGCGACATCGTGCAGGGTCTGCCCCGCATCGAAGAACTGCTGGAAGCCCGCCGCCCGCGGGAATCCGCTGTCCTCTGCCGCAAGGGCGGCACCGTGCAGATCAAGCAGGGCGAGGACGACGACTCCCTCACCGTTGCGGTGGTGGAGGCCGACGAAAGCATCAGCGACTACCCAATCCTGCTCGGGCGGAACGTGATGGTCAGCGATGGCCAGTCGGTGACCGCCGGTGAGCTGCTCACCGATGGGCCGATCAACCCGCATGAACTGCTCGAGTGCTACTTCGACGACCTGCGCAGCCGCAAGCCCACCCTCGAGGCGGCCCAGGAGGCGATTTCCAAGCTCCAGTTCACGATGGTGCAGGAGGTGCAGAACGTGTACCGCTCTCAAGGCGTGTCGATCGACGACAAGCACATCGAGGTGATCGTTCGCCAGATGACCAGCAAGGTGCGGATCGAGGATGCTGGCGATACAACTCTGTTGCCCGGTGAGTTGATCGAGCTGCGTCAGGTGGAGCAGGTGAATGCCGCGATGGCGATCACCGGTGGCGCCCCGGCCGAATTCACGCCGGTGCTGCTCGGCATCACCAAGGCCTCCCTCAACACCGACAGCTTCATCTCCGCCGCCTCCTTCCAGGAGACCACCCGCGTGCTCACCGAAGCGGCGATTGAGGGCAAGAGCGATTGGCTGCGCGGCCTCAAGGAGAACGTGATCATCGGTCGCCTGATCCCCGCCGGCACCGGTTTCGGGGGCTTCGAGGAGGAGCTGCGCGCCGAGGCCGGTCCCCATCCCGACATTCTCGAGGAGGAAGCCGCCGGCTTCCGCCGCATGCAAAATCTGCGTCCCGATTACACGGTGGATGAGTTGCCCACCCCGGCCAGCTCGGCCGCGGTGCTTGATGATCCCTCCGATGAGGACCTCGAGGCCACCCGCAGCCGCCACGGCATTGAGGCCAGCTCCAGTAGTTTCGCTGCCTTCGCCCGCCCCTCCCTGGAGGAGCTGCAGGAGGATCTGATCCCCGATCCCGACGCTCTCGAGGGTCTGCAGGAAGAGGGTCTGCTGAGCGATGACTGAACCTTCCCAAGGCCCCGGCCTGACCGAGCTGGGCACGCCCATCCCCCAGCGGCGCCAGCCCCGCTGGGGCTTTCACCCCCACAATGAGCAGCTGCACGGTCGCATTGCCATGCTGGGCTTCATCGCCCTGCTGGCAGTGGAGTGGAAGCTTGGCCACGGCATCCTGGTCTGGCGCTGAGCCGGCTGCGCTGTTCCCAGTTCCCTTTCCCCCCGCTGCCTCCCTGAGCACCAGCACCCCCGAAATCCCGCCTCTCCCGGAGTCTGCGGTCCCCAGCCCGCGGGCTGCTGTCGCGCAGGTCCCGATCCCGATTGGCCACCACGTCGCTGCCGAACCCGCCCCGGTTGTGGCCGCCGCTGCAGGGCCTGTCCGGCAGCCTCTGCCATTGGAGGGCTCGCGACAGCTGCCCCTGTTGGGTCTGGGGCGCGAAGAGCTGGAGGCCTGGGCCCAGGCTGCTGGCCAGCCCGCCTACCGCGGTCGCCAGTTGCACGAATGGATCTACACCCGTGGCGCCCGCGATCCCCAGGCGATCACGGTGCTCCCCAAAACCTGGCGGGAGCAGCTCGATCCTGCTCTGATCGGTCGCTTGCCGCTGCGCCATCGCAGCGATGCCGCCGATGGCACCGTGAAACTGCTGCTGGGCACTGCCGATGGCCTCAGCCTCGAAACCGTTGGCATCCCCTCCGGAGAGAGGCTCACCGTTTGCGTCAGCAGCCAGGTGGGTTGCCCGATGGCCTGTCGCTTCTGCGCCACCGGCAAAGGCGGCCTGCAGCGGTCGCTGGCCGTGCATGAAATCGTTGATCAGGTGCTCAGCGTGCGCGAGGCCATGGGGCGGCGCCCCAGCCACGTGGTGTTCATGGGCATGGGCGAGCCGCTGCTCAACATCGACGCTGTGCTCGACGCAATCGATTGTCTTTGCCGCGATCTCGGCATGGCCCAGCGCCAGATCACCGTGAGCACGGTCGGGGTGCCCGGCGCGCTGCCCACCATGGCCGAACGGGCCCGCCATCGGTTGGGCCGGGTGCAGTTCACGCTCGCGGTGAGCCTGCATGCCCCCGACCAGAACCTTCGCCACGCCCTGATCCCCACAGCCCAGGCCTATCCGATCGAGGCCCTGCTCGACGACTGTCGCCGCTATGTGGCTGAGACCGGTCGGCGGGTGAGTTTTGAGTACATCCTGCTCGGCGGTGTCAACGACCAGCCCCGCCATGCCGAGGCCCTGGCACGGCGGCTGCGAGGTTTCCAGAGCCATGTGAACCTGATCCCCTACAACCCGATCGAGGAGGAGGAATTCCGGCGCCCCGACGAGGCGGCGGTGGAGGCATTCCGGCGCCGCCTGCGCCAGCGGCATGTGGCCGTGAGCGTGCGCACCAGCCGCGGTCTCGATGCCGATGCCGCCTGCGGGCAGCTGCGGCGAAGGCTGGAAGCGGCTCCCGTACTTTGAATCACGGCCACCGTTCTCCCCCCCCCCTTTTTTTTAGAGATCGCGGCTAGGATCAAACGATCCAAAGGCACGATCGGCGTTCCAGGGAGTAAGGATTGTCATCAGCAGGAAGGCTGGTACGGAGGCCGCGGCGGTGAGCAGAAAGAAATGCTCCCACCCTGCCAATTTCACCAGCAGCCCAGAGAAGGCGGCAAGCACCTTGCTACTGATGGCATAAACCCCGGACAGCACGGCGTATTGGGTTGCGGAATAGCGGGGGTTGCACAGGCTCATCAACAAGGCCACAAAGGCCGTGCCCACAAGGCCGCTGGAAAAATTCTCGATCAGCACAGCACCCGCGAGCCTCTCTACCGTGGTGGGTGCGCGGGCCACCAGCCAATAGGCGAGATTTCCCGCCGCCCCAGCGATGCCGAAGATCCACAGGCTTCGGTTCATACCCAGACGGCCGAACAGCGCACCCCCGATGATCACCCCGGCCATCGTCGCCAGGATTCCCATCACGGATTTGATCAAGCCGATCTGCCCTTCCTTGAGCCCCTCTGCCACAAGGAAGGGCCCGCTCATCGGCGCCAGCAGGCCATCGGGCAACCGGTAGAACAGCACCAGGGCGACGAGCTGCAAGGCACGCCGCATGCCCGTGCGGGCCAGGAACTCCTGCACGGTGCCGACCACCGCCTGGCCCAGGCTTTGCACCGGCTTGTCGAGGGGTGGCAGCTTCGGAGCGGCCAGGGTGCAGGGCACCAGGGCAAGCATCAGGCCTCCGGCCGCCAGAAACGCCAGCGGGTAGCCCACCATGCCAGCGATCAGCAGGGCGCCGCTGCCAAGCACCAGCGTTCCGCCGCGGAAGCCCAACGAGTTGGCGGCCGCTCCCGCTCCCCGCTCCTGATCCGGCAGGAGATCGGTTCGGTAGGCATCAATCACGATGTCCTGACTGGCGCTCAGCACAGCGATGACCAGGGCCAGCAGCCCAATCGCGGCCAGCGTTGTCGGCTGGGTACTTGGCCGCAGCAGGCCCAGGGCCGCGATCGCAGCAGCGAGCACCAGTTGAAGCACTGCGATCCAGCCGCGGCGGCGGTCGGGCCACGGAATCGGCCAGCGTTCCAACAACGGAGCCCAGAGGAACTTGACCACGTAGGGCAAGCCGGCCAGGGGCAGCAGCCCGATCAGTTCCACGGGCACCCTTTGGGTGGCCAGCCAGATCGGCAGGATCTCGCCCAGTCCACTGTTGGGAGCCCCGCTCGCAAAGCCGAGTGCGCTGATCGCCCCGAGGCGTCTCCAGAGGCCCGACTTGCCTTGCGTGGGGGCCGCGTCTGCCATCGCCTCAGGGGTCCGTGGAGTCCGCAACCCTAGGTGTGGCCTGGGGCTCGCTCGGGTACCCCTACGATCGGTTCGCGTCCGATCCGCCGCCAGCGCGCTGATGACCGCCGACACCACCCCGCCGTTCCTGGTGGTGAGCTACTGCACCGAGGGCAATGGCTACCGGGAGGAGGCCGAGGCCCGGCTCCTGCCATCCCTGCGGCGCTTCGGCCTGGCCCACAAGCTCTACAGCCGCCCCAGCCTCGGCAGCTGGCGCGACAACCTCTTCCACAAGCCGTCGGTGATTGCCGAAGCCCTCGAGGAGTACCCCGACCACACGATCGTGTGGCTCGACACCGACGCCCAACTGGTGGACGATCCGGTGCTGTTCCGCGAGCCCCCCGCTGACTTCAGCCTCCATTTCCGCACCACCGCCACGGGCCGTAAGCCTGCCCCCAACACCATCGTGGTGCGCAACAACGCCGCCAGCCGCACGGTGCTGAAGCTCTGGATCAGCGCTTGCGAGCAGGCCCGTCTCGATCCGGACAACCGCCGTGCCCTGCCAACCCATCGTCGCGACGGCCTGGTGGATGACGCCGCCCTGCTGCAGCTCGTGCTCGATCCGGCGCCGGAGGCGGTGACGATCGGCGAGCTGCCGCTGGAGTATTCCTCGATCTTCGACAACATCCTGGTGGAGCGCCCGGTGGTGTTGCAGCACCAGGCTTCGCGGCGCCTGCGCCACAACCCGGGAACGGATCACCGATGATCGGCCCATTCGCCTTCGCCTCGTGTCGTTCTTTCGCTCCACCCTGCTGCCCGCGGCGATCGTGCTGCTCTTCGGCCTGGCCCTGTTCTCGGTGAGCGCGCGCATCTGGCTGCCGGGCGATATGGCCGCGCCGGCCCCCGGTGGTTGAGGTCCCCGATCCCTGAGATTCCCCTGCGCCGGGTGGCCGCCGCCGACGTGGGGTCTGCGGACCCGTCGGCTTCTACGATCGCCCCGAACCGCCCTCGCCCTCGCCCCATGCCGGACGAGGTTCCGCCCTTCCCCTCCCCCGTTCCGGAGAGTCGCCATGATCTGGCCCTCGATCCGGAGGTGCTGGCCCGCGAGCTGGCCCAGGAGCTGCTGGGCGACCCGCTCGACGAGATCGAGGCGCTGGCTCCCGAAACGGTGGATGTGGCGGCCGAGTGCGATCTTGGCCTCACCCTGCTGCAGGGCAGCCAGGAGCAGCGCATGCAGGGCCTGCGCATCTTCTGCGAGCACCGGGACCCCCGCGCCATCCCCCTGCTGCTGCCCCTGCTGCAGGCCAGCTGTCCGATCCTGCGGATGAGCGCCGTGTACGCGCTCGGTCGCAATCCCCATCCCCTGGCGGTCGAGCCCCTGCTGGCCCTGCTTGCCGCCGATGACAACGGGTACGTGCGCAAGGCGGTGGCCTGGAGCCTGGGCAACTATCCCGATGCCCCGATCCTCAACCCGCTGATGCGCGCTCTGCAGATGGACGTGGCGGCGGTGCGCCTCTGGGCTGCTGGCTCCCTCGCCGATGCCGGCGCCACCAGCCCCGCCAAGGCCGATCCCGCCGCCGCCCAGCTGTTGCTCACCCTGCGCATCGACAGTGAGCCCGCCGTGCGCAGCAACAGCGCCTGGGGCCTTGGGCGCCTCTACCCCGACCTGGTGGAGCCCCGCCAACGCGAGGTGGAGGAGGCCCTGCTGCAGGCGATGCTCCACGACGGTGACTCCACCGTGCGCGATGAGGCGCGGCTGGCCCTGGAACAGCTGGAACAGCCGGAGGTGCTGGAGCGCCTGCAGACGCTGGTGGAGGAGGGTCTGATCACCTGATTGCAGTCTGCCGCCAGCAGCGCGCCAGTTGCCGTTCGCCGCGGCTAGCATCTCCGCACACTCCGTCTCTGGTCAGGGATGGCCCTGCACACCATCCGATTCCGCATCCGGCCCGACGGCCGTGTGGAAGAGCTGGTGGAAGGCCTGCAGGGTGCCGCCTGCGAGCCGCTCACCGAACGCATTGAAGCCCGCCTCGGCACTGTGCACCAGCGCCGCAGCACCAGCGAAGCGTTCTCCCCCCTGCCCCTCCAGGCCCCCCAAAGCCAACTCCTGCGCCAGCATCATCCCGCCTGATATGTCGCATTTCAGCACCCTCAAGACCGAGCTCCGTGACCGCCAGGCCCTGATGCAGGCCCTGGGCGATCTGGGCCACTCTCCCGCCGAAGGCACCCGTAGCGTGCGCGGCTACCGAGGCCAGACCGTAACCGCCGATCTGGCGGTTCCCCAGGAGAACGGCGCAGACATCGGCTTCCGCTGGAACGCCGGCGCCGGCAGCTATGAGCTGGTGACCGATCTCGATCTGTGGCGGCAACCCGTCCCGGTGGAACGGTTCCTGGCCCAGCTCAGCCAGCGCTATGCCCTGCGCGCCATCCTGGCCGCCAGTGCCGAGGAGGGCTTCCAGGTGAGCCAGCAGAGCGAGCACCACGACGGCACGATCGAGCTGGTGGTGACCCGCTGGGACGGCTGATCCCGGCTGCCGTGTCCGCTGTGGATCCTGCCCTGGCCTTCCAGGCCAATCCCAGCGCAGCCCCCCTTCGCAGCGGCTGCGAACCCCTTCTCGGCGGCGTTCTTCGCCAGCAGGCGGTATGGGTGGATGAAGCGGTGTGCATCGGCTGCCGCTACTGCGCCCATGTGGCCGCCAATACGTTTGTGGTCGAGGCGGAATGGGGCCGTTCCCGCGCCATCCGCCAGGACGGCGACAGTACCGAGCGCATTCAGGAGGCGATCGACACCTGCCCGGTGGACTGCATCCACTGGGTGTCCTACGAACAGTTGCCGGCCCTGGAGGAGCAGCTGCGCCAGCAGGAGATTCATCCCCTCGGACTGCCCTCCCCAGCCCGGCTGCGCCGCACCCTTCCCCGCGCCGACCACGGCGCCCCCTGAGCGCCATGGAGCCGATCCCCTCCCGCCGTTTCGGCCGCACCGGTCTGGCGATGCCGGTGTTCTCCCTCGGTGGCATGCGGTTTCAGCAGAGCTGGAGCGATGTGCCGGAGGAGGCGATCGCGGCCGAGGGCCAGGCCAATCTGCGGGCGATCCTGGAGGCGGCGGTGGCCGCCGGGATGCACCACATCGAAACCGCCCACGGATACGGCAGTTCGGAACGCCAGCTGGGCCTGCTGCTGCCCCAGGTTCCCGACCCCAAGCGGATCCTGCAGACCAAGGTGGAGCCCTGCGCGGATCCGGAGGCTTTCGAGGCCACCCTGCGCGGCAGCCTCGAGCGACTGCGGCTGGAGCGGGTGGACCTGCTGTCGATCCATGGCATCAACACCGCGGAGGGGCTGGAGCAGACCCTGCGGCCCGGGGGCTGCCTGGATCGCGCCCGGCGCTGGCAGCAGGAGGGCCGCGTCGGGGCGGTGGGCTTCTCCAGCCACGCCCCCCTGCCACTGCTCCAGGAGGCGATTGAGAGCGACCGCTTCGACTATGTGAATCTGCACTGGTATCTGATCCGACAGGACAACCAGGCGGCGATCGAGGCGGCCACCGCCCGCGACATGGGCGTGTTTCTGATCAGCCCCACCGACAAGGGCGGCCACTGGCACAGCCCCTCCGAGCGCCTGCGCAGCCTGTGCGACCCGCTGCCGCCGATCGTCTTCCACGACCTGTTCTGCCTGAGCGCCCCGGGGGTGCATACCCTCAGCCTGGGCGCCGCCCGACCCAGCGATCTCGACCTGCACCTGCAGGCGGTGGCGCTGTTGCCCCAGGTCGAGGCCCTGGTGCCGCCGATCCTGCAGCGGCTGGAGGACGCCCGGCACGTGGCCCTCGGGGGCGCCTGGCTGGCGAGCTGGTGGCAGGGGCTGCCGGACTGGCAGGACACCCCCGGGCAGATCAACCTGCCGGTGCTTCTTTGGCTCCACAACCTGCTGGAGGCCTGGGATCTGGAGAGCTTCGCCCGCGCCCGCTATCGCCTGCTCGGCAACGGTGGCCACTGGTTTCCCGGCCAGAACGCCGATGCCCTCGACGGGGCGGTGAGCGAGGCGGAGCTGCGTGCCGCCTTGCGGCAGAGCCCCTGGGCCGAGGTCATCCCCGATCGCCTGCGTCAGCTGCGGGTCCGCCTCGCCGGCGAGGCGCAGCGGCGTCTGCAGGCCGACTGAGGCGGGCTGGCTCGCCGGTGCGCTGCGGGAGCTCGCCGCCCAGTGGCGCCTTGAGGGCCACCCCCACGGCGCGGGGGTAGGCGGTGGGGCAGGGGCCCCTGGGCACAAGACGCACGGCGTGGCGCATGCCCCGCCCTCCAGGCAGCTCAATCGCCTCCACCGAGGCCACGGCGGCCCGCAACGGGCCGGCTGCCCGCTCCAGGGATTCCTGGTCCACGGGGCCCCACTGGCCTCGGTAGAGAAGGGCCTCCCCGTCTGGGCGGAGCAGGGGCACCAGATACTCGGCCACCACCGGCGCGGCGGCCACGGCCCGGGCGATCGCCAGCCCGAAGCCGCCGCGGCAGTCGGGGGAGCGGCCGCTGCGCTCCACCCGCTCCCAGCGCAGCTCCACCCGCTCCGCCAGCCCCAGGGCCGCCACCATCGCGCGCACCGCTTCGATCTTGCGGCCCACCGAATCCACCAGGGTGAGCCGGGCCTGGGGCAGGGCAATCGCCACCGCCAGGCCGGGGAAGCCGCCGCCGGTGCCCACGTCGATCACGCGCAGGGTCTCGCCGCCGCCGGCCTGGAGCCGGGCCCGCAGGGGCCAGAGGCTGTCGAACACCTGGCCGATCCAGTAGTCGTCGCCCTCCACCAGGCGGGTGAGGTTGACACGGCTGTTCCAATCGCGCAGCTGCCCGTTGAGGGCCTGCAGCTGGGCCAGCTGGGTGGGATCCGGGCTCCAGCCGAGGGCGGCCCAGAGCGCGGGATCGGGGGGCGGGGCAGTGGGCCTGGGGCTGGCGCCCATCCGTCGAACGACGCATCGGTTCTCCCTAGGATCCCGCAATGCCGAGCCGCCCCCCCAGCCACTACGAGCGCCTGGGTGTGTCGCCGGACGCCACCCCGCAGCAGCTGCGCCAGGCATTTCGCCGCCTCAGCAAGGGCGTGCATCCCGACACCGCCAGCCTGCCGCCACCGCAGGCCGAGGAGGCCTTCCGCCTGCTGCAGCAGGCCTACAGGGTTCTTGTGGATCCGGACAGCCGCGCTGCGTACGACCGGTTGCTGCGCCAGGCCGAGGCTGCGCCGATCGTGATGCCGGCACCTACCCGTGCTGCTGCCCCCCCGACCGCCTGGGGCGCTGCCCGCGGAGCCGCGTCGGCCGAGCCGCGACCGATCCCGGTGCACCGCTCCCTCTCCGGTGGGGAGTGGTTCGCCCTGCTGCTGCTCGGCGTGGCGCTGGCCTTCAGCCTGCTGCTCGGCCTTGGCCTGGCCTGGACGCGGGGCGTTGAACTGGTGCGCCCGCCGAGCTGGTGGCCGGAGCCGGCGCCCCTGGCAGCCCAGGCCCCGGCGGAGACCTTCCCTGCGCCACCGCCACCGCCCGCGGGCTGAGGGCGCCGTGTCCCGCTCCGCCGCGCGCCAGCCCGCCCTGGATTCCGTTCCCTCGCCCGCCCCGATCCCCGCGATGGCGCCTCTCCCGCCCGACACCACCCCCCTGTACAACCACCCTCTGCCAGCGCTGGAGGATTGGCTGCGCCAGCTTGGCGCCCGACCCGACGGCCCCCACGCCGTGAACTGGGATCTGCACCACGACCAGTGGAGTGCCCGCATTGCTCTCGGTGTTGAGGAGCTCACCGTCACCTGGCACCAGGACGGCCATCAGCGGGTGCGCCAGTTTCCCTATGGCCTGGCGCGCACCGATGTGGAAGCGGCCATCCTTGCCGGACCGTGACGATCCGGGGCCAACCGGCAGCCTTACAAAGACCGTTTGTTTTGTGGGGCAGCTATTTTGCGAGCTGCCTTAAGCAGGTTTGATATTTTCCGTGCGTCTTTGTGTGCCCTTTTAGGTCTGTCATCCCTTCGCTGTTCGTGGGTCTATCTTCGGCAATATTAACTTGCTGTTTCGTTTCTATGTGATTGTGCGTGTACGAATTTCGGCTGCTGCCATGTTGCTTCTGTCGTTTTGTTTTTGCCGCCCTGCTGCTGGAGTGACGCCGATTGTCGTCAACGGTAAGGGGTATGTTCTCTCCACGTTGCTTGACTCCTACAACGCAAGCTGGCGGAAATTTCAATTGCCTGAGAACGGCGGTGTTATGCCCTGGTGGGGCAGTGCCAGTCTTGCCAGTCGCTTTGCCGCTGCTGCTTTTCCCTTCTATGGCGGCGGCGTTGGCAGCGCCATGCGCTTCGCCTATCAGGTTGATGATGTGGAGGTGACCTGGAGGGTGGCCCAGTCCGATCCCCCGCAAGACTTCACCTTTCTCCGCAACGAGCGCTGGATCTACGTGACGGCTGATCGCGCTCCTGGTTACGACCAACCGTTCACGCCGCCCGCTGCTGCGGTGCCCACGCCTCTGGCGCTGCCCGCTGCCCTGGTGGCCATGGGGTGGGCCCGTAGGCTCCGCAGCCAGCTTCGCAAGCGTTGAGCTGCCCTTTCAGAGCCAAGCCGTTTCGGTCGCCAGATGGGCATCCAGGGCGGTGGCGATCGCCCGCCAGCAGTGGGCCAGCTGCGCCTCGCTGAGGCACAACGGTGGCAGCAGATAGACCACATTTCCCAGGGGGCGCAGGAAGACTCCCTGCTCCCCCATCCGCCGTTGCAGCGCCCTGCCGGCCGGATGCAGGTAGCCCGGGTGGGCCACCGCCAGGTCGAAGGCGGCGATGGAGCCGCACAGGCGCGGCCGCCGCAGCGCCGGATGCTCCGCCAGCCGCTGCAGATGGGGGCGGTGTCGCTCCGCCATGCCGGCATGCCGCTCGGGATGGGCCTCCAGCAGGTCGAGGCTGGCCAGGGCGGCGGCGCAGCCGAGCGGATTGGCGGTGAAGCTGTGGCCGTGGAAGAAGGTGTGGGCCGGATCCGCGCTGCAGAAGCCCTCGAACAGGGTTTCGCTGGCCAGGGTCACCCCCATCGGCAGGAAGCCACCGGTGAGGCCCTTGGAGAGGGCCATCAGGTCGGGTTGGAGGCCGCAGGCGGCGCTGGCGAACAGGGAGCCGGTGCGCCCGAAGCCCACCATCACTTCATCGGCGATCAGCAGCGCGCCGGCCTGCCGCACCAGGGCCTCCACCTGGCGCAGGAAGGCGGGCCGCACCATCGCCATGCCGCCGGCGCCCTGCACCAGCGGCTCGAGGATCACGGCCGCCGTGGGCACCTCCAGCAGGTGGGCGAGAGCCGACAAGGCGGCGGCCTCCCGTGCCTCCACCTCCCCGTCGTCCCACCAGGTGGCGGGCCAGGGCGCCCGCGCTACCTCGAACAACAGCGGCTCGAACGGGGCGCTGAACAACGAGCGTTCCCCTACCGCCATCGCGCCGAAGGTGTCGCCGTGGTAGGCGCCGTCAAAGGCGATCAGCCGAGAGCGGGGGGTGCCGCGGTTGTGCCACCACTGCCAGGCGATCTTGAGGGCCACCTCCACGGCGGTGGAGCCGTTGTCCGAGAAGAACAGACGCGTCAGACCGCTAAGCGCCGCCAGCCGCTCGGCCAGCCGCTCCGCCGCGGGATGGCGGAAGTCGGCGAAGATCACCTGCTCCAGGGTCTGGGCCTGGCGGGCGATGGCCGCGGCGATCGTGGGCTCCCCGTGGCCGTGCAGCGTCACCCACCAGCTGCTGATGGCGTCGATCAGCCGGCGGCCGTCGTCGAGGATCAGCTCGGCCCCCTCCCCCCGCACCGCCCGCAGCGGTGGGTCGGTGCGGGTCACCTGCACGAAGGGATGCCAGAGGTGGGGATGCCAGCCGGGGATGGTGGCCACCGGAGACGCGAAGCGGCGAAGCTGTCATGATGGGGGAGCAGTCGATGGGCTGGGCCCGTTCCGCCGGTCTCCCACGCCGCTGCCCCTCTTCCCCTCCCGCCACCGGCCTCCGCCAGGCCTCCTCTCTCCCAGCACCGCAGCCCACCGGCCCTCGCCCGTCCCACCGGACTCCTCCGATGGTTCCTAGCGTCCCCCGCAAACTTTCGCGGCGGTTTCTCTCCCCCCAGGAGCTCTCCCGCTCCCTGCCCCACAGGGCCAGCGGACATCTAGAAGTGTTTGCTGAGGGGCAGTGGCAGATGATCCGGGCTTGCCTCGAGAGCGAGGGCTGGAGCCAGCTGCAAATTGAGCAGGTGCACGATCAGCTCCGCCAGGGCTGGCCCCTTGGCTTGGCCAAGCGCCATGCCGCCCAGCTCACGGGCCATTGCCCCCTGGCGGCGCACCGGCCACGCTGATCAGCGGCAGAGATCGCGGTTGTTGCGCTCGGCCTCGCTGGCCAGCGGGCCGCAGTTCACCCAGCGCACCAGCTCCACTTCCACGTCGGTGAACAGCACCAGGATGCCGCTGCACAGCGCGGCGACGGCGGCGGTGACGATCCAGTGGCGGGTGTTCATACCGCCAGGGTACGGGGCAGGCAGCTGGCCAGCCACTGGCGCTGCAACGCGGCAGCATCGAGCGGATCGAGCGGCGGCAGTTCGGCGAGCACCGGCACGTCCCCCAACGCTTCAAGGGTGCGGGGATTGTCGGGGTGGAGCGGGCCATTGAGCACCAGGCCGAGCACCTCGAGGCCGCGGCGGCGCAGGGCCTCCAGCGACAGCAGGGTGTGGTTGAGCGTGCCCAGGCCGCTGCGGGCCACCAGCAGCACCGGCAGACCCCAGCGCTCGAGCTGCTCGATCTGCAGCCAGTCGCGCCGCAGCGGCACCAGCAGACCGCCGGCGGTCTCCACCACCAGTGGGCCGGGGCAGCGCTGGGCATCGGGGAGGGCCAGCCGCTCCGGATCGATTGTCAGGCCCATCCGCTCGGCGGCCCAGTGCGGCGAGACAGGGGCCTGCAGCCGGTAGGCCTCCGGCAGCAGCCGCTCCTCGCTCAGCTGCAGCAGGGCGCGCACGCGGCCGCTGTCGCCGCCCCCCTCCAGGCCGCTCGGGACGGGCTTCCCGTAGGGGGCCCCCAGTCCCTGCACCCGCAGGGCTGAGACCACCGTCGTGCCGACATCGGTGTCGGTGCCGCAGATCACAAGGCGCATGTTGGGTTCTCCGTTTGTTGGCCCACCAGCAGCAACACCTCCCAGCTGAGGCCTGCCGCGCCCGGCCAGGGGCGCAGCAGCCGCCGCAGTTCACCGGCTGACAGTGGCCGGCTCGGGCTTGCGGCAGCCCCGAGCCGGCGCAAGGCCCGCAGGCTTTCCAGGGCATCGGCCCCGGGCCGGCTGAAGCGCCGCACCTGCCCGTGCTGCAGGGCCAGCCCCTCCTCCCGGGCAGCCCGCACCAGGCCCTCCGCCCCGGGCAGCGGCAGGGCCGAGCAGGGAACGGCCGCCGCCTGGGCCGCCTGCCGCCACTGGGGAAAGCTGCCGGCGGTGGGCAGCGCCAGCACCAGCCAGCCGCCCGGGCTCAGGTGTCGGCACCAGTGGCGCAGCGCCGATTCCGGGTGCTCCAACCACTGCAGGCAGAAGCTGGAGGCCAACAGCGCCGCGCCCCGCAGTTCGACGGGCAGGCCTCTGTTGAGATCCCAGGTCCGTCGGTGCGGCAGGGGATTGCGGGCCAGCAATTCCGGGCAGAGATCGAGCTGCAGCGGGCTGCGCGCCGCCAGGGCCCTGGTGCGGCCGGTGAGGGCGCGGCTGAGCAGGCCGCTGCCGGCCCCGAGGTCGGCGCAGGGGCCCGCGCGCAGGGGCAGGTCGCGGCAGAGCCGGGCCAGGCGCCAGGCGATTGCCTGCTGCAGCCGGGCTTCGCCTTCGTAGTCGGCGGCGTGGCGGCCGAACTGGTCGCAGACCCGCTCGGCGAAGCCGGTGCGCCCATCGGGCGTGCTGGTGGCGGGACTGGCGGGAGGAGAGGGCATCGGCCGGGCGCCGGGCTGGGCCTCAGACGGAGAGGGTCCGCAGCAGCCATTCGAGCACCGCCGGGATCAGATCGGCCCGCAGCAGGGCGTGGCCGGCCTCCGGGAAGACGAGGCGCTCCGCCTGGGGCAGGCTCAGCCGCAGCAGGGCCTGGGCCTCGGGATCGACGATGCCGTCCGCCCCTGCTTCCACCAGCAGCACCGGCACCCCCAGCGGCCAGCCCGTGGGTAGCCCGGTGCTGCCGACCAGCCGCGCCAGGTCCTGCCGCAGCCGCAGCCGGCCAAGCGGGCCCACCGGCTGGTCCGCGGGCCCGCTCGGCAGCAGTGCCACCGGGTCAGGCGCGGCCGCCCGGGCCAGGAAGGCGCGCAGCATCGCTTGGGCACGCGCAGAGGCGGTGGATTCGTCGGGCGCGTCGGCCAGGGCGGCCGCCATCCCGTCCAGCGCCACCTGCAGCCGCCGGCCACCGCGCCCCGGGGGCACAAACCGCCCGAAGCTGGCCAGCAGCACCACCGCTTCGGCCGCGGCAAGCACCTCACGGGGCAGCAGATGGGGGCCGAGGGAGTGGGCCAGCACCACGCGCCGGCCATCGGGCCCCCAGCTGGGGGTGCGGGTGCTGCCGCCGCCGTAGCCGCGCTCGCCGAAGTGCCACCTCCATGGACGCTCCGCCCACGCCAGGCGCCAGGGCGTCCAGTTGGCGGCGTTGCCGCCCCAGCCGTGCATGGCGATCAGCTGCAGGGGGGGCGGGGGCATCGATGGCGGGGGCAAGGGGGGCTACAGGGTGGCTCCGGTAGGGGAGGCGCGGCCCAGGGATCAACCGCCCGGACCCAGGGCCGGAACCAGACGCTCCAGGGTGCCCGCGGGTAGGTCCCGCCGCAGCACCAGACGCAACCGGGCCGTGCCCTCCGGCACGGTGGGAGGGCGGATCGCCACGGTCAGCAGCCCCGCAGCCTCCAGCCGCTGCTGCAACGCCAGAGCAAGGCCGTCGTCGCCGACCAGCAGGGGCAGGATCGGCCCGTTGCCGGGGGGGCGGGGCCAGTCCGCTGCCACGAGGGCGTCGCGCCAGCGGGCGGCCCGTCGGCAGAGCGCCGCACCGGCCTCCGGTTCCTGCCGCAGCTGCGTCAGCGCCGCCAGGGCGCCTGCGGCCAGCGGCGGCGCCAGGGCGGTGGTGTACCGGAAGGCGCCACTGCTCTGCAGCAACCATTCCCCCACCGGTTCGTCGGCCGCGAGGAAGGCGCCGCCGCTGCCGAAGGCCTTGCCCAGGGTGCCGCTCACCAGCGCCACCTCCCCCAGCCCGTGGGCCAGACCGCGGCCCTCTGGCCCCAGGACGCCCAGGGCGTGGGCCTCGTCCACCAGCAGGGCCGCGTTGTGGTCGGCGCAGAGGGCGGCCAGGCCCGCCAGATCCGGGCTGGTGCCCTCCATGCTGTAAAGGCTCTCCACCAGAACCAGCAACCGGGCTGCCGGCTGGATGGCGCTGGCCGCGGTCAGCTGACGTTCGAGGTCGGCCAGGTCGTTGTGGGCGAACCGCCGCAGGCGCGCACCGCTGGCGCGCACCCCCGCCAACAGGGAGTGATGGATCAGCCGATCGGCCAGCACGACGCTGTGACGGTCGGCCAGAGCGGTCACCGCGGCGAGGTTCGCCTGAAAGCCGCTGGGGAACAACAGGACCCGCTCCCGGCCCAGCCAGGCCGCCAGGGCCTCCTCCAGGGCCAGGTGGACCGGCCTGGTGCCGCTCACCAGCCGCGAGGCTCCGGCCCCCAGGCCGCCGCTGGCCAGCTCGGCCGCGGCTGCGGCACACACGGCCGGGTGGCGGCTCAGCCCCAGGTAGTCGTTGCTTGCCAGATCCAGCAGTGGCGGGTCGCCGTCCTGGGGAACGAGCGGCGCGCTGCCCTCCGCGGCAGGGCTGGCGAAGCAGCGCAGCCGCCGCCGCCGCTCGGCCGGCAGGGCGGCCAGGGCTTCGCGCAGTCGGCTGCGCCAGGGGCTGGGGGGCGGGGGCGGCAGGGGCTGCGCTGGAGGGAGGTGACCAGTGTGAACCGGCGGACCGCTGCCGTGGTGCATTCGTCCCCACGCGGATCGACCGCGGCCGGCAACACTGACGCAATTCTCGGGTTGGAGGAGAAAAACAGCGGCCATTCGAGCGGAGTCAGGCCGATGGCTGCCAGAGGCGGTCAGGGTGAGATTTCCCGCGGCGATCTTGACATGATTCTGTAGCCATCGCTGCTTGTTGCTTCGATCGCTTGCTCGCTAAATTCCTTGTCTCAGGTCCACCTTGGTTGGCTGGATCCCCACCCCTGCACAACCCCCTCTCCGTCCGTGACTGACACAGAGCAGCCTCGCCCGCCCTTGCCCCCCTTCACCCCGGAGAGCGCCACCCAGAAGGTGCGCATGGCGGAAGATGCCTGGAACAGCCGCGATCCCGAACGCGTTGCCCTGGCGTACACGCCTGAAAGCATCTGGCGCAACCGTGCTGAATTTGTGCAGGGGCGGGAAGCCATCCGTGCTTTTTTGCGGCGCAAGTGGAGCCAGGAGCTGGAATATCGCCTGATCAAGGAGCTGTGGGCCTGCGATGGCAACCGGATCGCGGTGCGCTTCGCCTATGAGTTTCATGACGATTCCGGTAGTTGGTTTCGCGCCTATGGCAACGAAAACTGGGAATTTGCCGCCAATGGCTTGATGCAGCGGCGCATCGCCAGCATCAACAACCTGCCCATCAGCGAACAGGAGCGGCTCTTCTTCTGGCCCCTCGGCCGCCGGCCGGACGAACATCCGGGCCTGTCCGATCTGCAGCTCTGAGCCGGCTGGGTGAGCGGGACGGCTGAGCGGGGATTCGCCTCAGCCGCCAGAGCCCCCACCACACCCCCTATCCCCGTCTCCGCATCCCGGGTCCACCGCCAGGTATGAGCCATGGACAATTGCCTCCGTGGGGACCCATGCCGCCACCCCCATCACGGCGAAGGCCAGCAGGTCGGGTGGAGCCTCTCTCCCTTTCGCCTCTGGGGTCAGCAGCAGCCCCTGTGCCTCCAGCTGGCGTTGCAGCAGGCGCAGCCGGGACTGGCTCGCCCCGGAGGCCTCGAACTCTGCCCCCATCGCCGCCACGGCCGTCCCCGCCTCTCATCGGTGCCGCCGCGGCAGGGGGTGTGGAGGAGAGGGGCACCGAGCACCTGTGAGCAGATCCGCTCCCATTGTTGGCGGGGCGTCTGCCGTGATTCAGGCCCCGCCTAGGATCGGTCCATGAGCTCCAGCCCCAGTGGCGCCGCGTCCACCGCCGCCGCGACCCACGCCTCCGCCAACCCCGCGGTGCCGCCCCTCGAGGAGCTGTTCCCCTTCCGCCTCGATCGCTTCCAGCACGAGGCGATCGATGCCCTCAACCAGGGCCACTCGGTGGTGGTGAGCGCCCCCACCGGCAGCGGCAAAACCCTGGTGGGCGAATACGCCATCCACCGTGCCCTGGCGCACGGCCGCAAGGTTTTTTACACCACGCCGCTGAAGGCCCTCTCCAACCAGAAGCTGCGTGATTTCCGCCATCAGTTCGGCGCTGCGAATGTGGGCCTGCTGACCGGAGATTTGAGCCTCAACCGCGAGGCTCGGGTGGTGGTGATGACCACCGAGATCTTCCGCAACATGCTGTATGCGGAGATCGACCATCCCAACGACGACCCGTTGGCTGATGTGGAAGCGGTGGTGCTCGATGAGTGCCACTACATGAACGACAGCCAGCGCGGCACCGTCTGGGAGGAGTCGATCATCCACTGCCCCTCCACGATCCAGTTGGTGGCGCTCTCGGCCACGGTGGCCAACGCCGGCCAGCTCACCGACTGGATCGAGCGCGTGCATGGCCCCACACGGCTGGTGCACAGCGATTTTCGGCCGGTGCCGCTGGCCTTCAGCTTCTGCAGCGCCAAGGGGCTGCATCCGCTGCTCAACGACGAGGGCACGGCCCTGCACCCCAACGCCAAGGTGTGGCGGGCTCCGAAGGGCAACCGCCGCAAGGGGCCGAAAACGCCGCGCCCCCCCCAGCCCGAGCCGGCGCCGCTTCCCTTCGTGATCGCCCAGCTGGCCGAGCGCGACATGCTGCCGGCGATTTACTTCATCTTCAGCCGCCGCGGCTGCGACCGGGGCGTGCGCGAGCTGGGCAACGCGTGCCTGGTCAACCCCGAGGAGCAGGCACGCATCCGCGAGCGGCTCGATGCGTTCGTGGCGGCCACGCCGGAAGCGGTGCGCGATGGCGGCCACGCCGAGGCGCTGCTCCGCGGCATCGCCTCCCACCATGCCGGCGTTCTGCCCGCCTGGAAGGAGCTGGTGGAGGCCCTGTTCCAGCAGGGCCTGATCAAGGTGGTGTTCGCCACGGAAACCCTGGCCGCCGGCATCAACATGCCGGCGCGCACCACCGTGATCTCGGCTCTCTCCAAGCGCACCGAGCGGGGGCACCGGCCGCTGATGGGCAGCGAGTTTCTGCAGATGGCGGGCCGAGCCGGGCGGCGCGGACTGGATTCCCAGGGCTACGTGGTCACGGTGCAGAGCCGCTTTGAGGGGGTGCGGGAGGCTGGCCAGCTGGCCCTGGCGCCGGCCGATCCGCTGGTGAGCCAGTTCACGCCCAGTTACGGCATGGTGCTCAACCTGCTGCAGCGCTACAGCCTCGCCAAGGCGCGCGAGCTGGTGGAACGCAGCTTCGGCCGCTACCTCGCCACCCTCGACCTGGCCGATGACGAGGCCCGCATCGCGGCGCTCCGAGCCCAGCTGGCCCAGCTGGAAACGGGGGGTGGCGAGGTGCCGTGGGAGGACGTCGACGACTACGAGAAGCAGCGCGGCCGGCTGCGCGAAGAGCGGCGCCTGCTGCGCATCCTTCAGCAGCAGGCTGAGGAGACCCTGGCCCACGAGCTCACCCTGGCGCTGCAGTTCGCCAGCGAGGGCTCTCTGGTGAGCCTCAAGGCACCGCAGCTGAAGGGGCGCGTCACGCCGGCGGTGATCGTGGCGAAGGTGAAGGGCCCGGGCCAGTTCCCGTTGCTGCTCTGCCTCACGGAGGCCAACCTCTGGATCCTCGTGCCCTGCAGCGCGGTGGTGGCTCTGCATGCCGAGCTCAGCTGCCTGCAGGTGCCTCAGATCGAGGTGCCGGAACTCCACCATGCCGGTGAGCTGCGCCATGGCGATGGCGGCAGCGATGGGCTGGCCCTGGCGGTGGCCTCCCTGGCCCGCCGCCACGACATGCACACCCCCCGCTACGACCTGCAGGGGGAGGTGCTGGCCCAGGCGGGCCTGGTGCGCCATCTGGAGGAGGAGCTGGAGCGCCACCCCGCCCATGGGCTGGGTGATCGCCGCCAGCTGCGCAAGCAGCGGCGTCGCTGCGAGGAGCTTCAGGCCGAGATCGAGGAGCGGCAGCGGCTGCTCCATTTCCGCGCCAACCGCCACTGGGACACCTTCCTGCAGCTGATCGAGATCCTGCGCTTCTTCGGCGCCCTGGCCGGCCCCGATGGCCTGGAGCCCACCGAGGTGGGCCGCACCGTGGCCGCCCTGCGCGGCGACAACGAGCTCTGGTTGGGGCTGGCGCTGATGAGCGGCCACCTCGATGAGCTCGAGCCGGCGGACCTGGCTGCGGTGCTGGAGGCTGTCTCCACCGAGGTGAACCGCCCCGATCTGTGGTGCGCCTGGCCGCCCCCCGCTCCCGTGGAGGAGGCCCTGCACGATCTGCGCGGCCTGCGGCGCGAGCTTCTGCGCCAGCAGGAGCGGGCCCAGGTGGTGGTGCCGGTGTGGTGGGAGCCGGAGCTCACCGGCCTGGTGCACGCCTGGGCAAGCGGTGCCAGCTGGGGCGAAGTGATCGCCAACACGTCCCTCGATGAGGGGGATGTGGTGCGGGTGCTGCGACGCACGGTCGACCTGCTGGCCCAGGTGCCCTATGCCGAGGCGATCAGCGAGCGACTGCGCACCCAGGCGCGCCGGGCGCTGCGGGCGATCAACCGCTTCCCGGTGTGCGAGATCGAGGATCTGCTGCCGGCCCCTGTGGCCGGCGACGCCACCGCCGCCGATGACGTTGCCCTGGCCCCACCGTTCACGGCCTGACCACCAGATCGGCGGCCTCGGGGTGGCTGCGGCGGAAGCGCCGGTCTTCGGCGGCGCGGTGGCTGGTGCGGCGGAAGGAGCCCAGATCGATGCCGAAGGCCTGCTGGAAGGCCCGGTTGGCCTCGGTGACCGGCAGCAGGCCGCAGAGGCTCACCAGCCGCTCCAGCGGATCACCGGGCTGGCGCGCGATCGCGTCGTAAAGCCGGTTGAGCCGAATCTGTTGCAGCGCCTGCCAGGGGGTGCGGCCGTGGCAGCGGTCGAAGCAGAGGGCCAGGCAGCTTTCGCTCACCCCCAGCCGGGAGGCGAGGCGCGCCATTTGGATGGGCTCCCCGTAGTGGTGGCTGAAGTAGTGCACCGCCTCGCGCACCAAAAGGTTCGGCTCGCGGGGCGGGCCGTGGGGGGCGTGGGGGTGACGGCCGGAGGGCGGAGGAGTAGGGAACATGGTGGGGGAGGGGGCCGGAAGAGCCCTTCTCTGTCGTAGCCCCGCCAACCGGATCCAGAGGTCGCGGATGCGTCCAGATGCGGGATCCGTCGCAAAGCGGAATGGTTCGTAAGCAACGCTGCTGGATCCGCGTTCGGCTGGTGTTGGGGGGCGCCGTCTTCGAAGGGTTCGGCATTCCGACCGCGGCCGGCGCCCCAGCGCCGTTACCTCCTGTTACGATTCTCAGCATGCCGCAACAAACACCCATGGCTGCTCCTGAATCCCGCTTCGGCTTCGTCGCGTTCGCTGAAACCTGGAATGGCCGCCTGGCCATGCTCGGCTTTGTGATCGGCCTCGCCACCGAGCTGCTCACCGGTCAAGGCATCCTTTCCCAGATCGGCCTCGGCTGACGTCCACCGCCAAGGCGGTTGTTCCGCCCATCGACAGCAACCCCCGATCCGCGAGCGGATCGGGGGTTTTTGCTGATCAGCCGACGCTGTGCGCCCGCAGCTCCGCTGCCAGCGCTTCGGCGCTGCGCAATGCCCCTTCCAGCCGCCCGAAGCCCGGCCCCGCCACGTAGTCGCCGCAGAAGCCGAGCCGACTGGCGGGGCAGAGGCGGAGTGAGGGATCGAGTCCAGGAGCCACGGGAAAAGCCGCGCTCCAGCGCATCAGCCGGCGTTCCCCAGCCGCCAGGGCCTCTGCCGCCTGCTCCGCAGGGATCCACGGCGCCACCACCTCCCGCAGCGCCTCCCCCAAGGCGTCGAGCACCGCCGCCTCGGCGGCCGCATCGGGTACCCCGCGGGCCAGGGCAATCGCCGAGCCGCTGCCGAACACGTTGCGGTGGCGCGCCGCGAAGGCGGCGCTGGAGTGGGCCACCAGCGCGCAGCGCCCGTCCGGCAGCGGCTGCACCGACAGTCTGCGCAGGCCCCAGCGCCCCTGAGCCTCGGCGTTGCAGGCCAACAGCTGGAACGGCAGCGCCCGCCAGGGCTCCGCAAGGGTCGCCGGAACCATCAGCAGCAAGTTGCTGCGCGCCTCCCAGCCGATCGCGCCGATCGCCGCCACAGCCTGCTGCAGCTGCGGATCCTCCGATCTGGCCGCCACCGCCTGCAGGGGCACCTCCGACCAACCCAGAAGCTCGCAGGCCCGCGGGTGGGCCAGCAGGCTGCCGCTCAGCACCAGCCAGTCCACCTCCGCCAGCTCCTCGCCGTCGTCGTTGACCAGTCGCCAGCCGCCGCCTGGCCGCCGCTCCAGCCGCCGCACCCGATGGCCCCAGTGGCGCTCCACCGGCCCGCAGGACTCCGCCAGCGCCAGCAACCCCTGGGCAATGCGGTCCATGCCGCCGCAGCCGTGCCACAGCTCCCCCTGCAGCCTTGGGTCCAGGCTCGGCTGGCGCAGCTGGCCGGTCCCATCGAGGTCGGCGCTTCTGCCCGTCCAGGGCTCGATCCAGCCGCCGGAGCGCAGTGGTGCCAGCAGGGCCGGCGCGGGCCCGGCGCTGAGGTTGAACAGGGGCGCGCCATGGTCGAGGCACAGTCCTTGATCGTGGCGCGAGCGGCGGCTAGAGGCCCGCCCGCCCGGCCCCCGGCCCGCCTCCCAGAGCCCGATCCAGCCCGGCCATCCCTGCCGCCGCAGCGATGCGGCCAGGGCGCAGCCGGCCACCCCCGCCCCGATCACCCCCAGCGAGGCCGTGCTCTGCATTGCCTCAGCGGGGCCGTAGCACCAGCCAGACGATCAGCAGCAGGCCCGCGGTGCTGGTCACCGCGTACAGCGCATCGGCCTGGGGAAGCCAGAGGGCGGCCGGGGCCGGCGGTGGCAGCAGGGCAGGGTGAATCAGATGCCGAGCCTCTGCCAGATCACGGGGAGGTTGGCCTGGTGCAGGTCGGTGGCGAAACAGGCCTCCAGCTGCTGCGGTGACAACCGGCCACCAACCTCGGGGTCAGCCTCCAGGTTGGCGCGGAAGTCGCCGCCGCTGCTGTTCCAGGCGCTGTGGGCATGGCGCTGCACCACCCGGTAAGCCTCCTCGCGGCTCATGCCGCTCTCCACCAGGGCCAGCAGCACCCGCTGACTGAAGACGACGCCGCCGTAGACGTTCAGGTTGCGGGCCATGTTCTCCGGGTAGACCCCCAGACCCTTCACCACCTCGGTCATCTCGCGCAGCATGAAGTGCAGTGTGACCGAGCAGTCGGGCAGCATCATCCGCTCCACCGAGCTGTGGCTGATGTCGCGCTCATGCCAGAGGGCCACGTTCTCCAGGGCCGCCACGGTGTAGCCGCGCAGCACCCGCGCCAGCCCGGAGATGCGCTCGCTGCGGATCGGGTTGCGCTTGTGGGGCATGGCCGAGCTGCCCTTCTGGCCCTTGGCGAAGTTCTCTTCCACCTCCAGCACGTCGGTGCGCTGCAGGTTGCGGATCTCGGTGGCGAATCGCTCCAGCGACGCTCCCACCAGGGCCAGGGTCTGCACGTACTCCGCGTGCCGATCGCGGGAGATGACCTGGGTGCTGGCGGTGTCGGGCACCAGGCCGAGGCGGCGGCAGGCCATCGCCTCCACCTCCGGATCGGTGTTGGCGTAGGTGCCCATCGCGCCACTGATCTGGCCGACGCTGACGACGCTCTCCAACCGCTCCAGCCGCTCCCGGTTGCGTTCGCACTCCGCCAACCAGCCGGCCACCTTGAAGCCGAAGGTAATCGGTTCGCCGTGGATGGCATGGGAACGGCCGATCATCACCGTCTCCTTGTGCTGCCGCGCCAGGCTGCGCAGCGCGTCCGCCAGCGCGTCGAGTTCGCGCCTCAGCTCCTGCACCGACGCCCGCATCTGCAGGGCCAGGCCGGTGTCGAGCACATCGGAACTGGTCATACCGACGTGGATGAAGCGGCCAGCGTCGCCAACGTGTTCATTGACGTTGGTGAGGAAGGCGATCACGTCATGGCGGACCTCGGCCTCGATCTCGAGGATCCGGTTCACCTCAAAGCGGGCCCGCTCGCGGATCTCGGCCATCGCTTCTGCGGGGACACGACCCAGCTCCGCGTTGGCCTCGCAGGCGGCGATCTCCACATCGAGCCAGCTCTGGAACTTGGCCTCCTCGCTCCAGAGGCGGCCCATCTCCGGCAGGGTGTAGCGCTCGATCAAGGGCGGCGGCGTGCGGCGTCGCCCCCCAACCTATCCAGTGACGCTTCCGCGCTTCAGGCGGCGGCGGTGAGCTGGCGGTGGGCCACCTCCCACTGCACGGCGGCGCCCCAGGCCTGCTGGCGCACCCAGCAGCGGCCACCGCGGCAGAGGATCAGCTGGAACGGCGGCAGGTCGTCGGGCTGGTTGCGCAGCCGCACAAAGCTTCCTGGACGCAGCAGCTCGAGCACGTTTGTGGAGGCCTCCGAGGGCAGGGAGGAGCGGCTGGGCGGGGCGTCGGTGCCGGGGGGCGGCATGGTTGGCCGTCGCAACGGCTCGCCATTCTCTGGTGGTCTGCCCGGCATCGGTCGGAGCGTTCCGGATTTATTCCGCATTGAGTTGTGGTTGCATGACGCAACCGCCCCAAGCCATGGCCCGCAAGCAGCGCCTCGATCTCGAACTGGTCGCCCGCTCGCTGGCCGCCAGCCGCCAGCAGGCGCAGCAGCTGATCCGCTCCGGCCGGGTGCGCAGCGGCACCACGGTGCTCGACAAGCCCGGTCAGGAGGTTGCCCCCGATCTGCCGCTGGCGGTGGAGCGGCCGCCGCGCTTTGTCTCCCGCGGCGGTGAGAAGCTGGTGGCTGCCCTGGAGGCGCTGCCGATCCGCGTGACGGATCGGATCTGCCTGGATGCGGGCATCTCCACCGGCGGGTTCAGCGACTGCCTGCTGCAGCACGGCGCGGCCAGGGTGTACGGCATCGACGTGGGCTACGGCCAGACAGCCTGGAGTCTGCGCACCGACCCGAGGCTGGTTCTGCGGGAGCGCACCAACGTGCGCCATCTGCAGCCGGAGCAGCTCTACGGAGCGGGCGATGTCTGGCCCGACTTGGCGGTGGCCGATCTGTCGTTCATTTCGCTCACGCAGGTGCTGCCGGCGTTGCGGGGCCTGCTGGCACCGGTGGCCGACGGCGGGAGCGTGGAGGCGGTGCTGCTGGTGAAGCCGCAGTTCGAAGTGGGGCGCGCCCGTGTGGGCAAGGGCGGTGTCGTGCGCGATGCGGCTGCCCACCGCGACGCGATCGAGGCGGTGTTGGCGGCGGCGGCGGCGCTGGCCTGGCCCGCCAGCGGGCTGGTGGCCTCACCGATCACCGGCCCGGCCGGCAACCATGAATATCTGCTGTGGCTGGGGGGCGAGGGCGAGGCTCCCACGCGGGAGAGCCTCGCTGCCTTGGTGGCCGCCACGCTGGCCGGAGCCTGAGGCCCTCAGATTGCGCTGGAGTCGCGGTCGCCGGTGCGGATGCGGATCACGGCGTTGATCTCACTGATGAAGATCTTGCCGTCGCCGATCTCGCCAGTGCGGGCCGCCTCCTGGATGGCGTTGACGACGGTGTCGACGCGGTCGTCATCGACGACGATCTCCAGTTTGAGCTTCTGCAGGAACTCCACGGTGAATTCCGAACCGCGGTAGCGCTCTACCTGCCCCTTCTGACGACCGAATCCGCGCACTTCGCTCACGGTCATGCCGACGATGCCGGCGTTCACCAGGGCGATCTTGACGTCCTCGAGCTTGAACGGGCGAATGATGGCCTCGATTTTTTTCATGGAAGCTGGGAAGCTGGCGTGCAGGCGTTGGGCAAGTCTCTCACTCGGATGTCCCCCGGTGGGAGAGGCGACCATTAGGCCCGAGCCTGGCCCTGCGTGTGGTTGCCGTTGTTACGACGGATGCCTCGGCCGCACCGAGGCGCCTGCCTCCGGCTCGGCCTGGTCGGCCCGAACGGGCCTGTACGGTCGGGGTTGTCCCCTCTTGTACGCGCGCGCCGCCATGACCAGCGCTCCGGAACGCAGCCGCACTCCCCATGTGGGCGAGCGGGCGATCGCCGAGGCCGAGTTGCTTTGTTTTGAGAATCCACGGCCGGGGCGGGCCTACGAGATCGCGATCGAGCTGCCCGAGTTCACCTGCCTCTGTCCGTTCTCCGGCTATCCCGACTTCGCGGTGCTGCGTCTGCTCTACCAACCTGGTCCGCGGGTGATGGAGCTCAAGGCCCTCAAGCTCTACATCAACAGCTACCGCGAGCAAACCATTGCCCACGAGGAGGTGGCCAACCGCATCCTCGACGACTTCGTGGCCGCCTGCGAGCCGGTATGGATGCAGCTGGAGGCCGACTTCAACCGCCGCGGCAACGTGCACACCGTGGTGCGGGTGAGCCACGGCTGCCGTCAGCCCTGCTGAAGCAGTGCCGGCAGCTCTGCCGCGAAGGAGGTGAGGTTGCGATTGCAGAGGCCGGCCACATGCAGTCGCCCGGACCCGGCCTCGGCCACCGCCCAGAGCTGGCGAGTGGCAACCAGGCTCAGGCCACCGCCCAGCAGGGCGATCGCGAAGCCGGTGTACACGAGGGGCACGCCCGGATCCCGCTTCAGCAGGATGCCGCTCGCCGGCAACACTCCGGCCACGCGCACCGGCAGCCCATTCACCTCCAGCGCCTCTCCGCCAGGCACGATCCTCCCCAAGGAGGTGCCGTCGGCGCCGAACACCTCCACCGGGCCCTCCTCGCTGCTGAGGCTGAGGAGCACCGGTTCGCTGCCATCGGGCCGGGTGGGCAGCACCAGGCCCCACACCTGCTCTCCGAGTTGCGGGAACGACTGGAGTGGCAGCTGGAGCACAGGGCTGCGGCCCAGTTGAACATCGATCGCCGCCAGGGCCCAGTCGGCCTGGTAAAGGGTGATGCCGCGGGTGCGCAGGGGGTGGTTAACGCTGATCTCGGCGTTGCTGATGCTGCTGTTCCCCTCGGGGTCGGGGGAGCGCAGCGTGAGGGTGGAGGTGAACTGCTCGGGCCGGCCGGCTGGATCCCTCTGAATCGCAAAGCGATCCAGCACCAGGGTCAGCTGGGAGCGGCCGCGGGAGTCCAGCAGCTCAAGCTCCCGGCCCGGAGCGAGGAACTGCTCCAGGCGCTGGCCTGCCAGCGAGCCCCAAGCCGCCCCCACCATCAGCACCACTAGGCCGGCGTGCACAAGCAACGGCCCGATACGCCCGGCCAGGCCGCGTCGCGCCGCCAACCGGCCCGGCTGCGGCTTCACTTGCCAGCCGCCCTGGCGCAGCCGTTCCCCCAGAGCCGACAGGGCGGCCTCGGCGTCCTCCACCTGGCGGGTTTCGGCGACGCTGAGCTTGCTGAGCTGGCGCGCCGAGCGGTAGTCGATCCAGCGCAGGGAGGCCTGCAGAGCCGGCCATTGGCGCCGCCAGCTGCAGAGCAGCAGCGAAAGCCCCAGCCAGGCGAGCAGGGCCAGGAACCAGCTGCTCGAATACACGTGATCGAGCTGGAGTGCCAGCAGGCCGTCGCCGTGCAAGAGGCCGAGCCAGGGGGCGCCGTCGTAACGCTCGTGGTAGAAGGCGCCGGTTTCCTTCTGTGGGATGGCGGTGCCGATGCCGCTGGCGACGGCGATCAGTAGCAGCAAGAGGATCGCCAGCCGCAGGTCGGAAATCCAGGCGAAGAGGCGCTGCAGCGGCCGCAGCGGCGGGGCGCCGGCGGGGGAGCTCATGGCAGGTGGGCCAGCAGGGTGAGGGCGCCGCTGGTGAGCAGCACCACCCCACTTAGGGGTGGCACCCACTGGCCGAGCCGGCGCAGTTGCAGCAGCGTGGGCAGGCTGGCCGCGGCGGTGCCGGCGAGCAGCAGGGGCAGCACCTGGCCGGCGCCAAAGGCGGTGAGCAGCAGCATGCCCACCAGCGGGCGGCCGTTCTGGGCCATCCAGGCCAGCAGGACAGCCAGCACGGGCGTGGTGCACGGGGTGGCAGCCAGCCCGAAGGCCAGGCCGGCAGCCAGGGGCGCCAGGGGAGCTGGAACGAACCGGCGCCAGCGCTCAGGATCCGGACCGGCGGGCAGCGGGATGCGCAGCAGACCGAGCAGCTGCAGACCCATCAGGCACGCCACCAGCGCCACCAGCAGGGGAACCACGCCGGGCACGCTGCCGTAAAGCCGCCCCATCCAGCCGCTGGCCAGCCCGAGCAGCACCAGGGAGAGAACGATGCCCACCGTGAAGGCCAGGCTGCGCTGCCAGGGCAGCGGAGCTTGAGCGGCCGATCGGCTCTCGGAGCTGGCTCCAGCGAGGGGCTCGGCGTTGCTGAAGCCGGCCAGGTAGGCGAGGGTGACGGGCAGAAGCGAGAGGGAGCAGGGCCCCAGGCTGGTGAGTAGGCCGCCGCCGAAGACGAAAGCCACGGTGAGCGGCCCCGGGTGCGCCAGGGAGCTCTGCAGGATTTGTTCGCTGCTGCGGGCCCACTCGGCGAGCGGCAGCGCGAGGCTGGTCATCGGCGCATCGGCATCGGCCGGAGGGTCAGCCTATCGGGGCCGCGCTGACGCGACGACGGCGGGAACGGCCGGTTTCCAGCCCCGTCGATTCCAGCGAGCAGCGCACCAGAAGGCCGGCGGCGAACAGGCTGCCCAGCAGGGAGTTGCCGCCATAGCTGATCATCGGCAAAGGCAGGCCGGTGGTGGGCATCGAACCGCTGGCGACGGCAATGTTGAGGATCGACTGGCCCACCAGCAGCGCGGTGGCGCCGATCGCCACCAGTTTGTGCTGGTTGCTGCGGCAGGCCATCGCCACGCGCAGGCCGATAAACCCGAACACCATCAGGAACAGCAGCAGCATCAACGATCCCACGTAGCCGAATTCCTCCGCGAACACAGCGAAAATGAAGTCGGTGCTTTGGATCGGTAGGTACTGCAGCTTTTGGGTCGACAGGCCAAAGCCTTCCCCCAGGGCCCCACCGGAGCCGATCGCCAGCAGGCTCTGAACCAGCTGGTAACCGTCGCCCTGGGCGTCCTTCCAGGGGTCGAGGAAGGACGTGACGCGGATGCGCTGGTATTCGTTGATCATGATGCTGGCAATACCCAGCAGTCCTCCTGCCCCCGCGGCCCCCAGCAGCAAGGGGAGAGGCAATCCGCCTGCCAGGGCCATCAGCCAGAGCAGCAGACCGGTAAGTGCTGCTGTGCTCAAGTTGGGCTGCTTGAGAATCAGCAGGATCAGTCCCGCGAAGACCCCCAGCCACAGCAACTTCTGGTCTGCCCCAATCCGTTTCCAGTGGGAGAAGAGCACGGCCCCCTGCAGCACCACGAACGGTTTGACCAACTCGGTGGGCTGGATCTGGATCGGGCCAAGCACCAGCCAGCGGCTGGCTCCGTTCACCGTGCTGCCGACCACCAGGGTGGCGGCCACCAGCACTGCGCCGATCAGCAGGGCCGGCCCTGCGATGTGCAGCCAGCGGCGCATGGTGGAGCGGATCGCCAGCCAGAACAGGCCCCAGCTGGCCAGCATCCAGATCGCCTGGCGCTTGAGGTAGTACGCCGCATCGCCCATCTCGCGTTCGGCTACCCACCAGCTGGCGGAGGTGAGCACCAGCAGGCCGATCAGACTCCAGAGGGCGGTGAGGCCCACCAGCAGGCGCGCTTCGGCCGGCCAGAGCGCCCAGGGAAGGGGCAGCAGAGCGCCCTGCGGAATCGCCGATCCGCTGGCCGCGCCAGCCTTGGCGGAACGGGAGCTCGATCGGAGGGGAGACAAGGCGCCGCTGCGTTGCTCAGTTGGTCCATTGAGCCGTGGCCGGTCGGGGTTTGTCGACCCCGCGAAGCCAAAAAAAATGCCGGCCGCGCCGAGCGAGAAGCTCGTGCCTGCCGGTTGCCCCCGCATGCCCCCGCGCCTGCCTTCAGCGGTGCCCACAGAACGCCCGCAAAGAATTCGCCAACCAAAAAGCCCGGCGTGAGGCCGGGCGACGTGGGGGGATTAGAAGAAAAAGAGTCAGTTGCCGCAGCTTTGCTGGCGACGGCCAGTGACGAGCTCCACCTTGAGGATCTTGCCGCCCTGCTTCATGATCCGCTGTTGCTCAGCGAACCAGCTCTCGTAGGGAACCCACTTGGTGAAGTAGGTGTTCTGAAGCTCCCGTTGGGTACGGACTTTTTCCGGACAAGGGATGCAGGCTGTGATCTTGAAGAGACGCATGGGAAGATTCTCGGACGATGGAATCGGGCGGGAATCAGTTACCCAAGCCGGAGCAGATGTAGTCGAAATAAACAGCCATCTCCTTGCCTGCATCGGGACCCACCAGGGCAGCGGTGGCTTCCTTCATTGCCTGAATCGACTGCACCGTGGCACCGATCGGCACCCCCAAGGAGTTGTAGGTTTCCTTGAGGCCATTCAGGACCCGCTCATCGAGAATTGATGTGTCACCCGCCAGCATGGCGTAGGTGGCGTAGCGGAGGTAGTAGTCGAGGTCGCGGATGCAAGCGGCGTAGCGACGGGTGGTGTACATGTTGCCGCCCGGACGGGTGATATCCGAGTAGAGCAGCGACTTGGCCACGGCATCTTTGATAATTGCCGAAGCGTTGGCACTGATCGTGGCGGCGGCACGGACGCGCAGCTCACCGCTGGCGAAGTACTGCTCGAGGCGGCCCATGGCCGAACCGTCGAGGTAGAGGCCTTGGACGTCGGCCTGGTTGATGACGTTGGTGATGGCGTCTTGCATGGATCCTGAGATTCGGGTGCGAGGAAGGTGGGGAGCAGGGCCTCAGGAGAGGGCGCCGACGACGTAATCGAAGTAGAAGCCTGCTTCCTCGGCATCGGAGCCGGTGAGGATGCTGGTGGCAACCGCCTTCATCTCGCGCACGGCTTCTGCCATCGCTTCCAGGGGGGTGCCCAGGGCGCGGTACATCTCACGGGCGCCAATGATGCCGATCTCTTCGATCGGAGTGACATCACCAGCCACAACGCCGTAGGTGACCAGGCGCAGGTAATAATCCATGTCGCGCAGGCAGCTGGCGGTCATCTCTTCGCCATAGGCGTTGCCGCCAGGGGAGATGACGTCGGGGCGCTTCTGGAAGAGGGCGCCTCCAGCCTGCTTGACGATGCGCTCGCGGCTTTCGGCCAGGACCTGGGCGATGCGCAGGCGGCGCTGGCCGCCGGCAACAAACGACTTGATCTGGTCGAGTTCGCCAGGGCTGAGATAGCGGGCTTCGGCGTCCGCGTTGATGATCGAGTTGGAGACGATGCTCATGCAGTTCTGCCTCGAAACAAGCGGTCGCCGTTTCCGGAGACCGGTATCCGGTGGGTGAGGGGGTGGGTATCGGCGGTGCCGATCGCCGATTCATTCTGCGCCAGCGCCCCGCACCGTCCCGGGGAGCGGTAACAGTTCTTCACGGCTGCCGGTGGCGTCAGAACCCAGTGCTGGCAAGGGGTTTGCCGTGAATTGTTGATAGTGACGCGACGCAGCAAATGTTCACCTTTGGGCGCCAGCTCCGCAACGGACACATGTCCATTGACGCGCTGAAGTGGCTGTTGCGTTTGATGGCAAGGCCGGCCTGTTGACCAGTACAAAAACCCCTTGGATGCAATCCAAGGGGTATGGAATCGCCCGATTCAGTTTCACTAAGGGGCTGCTGGGTGACCTCAGATCGCCTCGCGGGGAGACGGGGTCAGGCCCGCGTTGCCTGCGTAGAGGGCCGCAGTGCGGTTGACCGTGGCCAAGGGGATGCCGTCGGCCGTGCCGAGGCCGCGGAGGTAGGGAACCGTGTCCTGTCCGAAGGCTTCGGCGTATTCGAGGCTGTTGAGCAGCTGCTCGAGTGCGGCCTGCTGCCCGGCACCTCCACGGGTGCCGAGGTAGCGACTGACCTCACCGGGTTGGGCGGCACGGCCAAGCAGGGCGAGATAGGCGGCGGAAGCGGCCCGGAGCGGTGCCATGCGGTTGAGGCGCTCCTGGAACAGGTCGCTGCCAGCGATCTGGGCCACAAATTCCGACACCGAAATCTGGCCGTCGCGGAGCTGTGATTCGGCGTCTTGAAGCCGTTCGGCGGCCAGGGGCACCCGGTTGAGCAGTTGCCGGTAGCTCGCTTCGACCACCTCCCGCAACTGGCCTTCGCTTGGGGAGCGTTGCAGGCGCACAGGCCTGCCGAGGCTGGCCCGGCGGCCAAAGCCCTGAGGCCGCCCGGGACGAAGGGCCTTCTGCATGGCGGCATCAGGGGCCACGGGGGAAGCGCCAGGGGTGCCACTACCGACCGCTGCACGCCAACCACCGGCGGCGGCAGCACCAGCGCGGGGCTGGGGCACACGGATGCTGGGGAAGGGGGCAGCTGCTGGGGAGTTCGCCGGCGAAGATGGCGTGACGAATGGGGTGCTCCGGACCGCCGGAACCCAGGTGCGAGTGGGAGCAGGCGGCTGGCGCAGGCTCGCCGGCGCAGAGGCTGCACTCGCAGGGGCCACTGGCTTGTCGCCGCCGGCGACCTTGGCGCTCCAGGTTCCGCGGACCACGCGGGTGCGGGCCGGCAGGTTGCGAGGCGTGAGGCTGCCGGGGGTTCGCAGCGTCTGCGGCGGTTTGACATCCGGACGGAGGGCGGGGCTCAGATCGGCCACCGCGTTGGCGTCAAAGCGGCGACGCAGAGCCGGCACGAAGCGGGCGTTGCGGTCGGTGGGGGTAACGAATCGCTCGAAGGGAACCGTGTCTTCCCCGAAGCTCTCGTTGTACTCGCGGCTGTCGATCATCCGGTCGACAACCCCATAGAAGCCCTTGCGTGCAGCGGTGTCGAAGTAGGTGTCGATCTCCCAGCGGCCAAAGGTGGGACGGCCGAGGATGCGGCGGTGCATCACCTCGATCGCCTTACAGATGTAGAGCCCGCTCCAGTAACGGCGGCGGAATGCATCGGAACGGGCCACCTGGCGCACGAATTCCCTCAGGCTGATGTCGCCGTTTTCGAGCTTGATCTCATCGACTGTGCAACGTTCACCGGCGTAGCCGATGTTGCCGAGGATCTGCACGTACACGCCACGGATCACCGCCTGGGTGGCGGCTTCGCTGCCGCGCACGCTCGGCTGGCCACCACGGCGGGGGACGGAGTTGCCGCCGGTGGCGATCTGCTGGAGCCGCAGAACCCGAGGGCCAACCCGGCGGGGGGTAGCCTTGCGGAACTGGGCGCTGTCCATCTGACCGGGCTGCCGCAGCCCGTTGCTCACCAGGATCCGCCGGCTGTCGTAGCTGAAGGGCGCCGGGCGGGTGGTTACCGAAGCCGTGCCGGAGGGGAAGATCGCGCCGTAGGTGAGGGCCAGCGGGTCGTTGCCGCCGCCGTATGGATGCTGATCAGCGAAGGGCTGGCGATAGGAGGCGTAAAGGGTGATGTACTGGGGAGCGCCTTCAAAGGGTGCACTGAAGCGGAATAACTTCCGGTTTGAGCCCCAGCCGGCGCTCTCCTGGGCTTCTTCGCCAAGATCGCGCAGGTAGGGGATTGTTTCCTCGCCGAAGACGCGGGCATATTCCATACCGTTGACGATCGAATCCACCAGGCCCGGTAGACCCTGCTCACTGACGATCGAGAAGTAGCGGCGGAATTCCTCAATCGAGCTGATGCCGCGGCCAAGGAAGTGTCGGAAGGCCAGTTCCACCACCCGGCTGTTGGAGAAGCGGCTGTAGAACTGGCGGCGGTATTCCTTGCTGCGGCCAAGGGCACGAACGAATTCCCGGGCTGAGATCTGGCCTTGGCGGAACTGGGTGGCTTCCACCGGGCAAACAAGCTGTGAATATCCTTTGACAATGTCGCGCTCGAACACCTGGCGGTAGGCGGCACGCACAACTTCGGCCTTTTCACGGGCGGAAAGGCCTGGCTTCATCACAAATCGCTGGCGCCCTTCAGCAGCCAGCGCGTAGATCGCCGGCAGCTGCAGGCCCTGGTTCACCGGGCTGCCCAGGCGCTGGCGGGTGGAGGGCGTGGGGACCTCAAGCTCGCGCAGTAGCACGTTGAAGCAGTCGATCACCAGCTGGCGGGCTTCGGGCTGATCTTTCAGGAGCTCGGCGGAGGCGGCGCGCATCTCCTGCAGAGCCACATTGGTGGCGGCCAGGGAGCAGGCTTTCTCAAGCACATCGCGCAGGCCGCGGGTGTTGACCGCGAGGATGCTCGGGTCACCGGCAACCAGGGCGTAGCCCACATAGCGCAGGAACCACGCCAGGTCGCGCAGCGATTTCTTCATCCGCTCGGTGCCGTAGCGGCCCACCGAGATCGGGCTGAATCCACTGGGAAGGATCACGCGCACATCGGCATCGCCACCAGCCCCTTCGAGAAGGCGCGTGAAAAGGTTGCCGCGTTTGGGGGCGCCGGCACCGGTGAAGGTCTGAACCGAGCGCTGGAAGGCCGCCTGGTCGCTGGCTAGGGGGCTGCCGTCGCCTCCGCCCGCCGGAACGGCCAAGGGTGCGTCGAGATAGGAGAGGGGGGTGCCACCCGAGAAGATGCGGTTGGCGGCACGCGCCACGATCGCTTCCGCATTGTTGCTGATCCTTCGGGCGGCCTCGATCCGGGCCTGGCCGCTTTGGAAGAACGTGATCAGGCTGTCGAGTTCCCCGCCATCGGGGAACCGGTCTTGCTGCTCCGCCTGACGGACGCTGGAGAGCGGCAGGGTGTCGTACAGCTGCGGACTGACCCTGGTGCTGCCGCTGCTGGCGGTCACGGTCATGGATCGGGAGCGAGCCGGGCTTCGGCACGTTACGGCTGCCCCCTGGGCCCGCCGGGGTGTCATGAACAAATGTTTGCAGCCCTACGGGGGCGGCCCGTGCCTCGCTCCTGCAGGGCGTGGGATGCTCCCCCGGACCTGCTTCCCCCACCGCCGCCGCCGCCCGATGCTCCCCCCAAGCCCCGATCCCGGCTCCGATTCCGCCGCCGCCAGCGACGCCGCCACGCCGAAGGTGAGCGCCTTCTACGACCGTTTCCCCTACCCCGGGGATCCCCTGCAGGACGGCCCACCCCCGGGATACAACTGGCGCTGGTGTATCGACAGTGTCGTGGCTGCCGTGCACGGCGCCCTGCCGCCGCGGCCCCCTGGCGGAGGGCCGCGTTCCTGGCGAATCCTCGATGCAGGCTGCGGCACCGGCGTCAGCACCGACTATCTGTGCCACCTCAACCCCGGCTCCCGGGTGCTGGCGGTGGACATCAGCGCCGGTGCCCTGGCGGTGGCGCGTGAGCGCACCCGGCGCTCCGGAGCCGATGCCGTGGCTGCCGAGCTGCGGATCGAGCAGCGCAGCCTGCTCGATCTGGCTGGCGAGGGGCCATTTGATGCCATCAATTCCGTGGGGGTTCTGCATCACCTCCACCAGCCGCTGGAGGGACTGCGGGCCCTGGCGGCGCTGCTGCGGCCGGGAGGGCTGCTGCACCTGTTCCTGTACGCAGACGGCGGCCGCTGGGAGATCCATCGCACCCAGAGGGCCCTGGCGCTGATGGGGGTCGGCAGCGGCGGCGAGGGCCTGCGGCTCGGCCGGGAGCTGTTCCGTGCGCTGCCGGAGGACAATCGCCTGCGCCGCCACCATGAGGCCCGCTGGGCGCTGGATACCGCCGCGGATGCCAACTTCGCCGACATGTACCTGCATCCGCAGGAAACGAGCTATGACCTGGCGCGTTTGCTGGATCTGGTGGAAGCTGGCGGTCTGGAGTTCGCTGGCTTTTCCAACCCCGAGGTTTGGGATCCGGGCCGGCTGCTGCAGGGAGAGCTTCTGGAGCGGGCGATGACGCTGCCGCCGCGTCGGCAGTGGGAGCTGGTGGAAGCCCTCGATCCCGACATCAGCCACTTTGAATTTTTCCTCAGCCGTGGCCCGCTGACGCCGGCCGACTGGAGCGACGACGCCGTGTTGCTGGCAGCCGGTGGGGAGCGCAACCGCTGCCTGTGGGGCTGGCCGTCGTCCTCCCTGCTCGGGCCCGACCTGCTGCCGCTGACAATCGAGGCCGGCGACCTGGCGTTGTTGCAGGCCCTGGAAGCGGCCCCCGCAGGAACGGCGCTCAGCAGCCTTCCCCTGACGATGTCTGCGGCCGAACGGGCCGCGCGGGCGCGGCGCTTGATCGCCACCCGCGCGCTTCTACCCGTGAAGGCCGCGTGATAATCTCCACGCGCCCAGACGAAATTTCGTCTCTTGCCGGCCGCCCTGACCACCGCTTCGGACGACGCAGTCCCTGCGCCGACCGCAGCCGGATCGGATCCAGAATCCGCGGCCGCGGCCTCCTCTGTTTCCTACGGCCCTGAGCTGGAAGCCACCCTGGCCCCGGTCCAGTCCGATCCGAACCTTCCTGCTGAGCACCTGGCCGATACCCACGGCCAACGCGCAACCAGCGGAGACAACGGAATGGAGGAGTACCGGCGCTTGCAGCGCAGGATCCTTCTGGCCACGGCCTGGGCCTCTGCCATCGCTGTGCCCATCACGGCTCTGGTTTGGGATCCCGCCACTGCCGCCAGCCTGCTGGTGGGTTCCCTGGCTGGGCTCCTCTATCTGGTTCTACTGGCCCGCAGCGTTTCCCGCCTTGGCGTGGACAGTAAATCGGTCGGCAAGGTGCAGTTGCTCGTGCCGATCACCCTGGTGCTGGCGGCCGCCAGGATTCCCCAGCTGCAGATGCTTCCCGCCCTGTTCGGGTTTCTGCTTTACAAGCCCGCCCTGATCCTGCAAGCCGTCTTCGACGGCTGACCCCGATCCTTCCAGGACCGTCCTCTGATGCTCCCGATGCCTCTCGCCCTACCCCTCGCTGAGTTGGAGGTTGGCCAACACCTCTACTGGCAGCTCGGCAACCTGCGCATCCACGGCCAGGTTTTCCTGAGCTCTTGGGTCGTGATCGCAGCGCTTCTGGTCGTGGTGGTGGTCGGCACACGCCGCATGCAGCGCGATCCCAGTGGCGTGCAGAACTTGCTCGAGTTCCTGTGGGATTACATCCGCGATCTCGCCCGTGAGCAGATTGGCGAGAAGGCCTACCGCGACTGGTTGCCCTTCATCGGCACCCTCTTCCTATTCATCTTCGTGAGCAACTGGGGTGGTGCTCTCATCCCATGGAAGCTGATCCATCTCCCAAGTGGAGAACTCGGTGCTCCGACTGCTGACATCAACACCACGATCGCTTTGGCGCTGCTGGTTTCCTTGGCGTATTTCTATGCTGGCCTGAGCCGAAAGGGCTTCCGGTACTTTGAGTACTACGTGGAACCTACGCCGATCATGCTTCCCTTCAAGATCGTCGAAGATTTTACCAAGCCTCTCTCGCTTTCTTTCCGTCTGTTCGGAAACATCCTTGCGGATGAACTTGTCGTTGCAGTGCTTGCTTTCCTGGTGCCGCTGATCGTTCCTCTGCCTGCGATGTTCCTCGGTCTGTTCACCAGTGCCATTCAAGCGTTGATCTTCGCAACCCTCGCCGCCTACTACATCGGCGAAGCGGTGCACGAGGAGCACCACTGATTCTCTGATCCCTGCCGGCGGGTCCCGGGACCTCGCTCTGGCAAACTTTCTGCGCGCAGGTCCGGCATGTTCCGGGCCCACCTCAGCCGAGGTGTCCCAGGCGCAGGCATCACGTCCCGGTTCGTTCAGCGCTTCACCGGCGCATCACTCCCCTTCCCCCCATGGATTCGATCACTTCCGCCGCGTCCGTCGTCGCCGCTGGTCTCGCCGTCGGTCTCGGCGCCATCGGTCCTGGCATCGGCCAGGGCACCGCTGCCGGCGGCGCTGTCGAGGGCATCGCCCGTCAGCCCGAAGCCGAAGGCAAGATCCGCGGCACCCTGCTGCTTTCGCTGGCCTTCATGGAGGCCCTCACCATCTACGGCCTGGTGGTTGCTCTGGTGCTGCTGTTCGCCAACCCCTTCGCCGGCTGAGCTCCTCCTGGGTGAGGAGGGGCAGGGAGCGCTCCGGTCACCGGGCCTTCCCAACCCTCCTCGCCGGGATCTCTCCCATCCGCGCCCAGCGCACCCCTTTCTGCCTTCCGCCCCGCCTCCAGCCCCATGACCAGCTGGCTACTGCTCGCCGAAGCCGGCGCGCCCGAGGGAGGTCTGTTCGACCTCGACGCCACCCTGCCGCTGATGGCGCTGCAGGTGGTGATCCTCACATTCATCCTCAATGCCCTGTTCTTCCGTCCCGTCGGCAAGGCGGTGGAAGATCGCGAGGGTTACATCAACACCAGCCGCGCCCAGGCCAAGCAGCAGCTTGCCCAGGCCGAGCGCCTCGAGGCTGATCTGCGTGATCAGCTCAAGGATGCTCGTCAGCAGGCCCAGAAGGTGGTCACGGAGGCAGAGCAAGAGTCTGACCGCCTCTTCCGTGAGGCTCTGGCTCTGGCTCAGGCTGAATCGATCGCCAGCCGCGAGCAGGCCCGTCGCGAGATCGATGCCCAGCGCAGCGCCGCAATGGATCAGCTCAAGGGCGACGCCAACCGGCTCGCCGACCAGATCGTCGACCGTCTGCTGGCTGCCCAATGATTCCTTTCCTTCCCCTGCTGGCCTCGCACGGTTCAGGCTTTGGCCTGAACACCAATATCTTTGAAACCAACATCATCAATCTGGCGATTGTGATCGCTGGGCTGGTGTATTTCCTCCGCGGTTTTCTTGGCGGGATTCTTGAGCGCCGTCGTGCGGCGATCCTGGCCGAGCTCAAAGACGCCGAGCAACGTCTTGCTTCCGCTGGGGTTGCCCTGGCGACCGCCCAGAAGGAGCTCACCGATGCCCAGTCCAAGGCCGAGCGCATCCGTGCCGATGGCGCCAGCCGCGCCGAGGCAATACGCCTGGAAAGTGAGCGCCGCACCGTCCAGGAAATGGCCAGGATCAAGCAGGATTCCGCCGCTGATCTTGATTCCGAAGCCTCTCGCGTCCGCGACCAACTGCGTCGAGAGGCGGCTCGCCTGGCCATCGAGAAGGCCCTGACCACTCTGCCCGGTCGCCTCGACGACAGTGCTCAGGCTCGCCTGATCGATCAGTCCATTCAATCGCTGGGGAACGCCTGATGCCGCTGCTCAATTCCATCACCACCCCATACGCTGAGGCCTTCCTCCAGGTCAGCGATGCCAACGGTGACACCTCCCAGGTGGTTGAACAGGCCCGCCAGCTTCTCTCTCTCTGGAAGCAATCCCCCGAGCTGCGCGCGGCCATGGCTTCCCCCGTTCTCGAAACGGACAGCAAGAAGTCAGCCCTGATCACTCTGTTCTCTGAGCAGCTCTCTCCCGCTTTCTTGAATCTGCTCAAGCTGTTGGCAGATCGCGGCCGTATCGGTTACCTCGATGCTGTCCTCGAGAGGTTGCTGGAGCTTTATCGCGAGCAAAACAGCATCTCTCTGGCCACGCTCACCTCGGCAGCTCCCCTCAGCCCCGAACAGCAGGCCAGCCTCATCGAAAAGGTGAAGCAGGTCGCGGGTACCGAGCAGGTTGAGATCGATCTGCATGTGGATCCCGCCCTGATCGGCGGCTTCGTGCTGCGCGTCGGCTCCAAGGTGATCGACGCAAGCCTCGCTGGCCAGGTTCGCCGGCTCGGCCTGTCCCTGGCCCGGGCCTCCTGAGCGCCAGGGCGGCGGCCGCCGGCGCGACCGCAGCCTTCCTCCCTCCCCGTCCCACCACTTCCGTACCCCCTCCTCTCCCCTCCGGGGAATTTCCGCCATGGTTTCCATCCGCCCCGACGAGATCAGCGCCATCCTCAAGCAGCAGATCGCGGACTACGACAAGTCGGTTTCGGTCAGCAACGTGGGCACCGTGCTGCAGATCGGCGACGGCATTGCCCGCGTCTACGGCCTGGAGCAGGTGATGGCCGGCGAGCTGGTGCAATTCGAGGACGGCACCGAAGGCATCGCCCTCAACCTCGAAGACGACAACGTGGGTGCGGTGCTGATGGGCGAGGGCCTCGGCATCCAGGAGGGCAGCACGGTCAGGGCCACCGGTCGCATTGCTTCGGTGCCGGTGGGCGATGCCATGCTCGGTCGGGTCGTGAACGCCCTCGGCCAGCCGATCGACGGCAAGGGGGAAATCGCCACCACCGAGACCCGGCTGATCGAGTCGATGGCTCCCGGCATCATTCAGCGCAAGTCGGTGCATGAGCCCATGCAGACCGGCATCACGGCCATCGACGCCATGATCCCCATCGGCCGAGGTCAGCGCGAGTTGATCATCGGAGACCGCCAGACCGGCAAGACCGCCATCGCCATCGACACGATCCTCAACCAGAAGGGTGAAGACGTGGTCTGCGTCTATGTGGCGGTGGGCCAGAAGGCCGCTTCTGTCGCGAACGTGGTGGAGGTGCTCCGCGAGCGGGGTGCCCTCGAATACACCGTGGTGGTAGCTGCCGGCGCTTCCGAGCCTGCCGCCCTGCAGTTCCTGGCGCCTTACACGGGTGCCTCGATCGCTGAATCGTTTATGTACAAGGGCAAGGCCACCCTTGTCGTCTACGACGACCTCACCAAGCAGGCCCAGGCTTACCGCCAGATGTCTCTGCTGCTGCGCCGTCCGCCCGGTCGTGAGGCCTATCCCGGCGATGTGTTCTATCTCCACAGCCGCCTGCTCGAACGTGCCGCCAAGCTCTCGGATGCCATGGGTAAAGGCAGCATGACCGCTCTGCCGATCATCGAGACCCAGGCTGGTGACGTGTCGGCCTACATCCCCACCAATGTGATCTCGATCACCGATGGCCAGGTGTTCCTCAGCTCCGACCTGTTCAACTCCGGCCTACGCCCAGCCATCAACGTGGGCATCTCGGTGAGCCGGGTGGGTGGTGCTGCCCAAACCAAGGCGATCAAAAAAATCGCTGGTACCCTCAAGCTGGAATTGGCCCAGTTTGACGAGCTCGCTGCCTTCTCGCAGTTCGCTTCCGATCTCGATGCGGCCACCCAGGCCCAACTCTCCCGCGGCAAGCGTTTGCGTGAGCTGCTCAAGCAGCCCCAGTTCAGCCCGTTGAATCTGGCTGAGCAGGTGGCGATTGTGTATGCCGGTGTGAAGGGCCTGATCGACGATGTGCCCGTCGACAAGGTCACCGAGTTTGCCCGTGAACTGCGCGAGTACCTCAAGGCCAACAAGCCGGACTTCATTGCCAAGGTGATGAGCGAGAAGCAGCTGGGCGACGAGGCCGAAGCGATGCTGAAAGACGCCATCAAGGAAGTCACCTCCACCATGCTGGCGGCGGCCTGAGGAATCACGACATGGCCAATCTCAAGGACATCCGCGACCGCATCAGTTCGGTCAAGAACACCCGCAAGATCACCGAGGCCATGCGTCTGGTGGCCGCTGCCAAAGTGCGGCGTGCCCAGGAGCAGGTTTTGCGCAGTCGGCCGTTCGCCGACCGGCTGGCGCGGATCCTGCAGAACCTGCAGACCCGCATGGGTTTCGAGAGCGCTGACGCACCGCTGCTGAGCGCGCGCCCGGTGAAGACGATCACACTGTTGACGGTCACCGGTGACCGCGGCCTCTGCGGGGGCTATAACACCAACGTGATCAAGCGCACCGAGGAGCGCTTCAAAGAGCTCTCGGGCCAGGGCTACACGGTGGATCTGGTGTTGATGGGCCGTAAGGCGATCACCTACTTTGGCAATCGCAATTACCCCACCCGCGCCACATTCACAGGCTTGGAGCAGGTCCCCACCGCGGCTGAGGCCAATCAGATCGCTGATGAAGTTCTGGCCGAATTCCTCTCCGGTAGCACCGATCGGGTTGAGATCATCTACACCAAGTTCATCAACCTGGTGAGTTCTCAGCCTGTGGTTCAGACCCTTTTGCCACTGGATCCACAGGGCATCGCAGCACCGGGTGATGAGATCTTCCGTCTGATCACTAAGGATGGTCAGCTGGGTGTGGAGGTGAGTACGCGCGAGAACGAGCAGGCACCCCTGCCGTCTGATTTCGTGTTTGAGCAGAGCCCAGAGCAACTGCTCAACGCTTTGCTGCCGCTGTATCTCGCCAACCAGCTGCTCCGCTCCCTGCAGGAAGCGGCTGCCAGCGAACTGGCCAGCCGGATGACGGCCATGAACAACGCCAGCGATAACGCCAAGGCCTTGGCGAAATCTCTGACGCTTGATTACAACAAAGCTCGCCAAGCTGCCATCACCCAGGAGATCCTTGAGGTGGTTGGTGGTGCATCGGCGATGTGAGCAACCCCGCTGCTCTCGAGTCACCGCCCCCGCTTTGCGGGGGCTTTTTTTGTCTCCCCCGTGCGCAAGCTGCCAAGGGGCTGGCGTGACAGACGTTGGGCTACTGGTGGATCAAGAGCCCAGGAGGGCTGTGCATTCCAATCGCTCCTGGTGGGCATCACGGTGCTGTAGGCGCAGAGTGATCATGCTCGCCAGGTACTCCGCATCGTCGGCGACGCCGCAGAAGCGGCCGGAGCCCCAGGTGTGCAGCCAGGGCAGGCCGAGAAAATACAGGCCAGGGCTCTGGGTGACGCCACGATCGTGGGCGGGTTGGCCGCCGCCGTCGAATACCGGCACATCAATCCAGCGGAAATCGCTGCGGTAGCCAGTGCACCAAATGACTGCCGCCAGGGGCTCCTGGCGCAGATCCAGGCCCGGGTCCGCTGCCGGTGCCGGCTGCCAGCAGGGGGTGTAAGGCCCTTCCAGGGCTGCCTCATGACCCTGCTCGCGGATCCAGGCATCAATACTGCTGCGGATGCGGCAGTACACCGCATCGGCCTGATCCAGATTGGTTGCCAGATCGTCTGCAAAGTGGATCCGCTCGGGTTGGATCGTCAGCAGGCGTCCGTGCAGGTGCATTCCCTCCATGGCGCGGCGGCGCAAGTCGATCTCGCGGCCGCCGTCCCGACCTGTGAGGGTGTGGTTCGTCTTCGCCCGCACCTGCTGCGGATCTGCGTGCTCGTGGATCGGCATCGCGTAGTACCCCATGCGCTCGAGCCAATCCACCACGTCACGGCCGCGGTATCGGCGCGGTGAGCGGGGGGCTGAGCCCACGCTCAGGTGCACGCGGCGGCCCGCCAGGAACAGGTCTTCGGCGATCTGGGCACCCGATTGGCCGCTGCCCACCACCAGCACCGGCCCTGGCGGCAGCGATTGGGGATTGCGGTAGTCGCGCGCATCGAGCTGCAGGATCGTTTCCGGCAACCGGGCGGCGTCGGCATGGCGGCGCGGCCTGTGGTAGCCACCGGTGGCCACCACCACCTGCTCCGCCTCGATCTCCCCTTCCGTGGTGAGCAACCGGTAGTGGGGCCCGTTCTGGCACAGCCGCTGCACCGCCACCCCCTCGCGCACGTCGGCACCCACGTGCGCGGCAAAGCGCTGCAGGTAGTCGACGATCTCGGCCTTGGCCATGAAACCTTCCGGGTCGGGGCCGCGGTAGGGGAAATCCGGCAGGCGGCACTGCCAGTTGGGCGTGACCAGGCAAAAGGAGTCCCAGCGCTGCTGGTCCCAGGCGTGGCCGATGCGGTGCTTCTCCAGGAGCAGCGGCCGGACGCCGCGACGTTGCAGGGCCTGGGCCACCGACAGCCCCGCCTGGCCGGCGCCGACCACCACCACAGGATGACGCCGCGGCGACCTGGCGTCGGCTCGGCATGGGTCGGGGTGGGAGGCACGAGGCGGCAGTGCAGAAGCCACGTCGGCACAATGGAAGAAACTATTTGTAACCATCGCGTCCATTCTCGGGATTGTCGGTAGCGGAGTACACCGAAATTCCGTGGTGACAGGCGGGTGGGCCACGTGTCTCTCCGGCCGGGTGTCGCGCTTGTCGATTGGTTGCAACGGCGACATTGCCATCGCGCCTGGCCCGGCAAAGATCCGTGCGCCGCCTTGCCAACCCTGCCGATGCCTGCCGTAACACGTGCTGCCAATGCACCGGGTGATTTCCTGGTGGACTACGAAGAAAAAGTGTTCCCGGATGTGAAGGCTGAGCCTGGCGAAAAGGCCCTGATCACCTTCCACACGGTGGCTTTTGAAGGCTCGATCGGCCTGGTGAACCTGTTGCAGGCCAGTCGCCTGATCAACAAAGGTTTTGAAACTTCGATCCTCCTCTACGGGCCTGGCGTGACCCTCGGGGTCCAGCGCGGCTTCCCCAAGCTTGGCGATGCCGCCTTCGATGGCCATCTCAACTTCAATGCGCGCCTGCAGAAGTTCATGGACCAAGGCGGCAAGGTGTATGCCTGCCGCTTCGCCCTGCAGGCTCTCTACGGGCACGGCGAAGGGGCGCTGATGGCCGGAATCCGTCCGATCAATCCCCTCGATGTTCTCGATCTGGTGTTGTTGCACCGGAAGGAGGGTGCCTTCATTCTTGACACCTGGACGCTCTGACTCCCGCTCGCCCTTGCCGCCATGGAGCCCACCGTCCGCGTTGCCGCCGCCCAGATCCGTCCGGTGCTGTTCAGCCTGGAGGGCTCCACCGAGCGGGTGCTTGCCGCCATGGCGGAGGCCGCCGGCGAGGGGGTGCAGCTGATCGTCTTCCCGGAGACGTTTCTCCCCTATTACCCCTATTTCTCCTTTGTGGAGCCGCCGGTGCGCATGGGACGCTCCCATCTGGCTCTCTACGAGCAGGCCCCCACCGTGCCTGGCCCGGCCATTGATGCGGTGGCGGCCGCGGCCCGCCAGTACGGGTTGCATGTGCTTCTGGGGGTGAATGAACGCGACGGCGGCAGCCTCTACAACACGCAGCTGCTGATCGATGCCGCCGGCGAATTGGTGCTGCGGCGCCGCAAGATCACGCCCACGTATCACGAGCGCATGGTGTGGGGCCAGGGGGACGGGGCCGGCCTGTCGGTGGTGGCCACCACCCTGGGCCGGGTGGGTGCTCTGGCCTGCTGGGAGCACTACAACCCGCTGGCGCGCTTCGCACTGATGAGCCAGGGGGAGGAGATCCACTGCGCCCAGTTCCCCGGCTCCCTGGTGGGGCCGATCTTCAGCGAGCAGACCGCCGTGACCCTGCGGCACCACGCCCTCGAGGCCGGCTGCTTCGTGATTTCCTCCACCGCCTGGCTCGAGCCTGCCGACCACGCGGCAATCACGTCGGACGCCTCCCTGCACGCCGCCTTCCAGGGGGGGTGCCATACCGCTGTGATCAGTCCGGAGGGGCGCTACCTGGCCGGTCCGCTGCCGGACGGGGAAGGGCTGGCGATCGCTGATCTCGATCGCTCCTTGATTACCAAACGCAAACGCATGATGGATAGCGTCGGCCACTACAGCCGCCCCGACCTGCTCGGGCTGCGTCTCAACGCCAGCCCCGCCACCCAGGTGGGTCCGCTGGCGCCCGTCGTTCCGGGCCCGGCCCCGCTCGCGGCTGCGCTGGAGGGGAGCGATGTCTGAGCTCGGCCGCCTTGTCACCGAACTGCAGGTGCACGGCGTGGCGGAGGCTGGCGCGGTGGAGAACGTCGCGGGGCCGAGCGCTCTCCCCGGCAATCCTGGTCGCCGTGGCGGCGCCGGCCCCTCCGACCACCGTGCCCTGACGATCGAGGGCACCACCGTGATGGTGCCCGTGTACAACGCCGCTGCCCAGGATTCCCCCTACCGCCTGCAGCGCGGCCCGGCCGATCGCCTCGCCCTGGCCGACCGAGATGGAGCCATCTCCCCCGCGGTGCAGGCCACGGCCGAGCCTGCCTTTTACGGCCTGCACACCGCCGAGGGCATCCCCTACCGGGCCATTGCCCTGCTGCACGGGCGCGACGTGCTGGCCACCACCCTGCTGCAGACCTGCATCCGCTTCCGCGACCGGAGCCAGTCGTGCCAGTTCTGCGCCATCGAGCAGTCGCTCGATGACGGCCGCACCCTGGTGCGTAAAACGCCCGAGCAGGTGGCGGAGGTGGCGGAGGCGGCAGTGCGCCTCGATGGGGTTCGCCAGCTGGTGCTCACCACGGGCACGCCCAACAGCGACGACCGCGGGGCGCGGATCATGGCCGACACCGCCCGGGCGGTGAAGCGGCGCGTGGCGCTACCGATTCAGGCCCAGTGTGAGCCGCCGGAAGACCCGCTCTGGTACTCGCGCATGAAGCAGGCAGGCGTCGACAGCCTGGGCATGCACCTGGAGGTGGTGGAGCCGGAGGTGCGCCGAAGGATCCTGCCCGGCAAATCGGAGCTGGGCCTGGAGCGCTACTACGAAGCCTTCGCCCAGGCGGTGGCTGTGTTCGGCCGGGGCCAGGTCTCCACCTACCTGCTCGCCGGCCTGGGCGACAGCGCCGAAGCCCTGATCGCCTGCAGCGAACAGTTGATTGCCCTGGGCGTGTACCCGTTCGTGGTGCCGTTCGTGCCGATCGCCGGCACGCCGCTGCAGCACCACCCCGCCCCCTCCACCGACTTCATGGTGGCGGTGTACACCGCGGTGGCCAAGCGCCTGCGCGCCTCCGACCTGCGGGCCGAGGCCATGGCCGCCGGCTGCGCCAAGTGCGGCGCCTGTTCCGCCCTGTCGCTGTTCGAGGCCGAGGCCGGCCCGTCCTGATCGCCGCCATGTTCTTCATCGATCCAAGCAGCCACTCCATCGGCCGCAGTCCCTGCTCGGCCCCGGCCTGCTTCACCCCTTCCGTACGGTGGGGCCTGGCGATCGAGGCCGACGACTTCCGCCTCTCTCCCACCGCCAGCTCCGAGCGCTTCTCCTTCCACCTGCTGCGGGAGCGGTCGCCTCTTCTGGAGGGCTACTGGCAGCTGCGGCGCGCCATCTTCTGCCAGGAGCAGCACCTGTTCGAGGCGTCTGACCGCGACGAGCTTGATGCGATCAGCCATCCGATCGCTGCCCTGCACCACGGCCCCAGCCACCCGGGCCTGGTGGTGGGGGTGGTGCGCATCGTGGAAACCGAGCCGGGCCTCTGGTACGGCGGCCGGCTGGGGGTGGAGCGTGACTTCCGCCGCCACAACCAAATCGGCAAGGGACTGATCTGGAAGGCGGTGAGCACCGCCCATGGCTGGGGCTGCCGCCGTTTTCTGGCCACGGTGCAGATCCAGAACGTGCGCTTCTTCGAGCGGTTGCACTGGCGCTCGCTCGAGGAGCTGGAGATCCGCGGCATCCGCCACCACCGCATGGAGGCCGATCTCAGCTACTACACGCCCGGCTGCGAACCGCGACCCGCCGGGCTGCGGGCGGCATGAGCGAGCTGGCGGCCCTGGCGGAGCGGCTGCGCGCCCATGGCGGCCTGGTGGGCAAGCGTCAGATCCAGCCGGCCGCCCGCGCCTTCGACCACCAGCCGTTCCCGGCCCTGGGTGCCGCCGCCGCCCTCGGCGATGACGCGGCGGTGCTGCCCGCTGCGCCTGGCCCCCTGCTGCTGGCCTGCGAGGGGCTGCATCCGGATCTGGTGGCTGGCGACCCCTGGTTCGCCGGCTGGAGTGGCGTGCTGGTGAACCTGAGCGACATCGCGGCGATGGGCGGGCGGCCGCTGGCGCTGGTGAACAGCCTCTGGAGCCGGGGCGAGCAGCCGGCCGCGGGGCTGCTGGCGGGTCTGCGCGAGGCCTGCGATCGCTTCGCCATCCCGATGGTGGGGGGCCACTCCAACCTGGCCAGCCCCTACGACGCCCTGGCGGTGGCGGTGCTCGGGGTGCTGGAGGGGCCGGCCCTGAGCGCCCGTGCCGCCCGCCCGGGCGACGAGCTGTGGCTGCTGGCCGACCCCCGCGGGGCCTTCCGCAGCGGCACCCCGTTCTGGGATGCGGCCACCGTTGCCCCGGCCGAGCGCCTGCGCTCCCAGCTGGCCCTGCTACCCGATCTGGCCCGCCGCGGCCTCACCCATGCCGCCAAGGATGTGAGCATGGGTGGCATCGCCGGGACTGCGGTGATGTTCGCCGAGGCGGCGGGGCTGGAGCTGGCGATCGATCTGGAAGCCCTGCCGCGGCCGGCGGATGTGGCGGAGGAGGCTTGGCTCACCTGCTTCCCCAGCTTTGGGTTTCTGCTGGCCGTGGCGGCGCCGCAGGCGCTCGCGCTGCAGGAGCGGCTGGCGCTTTGCCCCGACCTGCTTGCCGCGCCGATCGGCCGGTTTGCGGCGGGCCCACCGGCGCTGATGTTGCGTCGACGGACGGAGCGCGCCTGGCTCTGGGAAGGAAGCGAGCCGCTCACAGGCTTCTGAACGCCCGTGGTGTCGGCGGCAACTGCAGCGGCGGGGCCCAAGTCCCACAGTGACACCGGTCGTTGCCCGGTCATGCCCGAAGTTCTGCTCGATCTGGAATGGCCCGATGGCCAGCGCAGCCGCCTGTATTCCCCTTCCACGGTGATGCTCCAGCACCTGCCACCTGGCACCGAGCTGAGTGTGGCGGAGCTGCGGGAGTCGGGCCTGCTGGCCCTGGCGGAGGCTTCCGAGCGGGTGCGCGCCCGCTACGGCTTCGCCTGCACCCGCACCGATGAGGAGGCAGCCCGGCTGCGGGCGCTCAGCAGCCGGTACGACAACCAGGCGCGCGTGCGGGTGTTGGGCGAGGCCTGAGGGGCCTCGCCCATCATTCGCAGCCCTCTACCGAGAGGCGATAGCTGAACCCGGTGGCCCCGGGCATCTTGCTGGATCCCACGCGAACATTCACCTGGCTGGTGCGTTTGCCGGACACGGCTGGGAAGGGGCCGAACCGATGTTCCTCGTTGGGGTTGAGCGTGAGGGTGCTGTTAACCAGCTGCAGGCTGCTGCCGTCCGTGAAGCGCAGGAACACGGCCACCGGAAAGTTCCCGCGTGCGGTGGAGGCGGACTGGAGATTGACGCGGTAGCTGGAGAACCCCTGCGTGACCGCGAAGTCGGTGTTCCAGTTGGTGCGGCCTACCAGACGGTCGCCACTGATGCGCTTCTGCACCACCGGCTCGCCCGAGCCGCCGATCGGCATCAGAAAGCGACAGCGTGCCCAGGCGCCTCCGGCGGCCGGAAGCAGCGCGGCGGAGGCGAGTACTGCCGCAAGGCGGCGACCGGCGGAGCGGGTGGGAACAGGAAGCCTTGGGGGCATGGCGGGTCTGCGCAGGTGCCTCCGTTCATGCAACCTGATCGCAGAGATCCAGCGCAAGCGTGTCGCTTCCCCCAGCTCCCGGCGCTCTTCAGCTGCGGCCCCTGTTCCCCGTCGCCCTGGGCCAGGTGCAGCTCGCCCCCGATCCGCTCGACACCGCCGTGCTGCTGCAGGAGATCCTGGCCCTGCGCGGCGATGCCCGCGGCAACCCCAGCGACGGCTGCGCCTGGACCGGCGACCTCAACCGCGTCTGGCAGCTGCAGCGCCATCCCGCCTTCGCGCCACTGCTGCAGGTGCTGCTCGGCCATGCCGCCGCCTTCGTCGAGCAGCTCGGCTTCGATCGCTCCCGCCTGGCGCTGCACCTGCAGCGCTGCTGGCCGGTGGTGAGCGAATGCGGCCAGGTCATCGGCCGCCATCACCATCCCAACGCCCACCTCAGCGGCGTGTACTACCTCACGGGCGACGGCAGCGGCCGCAGCGGCTGCCTGCGCATTTACCCCCCCAGCCAGCCCAACGAGCTGGTGCCGGGCCTGGCGGTCGGCCACGACGGTCCGCTGCAGGCCGACTCCGAGGCGGCGCGCGTCTGGAACGCCCCCTGGATCGACATCGCCCCCCGCGCCGGCCTGCTGCTGCTGTTCCCCGCCCATCTGCAGCACGCGGTGCTGGAGAACCGCGACCCCCACGACCACCGCTATTCGATCAGCTTCGACCTGGTGCTCACGGCACCCGCCGCCGCGGCGGCACCAGCGACCGACGCGCCGCCGCCGGAATACCTCGCCCCCCATCCGCGCGACTGGCAGCCGCTCGACTGGCCGCCCCTGGACTGAGCCGCGCCCCCCGCATCCCGCCGGGGCGGCCCATCGGAGAGGATGCCCCCAGCGACCGCAGCCCGGTGTCCGACAGCTCCACCCCCTTCCAGATCACGGTCAGCCTCGACGGGGCGGTGCACACCTTTGCCTGTTCCCCCGATCAAACGGTGCTCGCCGCCGCCGAAGCCGCCGGCGTGCCGCTGCCCAGCTCCTGCACCGCCGGTGTGTGCACCACCTGCGCCGCCGTGCTGCGCAGCGGCACGGTGCACCAGCCCGATGCGATGGGGGTCAATCCGGAGCTGCGCGAGAAGGGCTACGCGCTGCTGTGCGTGGCCTGTCCCCGCAGCGACCTCGACGTGCTGGCCGGCCAGGAGGATGCCCTTTACGAGGCCCAGTTCGGTCAGTATCAGAAATGAGTGGGCCCGTGCTGGTGCCGTTCAACTTCTGGCTGCCCCGCCCCGCCGCCGCCGCTTCGCCCCAGCGCAGCCCCAATCCGGCCGATCTCCCCGACCCGGTCGCCCTGCGGGGCGCCATCCGCGCCCACCTGGCTGGCGTGGGCTGGCCGGGTGCAGAACCGTTGCGTTGGGCGATCACGGCGGTGGATCCGCTGCGCGGTCTGCAGCTTGAAGGGGTGGGGCTGACGGAGTGACGCCTGCCCGTTTGCGATTAGGGTGTGTTGATGAACGTAGGCATCCCCTGGATCGCGGCCACCACCCTCGCCCTGCTGGTTCTTGGGTCGCCTGAAGCCGTGCTGGCTGGCCAGATTGGCTCGATCAAGGCCTCGGGCGTGGTGCCGGGGGCCATTTCTCTGGATGTGCCACCCCCCCAGATCGTTCCCCCCCAGGAGATCTCCAGCGATGGCAGCTCCATGGCGGTTGTGATCCCCGAGCCGGTAACAATCACAGCCAACGTGCCAGGCCTCATGGAGCTCAGCCAGGTGCAAGTCGATCCTCCCAATGGCCTGAGCGAAGCTTCTGTTGGGGCCGACATCACCCTGATTGCCAACGGCAGCCCCCTGGTGGTGGCAAGCACCAGCGGCAGCGGTAGTGGCAGCTTTGACGTTGGCTTCGTTCAGGCATCCGTGAGGGCGAGGTTTTACAGCACCATGGATACACCCCTGCCGGCGGGCACTTACACAGCCACCACCGTGCTGAGTGTGGTGGCGAAATGAAAGGGATTCAGGGCATCTGCCCATGCAGATCGTAGCTGAGCAGTTTGACCAACAACTGATTGCGATTGGAAACGCCAAGTTTGCGACGCAGTGACTGGGCATGGGAACGCACGGTGTTGTACCCGATGCCGAGATGTTCCGATGCCGTTCTCTCCGTGCAACCCCGGATCAGCAATTCGGCCACATCTCGCTCGCGAGCCGTGATGTTGAAAGGCAGCTGGCTTCTTGCCGCAGAGCTGCCGGAGAGCCCTTTGTGATTGGCCCAAGAAGCCTTGAGCAGTGGAGAGCGGTAGGTCTTGTCCCGGGCAAGGGTCATGATCAGATCGTCTTGGTGATTGCCTGCCGCAAAAATTTCTTGTTCCGCAATCACGCCGGTAGCGCTTGACTGATAGGCAGACATTATGTTGTCTCGAATTGGATCGACGATCAAAATGCTGCGTAAGCTGCTCTGAATTTGATGGGCTTGATTCAGCAGGGTGATTCCGCATCCCCCTTGTTCCAGGTCAGGAGTGGCAATCAGAAGACCTGGTTGTTTTTCCTGAAGCTCATCGAGAGCCGAGATCATGTCAGTGACCATAAATTCGAGATTCCGCTTCCTGGGAATCAGATGATAGACGGCAAATAGCAGCAGACGACGGCCGGAGGCTATGCCAACCCTGCTGGGGATGTTGCTGGTAAGCATCCAGCCGATGGCGTCAGAAAAATATGGCTTGGTCTTGCTGAGACGCGGCAAGATATTCATATTAAGCCCCACGAAGGGTATGGCTTTCTTTGTTGGGATAAAGTTCAGCGCAGCGCCCTGTCGATTCGTTTGGCATTTTCCGTGAATAGAGAATAATTGAGATTTTTCGGATCAGAAGCATGGGCTGCCCGCTTGAATGGCGCGAGGAAAGCCCAGTCGCAATGCAGCAAACGGTATTAACGGATACCGTTTGACTGGTTCCTCTCCTGCAATTGCATGAGGCCGGCGTTCGTGGCTGCTGCAATCTCTTGAGGCCTGCTCCACGATGGGGAGTGGATTGACAAGTCCACTCATCAAACATCAGTCCTCCAAACTTCAATCCTCATGCATCGCTCTTTGCTTTCCGCTTTCACTTGCGGTACCCTCTTGATTGCTTCTGCATTGTCACTGCCCGCCAACGCTGCCACGTCGGGCACGATCAAAGCTTCTACGACGGTTCCTGCCACCTGTTCAGTTGTAGGAAATGAAGGTATTTCGCTTGCGTTAGCAGATGATGGACTCCTAGGCAGTGGAACCGTAAGTCTCCAGGCAAATGGAGGGGGTGTTGATTTTCAGCTGACCCAACCTTTGCTGATCGTGCCTGCGGCTGCGAGCATTAGTGCTCATAATGCTGTAGTGCGATTAGCTGAAAATGGCACTGTACTTGTTGAAGCCGATCGGGGCGACATTAATCGTAAGCTTACTTCTTCGGCACCCATCGCCAAGAACTTAATCGCAACAGTTAAAATAACAAACAACAGTGACCTTGGGTTTCTTCCAGGATACTATGAAGTAATCTCAACGCTTTCTTGTATTACTAACTAACTTCCTCCCCGTAAGGATTCGGGCATCTCTCTGCTTGCAGATTTTCTTAGTAGATAAACTTCGACGCACGCGGCTTGAATTCTGATGTTCATCGTTCCCTCTTTGTTGGCCGCGGCGGTTTGGTTCACCAAGCCGCCGCGTGGTTCCCAGGCTCGCATTACCGTGAACCACGAGGGGGCCAACACGATCTTCCAGATCGTAGGCATCAACAAGGAGGGTTTTGAGCTGGGCCCTGAGAATTTCACCGCCAGTCCTGATCAGCTCACCGTGGGCAACAACCGCTCCCGCCAGTCTTTCATCCGTTTCAACCCCGATCTGCTCTGGGCGGTGTGCGCGGTGTCGATCACCAAAGGGGAAGCCAAGGCTCTGAACACCACCGGCGCTTTCGGCCAGCTCACCATGCGAGTTCGCTCCTGCAAGCGCTATCCACCCGCCCCCACCCCCTGATCCAGTGCGATGGCGTTCCGCCCGGTTCGGTTAACACCATGCCGTGCTCTGTTCGCGGTGGTCTGTCTGGTTGGCGAGGTTGCCCTGATTGTGAGGGCCCAGCCCGTTTCTGCCCAGCAGATCCAGGTGTGGCCCAGCTTTCGTGATACCGATGGCCCCACCATCGAGATCGAAACGGAAGACAACGTGCGTTGCCGGTACAGCTCCGGTGCCAGGCCCAGCTTCAGTGTGGCGGGCCTCACCACCAATCCCAACAACGCCGTTGATGCGAGCATCGCCAGCAACAGCAACAGTGCGATCGCTTCCCAGCTCGGTGGAGGGGTGCTGCTCACCATCCCGTTTGGGGGTGGCGCCGTTGATGGCTGCGGCCGGCTGACGGCCCTGCAGGAGCATCGCAGCCGGCTCGCCCTGGGCGCCGCCCTGCTGGAGCAGGGCCTGATCACCCAGGAACAGTTCCAGCAGCTGGGTGCCTCGATCGCCAAGCAGATCGGCATTTCCGCTGGCGGTGCCTCCTCGCCCTCCCCCTCCAGGCCGGTCTACGTGCCGCCTCCGCCCTTGAAACCAAGCCCAGCCACCGCGCAGCCCTCCGGCAACCGCCCTGTGGGCAGCCCAACCAGCCCTGGCGCCGCCGTGCAACAGCGCTTCCCGCCGCTCAATACCGGCGCCGGTGCCCCACCTCAGCCACCGGGTCGCCCCCAGCCCGCGAAGGGCACGCCTCCCCCCGGCTGAGCCCGCCGCGCGCACAGATTTTGCGGCAGGCCCCGCTCCAGCCGACATCGTCGAGGATCGGCTCCTCCTGGATCAGGGCCGGCATCCCAGGCCCGAAGCGCTGATCAGGCCATCTCGAATTGGCTGGGGATCGGGAACATGACGAGCAGCGCTCCGCCTTGCCACCATCGCGTGCTCGTGAACATTGGAGGGGCGCGTGGTGCCGGCCACGTCAGCCGTTGGCCGTCAGCCAGACGTTGAGATCGGCCATGCCCTCGAAATCCAGCACGGCCTCGGCAAGGGCCTCCAGCTGCTGCGGGGGCAGTTCACGAACGCGGCGTTCCTGTTCGGGAGCGAGCTGGCCGCAACGTTTTTGAAGAAGCCGCAGGGCAAGATCCAACTCGCCTTCCTGCCAGCCCTCCTGGCGGCCGCGACCAAAAATCTCCCGGTAGGCCACGCTCTGGGTGAAATCGTCGAGGCTGATGCCGCCCATGGCGCAGAGCTCCTGGATTGATCGGCCGCTGAAGCGTGCCATCAAGATAGCGGCGATCACATCATCGATCTCGGCGGCCTTGCTGGTACCGGCCACCTTGGCGCGGAGGGCGGCGCTCCGGGCTGGTAATTCGTGCTCGTTTTGAAGCAGCAGGGCCAGGGCCTGCACGAGGGCAGGCCCTGAGGGGTTGGTGACGGCGGGCAGCAGCTCGATCCAGTGCACCCTGTGCTTCACGAATTCCGCCACCGGCGCTGGATTGCCGAAGTGCAGCTGGCGGGAGGGACACAGCACCACCACCCGCCATTGGTGAATCGAGGGCTCCTGCTGCACCAGCCGGGCGCACTCGGCAAACAGCCGCCGCAGGAAGCCACCGTCGGCGGCCATCTGGGCCTCCAGGATCACCGCCGGCAATTCAGGTCGCTCCGGCGGCGGCAAGAACAGCTCATCCAGTCGGTATTCGTGCTCTTTGAGCACCGACGCTGAAAACCTGTAGCCACAGGCATCGCCCGGCAGATCCGGCAGCAGGGCCAGGATTCGATCGGGCTGGTTTTGGAAGAGCCAATAGAAGAGCTTGTCGCTGGCGACCACGACGGCAAACCCAGGGCTCCATCAATCAGCAGGTTGGCACGAGGGAATCGAGGGGTCTGGACGGGCTCAGCCCACGGTCTGGGTGCCGGCGGGCCGGGGGGTGCTGCTGCGCCGCGCTCCCCTCAGGCCAAGTCCTCGGCGCCAGAGCCATCCCCTAGCGTTGCCCTTCGGCCCGAGCCCGTGCCTCCCGTGCCCCATGAGGCCCCTGCCCTGCCCACCCTGCTGGTGATCCCCACCGGCGTGGGCTGCGCCATCGGGGGCTATGCCGGCGACGGCCTCCCCGCCGCACGGCTGCTGGCGGCCGCCAGCGGCTGCCTGATCACCCATCCCAATGTGGTGAATGCGGCGGCGCTCTATTGGAGCGACCGGCGCCTGCACTACGTGGAGGGCTGGAGCCTCAACCGCTTCGCCGCCGGCGAGCTGGCCCTGGCCCCCGTGCCGGGCCGGCGGGTGGGCCTGCTGCTCGATGTCGGCATCGAGCCGGAGCTGCGCCACCGCCATCGCCAGGTGGCCGATGCCTGCCGCGCCAGCCTGGGCCTGTCGATCGGGCCGGTGCTGGAGAGCGATGCGCCGCTGGGGGTGAGCCTGCGGCAGGGGCCGAGCGGCGTGAGCTGGGGGTCGCTGGCACGTCCCGATGCGCTGCTGCGCGCTGGCGAGCGCCTGGTGCAGGCCGGCGCCACCGCCATCGCCGTGGTGGCCCGTTTCCCGGACGATCCCGCCAGCGAGGCCCTGGCCGCCTACCGCGCCGGCACCGGCGTCGATGCGCTGGCCGGCGCCGAGGCGGTGATCAGTCACCTGCTGGTGCGCCACCTCGGCATCCCCTGCGCCCACGCCCCGGCCCTGGCGCCGTTGCCCCTCGACCCCGCGCTCGACCCCCGCGCCGCGGCTGAGGAGCTGGGCCACACCTTTCTCCCCTGCGTGTTGGTGGGCCTGAGCCGCGCTCCTGATCTGCGGCCCGAGCCCGCAGGGGGCGAGGGCCTGTTGCACGGCCGGGACCTCGGCGCCGTGGTGGTGCCGGCCGGGGCGCTTGGGGGGGAGGCGGTGCTGGTCTGTGCGGAGCGGGGCGTGCCGCTGATCGCTGTCGTCGGCAACGACTGTTTGCTGCGGGTGGACGGCGCAGCCCTGGGGCTGGAGACGATCCAGGTGGGCGGGTACGCGGAGGCGGCGGGGGTGGTGCTGGCGCTGCGGGAGGGAATCAACCCGACGGCGCTGGGCCGGCCTCTGGCGGCGCTGGAGAGTGGCGCGAATCGCGGGTAGCGTCGGGTGCACTTCCTGCGCTTCGCCATGGGCTGTCCGGCACCCCTGCGACCCCTCGGCGGAGCCACCTTCGCCGTCCTGGGCGCCGTCCTGGGTTTCGCGCCGGCTGCCGTGGCTGCCCCTGCAGCCGCCCCGGTACCGCCAGCTGCCGGCAAGGCGGCCCCCCAGCCCCCTGGCAAGGTCGCAGCGAAGCCAGGCGCTGCCGGCAGCGGCGGGGAGGAGGCCCCGTTTGTGATCTGGCAGCCGGAGGGGCCGCCGCCCCCCTCCCGCCTCCGCCCACTCAATCCGGCGATCCCCGGCGCGGGGCCCCAGGGTGCGCCCGCGTCCCCTTCGGAGGCACCGAGCAGCGCGCCGGCCTCCTCCCGCCTGCGTCCCGCCGCCGCCGGCCGCATTCCCGTGCTTCCTGCCCCCGCGACCCCGCCGCCATCCACCCCCGCGCAGCGGCCTGGGCTGCCCCCCGGCATGGTTCCGGGAATGCCCCAAGGCATGCGACCGGAGATGCCTCCAGGCATGCGACCGGAGATGCCCGGGACGCGACCCGAGATGCCCGGGACGCGACCGGAGATGCCTGGGATGCGACCGGCCATGCCCCCTGGAATGCGCCCCGGTGTGCCTCCCGGCCCGGCCGCCAGCCTGCCGCCGCTGCCGCCCCTGCCCCCGGCTCAGCTCGGCCCTGGTTCGTTCCGGCCGGGTGTTTCGACCCGCTCCACCCGCGCCGCATCCCCCTCCCCTTGGGCCTGGCTGGCCGCCGGCACCGCCATCGCCGGCGGCGCGGCGATGGTCCTGCTGGAGCGGCGGCGGCGCGCCAACGCCGAGCCGCCCGCGCCGCCGCCGCCCGGGAGCTGATCGGGACGGATCAGCGCAGGCAGGCCATCGGGTGGCGCGGCGCAAGCCCGAGCGCCTTGGCAACACCGGGATGGCACACCGCCCCATTCACGGTGTTCAGCCCTGAGAGCAGCTCGGGCCGGTCGGTGACCGCTTCGATCAGGCCCCGCCCCGCCATCACCAGGATGTAGGGCAGCGTCACGCTCATCAGCGCCTCGGTGGAGGTGAACGGCACGGCGCCGGGCATGTTGCCCACGGCGTAGTGCTGCACGCCGTGGATGGTCACCACCGGGTCGGTGTGGGTGGTCTCGCGGCTGGTGGCGATGCAGCCCCCCTGGTCGATGGCCACATCGATGATCACCGAGCCGGGCTGCATGCGTTGCACCAGCTCTTCGCTCACCAGCGTGGGGGCGCGACCGCCGGGCAACAGCACCGCGCCGATGACCAGGTCGGCGTCGGGGACCAGCCGCGTGATCAGGCTCTGGCTGCTCACCAGCGTGACCATCCGGCCCTGGCGCGCCGGCTCGAGCTGGCGCAGCTTCTCCGGAGAGCGGTCGAGCAGGAACACCTCCGCATCCATGCCGGCGGCGATGCGGGCGGCGTTCCAGCCGACGCTGCCGGCCCCCAGCACCACCACCCGCGCCGGCCGCACCCCGGTGCAGCCGCCGATCAGCACCCCCCGTCCGCCGTGGGGCCGCTCCAGCAGATGGGCGCCCACCTGGGCCGCCAGCCGGCCCGCGATCTCGCTCATCGGCGCCAGCAGCGGCAGGCTGCCGTCTTCCAGTTGCACCGTTTCGTAGGCCACGGCCGTGGTGCCTGCGTCGAGCAGGGCCCGGCCCACCTCCGGATAGGCCGCCAGGTGCAGGTAGGTGAAGAGCACCAGATCGGGGCGCAGGAAGGTGAACTCCTCCGGCTGCGGTTCCTTCACCTTCACCACCAGATGGGCGGCCCAGGCCTCCTCGCGGTCCACCACCCGGGCGCCGGCCAGGCGGTAGTCGTCATCGGCGATGCCGGCGCCGTGGCCCGCCCCGGCCTGCACCCGCACCTCCATGCCGTGGCCCACCAGCTCGCGCACCCCATCCGGGGTGAGGGCCACCCGTTGCTCGTCGCGCTTGATCTCGGTGGGTACCCCGATGCTGGCCAGCGGGGAAGCCAGGGGAGCCGCCAGGCCGGAAGGTGCCATGGGCTGAGGGAGGGATGCCGACCCGTTGACCCTAGGCCCCCCACCCGTTTCGGCCAGGGAGGGGCTCGGATCGTCGAGGCTCGATGCAGGTCTGATGGTGCTGGTGCACGGAAAGGTCCGAGCCGGACGCCCGGCGCTCTCACCTCCCTTCAGGTGGCGGATTCGGTTCGGGAAGCTGCGGATCGGCCCGGGAGTCCCGTTGCCGGTCTCGCCGCGCGCGGTTGGTTGTCGCGGGTTCCGCTGCCGATAGCCAAACAAATCTTGCCTGTTCCTCCAGCGCTGGGCCCCACTCCGCGGCCGCCACGGCGTGCAGTCGCTCGTGCAGCTCCGCTCCATCCGCCGGGCGGTGCCCCGGGTCGCTTGCCACGCAAGCATCGATCAGGGCAGCCAAGGCGGGGGGGAGGGCCACGCGGCTCGCCTCGGCCACAGGCGGCAGGGGAGGGCGGCCGTCGCGCGTCAGCTCGTCGAAGCTGCGAAACCTGGTGAAGTAGTCGCCTGTGGCCAGCAGATGCCAGGAGCGTCCCCAGGCCCACACGTCACTGGAGGGGCTGATCTCTCCAGGCCGCAGGGTCTCCGGGGCGGCGTAGTCCACCGAACCGGCCGCCCGCGACCGGGCCCGACTGGCGGCCACGGTGCGGGCATGGCCGAAGTCGAGCAGATTCACCACCAGCTTGTCCGGCCTGCCCCGCGAGGGACCGCAGCCAATCCCCAGGTTGCGCAATTTGAAGTCGTTGAACAGGATCTCGGCGGTGTGCAGGCGGGCGAGGGCGGCCGTCACGCCCAACCCCGCCGCCACCAGATCCACCGCCGCCCAGGGCTGCCCCAACCGCCAGCGCAGCGTCGCGTGCGGCAGGTGCTCCATCACCAGGAAGGTGTGGGAGGCGGAGACCACCGCCTCCTGGAGCTTCACCACATGGGGGCCCTGGGCCGCCTTCAGCATGGCGGCCTCCCGACGGGCCTGTCCGCGCCGCATCCCCCGAGGTCCTTCTCGGTGTCGCAGGCACTTCACCACAACGGGGCGCTCGGCCTGGTGGGCCAGCACCACCAACCCGCCCCCCCCCACGCAGATGGTGCGCACCACCTGCGCATCGGCCAGGGCTTCCTGCCAGTCCCGCTCCAGGGTGTCGGTCCACCCCTCCCGCCCGAGGCGATCCCGCTGGGCTGGCCCCTCAACTGTCACGGTCATGGCCAACCTGGGGGGAGGTTTCTGGGGTCTGGACCAATCGCGCCTGGCGGGAGCGCTCGATCTCCATCAGCAGCGCGTCTGAATGCAGAAAGCCATAGCGCTGGCTCCACGCCAACAGGTCTGAAGGCGCACGCCAGCCGGTTTCTCGAGCGTGGCGCGCCACCTGCTCCGCCGCCGGCAGGGAGGGCAGGGGGATCCGCTCCGGCAGGCCGTCCGGCCCGCGGCCCTGCAGCGCCTGGGCCCGGGCCGCGGCATCGGCCCATTCCGGGTAGGTGCCCCCTCGCCGGTAGGCATCGAGCAAGGGGCGAGCCACGCCCAGCTTGAAGCGGGAGAGGCGCAGCCACTCGCAGGCGGTCTCCAGGGTGGCCTGGTCCGCCAGGAGCCGCTCGCCTTCGGCCTCGGTGAGGTCGTTGGCGGCGAAGAACGCGGCCAGCGCGGCCCCATCGCCCAGGTGGCGCTCCGCCATGAACGCGGCCCGCACGCGCTGGAGATCGGCGGCGTCCGCCTCCACGCCGAGGGTGCGGGCGGCGTAGAGAGCAAGCAGCTCCACCAGCCCTTGCCGCACCAGCTCCGGAGCCCGGGGATCATTGACCAGGGCATGGCGGGCGATGGCCTCCTGGCTGATCGGTTCCCCCTGGTGTGGGCTCCAGCGGTCGCGCTCCACGAGTGCCTCCAGGTAGTGGCTGCGCTCCAGGATCCAGGTGTTGGGGGGCGTAGCGGGCTCGGCGGGCCCGGGGGATCTCCCCTCGGCGGACATGGCGGCCATGGTGCGGAGCAGCAGCCGGGCGTCGACCGCCTTGTGGTCCACAGCGCGCTCGCGCACGAAGCGCTCCAGGGCCTGCCGCTGCGCCGCGTCCAGCAGGGGAGAGGCGAACACCCGCTGCCAGGAGCGATCGGGAAAGTAGAGGGCGGCGGCCTCGGCGATCAGGGCGTTGGCCAAAGACGGCTCCAGCACGCCCGTTGCCGCCGCCTCCATCAGGTTGAGCCGCAGATTCACCAGGGGCTCGCTCAGGCTGCGGTGGTGGAATTCCGCCGTGGCATGGGCCACCGCCACCTCGTCGTCGCGGTCGAGGACGCCATCGGCGAACAGGCCGTGAATCCGGCCCAGGCCCACCATGCCGAAGGGAGCGCACTCCGCCGCCCGCAGCGCCCCCATGCTTGACGCGCCCAGCATCGCCACACCCCCGTCGAGGGCCAGGAGAATCTCCTTGTGCCAGATGGAGAGCACGTCGAGAAACACCCCGTCGATGAGGCCGATCGCGCTGGGCTGGTGCAGGCGCAACACCGAAACGATGTCGCCCTGGCGGGCGGGCGGCAGGAACACGGCCTCGGGATGCAACGCCCGCGCTTCCGCCAGGGGCAGGCTGGGCCCCAGAAAGATGACGTGGGTCATGGCTGGCCTCCCGCCGCGGCGCGGGCCCGGGGACCGGGCGTGTAGGAGGGGAAGGTGTGGATGCCCTCCAGGCCAGGGATCACCACCCGCACCACCGCCACGGGGAAGGGTGGCTCCTGCATGTCCACCACGCCCACCTGGGGCAGCCCCGCCGCCGCGAGCCGATCCAGCAGCGTGGCGAAATCGTCGCTGAAATCACGGCCCGCCTGGCGCAGGGCCGGCACATGGCTGGCCTGGCGCTCCATCGCCAAGGCGCTGTCCACCTCGCTGGCGAACAGCTTCATGGTCCAGCGCTCGATCTTGATGGTGTCGTCCCGCGATCCAGCCACCTGCACCACGGCCCGGCTCTGCACGGCCTCGGTGATCGCCCGCACCAGGGCCACCTCCGTTTCCAGATGGCAGCCGTAGCCCACGGCGGTGCCGGTTTCCGGTTGGGCCAGGTCGAACAGGCGGGCGGTGAAGGCGGGCACGCCCAGATCACTGGTCATGTCGCGCACGATCACGAGCATCTCCGCCGCGGCGAGCTGGTCGAGCAGGGCGTTCACCTCGGGCAGAGCGAGCCTCCGCAGAGCCACCACCCGATCTGTGCGCGTCCAAAAGCCAGGCCGGGCCCGTTCGAGGGCGTAGGCGTCCCGTTCGATCACCTCATACATTCCGGCCAGGATGGCTTCCAGGCGGTGGTTGCCGGAGGCCAGGCCGTTGGAGCCGCGCTGAAAGGGCGAGTAGACACTGGGTTGGCCGCTGGAGCGGGGGGGCCGCAGATGCACGCAGGAGAGCGGCACCTGGATGGGCTGGCCGGAGGCCACGTCCTCGCCGCCGGTCCAGGGAATGGGCACGTTGTCAAGCAGGCGCTGGTGCCGCACCAGCGGCAGACGCTCCACCGCCAGCATGGGCCGCTGTTGGCGCCGCAACGCCTCCACACTGGCCTGCTCCACGGGGAAGTCGGCGTGTTCGGCGTGGTGCATCTCGATGGCCTCCATCGCACCAGACACCCAGGCCGCATCCAGGGTGGTGCCCTTGCCGGTGGAGCCGACTACCGTGCGGGCGTTGGGCCGAATCGCCAGGGTCACGGGGATGCCGATGCGATCCAGGCCGGTGATGTCGGCCACCCGGGTGATCCCAGCCCGGGCGAGATGGGGGGTGATGCGCGCCCGGGTATCCGCCGGCGGACAGGCGCGATGGGTGGAGCCGCGGAAGCCCTTGGCGGGCTTGGTGGGGGTGAGGAGATCAGCCATGGCGCACGGGTTCCTCCACCGCGATGAAGCAGCCCGCCACCAGCGAGCGAATCCTCTCCTCCGTGCAATCGACGGCCCATAGATCCCGCGGAGGCTCTTGCCCCACGCACTGGAGATAGAGCTGGCGCTCCGCCTGAAAGGCCGCCAGACAGAGCGAGATGTCGGCCTCATCGCGCATGCCGAAGTAGGGCAGGTGATGCAGGTAGTGGCCAGCCACCTGGTCGCAATCGGCGAAGTAGGCGCGGGTGTCGAGAAGGTGCTCGTGCCAGAACAGGTCGAGCGGTCGGCTGGGGGGCAGCCACACTTCCGGGAAGGCGGCATGCATGGTGAAGAAGATGCGATATTCCACCTCCAACCGCTTAAGAAAGGATTGATCCCAACCCAGGCCGATGATCGGGTTGGGATGCATGATTTTGTCGCAGATTCTGGAGAGGTCGATCCGGGCGGTTCGCGCGGCAAAGCGCGCGAACCGATCTCGGATGCTCTCCCCATCGCTGCTGTCAGGCACGAGGCCGACAGGCAGCGGATGAGGGGCTGTCATGGCGTTCTCCCTCAGGCGCAGAGAAAGACGGCGGCGGCGGCGGAATCCGCAGCGGCGTCAGCGCCGGCCGTGGCCGTCGCATCAACGGCCGCGTCACCGGCCGCGTCACCGGCCGCGTCGCCGGCGGCATCACCAGCGGCATCACCGCTTGCGTCACCAGCTGCGTCACCTGCCGCATCGCCGTCTGCGTCCTCTTGCTCATTCTCGATGTCCTCCTCATTCTCTTCCACATCTTCATCATCTTCTGACTCATCAGAGTCGTCGTCATCAGAGCTTGTCGACACGCTGTGAGAGGAAGAAGAAGAGACCAGCTCCAGGGCGCCGTTGTCGTTCGTGATGTCTGAGAGTCGTTCCGCCATCAAGCTCGTGAAGGCGATGGTGGCATTGATCGGGTTGCCTGCCTCGTCATTGCACGAGGCAGAAAGTTGGATGTTGATATGAGAGGATGATGCCTGATAGCTGCCTGCTGGGATGAAGGCATTGTTGTCCTCATTAATCGGCGTATTTGTGCCCGAAACCAATGTCAGAACACCGTTTTGATTGGAAATATCATCGATGCCAGATAGCTTGCTCTGATCATAGGTGAGTGTGGACGCCACGTAGTCCCCGTTCTCATTCTTGCAATTGGCACTCAGGGTGACGCTGATGCTCGACGTTTGCGAGGAGGCTTGGTAGCTTCCCGCGGGAATGAACGGGCTGAAGGAGCTGGGTGATGAAGATGAAGCCACGACAAAATTCTCCGTGAGAAATGAATGGATGCTTGAGAATGGATCAGAAGGAGCTGGATGAAGCCAGCCTCAGCTGTAGCTTCGTGGGGCCTGCGGGAAGGGAATGGTCAACACGCCATCGCGAAGCACAGGCTTTTGCTGCCAGGGGCTGGCTTGGCTGGTGATGGCGATCGAACCTTTGAACGTGGAGAGGTCTTGGCCGGCCACACTTTTGATGCCATGGGCCAACAGCACACCGGCTGGATTGGCCACCAATTGGGCGCGAAAGGCGGGATCTACCCAGGCTTTGGCAATGAGCTTGGTCCAGGCGGCAACGTAAGGTTTCGAATCGGAGGGAACGAGGTTGGAGGTGGTCATGGGGATTAGGAAACAAGGAATGGGAAACCGTGGAACATCAAGTGCCCCCTGCTTGGCAAGAGTCAGTAACTCCGTTTTGGAGAAGATTTTCCTGCGAAGCTGTGATGGGATCATGAATCGCTCAACTTCTTTTGGTATGAACAGACTTCATGAAAATCTCTGCAGACCTTGAGCGGGGGTAGAGGTTTTGCCAAGATGGATGGCGCAAAAGGAGAAAGGCGGCCCTCTGTGGATCTCCCAGATAATTCTGGATCGTCTTCTTGGCCAGAAGCCCTGGGCAAACAGCCTGCGGATGCAATATGCAAACCACCGCAACAGCGCTTCCCTCACGATCCTGGTGCGTGCTCTCCAATCCCCACGGCAGCGTGAGTGTGTTGAGCTTCCGTACCAGCCTGTCATCGCTGGGCCACCAGATACCAACCCCCGCTTCCCTCAGGTCGCCAGCGTGGTTCCCAGTTGGCATAGGAGTAATGCTGATGGGCGCCGTTGTGGTTTTCCGGATAGCCACCATTCACCAGATCGCAGCTGCCGTAGGGATCATTCATGATCACGCCCGTTTCGTCGTAGCCGATCACGACAGTCCAGTGGCCACCACCGCTTGGGGCTGAAGGGGGGCCGTGGTGCAGCCAACCGACCGCCACCGGGCGACCCGCATCGATCTCTGCTTTGAGGCTGTCTAAGCTGCCATCGGTGCGAAATTCGGCTTGCAAGCCAAGGTGGCGAAGGGCTCCCAGCTGGGCTTCAGCACTGGTGGAATCTCCATATTTCTGGCGTAGAGCGTTGTAGTCGTCTTCATTGGGTTCCCTGCCCCAGAAGGCGGCGAGCATGGCAGAGCTTGCTGAGAAGCAGTCGCGCCAGCCCTGGCCATCATCCATCGATAACTGGTCGAACCACGGCACATTGAGAGGATTTGGATGAATGCTCTTCTCCTTATCTGCTGTTGGAAATTGGCTTGCGTGAACCGCCGTGGCTGTCTGGCTGGTGGCTGCCGGTGCTGCTTGGCTCGCCAATCCCTGCTGCCAAAGGGCAGCTTCCGCCTGTCGCCGACGCAGCAGGCCAGCACTCACAGCTGTACCAGGATCGCAGTAGAGAAGCAGGGCATTGGGCACACCATTCCAATCCCGCTGTTGCAGGCAGCGGCTGATCGTGTCAAACCCGGAACTGCCATAGAAATCCTCACCGAGATTCCAGGCAAAGGAGATCAGGGCGCAGCGCTGATCCAGGGCCATTGCGCTCCAGTAAGGGATCAGCGCAGCCAGGTGGCGGGCACAGGCGTTGACGCCACTCAACAGCTGGGCATCCGCTTCGGCACGGCTGAGGGTGTCGCCGGGTTGCACCGGCCGCCCATCGAGGCTGGTGAACCCATAGCCAATCGTCCATGGTTCGCCGCCACTGGCCGGATCCGGATAGGCATGATCCACAAACCCTTCAAATTCGGCGATCAGCGTTAAGGCGTGCTGATACTCCGGCCCCGCATCTTTCTGCGGCGTTGTACTGGCGGCGGGTCCGGCGAGGCGGCGGGCTGGTGTGTTGCCTGCTCCCGTCCGCACGGGCGGGGTGACGATCGGCCGAAGCGTGGTTGTGGCAGTTGCTGGGGCCTCGCTGAGGACTGCCGCAGCTGGTAACGGCCGCTCGAACGATGCTGTGATTGGAGCGGTTTCCGGGCTGCCTTGGGGGGCAGAGGCACCTTGCCGTGAAGATTGCAGCAGTCCCGACATCTTGTTGGCTACATAGGGAGCGAACAGGGTGAGACCGGAGTACAGAAAGGTGCTCACGGCAACTGTTGATGCTGGCATCTGGCATGTCAATCCATAGGTGTAGAGCGAGAAGACACCGAATCCTACGTAGATCAACAGGATGGCCACCATGCCTGCAAGAGCGATCAGGCGGCTGCTGCTGGCTTCCATCAGGGTGACGGAGGTGGGCTTACCTGTAATGCCCAACTCTTTGATTCGTGACTTGTTGTCCCCCTGCGACTGTGCCCAGTTCTCATCGAGCGGAATCGTGAGGTGTGTAGGCTCCGAGACGGCATTGGCGAGCGACCAGCCGCCGTGTTGTAGCCGCCAGTACAACATTGTCAGGGTCAAGGCAACCGTCATCAAAATCCCGATGCTGATCACCAGCACAGGTGTCGGCCCCATGCTGCGGCAGAGACTGGAATCGCCGCTGAGCTGCTCTTGGGCAGCAGCGGGCAATGTGGCTCCGAACAACAGCAGGGCAAGACAGAGTCGGAATCGATTTGGCATGGGTCAAAGTCCAGAGATGGGCGGTGGGTTTTGAGTGTCTGCTGTTCAACCTATTTTCGATTGGGGGCAATTTGTTGATACAGGAGCTGTGCACCTTTCTCGTCGAGTTGATCGCTGATGGCAAACCCAGATCGATCGATCAGTGCAAGTCGGCTATCCATCTGCTCCAGTAACTCGCCAATGCTTGAGCCTGCTTCCAAGGGCTGTGCATTGCGTGTCTGCGGTTCGGTTAGGTTCGCAAGCGAGGTGGCATAGCCTCGTGCGATTCCTCTGCTCTGCTGGGTTAAGGAGCGACTGTTCAGCATGTTTTCCTGCAGGTTGAATGTTTTGATGGTGATAACTGCCACGGTGAAGCTGCAGGCCGATGTCACGATCAACGGCAGCGGCCACTGCATTTCTTGTTGCCTGGGTTGACGGCTCAGCCATGCCAAGATGCCAAGCACCAGAATGCCGGCACCATTGGCGACCATCACCAAGGATTGGAAGTCAGCGGAAAACAGCCCCATGCTTTTGCAGTGGTATCGGAATAACTCATTCGCTTCGCTGGCCTGCTGAGTCATGCGCCTTACCTGCAGCTTGCTTACCGTCGGCAGGGCCTTGGAAAGGCGTTCCCAGCTGGCCCAGGCGGATGCTTGTGCTCGGTCCTTCTGGCGGGTGTTTGCCTGTACCTGCCTGGACACGAGTTCGAGTGAGACTCGATTGCAGTAGCCCAATTCAGCCTGCCGCCGCTGCGCTTCCAGCCTGCTCAGCAGAAAAATGCTGATATGCAGGAGTAGGGTTGCCGCCACAACCGCGAATTGTCCCTTTCCGGTGAGCCGATCCAGGCTTGGCAGGGTTTGGGTGGGATCTCGCGGTCTGCATGGTGCTGGTGCATCCGCAGCTTCGTGGCGAAAGGATTCGTTGATGCCGCCTGGGCTGATCAGGCTCCTCTCCCCTTCTTCTTTGGCCATGGTTGTGTCTTCCAACGGGTTGGCTGGGAGGCCACCGCCTCGTTCCCGATGCATGAATCATCCATGACTTCTGGTGGCGTGAGCAAAGGTTTCTAAACAATTTCAGCCGTGGCGCTGGTTTCATTTCTTGCTCGCTCCGGGCCTTGGGCGCGGTCGGCCTCCTCCAGCTCGACTTACTCGCCTTTGCCTGGCTTTCGCTCCGTGGTGACCCTTTCCCTGCATTGACGCGCTTTACTCTCACTGTCTGTGCCTCTCTGTCTAGATGGTGATCGATGCGCTGTTTCCCCGTTTATGATGCTGATTGTCTTGTCTCATCTCCGGTAAAGGAGAGCGGCTTTGGCAGTATCGAGTAGAGTAGATCTCGATGTTTTCTCCGCACTATCTAGCCGGTCCTCCACGTGGAGTCATCCTGTAGCGGCTGGCAGCTTGGCCCTTATTATCTGACGTCTTCAGGGGATCTCAGTCTGCATGGCACCCACGTCCCAATCATGCCTGTGCAGCAAAGGCTTCTGTTGATCTTTGTGCGTCATCCCCAGCAGATTCTTAGTCGCCAGTTTCTTCAGCAGCAGCTTTGGTCGCCACCGCTGCAGAAGCCACCTAATTCAGCCAAGGCTCTCACTTTGGCTGTGCACCGTCTGCGCCAGACCTTTGCTGGTGGGCCACTCGGAATGGAGGTGATCACAGCGGTATACGGCAAGGGGTATTGCTTGGATCTCCCGGTGCACCCAGTTGTTCCTTCTTCGCCCGAGGCTGGCTTGTCGCTCACCGCAACGGGGACCGCTGGCTCCCATCCCACTCAGGCTCCCAACCTGGCGCAGCTTTACTATCTCGAGGCGAATGACCACTGGCCGCGTCGTGATCCCTATGACCTCGATCGACGCCTTTGGTTGTTGCAGCAATCCCTGGCCCATGAGCCCGCTTTCATGGATGCTTGCTTCGACCTCTGCTATTTTTCATTGTTGCAGTGCCTCTGGGGTGTGCGTTCGGTGGCAGAGGCGCTGCCGCAGATTCAGGAGTGTCTGGCCAGGGCAGGCTCTCTGCCGAATCTCTCTCCAGTCTGGTCTGCAATCCATGCAGAAGTGATGACGATGCTGCTCTGGCATCCCCGAATCAGCATGCGCCGTTATGGCCTGTGGTTGGCCCGCTCCCTTCCGGCGGGCCTGCCGTTGTATTCCTGGTCTCGCCATCTCATCTTCGCGGGTCATCCCCGCCAGGCGGTGCGGGTGTTGAAAGCCATGGTCCGCCAGGACCTGCGCCAGGGTTGGTTGGTGCTGTCTCTCGCCTATGCCGCACTGGGAAATCTTGAGACCGCGATCGAGGCCGCTGATCACCAGTTGCGCATTGATGCCAGCCTCGTGGGCAGCCGCCTGTTCATGGCGATGTTGGTGGCCTTGCGCGGCAATGGTGAATCGGCGTTGCGGATTGTCACTTCCACGGGCATTCTCGATCGCCCCTTTCAAGGTTCGCTTGCTCTGGTTTGCTATTCACTGGCCCACGGTTCGATGCGAAGTCGGGCCCATCTCCTTCTTGACGAAGCCCTTACCGTCATCAAGCATGAACCCGCTAAGGCTGGCGGAATCGGCTATTGGGGTTTGGCGGCCCTGGCTTTAGGCCGTTCCATGGATGCGTTCTACTTGCTGCCGCTGAGTGTGCAACATCGCTGTTATTCGGCTCCGGTTCTGTTGGCAATGCCGTTTCTTGCGCCCCACAAGCGTGAACCTGCCTGTTTACTCTTTCATGAACAGATGCAAGCACACTTTCCCCTGCCTGCCGCAGGTGGCAAGGATTAATTCCCAAGCCTGGTTCCGGGTGAGCTGCGTCGTCCTCCCTGATTGCCAGTCCCTTGTTCGCTGCTGTCAATCCGATACTCTGAAAGGTTTTGCCTCTGGCATGGGTATGCGCTGGTTTGGTTGTTCAGCTGCGGTGCCTGCTGGGCCACCCGTTGCTCATCGCGCTTGATCTCGGTGGGTTCCCCGATGCTGGCCAGCGGGGAAGCCGGGGGAGCCGCCAGGCCGGAAGGTGCCATGGGACGGGAAATTCGCAGAGACCGATTGGGTGACCCTAAGCCCGGCCCGCTCCCAGGCTGGGGCAGAGATCGGCGATCACCGACGGCGGCGGACGCTGTCCCAGCAGCTGGGTGGTCATCGCGGAGGGGCGGGCGCTGGAGGGGGCAAAGCGCAGATCAAAGCTGACCCGGCTGCTCTCGGTGTGATTGGCCACCGTGCCATGGGCAAGCAGACCCCCATCAAAGAAAAGGGCCTGACCATGGCGCACCGCAATCGGCTGATAGTGAGCGCTGCCGTAATCATCTTCCAGCCAGAGTGTGTTGCCGCCGAAGCAATGGGTGAGGGGCAGCCAGAGATTGATCTGTTCCAGGCGGCCCGTCACCTCCGCATCGCGATGCCAGCGGCTCACCGAGCCTGAGCCGGCGAGATGCACGCGCATCTTGGGACGTTGCGCGTAGGAGAGTCGTCCGCCGAAATGGCGCACCACCAGCTCGCGCACAAAACGCTCATATATGGTGTAGAAGGTAGAGTGCAAAGGCAGGCGTTGCATGCGTTCGCGTAGTCTCAGATTGTCGTCGTAGCCCACGGGGCTGCCGGGTCGAATCCAATGGGATTGGTGGAGTTGTGCCAGGTTCTCCACCGCGAACACAGCCGTACGTAGAAAATCGGCAAACGGATAGCGGTTGCTGTCGTAATCGAGGCACCAGGCGGCTCGCATCCCCGCCACCGGGCTCCAGCACTCCAGCGGCGAGCTGCTCATGGCAGCCGCTTGGCCAGGTTGCGATTGATGATCTGCGCGTAGAGCGATGCCCGCTCCCACTTGTGCCAGATCAGCCCCCCCAGGAGCCAGGCCCGCTGGGCCTGCAGGGTTTGAAGGGTGCGCCAGGCGCCGGGGGAGAGGCCGAATTCCGGCGGCTGGCGCGCCGCCCCCTCCGCCACCGGCACCAGCCCCACCACCGCCTGGCCATTCACCAGGCCGTGGAGAACCGGATGCAGGCTGATCGGATCCAGCAGCAGCGTCACCTGGCCGCGCTCCGCCCCGGCCGGTCCTCCGCTCCAGCCCACTTGGCCGTGCTGCGCCTGGGCTGTGCTGGCCACGCCGTTGAGCCAGAGGCCTGCGCCGCTCAGTCGCAGACGCCGCAGGCCGGCGGATCCTCTCACCAGGTAGTCCCCCCACAGGCATGGGGCCAGGTCCGGATCCTTGCGCCAGTCGCGCTCCAGGGCAAAGCGCTCACGGCCGCAGAGCAGCTGCCGGCCCTGCAGCGCCAGGCTGCCCTCCAGCTCCAGCCCATTGAGGCTCAGCCGCAGCTGGCGCGCCGTGCCCGTGGAGCCAGCCACCGCCAACACCAGCTCTCCGGCGGCGGAGCGGTAGCGCCCCACCGCCATGGCCGGATGCTGGTGACCGGGCTGGGCCTCCCGGAAGATCAGGCGATGGTCCGCCGGCACCGCCTCGCCCTCGGGCCAGATGCTCCCCACCAGGCGCCGCTGGCCGCGGACGTCGAGATCTATGCGCAGGAAGCCGTGGCAGGGCCGGGCCGCCGTGGCTCGCCAACGCAGCACCCCCCGCCGGTAGCGGAAGCGCTCGATCGGCTGGCCATCGAGCAGCAGCCGGGCCCGCTCGCCATCCCCCAGCAGTACCAGCAGGTGCTCCGGCTGGCTCGACTGGAAGATCCCGTTCCAGGGAAAGAGGCGGTCGCGTTGGAGCAGATCGATGTCGGTGCGCATCTGGTCCCATTGGCAGTCGCCATGGCCCTCGGCGCTCGCCCACGCCTGCAGGGCGGCCAGTTCGGGCGAGCCGTCGCCGCTGGCGAGGGTCTGGCCCAGGCGGCGCAGCAGGGGCCGCTGCCGGAAGAGGGATTCCAGCAACCGCCGGTTGGCGGGGCAGACCACCTGGCTGCCCTTGGCCGCCACCTGCAGAGCGCCCGCATCGCGGCTGGCCAGCAGGGAGCGTTCGCGATCGCTGAGATCGGCGAATTCGTGCGAGGCCAGGGCGGCGTGGGGATCGTCGCGGTAGAGATCGGCCAGGTCCTGATCGAGGCGCAGGGCGATCAGGAAGCGATTGGCGGCCGTTTCCCCCTGCCAGTGGTAGCCGGCGGGCACCTGGAACTGGGCAAAGGCGGCAAAGGCCTTGCGCTCTCGCGGGCCGTAGTGGCCGATCTGGCGCAGGGGAGAGGGCGCTGGCTTCGGCTGCTGCCCGGGTGGGAGCATCCCCAGCCGATGCATCATCGCCGCATCGGGGGGAGCGGTGTCACGGGGGGCGAGATAGAAGGTGGAGATGCCCGTGACGCGCCCCTGGGTGTCGGGATCGTGCAGGGCGCTGAGGGGGTAGTGCTCGATCACCGGTGGAATCGTGGGGAAGCGGGAGGCGATGTAGTTGGTAACGGGATAGTCCGCGCCGTAATGCTGCTGCAGATAGCGGACGAAAAAGGAGAAGTTGTCATTGATGTAGCCCTTGCGGCGATAGCCCATCTCACCAATCAATCCCACCTGCCAGAGCACGACATGCAGCTGGGTGCAGGGCAGGCGCGAGCGGATCAACATGTCGGTGGCCTCCTGCATCTGCATGCCGGGATGGGCCGGATCCACCCCCAGATCGGCGCAGAGGCAATCGAGCGCTGAAACGCTCGGCCGCATCACGGCATGGTGGCCTTCCCGCCGGGCGATCTCGATGGCGCGATGGGTGGAGAGCACAAAGATGCCGGGATGGCCGTAATACACCGCCACCACCTTTTTGCCCTGGCGAAGCGGCGCCAACATCGCCTCGGTCATCTGCATGTAGGTGGTGTAGCGCACCTTGCTGTCGTCATACAGCACATACAGATCCAGGGCATCGGGCCGTCGCTGCTTGATCCAGGTGACGGTGGCCGGATCCGCCACGCAGAAGAACACGGCATCGGCGCTGCGAATCAGCTCCTCATCGCCCAGGGTGAAGCCGAGGATGCCGATGCCCGAGCCGATGATCGTGAGGCTGCCGGGCTGTTGGGGAGGTGTGGCGGGCGGGGACTCCTGAATGGCATCGGCCTGGGCCGTGATCTGGGCGGCGAGCTTTTGCCAGGCGCGAGCGTGCTGCTCTTGGCTGGGGAAGAGATTGGTGCTGATCGTCATGGATTCGGTGGCAATTGTGTGGATATCGATGGGGTGTTTGTCGTTATGTGGCAGTCTCGCTACTGAGGGTGAATGTGCTCCATTGGGCACTGGCGCAGGCGATGGCGGAGCCCCAGCCCGTGCCCTGCAATTGGGTCCAGCCTGAGCTGTTCCAGGACTGCACAGAACCATCCCCGAGGCCAACGATCAGCTGGGGAGTACTGCCGCCGCTCCAATTCACCTGCAGGCTTGTCACCGCGCAGCCCCAGCCAGTGCCCTGCAGCTGGTTCCAGCTGCTGCCGTTGTAATACTGCACCGAGCCATCACTCAGAGCCACCACCACCTGGGGAGCGCCACTGGCCGGCCAGTTCACCTCCATGCCAGTCACAGAGGAGCCCCAGCCCGTGTCTTGCAGCTGGCTCCAGCCATTGCCGTTGTAATACTCCACCGCGCCGCTGTTCAGACCCACCACCACCTGCGGATCGGCTGATGTCCACTGCACCGCCAGCTGGCCGGCATTGGAACCCCAGCCCATGCCCTGCAGTTGGTTCCAGGAGCTGCCGTTGTAGTACTGCACCGTACCGTTGCCCAAACCCACGACGACCTCAGGCGTGCCGGAACCGTTCCAATTCACCGCCATCGAACCTACGGAGTTCTTCCAGCCTGTGCCTTGCAACTGGCTCCAGCCGCTGCCGTTGTAGTACTGCACGGAGCTGTTGCCCAGCCCCACCACCACCTGGGGATTGCCACTGGCCGGCCAATTCACCTCCATGCAATTGACAGAGTTGTCCCAGCCCGTGCCCTGCAGCTGGCTCCAGCCACTGCCGTT
>JBKDSQ010000075.1:0-12434 GCA_046340895.1 Synechococcaceae cyanobacterium | reverse complement strand
CCTGCGCGAGCCGATGCGCCAGGCGCTCGAAGCCCTGCTCGGCCGGCCCCTCAGCCGCGTGCCCGGCTACGACACCCGCTCGCTGATCGAGGCCGCCGAGCGCGGCGGTGTCGACACCCTGTTGTGCCTTGGCGGCAACCTCTACGGCGCCAATCCCGACAGCGTCCAGGCCGGCCGCGCCCTCGGCCGCATCGACACGCTGATCTACCTGGCCACCAAGCCCAACACCGGCCACTTCCACGGCCACGGCGCCCGCCACACCCTCCTGCTGCCGGTGCTCAACCGCTTCGAAACACCCCACCGCACCACCGTGGAATCCGGCAACAACTGGGTGCGCCTCAACGAACCCGGCCGCACCCACCTGCGCAGCGGCCAGCTGATCAGCGAGGTGGCGTTCCTGGCGGAGCTGGCCCACCGGGTGCTCGGCGACGATCCGATCGACTGGCGGCGCCTGCAGGATCCGGCCTACGTGCGCGCGCTGATCGGTCGCACCGTGCCCGGCTACGGCGCCATCGCCGAGATCGATGCCAGCCGGCGCGAATTCGAGGTGGCCGGCCGCGTCTTCCACGAACCCCGCTTCGCCACCGCCAGCGGCCGCGCCCAGCTGGCGCCCGTGCCCCTGCCCGATCTCGCCCTGCCCGATCCCGAGCACTTCGGCGGCCTGGGCGCGGGCGAGCGGGGCCTGGTGCTCAGCCTGATCACCGCCCGCAGCTACGGCCAGCACAACACCGTGGTGTACAAGCTCGGCGACAGCTACCGCGGCATGCCCCACCGCCACACGATCCTGATGAACCCCGAGGATCTGGCCGCCGCCGGTCTGGCGGCCCACCAGCGCGTGACGGTGCAGGGCGACGCCGGCCAGCTGGCGAACATCGAGGTGATTCCCGGCTCGATCCGCCGCGGCGCGGCGCTGATGTTCTACCCCGAAGCCAACGTGCTGATGCACGCGGTGGTGGATCCACGGAGCGGCACGCCCGCCTTCAAGCGGGTGCCGGTGCTGGTGCGGGGGGTGGGGGCGCCGCAGCACTGAATCAGCCCGTGCCGCTGGCCACCACAGGCACACCACCACGGGGGCGGTTCCTGCCATGAGCCACGCCGCTGCTTCCGCCACCAACCGCCCCGATGCCCCAGCCCGGGATACCTGGGGTGGGGCTGTTTTCGCCCTGCTCCTCGGTGGCCTGTTCAGCACGATGGGCCTGTGGGCCACGGAGAGCGTTGTTCGGGTTTTCGTGGGAGAGATCCGGTTGCGCACGGAAGGGGTGATCACCACCGCCGTTGTCGTCACGCGTCGTGAGCTGGTGGATGGGGATGGGGGGACGGATCACTCCCTCTCCCTGGCGTACAAAGCACCCTCCGGACCTGGGCAGCCTGCGCACTCCTTCCTGTCCGAGATGGATGTCAGCGCCAAGGTCTACCGCGATCTGCCGGATGGATCTGCCGTGCCGCTGCGCTATCTCCGCACCGATCCGGCTGTGTCCCGGTTGGCGCAGGAGCCGCTTCAAGATTGCCTCGGCCGGATCGTTGCCATCTGCATCGCCTTCGCTTTTGGCGGGTTGATTCTGCTGATCGGGCTGTTCCTCGTGCTGGCGGGTCTCGTGTGTTGTTGCACGCTGATTCGGCTGGCCTGCTTTGGCCGGCGCATCCCGGGTCGGGTGGTCGAGCGTTGGGTCCAGACGGATCACGAGCAAACCCCGGAGCACTGCCTTTCCTATCGCTTCCAGCCGCCCAATGGGCCCGCCCTGCTGGCGGCGGAGATCAACGCCAGGGCCTACCGAAGGCTGGAGCCGGGCAGCGAGGTGCTGGTGGAGTTTCTGCCCGGGCGGCCGGAGGTGTGCCGACTCGTCCTGCGGTAACGGCGGCCACCGGCGGCGGCGCCACGGAATCAGGTGCGTCGGCGGGCCAACCACAGGCTTGTGCCGTCTCGCTGCGTATTCGCATTGCGCTATGAAGCGACCGATCCTCTTCTTCTTGTTCGCGATTCTCACCCCAGTTTCGCTCTTGCTGCCGCAAGCTTCCCGCGCCCTCGACTTCACTTTCTTCTTCAACCCAAGCGGCATTCAGACCATGCTCCTCAACGAGGACGGATCGCAGCTTGCGCTGTACGAGGCGGAGTGGGTGCGCCCGGTTCGGAGTATCTGTTCAGCGTGCTCTCGGATGCAGACGGCGACGGGTCGTCCCGTCCGGACTCCCCCGCTCTGCAGGCGACGCCCGGCCCTCTGCCGGGCCTTGGGGTTGTTGCCGCCTATCAGGCCAGCCGGCGCCTGCGCCGCAGAGCTGGGGGGCGTCCAGCTCGTTCGCACCCGGTAGCGGTAGCCACCGGCGGCGGCGCCCCCGCGCGCCCAGAGTGAGCTGGTGCTGCCGTCCTTGCCCATGGCATCCCCCCAGCTGGCTGATGCGCCCCCTGCCGCTGCCGTGGTGGGCCAGGTGGTGGGGCTGTGGCGGTACCCGCTCAAATCGATGCTGGGGGAGTCGCTGCAGCGGCTGGAGGTGGAGCCGCGCGGGGTGGTGGGCGACCGCGGCTACGCCCTCTGGGATGGGGCGCTGGGGCGCGTGGCCAGCGCCAAGAACCCGCGTCTGTGGGGTGATCTGCTCGGCTACCGCGCCCGCTACCTGGCCGAGCCGCGCCCCGGCGCCCCCCTGCCGCCGCTGGCGGTGGAGGGTCCGCTCGATGGTCCGCAGGCCCCGCCCCGCAGCCTGCGCAGCGACGATCCGGAGCTGCTGGAGCGGCTGTCGCAGCAGCTGGGGCGGGCGGTGAGCCTGCTCGATCAGGCCCCGGCCGGCGCCAGCCTCGACCAGTACTGGCCGCCGGTGGAGGGGCGCGACTTTCAGAACGTCACCAACGAGCTGGTGCTGCCCGAGGGCACCTTCTTCGATGCCTGCCCGATTCATGCCATCAGCACCGCCACCCTGGCGGAGCTGCGGCGCCTGGCGCCTGGCCTCGATTTCGCGGTGGAGCGGTTCCGGCCCAACCTGCTGATCGAACCCAGGGGCGATGCCAGCGGTTTCGTGGAGGAGCGCTGGACCGGCGGCGTGCTGGCGATCGGCGAGCGCCTGCGGTTGCGGGTGGAGGGCGGCTGCCCCCGCTGCGTGATCACCACCCTGGCCCAGGGCGACCTGCCCGAAGACCTGGAGATCCTGCGCGCCACCGCCCGCCATAACCGCGTCACCGCCGGGATCCGCCTGAGCGTGCTGGCGCCGGGCCCGCTGGCGCTGGGCGATGCGGTGCGCTTTCTGCCGGCTGAGGGGGATGGCTGAGGAGGATGGCTGAGGCGATGGGGATGGGCCCGATGGGGCTGGGACGCTGGTTCGCGGAGCAGCGGCAGCGGGGGCGCGCCTACCAGCCCCGCTTTCACCGCGGCCATCTCTCGGTCACCTGGCTTGGCGCGCTGCTGGCCCTGGCCCTGCTCGCCCTGCTCAGCGCCTGGAGCGGCCAGGTGCTGCTCGCCGCACCGCTCGGGGCCTCCTCGGTGCTGCTGTTTGGCTACCCCGCCAGCCCCCTCGCCCAACCCCGCAACATCGTGCTCGGCAACGCCCTGGGCGCGCTGGTGGGCGTGGCCCTGGCGGCATCCCTGGGTCGGGCGCCGCTGGTGAGCGCCCTGGCGGTGGGGCTCACAATCCTGCTCAGCCAGCGGCTGCGCTGCCTGCATCCGCCCGCCGGTGGCCTGGCCTTCCTCGTCGTGGCGCTGGGGGCTTCCCTTCCATACGTGCTCACGCCGGTGCTCAGCGGTTCGTTGCTGCTGGTGGTCCTGGCCGCCGGCTTCAGCCGCTGGGTGCGGGGGGCGTTGCCATACCCGCACCACTGGCTCTGAGCGGTTTCCTGCGCCGGATGGACGCCTTCCCCTGGTCGCTGCCCACCCCGCCCTGGCTGCTGCCGGCCCTGGCGCTGGTGGCCTTTCTCTACGCCACGGTCGGCCATGCCGGCGCCTCGGGCTACATCGCGGTGCTCGCCCTGGCGGATGCGCCGGCCGCGGCGATCAAGCCCCTGGCGCTGCTGCTCAACCTGGTGGTGGCCTCCCAGGGAGCCTGGCAGTTCTGGCGGGCCGGCCACCTGAGCTGGCCGCGGTTCCGGCCCCTGCTGCTGGCCGGTGTGGGCAGCGCCTTCCTCGGCGGTTGGCTCGATCTGCCGGCGCTCTGGTTCCAGCGGCTGGTGGCCCTGGTGCTGCTGGCATCGGCCCTGCGCTTCGTGCAGCAACCGCACGATCCAGCCAGCTTCCATACGCCCGCGCCCCGCAGCCTGGTGGTGGCCGGCGCGGGGCTGGGGCTGCTGGCGGGGCTGAGCGGCACCGGTGGTGGTGTCTTCCTCACGCCCCTGCTGCTCCTGCGCGGCTGGGCCTCCACGCGCCAGGCGGCGGCGGTTTCCTCGCTGTTCATCCTCGCCAACTCCGCCAGCGGTCTGGCCGGCCTGCTTTTCGCCCGCCGGACCTCAGCCGGGGCCACGGGGTTGATGCTGCCTTCCGGGGTGGTGCTGATGGGCCTGGTGGTGCTCGCGGCCGGGGCGGTGGGCGCGCGCCTCGGCAGTCGACACTGGCCGGTGAGCTGGATCCGGCGCTGCCTGGCGCTGGTGCTGGCGCTGGCCGCCTGGAAGCTGCTGGGGCTTCAGCCGCCGAGGTAGGCCATCTCGGCGTGGGCGGGCCCTGCGGCGGCGCCGGGGTCGGCGGGGGGCGCCCCGGGGCGCCAGGCTTCCCCGCGCTCCTCGCTCCAGCGGTCGTCGCGGCGGCGCCAGAGGCCGGCCAGGGCGTCGCGCAGGGCTTCGGGGGGTGTGCCGGGGGCCAGCCAGGGGCGCAGATCGAAGCCGCTGCCTGGGGCGGCGAACAGGCAGGTGTAGGCGATGCCATCGGCGGTGACGCGCAGGCGGTTGCAGTCGCCGCAGAAGGGCTCGCTCACCGACGCCACCACCGCCAGATGGCCGCCGCCGCCTGCGCCACCACCTGCGCCACCACCTGCGCCGCCGCCGTCGCGGTACCGCCAGCGGCGCGCGGTGCCGTGGCTGGGGCGGCCGAGGGGCTCCAGGGGCCAGCGAGCACCGATCCGCGCCACCATCTCGGCCGCCGGCAGCACCGCTTCGGGCCGCCAGCCGTTGCGGTTGCCCACGTCCATGAATTCGATCAGGCGCAGCTCCACTCCCCGCTGCTGCGCCAGCTCCGCCAGCGGCAGCAGCTGGTCGTCGTTGCGGCCGCGCTGGATCACGGCGTTGAGCTTCAGCTGGCCCCGCGCCGGATCGAAGCCCGCCGCCCGCGCGTGCTCGATCGCCGCCAGCACCTTCGCCAGCAGCGCCTCCCCCGCCGCCGCCCCGGCCAGCCCCGCCATCGCCGCCACCGCCCTGCCGTCGGCGCCATCGAGGCTGAGGGTGAGGCGATCGAGGCCGGCGGCCCGCAGCGCCCGGGCCCGCTCGGCGCTGAGCAGGGCCCCGTTGCTGGTGAGGGCGATCTCGCGCAGGCCGGTGCCGTCGGGCCCGATCGGGCGCAGCGGGGCGGCCGCCGCGATCAGGGCCTCCAGCCCCGGGTGCAGCAGCGGTTCGCCACCGGTGAGCCGCAGGCTGCGGACCCCCAGCGCCACCGCCGCCGCGATCACCGCCAGGCGCTGCTCCGGATCCAGCAGCCCCGGCGGCGCGCGGCCATCGGGCAGGCAGTAGGGGCAGGCCAGGTTGCAGCGGGCCGTCAGCGAGAGCCGCAGCACGCCGAGCGGACGCCCGCGTTGATCGGCCAGCGCCTGGGTCATGGCGGCAGGCTAAGGAGCGGCCAGTCTTGCGGACGGTTCATGTTGCGCAGGTCGCTGGGGTCGAGGGCGACGCAGCGGTGCGGGTGGCGCGCCAGCCAGCCCTGCAGCCGCCGTTCGCCCGTCGCCAGGCAATGGTCGAGGTCGCGGCGCAGGTCGTCGCGGCTGGGGTAGACGCCGAGCAGGGGCTGCAGGCGGATGCCGTCGTGGGCGAGCAGCAGCTCTGGGGCCTGGGCCTGCCGCCGCAGCGTCTCCAAGGCGGTGCGGCGGAGCAGGGGCATATCCACCGGGCAGAGCAGCAGGCGTTCGCCGGGATGGAGCGCCATCAGCCGCTGCAGCGCCCGCAGCGGACCCTCCCACGGCGGCGGTTCGTCCACGGCGCTCAGTTGCAGGGCGCTGCGCTGCGCCAGCGCCTCCGCGAGCCGGTGGTGTTCGACGTGGCGGCTGAGCAGGGTGATCGGCATTTCGAGGCTGCCCAGCAGCGCCAGGCTGCGCTCCAGCCAGCAGCCGCCCTCGGGGTGGGGCAGCAGCGCCTTGTCGCGCCCCATGCGCCGGCTGGCGCCACCGCTGAGCAGGCACGCGCGCCAGGGGAAATCCTGCTGTAACAACAGCTGCCGGGCGGGGCGCGACGGCTGCCTAGGGTCCGGCCCACCTCCCGGCGGCTCCATGGCTCTCTCCCCCCACTGCGCGATCCTGCTGGCGGCCAAGCGCCGCTCTGGCGTCAGTTTCGCGGATCTGGGCCAGCGGCTGGGGCAGGACGAGGTGTGGGTCGCCAGCCTCCTCTACGGCCAGGCCACCGCCTCCCCCGAACAGGCCGCCGCTCTGCTGGAGGCCCTGGCGATCGAACCGGCCGAGCGGGAGGGGCTGACGCAGGCCCTCACCACCTATCCGCTCAAAGGTGCCCTTGATCCGGTGATCCCCACCGATCCGCTGCTCTATCGCTTCTACGAGATCCTGCAGGTGTACGGGCTGCCGCTGAAGGATGTGATCCAGGAAAAGTTCGGCGATGGCATCATGTCGGCCATTGATTTCAGCCTCACCGTTGACAAGGTGGAGGATCCCAAGGGCGATCGGGTGAAGGTAACGATGAACGGCAAGTTCCTGCCTTACCGCAAGTGGTGAGGGACTGCTTGGCCCCCACCGCGGGCGATCACCTGCGTGCAGAGAGATCAAGCCAAAGAAGCTCGAAGGACGCAGTGAATCTGCGGTGGCGGGTCAGGTGCACGGCCGTGTTGTCAACGCGTCTAGCTAGGACCATGAACCCTGCCTGATGTGGTTGAAGTTCACGACCTCAACGCCTCCATCGGCGAGATGCAGGCACAGTGGATGATCGGCTGTAAGTACAAAGGCGGGAAGATCTGATGCGAGTCTGATGGCTATATCTGTTAATCCGAGTCTGTTGAACTCAGGGTCGTCCACGAGCACGCAAGCTTCATGGGCTATCTCATTGCAATGCTGTACGTATTCCCTGATCGCCTCCCTGCCAAGTTTCTTCAGGGTATCGCGCTCAGCTCCTATCAGATTGGATGCTTCAGTAAGGATGTGCGGGGTAGAGGCTGGCCTAGTAAATTTATTTACTTCGATAAAATCGATGAGCAAGTCAAAGTCGTCCTCGTTGAACGCATTTAGTCGGCGAGCACCTTCGATGAGTTTTGGATCCTTGCTTCCAACGAGATAGAGAAGCAGAAGATTTGTGTCAAGCAGGAGCGTCTTGCTTTTGGCTGCCATTTCTACGATCCCTAATCTTCTCTCATCTTCATCGATAGGGGGTGGCCAGATAGCGCATCAACGGCGATAACCTTGTAGTGTCTTGCGGGCTTCCGGGTTGCGGGACTTAAAATCGAGGCAGATTCTTCCCCGGCCAGCGAAAAACCTATTGTGACAAGCCATTGATTGTCGGCCTGGGTCATTTCCACCTCTTCCAGAAGTAGATCCCGTAAGCTTTGCCCGTCGTACATATCGCGAACAAAATCCATTGCTGAAGCGACAGCCTGTTTTACCCCGATACGGGTTGTGGCGTCAGCCATGCTCGAATCGTGTCTTGCTCGTCCCATCTTAACGAGTGGCTGGCATTCGTGCTGTGGACAACCCTGAGCGCCCCTTACCCAAACAGCATCTGCTCAAAGCCCGAGAATCGCGCCCCCTGGAACAGCCAGCCGCTCTCGTTGGTGGAGCTGAAGGGCGTGGCCTGGGCCTCGAATTCGGCTTGGCTGGTTTCACGCAGCACCAGTACATCGAAACCGGCGCCGCCGCGGTAGGTGGAGGGGGTGATCGGGTCGCCCTTGGCCCGCTGCAGGGGGGCGGCGCCGGGTGTTGTCTCCAGGCGGCCGAGGCTCACCGTGTCGTCGCCGTCGCCGGCCTGAATGAAGGAATCGCGGCCGATGCCGTAGCAGGTGATCGTGTCGTTGCCGGCCCCGCCGAAGACCAGGGCGCGATCGCCCCAGTAGGTGCCGCGCAGGGTGATGGTGTCGTCGCCGCGGTTGCCGCTCACCAGACTGTCGCGTACAGCGATGGAGGTGTTGACTCCGGTGCCGGAGCCCGTGATGGTGGCCTCGATGGTGACGACGTCGTCGCCGGGGCGGAGCTGCAGGGTGCTGGTGTTGAGGCCGATGGCGGTGGCACTGGCGCCGTTGGTGGTGGCCGTGGCGGCGATCGAAACGGTGTTGTCGGTGAACTCCTGATCGCCCCCCAGATCGAGGCTGGAGGCGTCGACGCCGACGGCGCGGAGCGGGCGGTCATCGCCTTCCTGGCTGACGCTGGCGCCCGCGTTGAAGACCCCACCGCTTGGCGATTCGCTGAGGGTGACCATGCTCACGCCCACCACCGTGTTCTCGGGCGGGGGCAGGATCAGCCGATCATCGGTGAACGGGTTGGCGAAGGCCATCACCCGCAGGTTGTCGTTGGGGCCATTGACATCCAGGCCGATGATGTCGCCTCCTACCTCCGGGTCTCCCCAGCTGACGACGGAGCCGTCGCTGCGCAGGGCGGCAAATGCAGATCTTGTGGCCTGTATCTGGGAGACAGTGAGATTGTTGTTGGGCCCGTCGAAATCCACCCCGCTGCTGTCGCCACCCGTATTAGGATCGCCCCAGGAGACTACGGAGCCATCGCTGCGCAGCGCCGCAAAGGCGTAGTTTGTGGCGAAGATCTGAGAGACGGTGAGGTTGTCATTGGCCCCATCAAAATCCACCCCATTACTGATGCCGTAGCTGTTGCCATTGCTGTGGTCTTGGTAGCCCCATAGGACGACGGAGCCGTCGCTGCGCAGAGCCATGAAGGTGTTGGATGTGGCGAGGATCTTGAGGACGGTGAGGGTGCTGTCGGGCCCATCAAAATCCACCCTGCTGCTGTCGCCACCGCCCAATGCATCGCCCCAGGTCACGACGGAGCCATCGCTGCGCAGGGCCGCAAAGGCGTAACCTGTTGCGAAGATGTGGGAGACGGTGAGGTTGTTGTTTAGACCATCAAAATCCACTTTGCTGCTATCACCACCACTCCATAAGTCTCCCCAGGTGACGACAGAGCCGTCGTTGCGCAGGGCCGCAAAGGCAGATCTTGTGGCGATCACACTGGAGACTCTGAGATTGTTGTCTGAGCCGTCGAAGTCGACCATGGTGCTGTTGCCACCCCCGGCCGGACGTCCCCAGGAGACGATGGAGCCATCGCTGCGCAGGGCCGCGAAAGCAGAGTCGGTGGCGACGATCTGGGAGACGGAAAGGGTGTTGTTGGGTCCGTCGAAATCCAGGCCACTGCTGTTGCCGCCCCGGTCGGAGCGTCCCCAGGAGACAACGGAGCCATCGCTGCGCAGGGCGGCGAAGGCGGAATCGGTGGCGACGATCTGCGAGACGGCGAGGCTGTTAGAGGGCCCATCAAAGTCGACCCCGTTGCTGTTGCCGCCGCTAAGGGCCCACCCCCAGCTGACGACGGAGCCATCGCTGCGGAGTGCCGCAAACGCATCCTGTGTGGCAACAATCTGGGAGACGCTGAGGTCGTTGTTGGGCCCATCGAAATCCACCTCATTGCTGACACCGCCCCGGCCAGAGCTCCCCCAGGTCACGACGGAGCCATCGTTGCGCAGAGCCGCGAAGGCTTCGTCAGCAGCGAAGACCTGAGAGACGGCGAGGTTGTTGTTCGGCCCATCGAAATCCACCCCGCTGCTGTCGCCGCCAGCCCAGGAGCGCCCCCAGCTGATGACGGAGCCATCGCTGCGCAAGGCTACGAAGGCGTGTCTGTTCGAGAAGATCTTGGAGACAGATAGATCATTGCTCGGCCCATCGAAATCAATCTCGGTTCTGTACACGCCGCCCAGGCTGGGACTTCCCCATGTAACGATTGAGCCATTGTTGCGTAGGGCGGCAAATGCGTAGCCGTTGGTGTAGATCTGGGAAACGGAGAGGTTGTTGGCTGGCCCGTCAAAATCGACCCCACTGCTATCGCCCCCGTAGGAGGAGTCTCCCCAGGTGACGACGGAGCCATCGCTGCGCAGGGCTGCGAAGGCAGCATTGTTAGCGAAGATCTGGGAGACGGTAAGGTTGTTTTCGGGCCCATTGAAATCCACTCCGCTGCTGATGCCACCGCTGGTTCGATCGCCCCAGCTCACAATGGTGCCATCGCTACGCAGGGCTGCGAAGGCAGAGGCAGTGGAGAAGATCTGGGTGACAGTGAGATTGTTCGCGGGCCCATCAAAGTCCACCCCGCTGCTGTCGCCACCGTCCCATGGGCTGCCCCAGCTGACGACGGAGCCATCGCTGCGCAGGGCTGCGAAGGCAGAGGCAGTGGAGAAGATCTGGGTGACAATGAGATTGTTCGCGAGCCCGTCGAAATCCACCCCGCTGCTGTCGCCCCCGCCCCATGGGCTGCCCCAGCTGATGACGGAGCCATCGCTGCGCAGGGCCGCGAAGCCAGCATCGTTCGCGACTATCTCGGAAATGGAGAGAGAGTCCTGTGGCCCATCAAAGTCCACCCCGCTGCTGTCCGCGCCAGAGTTGACATAGTCCTCGCCGCTGTTTGCGTCACCCCAGGTAATGACGGATCCATCGCTGCGAACTGCGGCGAAGGCATTGGAACTAGAGAAGATCCGGGTGATGGCGAGGTTGTTGGGACCATCAAAGTCCACGTTTGATGTTTTGTCGTACCAGGCCCCTCCGCCCCAGGAGACGACGGAGCCATCGCTGAGCAGGGCAGTGAAGGCGACCTCGTTGGTGAAGATCTCAGAGACGGTGAGGTCGTTGTTGGGCCCATCAAAGTCGACCCAGCTGCTGTCGCCACCCGTGTCAGGATGGCCCCAGGAGACGACGGAGCCATCGCTGCGCAATGCCGCGAAGGCGGAGCTGGTGGAGAAGATCCTCGAGACGGTGAGGGTGTCGTGGGGCCCGTCAAACTCCACTCCGCTGTTGTCACCGCCACTCCAATCGCTGCCCCAGGAGACGATGGAGCCGTCGCTGCGCAGGGCGGCGAAGGCAAACCTGTTCGAGAAGATCTGAGAGATCGTGAGGTCGTTGTTCGGTCCATCGAAGTCCACCCTCCTGCTGTCGCCCCCGTCGCTGGGATCCCCCCAGGTGACCACCGAGCCGTCGCTGCGCACGGCCGCGAAGGCGTAGTCATTCCTGAACTCGTGCAGGGTTCTTCCCGGTGATGCCTGGGCAACGGGGGTGCTCAGAACCGATGGCTCCGGCGCGGAGATAGGAGCTAGTGGCTGCCATTTCTGCAGCCATGAACCAGAAGGGCTCAAGGCCATGGTGAGGGTGCGGCCAGGGTGGCCTTGACGGGGGCCACCCTAGGCATGCTGCTGGGGACTGAGCTGTTCCAAGGAACCACAACTCCCGTCGCGCCAAGCCTCACCCAAACAGCATCTGCTCAAAGCCCGAGAAGCGGGCCCCCTGGAACAGCCAGCCGCTCTCGTTGGTGGAGCTGAAGGGCGTGGCCTGGGCCTCGAATTCGGCCTGGCTGGTTTCGCGCAGATGGAGCACATCGAAACCGGCGCCGCCGCGGTAGGTGGAGGGCGTGATCGGGTCGCCCTTGGCCCGCTGCAGGGGGGCGGCGCCGGGTGTTGTCTCCAGGCGGCCGAGGCTCACCGTGTCGTCGCCGTCGCCGGCCTGGATGAAGGAATCGCGGCCGATGCCGTAGCCGGTGATCGTGTCGTTGCCGGACCCGCCGAAGACCAGGGCGCTATCGCCCCAGTAGGTGCCGCGCAGGGTGATGGTGTCGTCGCCGCGGTTGCCGCTCACCAGACTGTCGCGTACAGCGATGGAGATGTTGGCTCCGGTGCCGGAGCCCGTGATGGTGGCCTCGATGGTGACGACGTCGTCGCCGGGGCGGAGCTGCAGGGTGCTGGTGTTGAGGCCGATGGCGGTGGCACTGGCGCCGTCGGTGGTGGCCGTGGCGGCGATCGAAACGGTGTTGTCGGTGAACTCCTGAGCGCCCCCCAGATCGAGGCTGGAGGCGTCGACGCCGACGGCGCGGAGCGCACGATCATCGCCTTCCTGGCTGACGCTGGCGGCCGCGTTGAACGCCCCACCGAGGGGTGATTCGCTGAGGGTGACCATGCTCACGCCCACCACCGTGTTCTCGGGCGGGGGCAGGATCAGCCGATCATCGGTGAACGGGTTGGCGAAGGCCATCACCCGCAGGTTGTCGTTGGGGCCGTTGAAGTCGACAGCGCTGCTGGAGCCCCCGCGTCCGTAGTCTCCCCACGTGACGACGGAGCCGTCGCTGCGCAG
>JBKDSQ010000074.1:0-154708 GCA_046340895.1 Synechococcaceae cyanobacterium | reverse complement strand
TCTGCTGCTCGATCTGCTGGTGGAGGTGGGTGGCCTGCTGCCGCAGGCTCTCCGCTTCGCGTAGGTGCTCGCTGGTCTGGGCGCGCTGGGCGTCGAGATCGCGCTGAAGAGCGTCGCGCTCGCGCTGGAGGGCTTGGGCTTGGCCGGCGGCTTCCTGGCTCTGCTGCTCGATCTGCTGGTGGAGGTGGGTGGCCTGCTGCCGCAGGCTCTCCGCTTCGCGTAGGTGCTCGCTGGTCTGGGCGCGCTGGGCGTCGAGATCGCGCTGAAGGGCGTCCCGCTCGTGCTGAAGGGCGTCCCGCTCGCGGCGGTGGGCCTCGGCAAGGCGGGTGGCTTCCTGGCGCTGCTCCTGGCGCTGGAGCTCCAGTGCTGCTGCCAGCTCGTCGCACTGCCCCTGCAACCGCACCAGTTCCTGCTGCCGCTGTTCCTGCTGCCGCTGATGCTCGTGCTCGCTCTGGACCAGGTGTTCCAGCTCCTCGTAGAGCCGGTGGAGCTCTTGCTGCAGGCTTTCCCGCTCCTGGCGGGAGTCGGCCAGTTCCCGGGCCAGTCGGTTGTCTTCCAGGGCCGCCAGCAGCAAATCGGAAGGCGTGGCCAGACGCAGCCGTTCGAGGTAGTCGCTGTCGGGGGCGGACCCGCCCAGATCAGCGCTCAGTTCGAGGTCGAGGTAGGCATCCAGCACCGCCGGTTCCTCCCGCAGCCAGGCCTGGGTGACGAGGGCGCGAAGGGGCTCCGGGGCCGCCAGTGCCGGTGCATTGGCGGAGGGGAGAGCCGGCAGGGCTCCGCCAGCCAGCGCTGGCCAGGCCTCGGGAGGCAGGCGTTGCAGCCGCTCGAGATGGCACAGCTGACCAGCAGCCGCCAGCTCGAGTAGCTGGCGATAGCCGGCCAGCAGCGCAGATCGTTCCTGCAGGGCCCCGTGGGGCGGCGGATAGAGGAGGAGCAAAGGGGATGGCTCCGGCCCCGGGGGCATCGTGGGATTCCAGCTGACCCCTCCTGCGGTCTGCAGATCCGCCACCAGGGGCGCTGGGAGGGAAAAAGGGCAGTGGTAGCGGAAGCTCATGGGCTCTCGGTCGTGCCCTTACTCTGCCAACGCAGCGTCGAGTGCCGCCTGGAGTTGAGCCGCGAACTGGAGTGGTTCGACCCGGTAATTGGAATATAAGGCTGTTCCCTCGGCATGAATGGCCTCCTCAGGTATGGCATGCAGATGGTCCTGCAGGTCGGGGTGGAAGGGGGCCACGCCTGGCCAGGTCGTGAGTTGCGTCATATGCATGGGATCTCCGTGGGCCACACAGTGCCGGTTCCAGATCCAGGTTGGCAGCACCAGTGCGCTGCCAACCGGTGCGATCACAACACTGGCGAGGGAGATCTCTTCACACAACGCATCGAGGGTGCAATTGACCAGGCGCTGGTGGGCAATGCCGTGCTGGGTAAGCACCGCGCTTACGCCGTCGGCCATGGCGGTTGCGCTCGTATGCAGTTCCAGGCTTACGTGCAGGCGGCTGCGCAGGTGAACTGTGGGCTCAGAAGCTAGCCACACATCAAGACATTCCGCCGTATTCAACAGCGATTTGTTATGTGCTCGCAGGTTGATCAGCAGCCGCAGCTGCGACGGCTCGCGGCGTGGCTCGACGCGGGCGGCAAAGTGGTTGCGCATCGCTTCGGCAAGGGAGGCCGGCACGAGCAACCCGTGCAGCATCATCGGTTTGGGCAAATCGGCGAAAGCCTGGAAATCCTCGATCGCATCCAGCCCGAACTCGCCTAGATCATTGGCAAGAAATGGATGGAAGAAATCGTTGTACGACTGATTCGAAAATGTAGGGGTTTCACCCTGATGGCAAGAGATGCGTACCCTCTGGCTGAGCTGGGGGAACGCAGCCAGCAGGTCGCGCACAAGGTAGTACCCACTCACATCGTTCCAGAGGGTGTGGCGAAGGTTGGTACCCAACGTGAGATTCACGAGGTTGAGGGTGTTGTTGTCGCCTGAAGCAGGGCGTTGGCGAGCTTTGGCGATGTAGCGCTCACAGTGGGCCACGTAGCGGCCGTAATCCTTCGGGATCCAGGTGGAGGCGGCTGGCGAGAGTTTCACGAACGCCCGGGTGCCGATCTGGTAGCCGGTGGGAAAGCCGCAGAACCCTGGCCCGCGCAACTCGAGAAGTTCCACATCACCATGGCGGAACAAGACCGCTTTGTTCACCGAAAATGCTGACGAGACGCTCTTGTCGGTGGGGATGAAGCAGGCCATCTCGGCCTGCTGATGGCGGCCGCTGATGGGGTTGAAGACAAGATCCTTGCCCGTTTGAAGCAGGTGTAACTCCAGCAGCAATGAATAGCGGTTCGCATGCGAGAGAAGATTCGAGTTCAGACAGTTTCCTTCCGGGAACAGGGCTTTGGGCGCCAGGAACTCCAGCATCTCCATCAGTTGGACAGCGTCGCAGCCCGGCAGGCTCCCCGGATCGCTTTGCAGCTGCTCCAGCAGGGCTTGCACTGGATTGGCCGGCATCAACCAGGCCACAAGGGCCTCGAAGAAGCTGCTGCTTTCGACAACCGGTTCGGCAGGCCCGATTTCCATCCCGTGGCGGTCATGGTGCTGTTCGGCCTCCAGGCAGAGTTGGTTGAGCCGCCGCAGGCAGTTGAGAAAGGCGTGGCGGGTGCTCGCGGGTTGATCCATCAGCCAGGCACTGGCCAGCGGCCGGGACTGCACAAAGCGATAGAGCGTCGCGATCTCGAGAGCGTTGGCCGGTCTCTCCTGCTGAAACTGGAGATTGCTGTCAAGAAACCAGATTGTGCTGCCGTCCAGCTGATCCAGCCGCAGCATCGGCAGTAAGAAAAGCTGCCGCTCTGGCGCCAGATGCAGCAGATCGAGCGGCAGGTAGAGCTGGCTGGTGTCAGGGCCCCGCAGCGAGTCGAGGCTGAGGAAGCCTTCGGGGTTGAAGGGGCTGTGGATCTGGATCGGTTCGCCGCTCTCCCCGCGGGCCACCATCGGGCTGGAGGCGTTTTGGCAGGAGAGGGCATGCACTCTTGTTCGCCTCCTGCTCGGATTGGACAACGCCGGCTCGGTGGGGGAAAGCATGGGGAGGAAAGTCGGGTTCACGGGCTCGGCAGGACCAGCTTGGCCTTGCCACAGCCTGGAATTGGTGCTTCAGGGACGTTGGTCGGACAGTCCGCAGGCGGGGCTGTGCGTGAGTTGCCTGTGCTGGGTGCAGACACCGGCGGGTAAGACCGCTGCTCGGATTTCTGAGCGATGATTGCAGATCGCCTGGGCTGAATCGCCTGCTTGGGCTGCAGCGAGGCCCCGCGCTCGCTTGCAACCGGGGCGGCCGGGGCCCGATCCGATGCTGAGCGTGTGATCTGCCGTTCCGCTGGACGTGCGCGGATGAGCGCTTCGAGCCAGCCACCCACCCAGCCGGGGCTCGAGACCCGCTCCCTCGCCGACCGTGCCGGCATCGTCTGGGTCCGTGTGGTGGTGGGATCCGGCATCTCCGGGCTCAACGCCGCTCGGCTGTTGCGGGAGCGGGGCGATTCGGCTCTGCTGTTGGAGAAGGAGAGCGGCAGTAGTGAATTGGTGCGGTGTAAGAGTGAGGCCGGCTACGTTCTCCATCACAGGATCGGGGCCCATACTGGTCGCTGTTTCTGGTGGAGAGCTGCGGCCGCGATCTCGCGATCTCGCCCAACACACCGGTGCGCACGATCGCGGATGATGGCGCATGGAATGTGTTCAATGATGAGCTGCGTTGCTGCTCTCTCCCCTACACCGGTGGCCTGCGTGCCCTCCGGGATTTCAACCTCTACCGAATCATCCCTGCCGGTGGCTTCGCCCCCTCCAACGGGCTCAGCTGCCGGCGGTGGCCTGAGGAGCAGCCGTCAGCGTCGTGCGGGTCGGGGCGCGAAGCAGCTGCCAGCGGGCTGCGAGTGCATCGAGGCTGGCGGCGGTGGTGGCGCAGTTGAGGTCGCCGCTGGCCAGGCACTGATGCACCGCCAGGGCCAGATCCCTGGCGCTGGCGATGGAGTGCAGTTCCCGGTGCACCGACTCCTCCAGCTCGGTGCGCCGCTGGCGATGCAGATCGGCCAGCACAAAATGGCTGGCGGCGCGGTTCAGGGCGGCCGACTCGCCTTTGCGGGCAAGCAGGCTCAGGCAGCGATTCAGGCTCGCCTCGGGCTGCTGGATCAGGGCATCGAACGGGACCATCACCCGTGGCCAGCCCCGGCTGATCCTTTCGGCCGCAAGCACGTGCTCCAGCCACAACCGCAGCCCCTCCTGAATCGGTAGGTTCTGGGCCTTGGCAAGGGAGCTGGCCACCTCGAGGGGATGGCGAAGGGTCAGCACCATCTCCACGCGCAGCAGACCGCTCTCCAGCCAGGGCATCCAGCCCGGCAACAGCAGGCACAGCCGGGGGTCCTTGACCAACGGCGCCTTGGCCCCGGCAAAGATCCTTTCCAGATGGCGCAGCGTCTCCTGGCGCCAGGCGCGGCTGGCTTCGCTGTCCTCCCAGCCGGGTGGGAGCCGTTCCGGCTGGTCCCAGGCGCTGCCGAGCCTGGCCAGCAACGCCTCGTGGAGGTGGAACAGCCCCTGGGACTCCCAGTAGCCGCGGGGATTGACGGCGTTGGCGTCCATCAGGTCGCTCGGCGGATCGAAGCCCGCCTGGCTGAGCATGCCGCCGACGGCTGAGGTGCCGCTGCGGTGCATGCCGAGCACGAGGATCAGCCGATCGGGCAGGGCGCCCCGGCGCAGGGCCTGGCGCAGCTCCAACTGGGCCGCCAGCCGGCTTGGCAGGGAATGGCTGGCGGCCTCGATCAGCGTCTGCTCCTCGGTGTTGAAGCCCTGGCCCAGGGTGGCCACCGCAGCGGCCAGCAGCGCCCGCACAAACCGCTGGGCGTGCTCGGCGGCATCCTCCGGCTGGCCGAGCAATAGGCGCTGTTCCGCCAGCTGCAGATGCTGGAAGGCCAGGGCCACCTCCAGCGCCTCGACCGCCGCGTCGGGCTCCCCGGCCCCGGCCGGCGTGGCGGCGGAGCCAGTCAGGCGCTGGAGGGCGGTGCTCTGAATCAGGCGCACCAGCGAGCCGATCCGCTCCGATGCGCCGCCGCGCGGGCTGCGTCGGGGCGGGCTGAGGCGGGCCAGGGCCTGCCAGCGGGCGCCGGCGCAACGGACAAGGGCCCGCCAGAGCAGGTCCCGGGCCGCGGAGGGCGTGCGGGTCATGCAGGTGCCTGGCCGCGGGCGGTGCTCACCTGCACGAACAGGTCGCGGATCAGGGCGAGCTGCCGTTCCGAATCGGCCGTCAGCTGCTCCAGCTCCTGATGGCGCTGCTGCTGCGCTGCGATCGCCCCCTGCAGTCCGGCGATTTCCGCCAGCAGCCGGCCGTTCTCGGCCTGCAGTTCCTCGGCATCGGCCCGGCTCTGTTCGGCTTGGCTGCGGCGTTGCTGCTCCGTCTCCTCGCGCAGGTTCTGCAGCTGTTCGTGGTGTTCCTGGGCCTGGCGCAGGGCCAGGTCGTGGGCCAGGTGGTAGGTGTCCCGCTCCTCCTCCGCCCGACCCAGTGCCTCCCGCAGCTGCTCCAGCTCGGCCTCGAGGCCCCTCTGCCGTTCGTCGCCGCCCCGCAGGCCTTCCTCCTGCTCGCGGCATCGAGCGGCCAGGGCCTCGACCTCTCCGCGGAGCAGATCGCCCTGGTCCAAAAGCGTCTGGCGCTCGCGGAGCAGCTCGGTGTTGCTGGTCTCCAGGGCGTCAATCCGTTCGGAGAGGGAGCGGTTCTGCTGGTTCAGGCTGTCTCGCAGCTCCCACAGCCCGTGGCGTTCTCGCTGGAGCTCCACCAGGTTGGTGCTCTTCTCGTCGCTCTCGGCCTCCCACTGCTTGGCCCGCTCCTCCCATTGCTGCAGCTGCTGGACCGCCTGTGCGTGGGCGAGGCTCCGTTGCTGGATCTGCTCCTGGAGGGTATCCCGCTCCTTCCAGAGCACTTCCCGCTCGGTCTCCAGCCCGTCGACGCGAAGCTGCAGGGCCCCCAGCCGTTGCTCCAGTTCAGCGCGGGCGTTCTCCAGCAGGCTGCGCTGGCCATCCAGTTCGTCGCGCTGTCCCACGGCCACGTCGTGGGCGGCATGGAAGCTGTCCCGCTCCTGCGTACGGTGCGCCAGCTCCTGCTGAAGCTGCTCATGCGATCCCTGTAGATCGCGGCAGCGGACCGTAAGGCTCGAGACCTCGGCTTCGAGGTCTTCGCGCTGCTCGATGGCCAGGCGTTGGGCGGCCTGGAGGATGTCTTGCTCCTGAACGGCCAGATCTCTCTGGCGTTCCAGCTCGGATCGGCTGTGGCGGTCGGCCTCGCGTTCCATGGTCAGGGCCTCGATCGTGGCCCGCAGACCCTCCTGCTGCAGGGTCAGGGCATCGATCTGTTTTCGTTGCTCCTCCCGTTCGCGCTCCAGGCGGCCGCGCACGGCCAACAGGTCCAGCGCTTCGTTCGCCAGCTCGTCGCGTTGGGCGGCCAGGGCGCGCCCGCTTTCCGCCAGCTCCTCCACCTGCAGCGTGCGGGCCTGCAACGACCGTGCCTGCCGCTGCAGCTCCGCCTTGTGATCGGCGAGCCGCATCTGTGCGTCTGCCAGCGCTTGACGCAGCTGCCGCCGCTCGTCCCGCTGCCAGCGGCTCGTCTCCGCCTCGCTGGCCTGAAAGCATGCCTGCGCCAGCTGTGCGGCCAGCTCCTGCGGCACGGCCGCCGGCGTGCGGCATCTGCCGCTCTCCTGCCAGAACACCAACCGCTCCAGCCTGGGCAGCAAGGGCAGCGCGCCCTGCAGCGCCGGGCCGGGATCGCTGCCCTGGAGCAGCAGCGCTCCGTTCCCCTCCGGTTCGCCGTCTTCCCGCCACCACTCCTGCACCAGATCCGCCAGCGGGCGCTGGCATCGCCGCTCCTCCGCGAGCAGGGTGAGGTTGCGGTAGCGGGGGCTGAGCTCGGCCGGAGCTTGCGGCCCGTCGAGGCGCGGATCGTTGTAGCGGTACCAGCTCAGCTCGGTCGCCGTGGCCCCCACCGGCTCCGTGCACAACCGCACCCCGGTGGGCAGGCCGGCTGGCCACTCCTCCGCGAGGCGCTCCGCCAGCCGGGGATTGGCCTGCACGAGCAGCAGCCGGTTGACGCGCTGGTGCAGGGCGCGGGCCAGGGCTGGATCCTGCAATCCGACCACCACGGCCCAGGCTGGATCTCCGTCGCCGCTCCACTCACCGATCAACAGATCGAGAGCGGCGGAGGATCTGCGGTCGCTGCGGGGGGAAGCCGCGGCGTCACGGTCGAGAACGCTCACCGGCGGAGGGGACATGCTCGAGGCGGGTTGGGGACAGGGCGGGCAGCAGGGGGTGGAGGCCGGCTGCGGACGGTCAGCGAAGCTGTGCTTGACGGTAGCGATCAATGCCGGGGTAGCCAGAGGGGTTGTCGCGGAGCAGTTCCTTCTTGATCAGCGGACAGCCGAGCTGGAGGTAGAGCGCTTCGTGCATGTAGTGGTGCGGATTGAGCTGCTGCCCTTCGGCGAGCTTGTCAGCTGTGTGGCGCTCCCAGCTGTCGGCGGGGCTGTCCGCGTAGTTCTTCAGAGTGATGGCGACAAGCTGCTGCATCTCGAAGACCGGCTTCCACTGGATCTGCATCTGCTCAAATTTTCTGGCCAATGCGAGCTCTCCGTATTGGATTACATCATCTTTGGATTGCAGGGAGCGACCAAGATATTCGGTGAAGAAAGAATCGAGAACGGTGTCGCAGTGCTGGAAGCGCCTGATCAGCATGAAGTTGCTTTGGACATGATGCAGGAACTGCTGGCTGTCGGTAAGGCCCACCACGTCAACGGGGATCTGTCGTGCTTTGGTGATCAGGTCCGAATTAACGTCGGTGAGGATGCAGCTGTCATTGATGATGAGTAGTTCCTGGGTGACCTCGCTGTGCAGTTCGCCGCGACCTTTAAGAAAGAAAAAGCCCTCTGCCCAGGAGCCGAAATCATAGCCATTATTGCGTCTTTCCACATAGAGATCGCAACAGAGATGGTCGAGAAGCTGGTCGTCGCTGACGGTTTGGCTATAATCATATTCGGGGTTGATGCAGGCTACGAAGAAACCATTGCTGCGCAGGAAAGTGCCCAGTCGTCGAACGTTGTCGACATCGCTCTTGGTGCGCACGAAGGTGGCGAGGATCGCCACGCGTTCCTGCGGGGCCGCCGCACTCCGTTGCAGGCTGCGCACCACATCAGCGGTGCGTCGGTCGACGCTGCCGCCCAGATCGACCCGGCCTTCGAGGTTGGCGAAGCGGTATGTGCCAGGGGCTGCAACGCGCACTTCAGTGCCGTCTGATTGCAGGCAGCGCAGGCCGCGGGCCTGGACCAGCAATGTCATCGCTCGCTCCCAGGCATGGGCCAGTGTTCCATCCACTTGAGATCGCTCGTATTCAAAGCGATATGCGTGCTCATCTGTGCTGAGGTTGCGGAGTACTTCGCCGTGAATCCAGAACATCGTTCCACTGGAGAAATAGCTGCTTTCGTTCTTGCGATCGAGGGCTCCGTGGGCATTGAGGATCACATCAAGCAGCCCTTCGTTGCCGCCCATGAATTCACGCAGGGACACCGCATGGTCGCGAGGGATGAGCATGCCCACGCCGGGTTGAAACAGTTCTTTGATGCGTTGGTGCCCCTCCATCGGGAGGAGGCAATTCACCATCTCGTCGAGCCAGGCGTTGCCATCGCGTCGATGGGGTGATTTCTTGGTGTGAAGCTTGCAGATATAATCGTATTGTAGACGGCGTGCATTAAGGCTTTGAATCAGCGACAGGAACGGCAGTACGTCGCGGCCACGGTTGTCGGCGATGAAGAAGCGGGCTCGGGGAAAGCGCTGGCGGATCGCGGCGATCTTTTGGTTGCAGCCGAGCGGCGGTAGCGTGATGTAGAGGTCGCAATTCGGCTCATACCTCTCCAGGCGACCTGCGATCGACTGGAAGGTATCGAGATAGAACACATGGATCACGATTGCACAGCTGTGGGTCGCGACCCACAATTCAGCCTCGGATTGCACCGACGCGATCGCGCGTGCGTCCGCCAGGGCTTCGAGGTGGGCGTAGCCGTAGCGACTGTCGGGTTCCAGGCAGGCGGATTCCGCCCATTCGTTCCATGCGTTGATGAAGCTTAGATGCGCTTCGTTGTCACGCTTGGAGTGAAAGAGGTTGGATGCGGTCCAGTCGCGGAATTTGGCTGGACTTGAACCCACGAACTGGTCGCCCTGCTGCGGGCGGCGGCACTCATTGTCCCAGGAAGGCACACTGGTACGGTAGACGGGATGCGGATATTGCTGCACCATGGCACGCCACTGCATCTCGTCGTAGCTGTAGAGGTTGCCACTGAAGCTGCGGGTGTAACGTGCAATCTTCTGATGGGTGCCGTGGTTGGGGAAACCATTGGGTGGAAACTGCAGCATGGCATCAAAGCCGTAATCCTCCGGGTTTGTATCCGGCAGAAACTGCACACACACCAGGTGAAGCTCACCATGCCCCTGATCACGCCAATAGCGGCGCCAAGTGTCTACCCAGTCCTGGCAATCGGGCAAATCATCGGGCCGGTAGACGATCAGGAGCGGCGCGTCGTTGACCCGTTCATAGCGTGGGTCGAGCAGGATCGGCTCCACATCGCGGATGAATTGCAGAGCGTCGGTTTCCAGGTACTTCTGGCCGATGATCACGTCCTTTGACTGTCCATCCCATTTGCGCGTCCAGTTCTCGTTTGCCCAGAGGATGCAGAAGGGGAAGTTGGCCTGCTCAGCGGCGGCCAGAAAAAGATCCAGGGGCTGCTCGAGAACCCTCTCTCCGCTGAACCAGTAGTAGTAGAAACAGAAGCCATTCACGCCATGCTGACGCGCCATCTCGACGTGGTCGATGATGTTGTCAAGGATGCGAAGGTCGTAGAGCGTTGAGTCGGTGGGAAGCTTCGGCTGGTAGTGGCCAAAATGGCGGGGAAAGGCCTTTGTGACATTGCGCCATTCCGTAAACCCTTTACCCCAGGCCAGGTCATTCTGGGCGATTGGATGGTATTGGGTGAGATAAAATGCGAACACCCGAAAGCTGTCGTGATCGCCGGCAGGGCTGGATTGGCCGGGGCGGGGGCGGAAGTCGGGGTTGCTACTGCTATTAAAGTTCGAGTGCAGCATTTGTAGTTTCTGCTCTCCGGAAACTTCGCGGCCCAGATAGCCACAGAAACCATGCGGATGTTTGAGGGCCTCCGGAAACACTCTCTCCAGCCAGATGTGGGGGAAGGCCTCGCTGGGATTGCGGCGCTCGCGCCAGCCGTGCATGATGTAGTGCACGAATGGATCAACGCCAGCAGCCTCGACGTCGGGATTTTCGCTGAGGTAGTAAAAAGGGTCGAAGATCGGTGTGCACTGCCGGCCTTCGAGTCGGCCCTGGCTGAGAAAATGTCCCAGCGGATTCACGCCCGACATGCGAATGTCGGAGTAGGCACCGAGGTAAAACTCGCTGTCGAAGCAGATCTCTACCCCGCTGATCTCCTGCGCCGAGAGATTAGCATAATTTGCGTGCCAGCCATTGCCATAGTGTTCGCGGCGTTGCTCGATGGCTGCGTAGGCCGGCAGCATGATCGACTCGAGGACGTGCAGAAGGCAGCCGTTGGCGCTGTTCGGGTCATCACTGCTCTCGCGCAGCATGGCGCGCAGATTCAGGAGCTTGCCGTAGGCGTTGAGCTGCCGCAATTCGCGTCCGAAGCATTCGGCGAAGGCGTAGTAGGGATCCAGCGTGCTGGAAAGATATCGGCCTTGGCCAGGGAGATTTTCAGGGTAGAACCACACCGGCATCCCGCTCGGGATCTGCTTCTGCAGCACGGCCTCCAGGGTGCTCCCCACCTGCTCGCTGATCAGGGTCCGCACAAGCTCGGCCACGTCGTAGCGGGCCCGGAAGCCGCGCCCCTGGCCGATCGAACGGTAGTGCGACCAGGCCTTGTTGATGGGCACGCCGCTGATGCCGTTCACCTCCAGATACCAGTCGGAATCGAAGGCGGAGATCGAGAAGACCCGTGCCCGGATGGCGGGGTTCTGGCCTTCGCGGCTGCTGCTGCTGCTGAGGGCGACCATGGGTCAGCAAGACGGACGGGGGACGGGGGAGGGACGAAGCGGCTCAGGCCTGATGGGCAAGAACGGCGCGGCGGCTGGCGTGGTGTTCGAGATACCAACGCACCGTTTCGGCCAGACCTTCCTCGAAGCTGTGGCGGGGCCGCCAACCCAGTTCGCTGCTGATGCGGCTGGGATCGATGGCGTAGCGCCGGTCGTGGCCGGGGCGGTCGGTGACCGAGGTGATCAGGCGGTGGTGCGGAGCCGCCTCGGGACGCAGTTCGTCCATCAGGCTGCAGATCCGCTCCACCACCTCGTTGTTGTTGCGTTCGCCGTGGCCGCCAACGCAATAGCTCTCGCCCAGCTGTCCGCGCGTGGCGGCCAGCAGCAGGGCGTCTACATGGTCTTCCACATAGAGCCAATCGCGCACGTTGCGACCATCGCCGTAGACGGGGATGGATTCGCCCGCCGCCGCCCGCAGGATCACAACGGGGATCAGCTTTTCGGGATACTGCCAGGGCCCGTAGTTGTTGCTGCAGTTCGTGAGCACCACCGGCAGGCCGTAGGTGTGGTGCCAGGCGCGCACCAGGTGGTCGCTGGCGGCCTTGCTGGCCGAATAGGGGCTGCGTGGGTCGTAGGGGGTGGTTTCACTGAAGCGGCCGCTCTCGCCGAGGGACCCGAACACCTCATCGGTGCTGATGTGGTGGAAGCGGAAGGCTTGGCGCCGCTCCTCCCCCAGACTCTGCATGTGCTCACGCACCGCCTGCAGCAGGTGGAAGGTGCCGATCACATTGCTTTCGAGGAAGGCCGCGGGCCCGGAGATCGAGCGGTCGACGTGGCTTTCCGCCGCCAGGTGCATGACCAGATCGGGGTCGGCTTCGCGCACCGCGGCGGCGGTGGCCTCCGCATCGGTCAGATCGACCTGCAGGAGGCGATGGCGGCTGCCATCCGCTCCGCCACCAGCCGCGCCCAGATCCGCCAGCACCGCATCGATGCTGGTGAGATCGCTCGCATAGCCCATCTTGTCGAGGTTGAACACCATGGCGGTGCTCTCGCGCAGCAGGCGGCGCACGACGGCGGACCCGATGAAGCCGGCGCCCCCGGTCACGAGGATGCGGCGGCGGCCGGCGAGCAGGGTTTCCACGCTGGCCATCGCCGCATCAGGGGCATCGGTGGTGGTGCTGGTGGCGGGAGCCGGCGAAGAGCTGCTCATCGGGACGGGAGAAGAAAAAGGGAGGAGCTGACGGGGCGTGGGCCCTGCGGGTGACGGGGTGTTTGCCGTTCAGGGAAGCGGTACCCGAGCGATCACCGCGGCCAGGGCGGAGCGCCAGTGCAGGGCGCGCAGCCCCAGGGCGGCTCGGGTGGCGCGGCAGTCGAGCAGCGAGTAGGAGGGGCGCTGCGCCGGCGTGGGGTAATCGCTGGTGGCGATCGGCTCCACCTGGGCAGTTTCGCCCAGCAGGCCCTGCCGCTGGCCCAGCTCGCCGATGGCCACCGCAAAGTCGTACCAGCTGGCGGCGCCGGCGTCGCTCCAGTGGTGCAGGCCGCTGACACCCCGATCGATGGCGGCCCAGCAGGCGGCGGCCAGGCCCGGAGTGGCGGTGGGGCACCCGACCTGGTCGGCCACCACCGCCAGGGGCTCACCGGCGGCGGCCCGGGCGGCATGGAGACGCAGCATGGTGAGGCAGAAGTTCCGCCCCACCGGCCCATACACCCAGCTGGTGCGCAGGATGCAGAGGCGATCGGCGGGCAGCGCAGCGCGCACCGCCTCCTCGCCGGCGGCCTTGCTGGCCCCGTACACGCCCAGGGGCCGCATCGGCTGCTCCGGCGCGTAGGGGTGGCCCTGGTCGCCACGGAAGACGAAATCGGTGCTCACCTGCAGCAGTCGACCAGAGCCGCTCGCCAGGGCTTTGGCGAAGGCGCCCGGCGCGCCCGCGTTGACGGCATGGGCCAGGTCCGGTTCGCTCTCGGCCCGGTCGACGGCGGTGTAGGCCCCGGCGTTGAGCACCCAGTCGGGGGCGTGGCGTTCCACGGCGGCGCGGCAGGCCTCCGGGTCGGCCAGATCGAGATCGCTCCGACCGGTGGCCACCAGCTCGATCCCAGCAGGCACCGTGGCCAGCAACTCCTGGCCGAGCTGGCCATCGCGGCCGGTGAGCAGCACCTTCGTCATCGGAACACGTCCCCCTTCGCCTGCGCCTCCGCGAAGGAGGGAGCAGCGGCGTCCTTCTCGGCGAGGAGCACCTCCTGATCCCCGAGCTCCGCCAGGGGCCATTCGATGGCGAAGTCTGCGTCGTCCCAACGGATCGATCGCTCGCACGCCCGGTTCCAGAAGCCGCTGGCCTTGTAGAGCACGTCCGCACTGTCGCTGAGCGTGAGGAAGCCGTGGGCGAAGCCGACGGGCACCCAGAGCTGCTGATGGTTGCTGCCGCTCAGGCGAGCCCCCACCCACTGGCCAAACGTGGGTGAGCTGCGGCGGATGTCGACCGCCACATCGAAGATCTCGCCGGTGACGCAGCGCACGAGCTTGCCCTGGGGTTCCGGTTCGAGCTGGTAGTGCAGGCCCCGCAATACGCCGCGGCAGGAGCGGGACTGGTTGTCCTGTCGAAAAGGCGGCGCGGCCTCCGGCGCCAACCCCAGGGCTTCGGCGAAGGAGCGCTCGTTCCAGCTCTCGAAAAAGAAGCCACGGCCATCGCCGAAGGCCCGCGGGGTCAGCAGCAGGGGGCCTTCGATGGCAAACCGCTCAACCTGCATGGGAAACCTCCAGCGATGTCTGCAGGGCACTGTGGTCGCCGGCACGCTCGGCCAGCAGCTGCAGCAGGTAGGTGCCGTAGCCGCTCTTGCGAAGCGGCTGGGCCAGGCGCTCGAGCTGGTCGGCATTGATCCAGCCCATCCGCCAGGCCACCTCCTCCGGGCAACCCACCTTGAGCCCCTGGCGATGCTCCAGGGTGCGGATGTAGCTGGCGGCCTCGTGCAGAGAATCCGGGGTGCCGGTGTCGAGCCAGGCCATGCCACGGCCCATCAGTTCCACCCGCAGCTGGCCATCTTCGAGGTAGAGGCGGTTGAGGTCGGTGATTTCCAGTTCGCCACGCGGCGAGGGTTGGACGCGACGTGCGCGCTCCACCACCGTTTCGTCGTAGAAGTACAGCCCTGTGACGGCATAGCGGGAGCGCGGGCGCACCGGCTTCTCCTCCAGGGTGAGCACGCGGCCGTCGCCGTCGAACTCCACGACCCCATAGCGCTCCGGGTCGCGCACCGGGTAGGCGAACACCGTGGCGCCAGAACCGGGGCTGTTGTTGGCCTGCAGTTGGGGAACGAGGTCGTGGCCATGGAAGAGGTTGTCGCCGAGCACGAGCGCAGCCGGCCGGTTGCCCAGAAAATCGGCCCCGATTAAGAAGGCCTGCGCCAGGCCATCCGGGCTTGGCTGGATGGCGTAGTGCAGCTCGATACCCCAGGCGGAACCGTCGCCGAGAAGCCGCTGGAAAGCGGGCTGATCAGCAGGGGTGGTGATGATCTGAATCTCGCGGATTCCCGCCAACATCAAGGTGCTGAGCGGGTAATAAATCATTGGTTTGTCGTACACAGGCATCAGCTGTTTGCTGATTGCGCTGGTGAGCGGCGCCAGGCGGGTGCCGCTGCCACCAGCCAGAATAATGCCTCGCCTCGCCGGATGGGACGGTGGGTCGGTGGGCACTACCCGGCGTGGGGACGAAGTCACTGTCACGTGTGCTGGTTTGCGAAGTCTCTCATGGAGAGGTCGGAGACGATTGCCTCACTGACTACCACGGATGTGTTGCGGCGATCCATGCAGCATGGCGCTGAGCAGGATGCGAATAGTTCGCGTAAAATTGGCAATGAACAGGCCGCCCTGCAAGCTTGCTCGCGATGCCTCGCCGCGGAAAAAGTGCTGGAACTGTGCGTTGCGATTGCCGTTCAGAGGCGCACCTCGGCTCCGGACCGGCGCTGGCTGATGAAGTCAGCCACCGTGGTGCGCAGCCCCTCCGCCAGCGGAATGCGGGCCGTCCAGCCCAGGGAGGCCAGGCGGCTCACATCGAGCAGCTTGCGGGGGGTGCCGTCGGGCTTGGAGGCATCCCAGTCAATCCGGCCCTCGTAGCCCACGGCCCCGGCCACCATCGTGGCCAGCTCCCGAATGGTCACGTCGCTGCCAGTGCCGACATTGACGAACTGGGCGTCATCGGGGCCTGGCTGCCAACTCTCCAGACAGAACAGTGCCGCATCGGCGAGGTCGTCAACGTGCAGGAATTCGCGCCGGGGGCTGCCGCTTCCCCAGCAGGTGACGGCCGCGGCGCCGCTCTCGCGGGCTTCCTGGAAGCGGCGGATCAGGGCCGGCAGCACATGGCTGTTGGTGGGGTGGTAGTTGTCCCCCGGGCCGTACAGATTGGTGGGCATCAGGCTGATCGCATCGAAGCCGTGCTGACGACGCAGGGCGTGGCAAAGCTTGATGCCGGTGATCTTGGCGATGGCGTACCACTCGTTGGTGGGCTCCAGGGCGCCGGTGAGCAGCGAATCCTCCGTGATCGGCTGCGGCGCCAGCTTGGGGTAGATGCAGCTGCTGCCAAGGAACAGCAGACGGCGTGCCCCCTGGCGCCAGGCGTTCTCGATGACGTTGTTCTGGATCTTGAGGTTCTCGAGAAGAAAATCAGCCGGATAGGTGTTGTTGGCGAGGATGCCACCAACCTTGGCGGCGGCCAGAACCACCACCTCGGGCCGGTAGGCGGCAAACCAGTCGCGCACCGCCCCCGCATCGCTGAGGTCGAGTTCGCTGCGGGAGGCGGTGAGCAGGTTGGTGTATCCGCCATCCTGGAGGCGCCGGACGATGGCCGAGCCGGCCATGCCGCGGTGGCCGGCGATGAAAATGCGGTCGGAGGGAGAGATCAGGACAGTCATCGTGTAGGTGGGATGGGGTCAGCGTTGCAGCGCCATCGGCGGGTTTTCCATCGAGCCGACCACGTTGAACCCCTCGCGCCGCAGGATCGCTTCCTTGGCGGCCTCCTGCTTGTCGGCATCCACCATCTCGGCCACCAGCTCCTCAAGGGTGGTGGTGGGCTTCCAGCCGAGCTTGGCGTGGGCCTTGCTGGGGTCGCCCAGCAGCGTCTCCACCTCCGCCGGTCGGAAGTAACGGGGATCGATCCGCACCACCACGGCGCCGGTGTCGGCCCGGCGGCCCAGCTCTTCCACGCCGCTTCCGCTCCACTCAATGCCCCCCCAGCCGAGCTGCTCGGCGGTGAGTTCGATGAAGCGCCGCACCGATTCCTGCCGGCCGGTGGCGATCACGAAGTCTTCCGGGGTGCCGGGCTGCTGGAGCATGCGCCACTGCATCTCCACGTAGTCGCGGGCGTGGCCCCAGTCCCGCAGGGAATCAAGGTTGCCCATGAACAGGCTCTGGTCAAGCCCGGCGTCAACGCGCGAGAGTCCGCGTGTGATCTTGCGCGTGACGAAGGTTTCGCCGCGGCGCGGGCTTTCGTGGTTGAACAGGATGCCATTGCAGGCGTACATCCCGTAGCTCTCGCGGTAGTTGACCGTGATCCAGTAGGCGTAGAGCTTGGCGACGCCATAGGGGCTGCGCGGGTAGAAGGGTGTGGTTTCCTTCTGGGGGATCTCCTGCACCAGACCGTAGAGCTCAGAGGTGGAGGCCTGATAGATACGCGTCTTGTCGATCAGGCCGAGGATCCGTACTGCTTCGAGAATGCGCAGGGTGCCGAGAGCATCGCTGTTGGCGGTGTACTCCGGGCTTTCGAACGAGACAGCAACATGGCTCTGGGCGCCGAGGTTGTAAATCTCATCCGGCTGAACCTGCTGAATGATGCGGATCAGATTGGTGGAGTCGGTGAGGTCGCCGTAGTGCAGCACCAGGCGCGGATCGTTCTCGTGCGGATCCTGGTAGAGATGGTCGATGCGCTCGGTGTTGAAGCTGCTGGCGCGTCGCTTGATGCCATGGACCACGTAGCCCTTCGCTAACAGCAGCTCAGCCAGGTAGGAGCCGTCCTGGCCTGTGATGCCGGTGATCAGTGCGGTCTTGCTCATGGCGGTGGCGGGAGGCGGGAAGGGAAAGAGGGGGGCTTGTCGTTGGCAGCTGCGGCTGGCATCTGGGCCAGTGGCGCTGGCGAGGCTGACGTCAGCTGCTGAGCAGCGGGGCCTCGCTGCGTCCGTAGCGGTCTTCGAAACGGACGATGTCGTCTTCGCCGAGGTAGGGGCCGCTCTGGACTTCAATCATCTCCACCGGGATCTTGCCGGGGTTGGAGAGGCGGTGGCGCGAGCCAAGGGGGATGTAGGTGCTCTGGTTCTCGCCCACGAGCTCCTCGCGGCCGTCCTTCTCCACAACAGCGGTGCCCTGCACGACGATCCAGTGCTCGGCGCGGTGGTGGTGCATCTGCAGGGAGAGGGAGGCGCCAGGTTTCACCTGGATTTTCTTCACCTGCCAGCGATCCCCCTCGACGATGCCGTCGTAGTAGCCCCAGGGCCGGTAGATGCGGCGGTGGGCACGGCTCTCCGGAGCGCCCTCGCGTTCGAGCCGGCTGACGATCCCCTTGATGTCCTGGGCTCGGTCGCGGTGGGCGACGAGCACCACGTCGTCGGTCTCCACCACCACCAGATCCTCCACCCCCAGGCCCACCACCAGCCGGTGCTCGCTGCGCAGGTAACAGTTGCGGGCATCCTTGTGCAGAACGCGGCCGCGCAGCACGTTGCCGTGGCCGTCCTGATCGGAGTTCTCCCAGAGGGCGCTCCAGCTGCCCACATCGCTCCAGCCGGCATCGAGGGGCAGCACCGATCCACGGTCCGTCTTCTCCATCACGGCCACGTCGATCGCCACGTTCGGGCAGTTGGCGAATGACTCGCGCTCCAGTCGCAGGAACTCGAGGTCGGCGCTGTCGTGCTCGAGGGCGCTGCGGCAGAAGCTCACCACATCGGGGCAGAATCGCTCCAGTTCCGCCAGGATCGTGGAGGCGCGGAACAGGAACATGCCGCTGTTCCAGGTGAAGCGTCCGCAGGCCAGAAACTGCTCGGCGGTGGCGCGGTCCGGCTTCTCCACGAAACGGGCGATCGGCACAGGAGCCGGGTGGGGGCTGGCGTCAGCGGCTTCCTGGTCCTGCGCCTCAGCGGCCTCGCTGCGGGGGAGGGGTTCGGCGGCCTCGATGTAGCCGTAGCCGGTTTCCGGTGCGGTGGGCACGATGCCGAAGGTCACCAGCTGGCCGGAGGCGGCGGCGGGGATGCCGGCGTTGATCGCAGCGCGGAAGCGGGCCGGACGGCGGATCACATGGTCCGCGGCGAGCACCAGCAGGAGAGGATCTTCGCCGCGGGCGGTGGCCTTGAGGGCGGCCACCGCCACGGCCGGAGCGGTGTTGCGCCCCATGGGCTCCAGCAGGATCGCCGCCGGCTCAACCCCGATCTGGCGCATCTGCTCGGCCACGATGAAGCGATGGTCTTCGTTGCCGATCAGCAGCGGTGACGCCAGCCCCTGAAGCCCCTGGAGCCGCAGCATGGTCTGCTGCAACAGGGTTTCGTCGTGGTTGCCGGCCAGGGACCAGTACTGCTTGGGGTAGGAGGCTCTCGACAGGGGCCAAAGACGGGTGCCGGTGCCTCCGCAGAGGATCACTGGAACCAGCGGACTGTGGACCATGGACGGGTGTTGGGCGGAGGGGAGGCGCGGGCCGGAGTGGGCCGCCGCAGCGACCGGGATCGCAACAGTTAATCACGCATTCCGCAGTCATGAAGCCAACTTGCTACAGGAGGTCCGGGCCGGGTCCTGTCCGGTCCGTGCTCCGGCCCTATTTCGCCTCCATCCAGTTCGCGCCCACCCCGGTTTCCACCACCAGCGGCACGGCCAGGGTCAGCGCCTGCTCCATCGTGGCGCGGGTGAGCGTGCGCACGGCCTCCAGCGCCTCGGGCGCCACCTCCAGCACCAGTTCGTCGTGCACCTGCAGCAGCAGCCGGGCCGGCAGGTCTTGCGCCTGCAGCTCATGCTGCAGGCGCACCATCGCCACTTTGATGATGTCGGCACTGGAGCCCTGAATCGGTGCATTCGCCGCCGCCCGCAGTTGCTGGCCCTCCATGCCGGCCCGCCGCGCCCCCTCCAGATCGATCTCCAGCGGGTCGCGACCACGGTGGCGTCCCAGGCCGCCGGGATCGAAGTGGAACACCCGCCGGCGCCCGAGGATCGTCTCCACGTAGCCGCGGCTGAGGGCGAGCCGCTCCTGCAGCTCCAGGTAGGCGAACACGTGCGGGTAGCGCTGGCGATAGCGCTGCAGAAACTCCTTCGCCTGTGCCTGGCCCACCCCGGTCTCGCGGGCGAAGCGCTGCGGCCCCATGCCGTAGATCACGCCGAAGTTGATCGTCTTGCCCAGCCGCCGCTCCTCGGGGCTCACCTCCTCGCGCTCCAGCAGCAGCCGGGCGGTGAGGGCATGCACGTCCTGGCCCCCGTTGAAGGCTTCGATCAGCAGCGGCTCGCCACTGAGGTGGGTGAGGATGCGCAGCTCAATCTGCGAATAATCGGCGCTCAGCAGTTTCCAGCCCTCCTGGGGCAGAAAGGCCTTGCGGATGCGCCGGCTGAACTCGGTGCGCACCGGGATGTTCTGCAGGTTGGGGTTGCTGCTGGAGAGCCTTCCGGTTGCCGTCACCGCTTGGTTGAAATCGGTGTGCACCCGGCCGGTCTCAGCCTCCACCAGCGCCGGCAGCGCATCCACGTAGGTGCTGCGCAGCTTGCTCAGGGTGCGGTGCTCGAGCACAAGGGGCACCACCGGATGGTCGTCCTGCAGCTTCTCAAGCACGGCCGCGTCGGTGCTCCAGCCGGTCTTGGTGCGCCGCGACTTGCGTCGCTCGAGGCCGAGGGTGTCGAACAGCAGCTCGCCCAGCTGCTTGGAGGAGCCCAGGTTGAAGGCAACCCCGGCGGCGGCATGGGCCTCCGCCTCCAGCCGATCCAGGGTGTGACCGAGTTCGAGGCTGAGCTCCTGGAGGTAGGGCACATCGATGCGGATGCCGGTGGCTTCCATCTGGGCCAGCACTGGCTCCAGCGGCAGCTCCACCTGCTCGAGCAGCGGCAGCAGGGCCTCCCCGAGACCGGCGAGCCGCTCCCGCAGCAGGCCGGTGAGGCGCCAGGTGAGGTGCACGTCCATGCCGCAGTAGAGGGCGGCTTCGACCACGGGCACGGCGGCGAAGCTGGCGCCCTTGGGCACCAGGTCGGTGTAGGCGGTGGGGGTGAAGCCGAATTCCCGCTGGGCCATCGCCTCGAGGCCGTGGCGCTCGCCGGGATCGCAGAGGTAATCGGCCAGCAGCGTGTCCATCACCACGCCGGCCAGGGGCAGGCCGTGGCGGAGCAGCACGAGGCGGTCGTATTTGGCGTTCTGGAGCGTCTTGGGGTGGGCGGGGCTGGCCAGCCAGGGGGCCAGGGCCGCCAGCACGGTCTCCAGGGGCAGCTGGGGTGGAGCCGGGGGCGCCTCGCTGAGGAGGTCGGTGGCGGCGGGGGGATGGTGGCCGATCGGAAGGTAGAGGGGATCGTCCAGTGCGTCGCCGCCGCAGAGGCCGAGGCCCACCAGCTCGGCGCGAAAGGGGTTGAGGGAGGTGGTCTCGGTGTCGAGGGCGACTGGACGGGCGGGATCGGTGCTGGCCATCAGGCGTTCCACCAGCTCGTCCAGGGCGGCGGGGCTGTCGACCAGGCGTGGCCGCAGGGCGGGCAGGGCCGGTGGTTCGGCTTCCGCGACGGGACCGTCCGCTGGCAGGGGCGCCGAGTCCGCGCTGGGGGTGGCGGACGCCTCGGCAGCCGGGCCGGGGTCGGCGGAGAACTGGCGTCGGAAGCCCTCCACCTGCCGCACCAGGCTGAACAGCTCCAGCTCCCGCAGCCGCTCTTCCAGCCGATCGGCGCGCACCGCCCCGAGCGCCAGCCGAGGCGGTTCCGGCAGGGGGATGTCGGTGCGGATGCGGGCCAGCAGGCGGGAGCGGAAGGCGCTGTCGCGATCCCGCTCGAGCTTGGTGCGCAGCGCCTCTTTCAGCGCGCCGAGGCCTGCGTAGATGCCGTCGAGGTCGCCGTGGGCCTGCAGCAGGGTGATGGCGGTCTTGGGCCCCACGCCCTTGACGCCGGGGATGTTGTCGGAGCTGTCGCCGGTGAGGGCCTTGAGGTCCACCACGTCTTCGGGGGGCACGCCGAGGCGGGCGATCACCTCGGCGCGACGCACCTCGGTGGGGCCGCTGCTGCGCGCCTGGGGACCGCCGCCGAGGTAGAGCACGGCGATGTCGCGGTCGTCGTCCACCAGCTGGAACAGGTCGCGGTCACCGGAGAGGATCCGCACCCGCCAGCCCTCTGCCGCCGCCCGGTCGGCGAGGGTGCCCAGCACGTCGTCGGCCTCGAAGCCCGGTGCGGTGCACAGGGGCAGATCGAGGGCGTCGCGCAGGATCTCCTGCAGGTTGTCCAGGTCGGTGAAGAAGTGGGCGGGGGCCTCCTCGCGGTGGGCTTTGTAGGTCTCGTCGGCCTCGTGGCGGAAGGTGGGTTCGGCGGTGTCGAAGGCGATCACCACGCCGTTGGGGGCCAGGCCGCGGCAGTTGTCGAGCAGCGCCTTGAGGAAGCCGTAGGTCACGCTGGTGGGGATCCCCGCCTTGGTGCTCAGGCCGCCGTCGCCGCCCTTGGCGAAGGCGTAGAAGCTGCGGAAGGCCAGCGAATGGCCGTCCACCAGCAACAGCAGCGGCCGCCCCTCGACCTCCCCTGCCCGAGGCTGGGGCTTTCCGATCGCCGCGTCGGTTTCCGCCCCCTCCCCGGCGTGCTCGGTTTGCTCCCGGGCCGCCCGTTGCGCTTCCCGTTCCGTCATGCGCTTCCCCATCGCCCCCTGCGCTGCCTCCCGCGGACCGGCTGATCGCCACAGCCTGCCAGAGCTGGCCCCCGGCGCCGCCCCTGCGGTCGGCTTCGCCACCGCTGCGATCGAGGGCGCGGCGGCCTTCAGCCCCTGCGGCCGCTACCGCTGGTGGCTGCGGCGGCGCTGGGCGCCGGCCGCTGCCCAGCTGGTCTTCGTGGGGCTCAATCCCTCCCGGGCCGATGGCGGGCGCGACGATCCCACCCTGCGGCGCCTGGTCGGCTTCGCCCGCGCCTGGGGCTACGGCGGCCTGGAGGTGCTGAACCTGTTCGCCCGGATCAGTGTCCGTCCGGTGGCGCTGCGCCGTTGCCCCGATCCGGTGGGCGACCGCTGCGACGCCTGGATCCGCCGCCGCCTGCGCCGGCTGGCCGCCCGGGAGGCTGGTGGGAGCGTGTGGCTGGGCTGGGGCAACGGCGGCGGCTGGCGGGGCCGCGATGTCGTGGTGCTGCAGCTGCTGGCGGCCGAGGGCTGGGCTCCGCTGTGCCTGGGCCGCACCGGATCCGGCCAGCCCCGCCATCCGCTGTACCTGCCCCGCGGCGGATCGCTGCAGCCCTATGCGCCATCCTGTGGGGGACCCTCCGGCTGCTCCAGCCCCCTGCCGCCATGGCCCGCGTTCCCCGTCGCTACGCCATCCACCTGAGCCTCAGCGGCGGCCACACCGAGGTGGTGAACTTCGCCAGCCTCGAGGCCTTTCAGCAGTGGTACACGGGCGTGCTGCACGGCGCCGCCAGCCCGGAGGCCTTCGTGAACGTGCCGATCAGCGAACTGGAAGGGGAGTATCTGCTGATCCGCGCCAGTGCCCTGGTGGCGCTGCGGGTGGAGCCGATCTACGGCATGGACGACTGAGCCGCCGTGGCTGCGGCCACGGCCCGTTCCAGCCGCGGGCCGTCTTCGCCGAGGGTGTGCAGCAAGCGCCAGCTGCTGATCAGGTCGGGGCCCTGCAGGCTGGCCAGCAGGGCGGCCCGCAGGCTCTTCATCAGAAGCCCCTTTTTGACCCCCGCCGCGGCGACCGCCTCGGCCAGCATCCCCTGGGCGGCCTCCGGCGTGAGGGGGGTTTGGGGATCGAGGCGTTCGGCCAGGGCCTGCAGGCCGGTGCCCACCCCCTCCTGGGCCAGCTGGTCGCGGGCAGCGGCATCGGGTTCGGGGCGGGAGAAGAACGGTTCGGCGTCCCTTACGCCGTCCTGGAGCAGGGTGAGGGAGGGCCCGAGCAGGCCGCAGAGCTCCTCCTGCCAGGCCGGATCCGCGGCTGCACCCGCCAGGCCCCAGCCCTTCTCCGCCCAGAGCGGCCGCAGGCTGACGGCCAGCTCGGCCGGTGGGAGCTCATGCAGCACCTGGGCATTGAGCCAGTTGAGCTTGTCCCAGTCGAAACGGGCGCCGGCCCGGTTGACCCGTGCGAAGTCGAACACGCGGGCGGCCTCCGCGAGCCGGAAGCGCTCCCCCATCCCCTCCGGCGGCGACCAGCCCAGCAGGGTCATGTAGTTGGTGAGCGCTTCGCTGCTGTAGCCCATAGCGCGGAAGTCGCTCACGGAGGTGACGCCATCCCGCTTGGAGAGCTTGCGGCCCTCCTGGTTGAGGATCAGCGGAGTGTGGGCGAACTGGGGCACGGGGGCCCCGAGGGCCTCATAGAGCAACAACTGCTTGGCGGTGTTGGCGATGTGGTCCTCGCCGCGGATCACGTGGCTGATCGCCATGTCGGCGTCGTCGACCACCACCACCAGGTTGTAGAGGGGGTCGCCGATGCTCTCGGCCGGGGCGCGTCGGGCGATCACCATGTCGCCACCGAGGTCGGCACCGCGCCACTCCATCGGACCGCGCACCAGGTCTTGCCAGCGGATCACGCGCTCGTCATCGATGCGGAAGCGCACCACCGCCTCGCGCCCCTCGTCGCGGAAGGCTTGCTCCTGCTCGCTCGAGAGTGAGCGGTGGCGGTTGTCGTAGCGGGGGGGATGGTTCTCGGCCTGCTGGCGCTCGCGCATCTCCGCAAGTTCCGCCTCGGTGGCGTAGCAGCGGTAGGCGTGGCCGCTGGCCAGCAGGCGGCCGATGGCGGCGCGGTGCAGCTCCACCCGTGCGCTCTGGATCACCGGCTCGCCGTCCCAGTCGAGGCCGAGCCAGCGCAGACCATCAAGGATGTTGGCGGTGTATTCGGGCCTGGAGCGCTCGCGGTCGGTGTCTTCGATGCGCAGCAGAAACTGTCCGCCGTGGCGTCGGGCGAACAGCCAGTTGAACACCGCGGTGCGGGCGGTGCCGATGTGCAGGGTGCCGGTCGGGCTGGGTGCCAGGCGCACACGAACGGAATCGGTGGGCGTCACCGGGAACCTCCTGGGCAGACCTGGGTGTGGAACGGGACTGACGGGGCTCGAACCCGCAACTTCCGCCGTGACAGGGCGGTGCTCTAACCGATTGAACTACAGTCCCAGAGCGGGTCCAGGCTGAGAAAGCCTGGGGAATCGGGGGATCCGATTCGGGGGTCTGCGCCGCGGACGCCTACCGAAGAAGTATCCATCGCCACCGGCCCCTCCGTCAACGATCCCGTGCCACGAACCCGTGCCGCGATCCCCTCCCCGGTCTCTTGCCAGGGTGTCGCCATGCCAGATCAACAGCCCCGCCCTCGGAGGTAAGCCGAAGGACGGGGCTGGGGAATGGTGGGGGAGAAAACCGTGTGGCGGCAGCCGCTCAGGGGCGGAAGCCGGCGGGCTCGATCAGGCGCACTTGGTTGCCGCGGGCGGTGAATTCACGCCCCTGGTCGCTCTGAACGACGACACGGCCACCGGATTTGACCCGGATCACCCGGGCCCGCACCCAGCCGAGGGCTGCGGATTCCAGGACTTTCACAACATCACCGGGCTGCAGATCCAACTCCATGTTCAGGACCGACTTTGGGACCAAGAGACAGCAATTGGGGTCATCGGACGCGCCGTGGAGGACTTGAACCCCCGACATCAGGTTTTGGAGACCTGCGTTCTACCAACTGAACTAACGGCGCAGGAGTGATGACCCCCTGGGAAACCGAGAAGGAAGGGCGGGGAAGGGCCCCGCCCCCAAATCTCAGCGATCGAAGCGCTGCTTGACGCGAGTGGCTTTACCCACTCGATCGCGCAGATAGAAGAGCTTCGCCCGACGCACCTTACCGCGCCGCTCCACCTTCACGGAAGCCACCTGGGGGCTGTGAAGCATGAACACCCGCTCCACGCCGATGCCCTGGAAGATGCGGCGCACGGTGATGGTTTCGTTGAGGCCGCCGTGGCGCTTGGCGATCACGACCCCTTCGTAGGGCTGAACCCGCTCCTTGTTGCCCTCGCGGATGCGCACCCCCACAAGGACGGTGTCGCCCACGTAGATCTCGGGCAGATCGCTCTTGAGCTGCTCGGCCTCGAAGGCGGCGATCAGCTCGCGGGCGCTGCGGCGGCCCGTGCGCACCGTGACGGTTGCCGGTGCCTCCTGCTCGCCGCCGCTGGTGGTTGCCGCGGCGCTCGCTTCGCCGCCTGTTTCAGTGCTGCCCGGGATGCCCGTGCTGCTGGTTTCTGGAGTGCTGGTGGTTTCCGCTGCCATCCCGTTTCTGCGACGCCTGGCCAAACCACCAGTGTACCGGCTCAGGTGTCCCCCCCTGGCGCCGGGCCGCCGATCGGTCCTCGCGGTCCTCTGGCAGCGGGCCGGCGCAGCCGTTGCAGCAGCAGCCCCGCGCCGCTTGTGAGCATCCAGAGCAGGCCCAGGCCGTTCAGCAGCACATACATCGTCTCGCCCGGTTGCCCGAACCAGGCCGTCAGCCATTCCCCCTCATGCAGCGCCATCAGCGGGTGCGCCGCCTCCCGCCCCAGGCCGCCCCAGTCGCGCAGCAGGCGATAGCCCAGGCCGCTGGCCACGGTGAGGAACAGCGGCAGAAGCAGGAAGGGAGCCACCGCCGCGTGCCAGCGGCGCAGGCGGGCCTGGAGCGGCAACGGCCGCGCCGGCCCGGGCTGCTGCTCCCCCCCGCCTTCGCCTGTCTTGCCCGCCTCCCCCATGCCGACCCCTTGCGCAGTCCCCATGCTGGCGGCCACGGCGGAGCTGGCGTTGATAGCTTGTGGCCGATTCCTGCCCGCCTCCGGCGAGCGGACCGCCCCCGAGCCCCCTGCGCATGAATCTCTTCGCCGATCTGCTGGCCGGTTCCTCCGGCCGCGACAGCCGCCGCGGCGGGGGACAGGGCCTGGGGCCGGGTCTCGCCGGCGTTGCCGACACCGCCCCGGCCGTCGTCACGCAGACGGGCCCGCGCATCCAGCGCGGCCGTCGCGGCGTGGAGGTGAAGTCGGCCCGCGAGCTTGCGATCATGCGCCAGGCCAGCCGGATTGTGGCCACCGTGCTGCGCGAGATCGCCGAGCGCGCCGCCCCCGGCATGACCACCGCCGACCTGGACCGTTACGCCGAAACCCGGATCCGCGAGCTGGGGGCGGTGCCCAGCTTCAAGGGGTACCACGGCTTCCCGGCCAGCATCTGCGCCTCGATCAACGAGGAGGTGGTGCACGGCATCCCCAGCGCCCGCCGCACGATCCGCCCTGGCGACCTGCTGAAGGTTGACACCGGCGCTTACTACGAAGGCTTCCACGGCGATAGCTGCATCACCCTCTGCGTGGGCGAAGGCGTGAGCGAGGAGGCCCAGCGCCTCAGCCGGGTCGCCCAGGAGGCGCTGATGAAGGGGCTGGCCACGGTGCGGGCCGGCAGCACGCTGCTCGAGCTTGCCGGCGCCGTGCAGGACCACGTGGAGGCCCATGGCTATGCGGTGGTGGAAGACTTCACCGGCCACGGCGTGGGCCGCAACCTGCACGAGGAGCCGTCGGTGTTCAACTTCCGCACCCGCGACCTGCCCGACCTCACCCTGCGCCCCGGCATGACCCTGGCGGTGGAGCCGATCCTCAATGCCGGCCGCAAGGACTGCCGCACCCACAAGGACCGCTGGACGGTGGTGACTGTGGACGGCAGCCTCTCAGCCCAGTGGGAACACACGATCGCCGTCACCTCCGACGGCTGCGAAATTCTCACCGACCGGGATTTCTGATCTCCTCTCGGCTGCAGGCGCGGAAGTAGGCCCAGCGCGCCAGCGTGGCCAGTGGCATCAGCACGTAGGTGAGCGGATTGATCGTCACCACGATCAAATTGCAGTTCCAATCCGCCTGGCGCAGGATCTCGCCGGCCACCCAGTCCGCGTCCATCACCCCGATCGGGTTGAGCTCGGAGCGGAACGGTCCGAGCACCAGCCGCCGCAGGCGCAGGTTGCGGCCCAGCTCCAGGGCGCGCAGGCTGAGCAGCTGGCCCAGCAGCCGCTTGCTGATCTCGTAGAGCGGGCTGACGGCGGGCTGGATCTCCGCCTCTGAGGTGTTCACCCACACCTCGGCGCGGGGTCGCGCAGGCTCGCCGCCCGCACGCCCGGCGGCGATGGTGGCGAACAGCTCCAGCAACCTCCAGGCGCTGAGGGCGTTCACCTGCAAGGAGCGCTCCACCGCCTCAGCCGTGCGCGCGCCGTAGGGATTGATGCCGTGGTTGAGCACCAGCACATCCACCGCCTCCAGGCAACCGCGCAGCTCCTCCTCGGCGCCCACCTGCCAGCGCCGCTGCTGCAGGGGGATGGGCTGGCCGGCCGCGTCCTCGAGCACGATCGGCCGCTCGCCATGGCTGAGGGCGATCAGCCGGGCGCCGCGGGCATGCCAGCGGCGCAGCAGGGCCCGGCCGAGGGCCCCGCTGGCGCCGGTGATGGCCACGGTCAGGGCAGGGGTGGGGGGGGCTGCAGGCATGGAGCCGGGTTGATGCGCTGCCTAGATTGGCGCCACCGAGCCGCTCTGTTGAGGTCGCGCCATGCCCGCCCCCCTGCTGATCGGCTCCAGCGAACCCTTCAGCGGCAAGTCGGCACTGGCCCTTGGTCTGGCCCGTCAGCTGCTGAATCAGGGCGTGCGGCTGCGCTTCGGCAAACCGCTGGCCAGCATGCCCGCTGCGGATGGCCCCCTGATCGATGCGGATACCCGCTTCATCGGTTCCTTCCTCGGCCTGGCGGAGGAGCAGCTGATCCCCTCGTTGCACAGCCTCGACCCGGAAGCGGCGCATCGCCGCCTGCTGATGGGTGATCAGGAGGCCGGCGAAGCTCTAGTCGCCCTCCGCCAGGCCCTGGACCAGGGCGGCCGCGCTGATGACGAAGCCCTGGTGATGCTCGAGGGCGCCGGCAGCCTCAGCGAGGGTCTGCTGTTCGGCCTGAGCCTGCCCCAGCTGGCCCATGGCCTGGAGGCCGAGGTGGTGCTGGTCCATCCCTGGCAGGACAGCCGCAGCGTCGACCCGTTGCTGGAGGTGCGGCGCCAGTTGGGCGACCGGCTGGCCGGCGTCGTGCTGAACGCCGTGGAGCCCGAGGCGGTGCCCGCCCTGCGCGCCGACGTGCGACCGGCCCTGGAGCGCCTGGGTCTGCCGGTGCTGGGGATCATGCCCCGCAGTCCGCTGCTGCGCGGCGTCACGGTGGAGGAGCTGGGCCGGCGGCTGCAGGCGCGGGTGCTCTGCAGCGCCGACCGGCTCGATCTGCTGGTGGAAACCCTCTCGATCGGGGCGATGAACGTGAATTCGGCGATGGAGTTCTTCCGCCGCCGTCGCAACATGGCCGTGGTCACCGGCGCCGGCCGCACCGACATCCAGCTGGCGGCCCTGGAGGCCTCCACCCAGTGCCTGATCCTCACCGGCGTGGGCGAACCGCTGCCGCAGCTGATCAGCCGCGCCGAGGAGCTGGAGGTGCCCGTGCTGAAGGTCGAGCACGACACCCTCACCACCGTGGAGGTGATCGAGGCGGCGATCGGCCACGTGCGCCTGCAGGAGGTGGTGAAGGCCACCTATGCCGTGCGCCTGGTGGAGGAGAGTTGCGACTTCGAGCCCCTTTACGCCCGGCTGCGGTTGCCCGTGCCGGCCTGACCGAAGCCGGCAACCGCTGCTAGGTTCAGAACCACGACAGTCGGCAGCGGGTGACCCGGTCCTTAGATCTTCCGGCCCTCGACCGGATCGACACGCTGGCCCAGGAACTGGCCATGCTTCAGGACCGGGGCAAGCGACGAATTGCCATCCTCGGCAGCCGCCATGTGCCGGTGGTGGCGGTGCACCTGGTGGAGTTGGTGGCCCGCTCCCTGGCCCAGGAGGGCCACAGCCTGATCACCTCGGGCGCCCAGGGTGTGAATGCCGCCGTGATCCGCAGCGTGCTGGAGGTGGATCCGGCCCGCCTCACCGTGCTGCTGCCCCAGAGCCTGGAGCGCCAGCCGGCGGAATCGCGGGACCAGTTGGAGCGGGTGCTGCACCTGGTGGAGAAGCCGGAGCACGATGAGCTTCCCCTGCCGATGGCCAGCAGCCTTTGCAACCAGGAGATCATCGGCCGCTGCGATCAGCTGATCTGCTACGCCTTCCACGACAGCGAAACCCTGCTCTCCAGCTGCCGCAGCGCGGAAGACATGGGCAAGGTGGTCACGCTGATGTTTTTCGATTGAAGGGCAGGGCGTCGATCTCGCCGCTGGCGAGCACCTGCAGGCGCGTGCCCTCCCGGCCCATCACGCTCACCCGCGCCCCGGGCAGCAGAGCCTGATCGGGCGTGAGGTTGAGCGCCGCCCAGCTCTGGCCCTGCCACAGCACCCGGCCCAGCCCCGCGGCATCGAAGGCTTCGATCACCTCAGCCCGCTCGGCATTGCCGGCCGGGGGGATCGATTCTTCGCGGCTGCGGCCGGCCCAGCGGCGCAATGCGGTGTAACCCGCAACCAGAAGACCCGCCACCAGCAGCACCTGGGCGCCGCCGGAGAGTGGCAGAACGCTGGTGAGCACACTCAACAGCAGGGCGATGCCGCCGCTGAGCAGCAGCAGGCCGTCGCTGTCGAGGCCAAGCAGGGAGAGCCCCAGCAGGGGCAGGGCCAGGAGCAGCCAGAGCAGGGGGGGCATGGGGCGTCGGGCGGGGGATGGGAGGCGTTCAGGGCAGAGGGCAGCGCTGGCGCAGGGCCTGGCGCAGGCGGGCCACGGCATCGGACTGGGCCTGGAGGCCAAAGGCTTCCTGCTCCAGCGTCCGGGTGCTCTGGTGGTAGCCAGTGGTGAGGATGCCGCTGATCTCCTGCTCCACCACGGCCGGCAGGCTGAAGCGCCAGCCGATCGGCGTGAGAGAGCCGCCGGGGCAGCTCTGCACCGCATGCACCGCTTCGTGCAGAAACGTGGGTCGGGCGATGCCCAGCTCGAAGGCCAGGGGCGAGAGCCAGAGGGTGCGCGAGCGTCTGTCGAACAGGCCGTAGGCCTGGCGCACAGGCGGCAGGGCGATGCGCACGCGGAAGCCGCGGGCCTGCAGGTCGTGCACCAGGGGCTGGAGGTCGGCCGGCAGGGCGCTGAGGGGGCGGGGGGCCAGTTCGGCCGGGGCCGGGGCGGAGGCCTGGGCCGGGGGGGAGGCCTGGGCCACGACGGCGAGGATCATCGTGGGCGCGGCAGCCTGGGCTCAGGCTAGGCACTGCGGCCACCGGTCCCCCGACCTAGCTTGCCTGCAAGTTCCCCTGCTCCCCGATGGAAGCCCTGCTCCTGGCGGTTCTCGGCACGGTGGCCGCCCTGGGCGTGAGCAGCCTGAAGGTCACCAGCAGCAGCCGCTCGATGCTGGTGGAGCGGCTCGGCAAGTACAACCGCCAGCTCAAGCCGGGCCTGTCGCTGGTGCTGCCGGGGGTGGAGCGGGTGGTGAGCCACGAATCGCTCAAGGAGCGGGTGCTCGACATCCCGGCCCAGCAGTGCATCACCCGCGACAACGTTTCTATCGAGGTGGACGCGGTGGTGTACTGGCAGCTGCTGGAGCATGCCCGCGCCTACTACGCCGTTGACAACCTGCAGGCGGCGATGGTGAACATGGTGCTCACCCAGATCCGTGCCGAGATGGGCAAGCTCGACCTGGATCAAACCTTCACCACCCGCCAGGAGGTGAACGAGGCGCTGCTGCGCGAGCTCGATGAATCCACCGACGCCTGGGGCGTGAAGGTGACGCGGGTGGAGCTGCGCGACATCAAGCCCACCCGCGGCGTGCAGCAGGCGATGGAGCAGCAGATGACGGCCGAACGGGAGAAGCGGGCGGCGATCCTGCGCTCGGAGGGGGAGCGGGAATCGCAGGTGAATGCGGCGCGTGGCCGGGCCGAGGCGCTGGTGCTCGATGCCAAGGCCAAGCAGGAGGCGCTGCTGCTGGAGGCGGAGGCGCAGGCCAAGCAGCAGAAGATGCTGGCCGAGGCGCGGGCGGCGGCGGCCAGCGAGCTGGCGGCGGCGATCGAGGCCCATCCGGCGGCGGCCGAAAGCCTGCGGCTGCTGCTGGCCCGCGACTGGATGGCGATGGGCCAGCAGATGGCCCAGTCGCCCGGGGGCAGCGTGCTGATGGTGGATCCCCAGAGCCCGGCGTCGTTGCTGGCGGCGCTGAAGCGGTTGCAGGAGAAGGGGTGACGCCCCTCCACCCTGATCTTCACCGACGCGACCGATGGACTATCAGCCGCCAACCCATCTGCTCGAAGTTCTGCAAAAACTTGAGTACGAAGAGGCCTTGGATGAGCGTGATCCCCGCTATGTGGATTCGCAGCAAGCGCGGGGCAGCGAACAAACCTTCACCCGCCTGGCCCGCAAGTTTGGCTGGGATCCCGCAAGCGACCTTTTCTTTCCTCCCTCTGAAAAGCACATCCTGTTCTTTGGCCACATCGGCATCGGCAAAACCACGGAATTGCGGCGGTATGCCGCGAGGCTGAACGGATCGAGGCGATTTTATGTGGTGGAGGTGGATGTGTTGGCCAGGTTGGACCGCAACAACCTGCAGTACACCGAGGTTCTCATGGCCATGGCGGAAGCCTTGCTGGAGCGGCTCCATGGCGACGCGGTTGCCTTGGGAGGCGAGGCCCTGGAGCCCCTGCAGCGCTGGTTTGGCACGGTGCTGGAAACGCGAACCACAACGAGGGAGCTGAGCGCCGAGCTCAAGACGGTGGCCGAGGGGGGTGGCGGCATCCCTGGTCTGATCAAGTTCTTGGCCGCCTTTACAGCCGCGTTCAAGACCGGATCGAGCCAGAAGAGTGAATGGCGGCGGGAAATCCGCAATGACTTCACGTCCCTGGCCCAGGCTTTCAACACGCTGATTCGCCAGGCTGAGGGTCAGTTGGCCTGTGAAGGTCGGGCAGAGCGCGTGCTGTTTCTGATCGATGGAACCGACAAGATGCGCGGTGCGGATACCGAGCAATTCTTCGTGCAGGATGCGGAGCAGCTGCTGGCCATCGAAGCCCTTGTGATCTATACCGCCCCGCTGGATTTGAAATATGATGGCCGCCTCGGCGGCAAGCTTGATGCCGATATGGTGTTGCCGATGATCAAATTGCAGCAGCGTGGTGGCAGCCGCTTCGAGGCTGGCTGGAGCACGATGCGCCAACTGCTGCTGTTGCGTGCCGACCGCAGCCTGTTTGCCAGTGATGCGGAGGTGGATCGCTTGGTGGAGTTCAGCGGCGGCCATCCCCGCGAGCTGCTGCGTCTGCTGAAGCTCTGTTGTGAGGTGGCAGATGACCGGATTGATGCCTCTGTGGTGCAGATGGCGATTGAAAAACTTGCGGCCGAGTATCGCTACTTTCTCAAGCCCTATGATTACGTCTTGCTCAAGACGATCGACAGCCATCCTGCAGACGGTGGCAACGACGAACAGGCGCAGGGCTTGTTGCATCGCTTGGCGTTGCTGCAATACAACGACGGCACTTGGCGCCGCAGTCATCCCGTGGTGCGCATTCTGGAGGGCTACAAGGCTGCCACTGTTGGAACCTGAGCCGCTTCAGAAATGGTGAGCTCTTCCTTCGCGGTGGAACAAGCAAGGCTGGCGGAAGCCCGCCAGCTGCCCGCCCCGTGCCACGACGACTTTCTTCGCCTCAGCCGCACCCTGATCCATGGTCCCCCGTTTCAGTGGCTGCTGGTGGAGGCGCCAGACGAGGGCTTGCGGCGGCAGGTGATGGACGCCCTGGACCGGGTGATGAAGCGCGCTGGCTTGCGGAGTGATCGGCTGCCGCTGAGCGCCAAGATCGTGGATGTGCCGATGCTGGAAGAGCGGCTGGTGAACAACGCACGCCAAGCCCCGGTGGTGCATGTGATCGGCTGCCAGGGCTGGTTTGACGAGGCCCGCTGGGAGGCCTTCAACGCCCGCCGGGAGCGCCTGGCGGCCAAGGCGCGGGCCCGGCTGGTGTTCTGGCTGGATGGGGAGGCCATTGCCCAGGCGTCCCGCAGCGCCCCCGACCTGTGGGCTTGGCGGGGCGGCGTGTATTCCTTCCTGCCTGCAGCCGCCCCAGTCGCTCAGGCCGCCCCCGCTGCGGAGAGGGCATGGTCAACGCTCTCTTCCAGGGAGCCGGCCGGCATGGACACGCGCTCGATGGCCGAGCGCAGCCGACGGGTGGCGGAGATCCGGGCCTGGCTGGCAAGCCACCCGGAAGCGCCCGATGAGCTGCGCATGGCCCCGATTGATGAGTTGGGCCGGCTGTTGTTCGATCTTGGTGATTACGACGAGGCCCTGGCCCATTGGCGCGACGTTGAGCTTCCCCTCCATCGCCGGTTAGGGGATGCAAGAAACCAGGCCATCGTGATGGGGAGAATCGCTGACATTCTGCATGCGCGGGGGCAGTTGGATGAGTCGCTACGCATTTATCAAGAGGAGGTGCTTCCGGTTTTTGAGCGCCTGGGTGATGTGCGATCGAAAGCTGTCACGATGGGGCAGATCGCTGACATTCTGCAAGTGCGAGGACAGCTTGATGAGGCGCTGCGGATTCGACAAGAGGAGGAGCTTCCGGTCTATGAGCGCCTGGGTGATGTGCGATCGAAAGCTGTCACGATGGGGCAGATCGCTGACATTCTGCGAGCGCGAGGGCAGCTCGATGAGGTGCTGAGGATCCGAAAGGAGGAGGAACTTCCGGTCTATGAGCGCCTGGGTGATGTGCGGTCCAAGGCTGGCACGATGGGGAGCATTGCTGACATTCTGCAAGCGCGGGGTCAGCTGGATGAGGCACTGCGGATACGACAGGAGGAGGAGCTTCCGGTGTATGAGCGACTAGGAGACGTGCGCTCGAAGGCGGTTACGATGGGGCAGATAGCAGACATCCTGGAATTGCGAGGGAACCTTGGTGAGGCGCTAAGGATCCGACAGGAGGAGGTACTTCCGATATATGAGGGCTTGGGTGACTTGCGCGCGAAGGGCATTACGATGGGGAAGATAGGGGACATCCTGCTAGCACGAAGGCAGTTTGATCAGGCGCATCACGTCTATCAAGAGGTGGTGCTTCCGATCTTTCAGCATATGGGTTGTGTGCGCGAGAAGGCTGTCACGATGGGGAAAATCGCGGACATCATCCTGGCTCAAGGGAAGCTGGATGAAGCTCTGCGGATCCGGCAAGAAGAGCAGCTTCCAGTTTTTCAGCGCTTGGGAGATGTGCGTGAAGAAGGTGTTACGTTCGCGCAGATCGCGGGAATTCTGTTCGCGCGTGGGCAGCCCGAGCAGGCGCTGCATGTCCTTCAAGTTAAGGCGCTTCCAATATTTGAGAATCTGGGTGAAGTGCGCTCGAAGGCCCTCGCGATGGGTCAGATCGCGGATATCTTTCAATCGATAGGGCAGCTGGAGGAGGCGCGGCGTTTGTACCAAGAGGAAGTACTTCCGATCTTTGACCGCCTGGGTGATGTGAGCTTGAAGTCGATCACGATGGGAAAGATCGCCGATATCCAGAAAGCCCTCCATCATGGAGCCGCGGCAAGTCCGCCCTCCTGAGGACAGCGGCAGCCCCCCCAGCGCTGCCCTCAACCCCGCAGCAGCGCCCGCAGCCCCTCGCTGTACAGAAGCCCGGTGCAGAGGATGCCGCCGGCCCAGCAGAGGCTGCGCAGCGGCGGAATGTTGGCCACGTAGGCGCCGATGTAGCCGAGCCGCAGCAGCGGATGCAGCCAGGCCGCCACGGCGGACACGGCGGCGGTGCCGGTGAGGTTGGGGGCGGCCAGAAGCACCAGCAGGCAGGCCGGGGCGTGCAGGGTGAAGGCCTCAAAGGTGTTCTGGTGAGCCCAGCTGGCGCGCTTGCCCCAGGCCGGCAGCCGCTCGAACATCGCCCGCGGCGCCGCCAGGTCGGCTGGAGTGAAGTCGGCCTTGGCTCGCCCCGCCGCCAGGGGGATCAGGCTCAGGATCACCACTGCGCCGCTGAGCACCAGCGACCACACGTAGGGGGCCAGGGTGCCCGGTGGGATCACCGGCAGGGAGGTGGCGGCCAGCAGGGATGCGGCGAACGGCAGGGCGAGCATGGCGGCGGGGTGGGGCTGACCCTGTTTTAGTCCTGCGCAGGGGCATGCGATTGGAAGCGGTGCCGTTGGCTGCGCAGGCGCCGTGCCCAGTGGAACCCCACCGCCACCCCCAGGATTGGCGCCGGCAGCGGCACCGATACCGGCGCTCCGGCGATGGCGTAGGCAAGCGGTTCGCTGGGTGATGGCGCCGGATCCACCACAATCTGGTCGTTGGGGTCGGAGAGGGATTGCGCTACGCCATCAACACTGGTTGCCGAACGTGCGTAGGCAAAGATCGGGCCGTAGTCGGCATTCCAGCCGGCGCCAAGCCCATCAAACACCTGCATCGCAAACTGGGCAGCCAGGCTCGGGTTGTCCCACCAGGGCATGCGTCCTCCTTGATCGGGCGGCAGAAAGAGTTCGGGCGTTTCCTGGGGGGACGTGGTTCGAACACTCACGTCGTATTCCTTGCCATCCACAGTCACAACAATCGCGGCCGCCGGGTGAGGAGTCAGCAGGGGGATGGTTGCCACAGTGCAGGCGACGAATACCGCGCAACGGCGGTGGAGGTGGCTGATGCTGTTCATGAGACGTAGGTGAATTGATTTGGATTGGCAAGGTTCACTGTGGGCAGACTTGCTGCCTGCAGGAAACCGATCGCTTCGTTGCCTTGGAGTGGCGTGCTGCCGCTATCCCCAGGCAACGAAACACCGCTGCGGAGGGTGATGCGCAACCCTGCCACGCCAGCATGAAAGGCCTGCACGAGCGAATACAGGCTGCTGTTGCCGTAGAGCTGGATCCGATCACCCGGGCGGAAATCCGTGATCACCGCCATGTCCGTACTGCCAAGGGCCGGGCTGCCATCGTTGTAATAGGGGCCGAGCGCATCTCCGAGGACAAAGAGATCATCCCCGTCTGCGCCGGTGAGAACATCGAGGGACTGGCGTCCGCGCAGGCTGGAGAGGGCGGGAACGCCGCTGAGAGTTTCCGCTGCTGCAGTTCCTGTGATCCGATCATTGCCATCGGTCGCGACGCCAACACTCGGTTCCTGCAGGCTGACGCGCACGCTCTCGCCCACCTGGTGCTGCCAGCTCTCGTCTCGGAAGAACCGGACAAGGGCGGTCTCGCCGGCATCGCCGGTCGCGTCTGCCGCGACGGCCAGGCTCAGGGCAGCTCTGCCATCCGCTCCGATCGAGGTGGAGCCGCTGAGCTGGCCGCTCACAAAATCGGAGCTGCTGATGCCTGCGCCGCCAATCTGCCAGGCAATGCGGGAGCCAGGGGCCACATTGGTGGTGCTGATGCCGATACGCAGGGTTCCACCCTCATATACCACCTCTGGTGTGGCAGTGAAAGTGTAGCTCACCTCCTGGCCATCATCGTTCAGGATCTGGCCGGTGGCGCTGGCTGCTGCGAGGCTGATATGTCCGGCCTGTGGCTTGGAAAGGGTGGCGGTAAATGCTTCATCCGACTCATGCATTCTATCGCCTACCACATTGATCTGAATGGTTGTTGTTTCCTGGCCGGCCGCAAATGTTGCCACGCCACTGGGAAGCTGGTTATCGACAAAGTCCAGGGAGTTGGCAGCCTGCGGGCCTTCGCCGCTCACAGCCCAGGCCACACTGCCGGGAGCAGAAAGATCGCCGCTGCGGGAGATTTCGAAGGAGTGGGTTGTGGAGCCGATGCTGCCTTCGCTCAGGCCTTGCACGTTGGCTCGGATGGAATAGACGGGTAGCTGGGGATTCAGGGCTTGTACGTTTTCCGGCGTCAGCCAGCGATGCACGGCCAGGATGTTGCGCAGGTACCAGGTGCTGCCGTCAAATTGGCGGATCTGGATGCCGTTTAGATAGGACTGATCGAGGAAGTTGGAAGATTCGCTGCCGGTTGAATCGATCACAAAAGCCGGAGCAGGCTCTTGCTGGCCGCCAGCATCACTGCTGGACTGGGTAGAAGAGGACTGGCTGGGCAGGCTTACGAATTGGAAGTCGGAGCCCTTCGAATTGTCGTTTAGCCATACAATGGCATGGCTGGCGCTTTCTAAGCCGAATTCTTTGGGATCGGCATCAACGGGGCTGCCGTGGAGGTAGAGAATATCCCCTGGTTGTAGGTTTTCGTTCAAGAGGGCGATGATTTCGTCGTCGGTCTTGGCCGATTTATAAATTTCCTGGGCGGTTTTTACGCTATAGACTTCTAGCGTTGTGCCTGGTGACCAGTCTACGTTGACGCTGCTGAGTGTGGCCTGGGAAGGTGTGGCGGAATTGAGCCAGAAACCAAAGCTCAAGTTGTACATCCAGCTGGTGAAGTTTGTGCAATCGAGGCCCTGGGTCTGTCGGCCTTGGGGCGCCGGCTGGAAGCTCTGCTGCTGTGTGCTTTCAAGCGCGGACTGCCAGCTGGCCGGGCTATACCAGAACGGGGAATAATGATGTTGGTAATTAATGCCCATATTGCTCAGGGCCACCGACACGAGTCGTTGTTGGAACTGCCGCACCAGATCAGGGGCTGGTGAGGCGGCGGTGCTGGCCAGGGGGATGAAGGAGGGCTGGAAGCTGGGCAGTCCGGTGCTGTCAGGTTTGTCGTAGGGAAAGTTGCCGGAGCTTGGGGCCCCCGGACCCCAGGGGCTGCCGTCGCCTCTGGCGATGGCCTCCTGGTTCCAGGGGACCACCACATCGGCGAGAAATGCTTCGATGTGGTCAGGCAAGTCGGTTAGTAGCTGTTCAGGAGTGGCCAGATTGAGGGGGTTGAGATTGACCGCAAATGGGGGTGTGTAGCTGACGACGGCCGTTGTGGCCATGCCGAATACCGTGCGGTTGCTTGTGGAATCCTTGGCGAACTGCTGTTCCATCCAGGGTTGTGTCCAGTCTTGTTGGGCGCTCGCAGGCTCGGTGAACGAAATGCTGTTGGTGGAGTTGGTCAGCGTCGACCAGGGCGGGTTGTTATCTGTGCTCGACTTGCTCATCAGAGCAATGGAGTTGGTGCCGGCGGCGGCGCTCACCAGCACGGGCGAGGGAGCGCCGGGAATGCCGCTGTTCATCTGCTTGTCCGTCGGCTGGGGGTAGGACACCCCTGCGGAGGCAAAGATCGGAGCCCCCGCCTCAGCGCTCCAGGGGATGGGCACCAGCGGCTCGCTCGACGCGATGCTGAGCAGCCTGGAGAGCGGCACCTGGGAGGGCAGCGGGGCCGAGGGGTCGGCGCTCGTTACCACCAGGGCGCCTGCGGTGCCCAGTCCTCCCAGCAGCGGTTGGGTGGGGCCTGCGGCAATCCCATCGGGCAGGGAGAGTGCCCAGGGCAGGCTGGTGGGTGCCAGGCCGCTGGGGCGCTGGGTGATGACCTGCTGGGCGCTGACAGCCGTGGGGATCACGCCGGAGCGGTGGGAGGCGCCATAGGGCTGCAACACAACGCTGCTGGCGAATACCAGGGGCTCACCGTTGCCCCCGGGCCGCACGCTGCCCACAAACAGGTTGGCCCCGTGAAGATCCCCCAGCAGCACCTCCGCCTGGCCATCCCCCTGCAGATCGCCCACGGCCAGGCTGTAGCCGTGGCGCGGATCGAGCCCGGTGGAATCGGAAAACGCCAGGCCCGGTACCAGCTGGAAGCTTCCGGATGCCATGGACCAGACCTCCAGGGGCACTGCGCCACGCTCGGCGTTCGAGGTGGCAGCGCTGAGCAGGATCTCGGCATAGCCGTCGGCATCGAGATCGCGCACGGCAAGCGAAAGCGCGCCTTCCCCGAGGGCCGCCGAGGCCTGCAGGTTGAGCTGGCTTGGGGCGGGCAGTGCCCCGGTGGTGGCGGTATCGCGGTAGGCCTTGCCGCCGAGCAGCACCGCAACCTCGCCACCCGCCCCTGCGGCGCCTGTCTGCGACGGATGGGCCCGCACGGCCACCACATCGTCGAAGCCATCGCCGTTGATATCGCCACTGGCGACCACCGCTCCGCTGGTGTCGCTGGCTCCGAAGGGGGTCCAGATCTGCAGGTTGGCGCCGCTTTCGGCGGACACCACCAACACGGTGGAAACGGTCCCCGTTTCGCTGCCTGCCACCAGCTCGGCGATGCGATCAGCGTTGATGTCTGCCAGGGCCAGGCTGCCGATCTGGGGCTCCACGTCCTGCACGCTCCAGCTGGCGACCACGTCGTTGAAATCGCGATCTCCCAGGCCGGCGCTGTCTTCAAAACCAAGGCTGAGAAAGGCGCCGGCCTCGCGCAGGCCCACCGCATGGGACAGCCCCTCCGGATTGGCCGGGGCGCTGGCGAAGCGGCTGTGAGCCAGATCGTCAGCGCTGAGGCGATGGTCAAGCAGCCGGCTGATCAGGGCCTGGCGCTCTGCCGGGGTGGGCTGGGAGAGCACGAAGTGTTGGTAGAAGCGGCCCGGTTCCACCGCCTCCAGCAGGGGCCGCCCCTCCTTGCGGACTCCCTCCGCGGTCCAGCGGCTGGTGTGGCGAATTCCCGTGGCGCCCGCCTGCGGCACGTCCCACAGCAGGCTGTCGCTGCCATCGCCGAAGGCTGCCTGAATGGCCCGGGCGGCGTAACCGGGATCGGCGGGGGAGAGGGGCTCACCCTCGCCATCAAGGAGCCTGCCGAGCGCATCGATCGTTGGGAACAGCCCGTAGAGGTTGGCCGCCTGCGAGGAACCTGCCAGCCAGAGGTCGAGCGACGCTCCGGGCTGCGGCGTGTTCAGAGCCTCGGCCACATCGGCCACCAACAAGGGGCGCTGCAGAGGGGTCAGCAGCAGGCTGGCGCTGGCCTCGCCGTTCTCCCCCACAAGCAGGCCGCCTTGGCCCAGCAGGGCTCCGCGGTTGGGGGCGAAGGGCCGCAGGCGCAGGGGGTGGGCTGCACCAGCAGGATCGCCCACCAGCAGGCTGTAGTAGGCGGGTGATCCTGAGAGGGGTGCCGCCGCGCTGGCCGGAAAAATGTCCGGCAGGCTGCCGAGATCCAACAGGCTGTCGGGGCTGATCGCCACGCCCTCGGCCTGCTGGAATTCGCCGATCGGCCGTCCCAGCAGCGAGCCCGCCGCTGGGGCTGACCAGGAGGAGGAAAGGGGCATGAGGCTGTAGGCCACCGCATTGGCCTGGCCTTGGTTTGGTTCGGCAGCTGCCTGCAGGGTGGCGAGCAGCCGATCCGACACGCTGAGGGGATCGCTCTCCTGCGCCTCCAGCAGGGCCGCCACTGCATGGCCGTTCATCGCCACCAGGGTGAGCGGGATGTTTTCGCCCTGGATCCTCTGCAGCAGCAGGGGCATCTGCGAGGGCTTGAAGGCGAAATCCGCCGCCCCTTCGCTCCCCTGGGGCAGGGTGGCCATTGCCTGGCTGCCGAGATACGTGAGCAGGCTGAGCGACCCGCCTGTGTTGCCGACGCTGCCGAGGCCGGAGGCGAAGTCGTACCCGGCGTAGGCGTCGTAGCCGCTGACGAGGCTGGGGAGGGGGTTCTGCAGATCGGTGACGTCGGTGAGGATGCCTGCAGGGATCTGGTAGAGGAGGTACTGCAGTTCGCTGGCGCTGAGATCGGCCAGATGGTTCTGGCGACGGCGGGCGTTGGCGGCGGCGATGAGGGCTGCGGTGGCTGGCGAGGCCAGGCTGGTGCCCCCATCCCCCCTCCAGACGATGGCTTCGCTCCAACCCGGTTGGGTGAGGTCGAGCGTGGCAGGGTCTTTGCCACCTGAGCCGTTTTTGTTGATGAAGCTGAGGAAGTTTGCCGGACTGGCGATGTTGCTCAGATCGGGCAGATGGCGGGACCGTGCCGGTGCGATGCGCAAGCCTTTTGTTTGTTTGGCGTTGCTGTAGAACCGGAGCTCCTGCTCGGGCAGATCGGCATCGTCAAGCGTGAGGCTGGCGCCGTTGCTGTCCCACCACGCCAGCAGGGAGCCGCCCGATACCGGCTGGGTCCAGGCGTCGCTGAGGCTGGCGCTGAGGATGTTTCGGCGGAAGCTGCGAATCCAGGGTGAGGTGCGCTGGCTATCAGCAATCCTGTGGGCAGGGCTGAAGCCGCCGTTGCCGCCACTGCGACCGCTGCTGGCTGGGGAGCGCCAGGCTGTGGCCCCTTCCACCACCCCTTGATTGATCGTGAGGTGAGATCCCCCAACCGCAAGCAGAATCGGTGAGGAAGTGAGTTGGCTGTTGAAGTAAAGGCTTTCGCCTGCACTAGCGGCTTCATTACTGAAGTCGAGCCCTGAAAACTGGTCCCCGGCGCTCATGGTAAGAACAACGCCGGTGTTGTCGATTCGTTTGTAGAGTGGTGGTAGATTGGGGGATATGGGCCAATAGCTGGTCTGCGAATATGTGGATTGCTGCCCCATGCTGCTGGGAGACCCGTAGGAGGAGCTCACTACCAGGGGAAGGTCTTGCGCCGCGGATGGAAAGGGGGCAAGCCGGTAGTCTGGAAGATCGAGGGTGCTACCGTCGGCTGTCAGGAAATCTGTAACCGGGACGATGAAAATAGCAATATCCGCGAATTGGTTGTAAGTATGGGCGCCTAGGATATCAAGCGTGAACTCATCAAATGCCGATGATGCCTGAATCTCACGGGGCAGAACGGCGTTGCTGTAGTTGGATAAAGTTCCTGCGGAGCTGTAGTACTTCAGTGCGCCGCTGTTGGTGAGTTCCTCGTGGGTGAGGCTGTGCATAGCCCGCCAGTGGTTGCGGCTGCCGTGGCGTTTTTGGCCGTCTTCGTTGGCCACGAGCACAAAGCTGAACAGCTGAAAATCGCTGTTCAGGCCGCGAACGGAGGAATAGAGGGCCTGGAGGGATTCAGACGAACTGCTGGGAAGGCCGTGGAAGGTATCCTGAATTGACTGGCTGTAGCCGCCTTCCGGGTAGAAGAGGGGGTTGATCCAGGATGGCTCAATCAGGCCAACGATGGATCGGTTCTGCTCCGGGGTATCACTGGCGCTGGGGCTGCCTGCGAAGGAGATCAGGCTGGTTGCGCTGGGGGCATCGGGGGGAACGGAGCCTTGCAGCCGCTGGAACCAATCGTCGCTGCTGGATGCCATGGTGAGTGCACGGTTAAAATCAGCGTAGTGCGGAAGCGGTGATTCTATGCGGAAGCGGTATAAGTTCTGCTGATCTTCTTTGTGTTCGCGCGGCTACGCCTGTGATCGCCTTGTGTAGGGGTGACAGTCCTCGGTGGCGGGCGGGGGATGCTGCTGCGGAGGAGTGCTTGGTCAGGTGCGGTGGGGATCCCAGGGGCCGACCACCTTCTCCGCGCGCGCCTGCCGCTCCGCCAGCTCCCGGTTCAGTTCCAGCAGCGAGGTGAGCAGATCGGTTTGGTCGCTCCAGCCATAGGCCTGCAGCACCAGGGCATCGAGGGCGCCGTGGTGGCGGCGGAGCTGGCTGGCCGGTTCGTCGAAGTAGCGGTTGTACATCTCGGTGATGCCGGCCTGGCGCTCCTGCATCCAGGCGTTGCGGAAGGCGTTGAGCTCGGTCATCCGCTGTCGGATGGCCTCGGTTTGCTGGGTGGTGGGGTGCTGGGGGAAGGGGAAGGTCCCAAAAACTGTGTCGTGGCTGTAACGAGTATATGCTTTGAGAGTGCTTCCTTGATTTAGCATCCAGATTCTATGTGCCAACGAACTTAGAATTCCAAGGATGTAGTAGTCGCTACTGGCGATCACAACATTGAGGTCGCCGGGAAGGCAGGGTGAGGGCATAACCAAAAAGATAGCCCACTTCGACACTCTCGGAACGGCGAAATAAATTCGAAGTGACTGAAGGGCAGCGCGCATGGCAGGCCGCTTCTCGCCATAGCGCCACCAGTTGATTCGTGTTGTTTCGCGGCGATTTTTTAGCCGCTCCGGCCGCACCAGATCCTTCACCTGCTGGAATGGCAAGGCATAGGTTTCGGCTTCCTCCAGCGTCATGTCGGCAAAGTCGATGATCCAGCGATCGGGGGTTCCCAGCGGGTTGCGGGCCAGGTTTGCGCCCATCGAGAATGGCTTCACCACCTCCGCATTGCGGGGATCCTGTGTGATCCAGGCCTGGGCCGTCTCCGGCTCCACATTGAAGCCTTTGCCGACAGGAATCACCCCCTGAAAGCACAGATTCCGATTCGCCTGCAGCCGCACCGCTTCGCTCACATCCGCGGTTGCGCGCAGGGAGGTGTTGATCTGAGCCACCTCCTCGCCATCGAGCCGGCAGCTTTGGGGCCGCTCACGGCTCCAGTTCACGATGCTCACATGCACATTCGCCTCCCCCGACCAGGGCTGGGAGGAAATCGCCTGGTGAATGTGGCCGCCGTGCTGCTGGATGTACTCCAGCGTGGCCCGCCGGCTTTTGCCGTGCCGGATCGAATTGGTGGCCACCAGTCCGGCCCGGCCTTCGGGGCCAAGCGCATCATGGGCCAGGCGGAACCAGTAGCTGCAGAAATCCACGCTGTCGCGCACATCCGCAAAGCGGGCGAACACGCGATCGCAGTAAGCATCGCCCAGATTGAGGCGCAGGTGCTTGCCGCCCAGAAACGGTGGATTGCCCACAATGGCATCCGCCGCTGGCCAGGGCGTGAACAGCGCATCGGCAGCCACGATGTTGGCATCCAGGTTGTCGAGCGGCAGCTCCTGCTCGGTGAGCCCCAGCCGGTCGTGCGCCATCTTGCGGGCGATCATCAGCGTGACCCGCGCCAGCTCCACCGCAAAGGGGTCGGTGTCCATGCCGAAGAACTGGGCGGTGCTCACAAATCCAAAAGCTTTCTGGCCTACGGAATCCCGCTTGCGTCGGCTCTTCTGGGCAGCCCGCAACTCCTGGATGCGTCGCAACAGATCCGCCTCAAGATCCTTGAGGCTATTGTAAGCCATGTAGAGAAAGTTGCCGCTGCCGCAGGCCGGATCCAGCACCCGGTACTGCTGCATGGAAAAGCGAACCTGCTCGAGTGCATCCACATCTTCTGCTTGCCAGGCAGCATCGATTCGTTGCTCCCATGGCTCCACCACGGTTGGCCGAATCACCTGCATGATGTCGGCCTCGGAGGTGAAGTGCTGGCCCATTGCGTGGCGCTTAGCCGGATCGCTGCTGGCCTCGAAGATGTTGCCAAAGATGCTTGGGCGCACCGATTTCCAATCCTCCCGCGCACTGGCGATCAGCAGATCCAGCTGCGATCCGCTCAGCTCGATCCTGGGAATCTCTGAGAAAAGACCACCGTTGAAGTAAGGCGTACCCTGGAAACGGCCGCCGCTCGTGACGCCTGGACTGTTCATCTCGGTGAACAGGCCGCTCAGCACATCAAAGGTGCTTTCCCCCTTCTCCTTGCACACCTCCAGGGCCAGGGAAAACTAGCGGTTGGGTAGCATCTCCCGGTCTTCGGCAAACATGCAGAGCACGCACTGCAGCACGAAGCGCTGTGCCTGCAGCTCTGTGAATGCGGCCGATTTCTGGCTCTGCTGCTTCAGATCATGAAACAGCTCCCCCATCGCCTGGGCCTGCTTCTCGGTGATCGCTACCTGGTTGTTGCCGAACAGGGGCGTTTCGGGCCGCTTGCTGAAGAAGGCCAGCGCCGGCCAGCGGGCGGCGAGGGTTTCGGTGCGGACGGCATCCACGGGGTCATAGATGCTGTCGTTGAAATCGTAGATCCAGAATTCATCGAAATTGCACAGCACCGCATAGGTGGTTTTCGGCGTGAGATGGAACCAGTAGCGCTGCAGCTGCCCGGCGTGATCGCCCAGGTGGGTGCCCCGGCTCTTCATCTCGATCAACACCTTGCCGGGGATCACCGCATCGGCGTAGCCCACGCCCCCGCCGGCGCCGGCCCGCAGGATCGGTTCCTCGAAGCGCAGGCCGGCTTCGCTGCTGTCGTCCCAGCCCCAGGCGCGCATCAGCTTTTCGAGGAAGGTGCGGGCCTCCTGCTTCTCGTTACCGCTGCAGCCCGCCACCCATGCGGAAAACGCATGCAATGCCTGCTGCTCCGCCATGCTTCGCCCGTTGCAATCCTGCAGACCAGCATGATCCGCCGCCGTCGCCGCTGTGGCCATCCCCTGTGCCCGTTCTTCTCTGTCTGTGCCACCACCCGATGCTGCGGGCCGCTTCGGCCTGGCAGGCCATAGGATCAGGCTCTGTCCGTCCGCGCTGATCGATCCGCCCCATGGCCGACACCTATTCCTTCGATGTGGTTTCCGATTTCGATCGGCAGGAGCTGGTGAACGCCGTGGATCAGGTGCGGCGCGACGTGGGCCAGCGCTACGACCTCAAGGATTCCGGCACCGAGATCGAGATCGAGGAGGCGGCCCTCACGATCACCACCGCCAGCGATATGACGCTCCAGGCGGTGGCCGATGTGCTGCGCCAGAAGGCCACCAAGCGCAACCTTTCGCTCAAGATCTTTGATTTCCAGACCCCCGAGCCGGTGGGCGGCAACCGCCTCAAGCAGGTGGTGAAACTCCGCCGAGGCCTCAGCCAGGAGCTGGCCAAGAAGCTCAGCAAATCCGTGCGCGACAACCTCAAAAAAGTAACGGTGGCAATCCAGGGCGAGAGCCTGCGCATCACCGGCAAGAGCAAAGATGACCTGCAGCAGGCGATCCAATTGCTCAAGGCCGAGGATCTGGAGGTGCCGCTGCAGTTTGAGAATTACCGCTGAGGCGGTTGCCGTGCTCCTCGGGGTCTTCGCGGCGAGCGGCCGCATCGGGCTTAGCCGATACGATCGCGCTGCCAGCCGCAACGGGGCGCGTGGACCGGCCTGATCCCAGCCGCCACCCCGCCGCAGCCGGCCCCACCGGTGGCTGGCGCTTCTGGATCGATCGCGGCGGCACCTTCACCGACCTGGTGGCCCGCTCCCCCCAGGGCGCACTCCAGGTGCGCAAGCTGCTTTCGCGCCGTCCCGGCCGCCGCGACGACCCGGCGGTGGCGGCGATCCGCGCCGTGCTTGGTCTGGCGGAGGCGGCGCCGATCCCGCCGGGTTGGATCGAGGAGGTGCGCCTCGGCACCACCGTGGCCACCAACGCCCTGCTGGAGGGGGCCACCGCGCCGGTGTTGCTGCTGGTGAACCGCGGCTTCGCCGACGTGTTGCGCATCGGCGACCAGCACCGGCCCGAGATCTTCGCCCTGCAGATCCGCCCCGCCCCGCTGCCGCCACTGCGGGTGCTGGAGATCGACGGCCGTCTCGATGCCGAGGGCCGCCAGATCGAGGCGCTGCGGCTCGATGCCGCCCTGGCGGCCGAGGTGCGGGAGGCGATCGCCGCGGGCTTCTGCAGCGTGGCGGTGGCGCTGCTGCACAGCAGTCGCCAGCCGCGGCACGAGCGGGCCGTGGGCGCCTGGCTGGCATCGCTCGGGGTGGATGCGCCGCTGCTCTCGCACCGGGTGAGCCCCCAGCCGCGCCTGCTGCCGCGCGGCACCACCTGCCTGGTGGAGGCGGCGATCGCGCCGGTGCTGCGCGCCTACCTGGACCAGGTGCAGCAGCAGCTGGGGCCGCAGACGCGGTTGCGGGTGATGACCTCCGCCGGGGCTCTGCAGGCCCCGTCGCTGCTGCGGGCCAAGGACACGATCCTCTCGGGTCCGGCCGGAGGCCTGGTGGGGGCCGTGGCGGCGGCGCGGCTGGCGGGCCTGGCGGCGGGGCCGATCCTCGGCTTCGACATGGGCGGCACCTCCACCGATGTGTTTCACGCCTGCGGCGGCGCCGATGCACTGGCCGGCGAGCGCAGCGGCGAAACGGAGATCGTGGGGCTGCGGGTGCTGGCGCCGATGCTGCCGATCCATACCGTGGCGGCGGGCGGCGGTTCGGTGCTGGCCGCGCGCGATGGCCGGCTCACGGTGGGGCCCCGCTCGGCCGGCGCCGATCCGGGTCCGGCCTGCTACGGCAACGGCGGTCCGCTGACGGTCACCGATGCCAACGTGCTGCTCGGTCGGTTGCCGGTGGCGGCGCTGCCCGCGGTGTTCGGCCCCGGCGGCGACCAGCCGGCCGATCGGGCGGTGGTGCAGCGGGGCTTCGCGGCGCTGGTGGCGTCGCTGGCGGGCGGGGCCGGGGCCGCTGCTGCCGAGGCCCCCTCCCCGGAAACGCTGGCCGATGGGGCGCTGGCGATCGCGGTGGAGCGCATGGCGGAGGCGATCCGGCGCGTGTCGATCCAACGCGGCCACGACATCCGCACGGCGCTGCTGGTGAGCTTCGGCGGCGCCGGCGGCCTGCACACCTGCGCCCTGGCGGCGCGGCTTGGCATTGCCCGGGTGCTGCTGCCACCGTTGGCCGGGGTGCTCTCGGCCTGGGGCATCGGCCTGGCGAGCCAGCAGCTGCTGCGCGAGCGCAGCCTGGGGCGTGCCCTGGACGAGGCGCTGCTGCCAGAGCTGCTGACGCTGGGCGAGGAGCTGGTGGCGGCAGCCAGCGCCGATCTGCGCGCCGCCGGCGACCTGGCGCCCGGGCAACCGCCCCTGGTGCGGCGGCGGCTGGAGCTGCGCCTGGCCGGGCGGGACCGGGGGCTGGAGATCGAGGGACCGGAGCCGGGCGATGGCGTCGAGGTTCTGCGCCGGCGATTCGAGGTCTTGCATCGGCAGCGGTTCGGCCATGGGGTGGCGGGCGAGCCGCTGGTGGTGGAGCGGCTGGAGGTGCAGGTGGGCGCGCCTGAGGCGGCGGCGGAAGTGCCGCGCCTGCAGGGTGCCGCGGGCGCCGGGGGCGCCGGGGTGGGCGCCGCCGGCCCCGCTGTCGCCCCGGCGGAGCCAGCCCAGACGCCGGTCTGCCTCCCCGCCGACGACGGCAGCGGTCTGCTCTGGCGGTCCGTGCCCCTCTGGCGCCGAGCCCAGCTGGCGCCGGGGCAGCGGCTGGCGGGTCCGGCCGTGGTGATCGACGACACCGGCACCCTGGTGTTGGAGCCCCACTGGCACGCTTTGTGTCTGGAGGGTGGCGGGCTGCTGCTGGAGGCGGATATTGCGGTCGCTGCAGCGGGCGTTGCGCTGGCCGGCGGCGCGGCGGCCGGTGATGCCATGGCCGGCGAACCGGTGGCCGCCGATCCGGTGCGGCTGGAGCTCTACAACCACCGCTTCACCGCCATCGCCGAGCAGATGGGGGTGCGGCTGCAGCAGAGCGCCCGCTCGGTGAACATCCGCGAGCGGCTCGACTTCTCCTGCGCCCTGTTCGATGGCGCCGGTCGGCTGGTGGCCAACGCCCCCCACATCCCGGTGCACCTGGGCTCGATGGGGGAGAGCGTGAAGGCGCTGCTGGCGGCGGTGGAGCGGGGCGAGCTGCCCCCACCCGGCCCCGGCGATGCGATCGCCGCCAACGATCCCTTCCGCGGCGGCACCCACCTGCCCGACATCACGGTGATCACGCCGGTGTTCGCCGCCGCCGCCGCCGACACCCCCGCCGCGGCCCCAGCAGAGGCGCCGCTCTTTTTCGTGGCCTGCCGCGGCCACCATGCCGATGTGGGCGGCATCACCCCGGGCTCGATGCCGCCCTTCAGCCGCAGCCTGGCCGAGGAGGGCCTGCTGCTCCCGAACGTGCCGCTGCTGGTGGGCGGGGTGCTGCAGGAGCAGGCCTGGCGCCAGCGGCTGGCGGCCGGCCCCCACCCGGTGCGCAATCCCGACCAGCTGCTCGCCGACCTGCAGGCCCAGATCGCCGCCAACCGGCTCGGCGCCGAGGAGCTGCAGCGGCTGCTCGATCGCGAGGGTGCGGCGGAGGTGGTGGCCTACATGGCCCATGTGCAGGCCAATGCGGCCGAAGCGGTGCGGCGCGCCATCGCCGGCCTGCGCGATGGTGCCCACACGGTGGAGCTCGACGACGGTGCCCGCATTCAGGTGGCGGTGCGTATCGACCACGCCCGCCGCCGCGCCCGGGTCGACTTCAGCGGCACCTCGCCGCAGCAGCCGGGCAACCGCAACGCGCCGCTGGCGATCACCCGCGCTGTGGTGCTGTACGTGTTCCGCTGTCTGGTGGGCGAGGCGATCCCGCTGAACGCGGGCTGTTTCGCGCCGATCGATCTGGTGGTGCCCGAGGGCTGCCTGCTCCATCCCCGCCCGCCGGCGGCGGTGGTGGCGGGCAATGTGGAGACGTCGCAGGCGGTGGCCAATGCGCTGTTCGGCGCCCTCGGCGTGATGGCCGCCGCGCAGGGAACGATGAACAACCTCAGCTTCGGCGATACGCACCGCCAGTACTACGAAACGATCTGCGGCGGCACCGGCGCCGGGGTGCTGCCGGATGGCCGGGTGTTTGACGGCGCCGATGCGCTCCAGAGCCATATGACCAACTCGCGCCTCACCGATCCGGAGGTGCTGGAGGCCCGTTTCCCGGTGCGGCTGGAGCGGTTCGCGCTGCGGCGCGGCAGCGGCGGCGCCGGCCGGGGCCGCGGTGGCGACGGGGTGGTGCGCGAGCTGCGCTTTCTGGCGCCGATGACAGCGGCGATCGTCTCGGGGTCGCGGCGGGTGCCGCCCTTCGGCCTGGCCGGCGGCGCAGCGGGCCAGGTCGGCCGCAACCGGCTTGCCCGCGATGGCGGCGGCTGGGAGGAGCTGCCCGGCTGCGCGGAGCTGGCGGTGGAGCCGGGGGATCGGTTGCGGATCGAAACGCCGGGGGGCGGGGGGTATGGGCCCCCGCCGGATGGGGCATGACGACCGGATCGCCCCGCCGCCGCCTGTTCGTCCAGCGGGCCGCTGCCAGCGGTCCGCCGACCGCGGTGGTCCGTATCCCGATCTCCTGGGCCGCCCTGGCCGCTCTGCTCGCCGGCCCTCTGGCGGCAAACCAGGTCCCTCCGCAGCAACCACCGCCAACGCAGGCCCCCACCAACGTCCTCGCCGAGCGCCCGCAGCGCTTCACGCCGGTCTGGTCGGCCGGGGGGATCGTGGCGGCGGAGCAGCGCGAGGCGATGGCGGTGGGGGCGGCTTTGCTGCGGCGCGGCGGCAACGCGGTGGATGCGGCGGTGGCCACCGCCTTCGCCCAGGCCGTGACGCTGCCCTACGCCGGCAACCTCGGTGGCGGCGGCTTCCTGGTGCTGTGGCTGCCGGGCCCCTCGCCGGCGGCGGCGCGCGGCTGCCCGGTGGCGGAGCGGCGGCTGGGGCGCGGCTTCGCCACGGCCGTGAACTTCCGCGAGACCGCCCCCCGGACCGCCCGCGCGGCCCTGTTCCTGGCGCCCGATGGCACGGTGGACCGCCGCCTCGCCACCCGCAGCCTGCGCGCCACCGCCGTGCCCGGCAGCGTGGCCGGCCTGCTGCTGGCGCAGCGCTGCTACGGCCGCCTGTCGCGCCAGGCGGTGTTGGAGCCGGCGATCCGCCTGGCGGAGCAGGGCTTCCCGGTGGACCGCACGTTGAGCGCCTCGCTGCAGGAGGCCGCGCCGGTGCTGCGCAGCGACCCCGGCTCGCGCCGCCTGTTCTTCCGCCCCGCCCCGGTCGCGGCCATACCTGGCGCGGCCACAGGCACGGCCACAGGCACCAGCTCAGCTGCCAGCCCAGACGCCAGCCCCGTTCCCCTCCAACCCGGCGACCGCCTGCGCCAACCTGAGCTGGCCGCCACCCTGCGCCGCCTCGCTGCCGCCGGGGAGGCGGGTTTTTACGACGGACCGGTGGCGGAGGCGCTGCTGGCGCTGATGCGGCAGCGGGGCGGTCTGATCGAGGCGGCCGACCTGCGCGCCTACCGGGCCGAGCTGGTGGCCCCCCTGGCGATCCGCTTCCGCGGCCACCCGGTGCTGGCGCCGCCCCCCCCGGCCGGCGGCCTCAGCCTGCTGCAGCTGTTGCGACTGGTGGAGCCCACGCCCCTGGCGAGCGCTGATCTCCCCTTGAACGCCGCCGCCGGCCTGCATCTGCTGGTGGAGGCGATGGGTGTGGTGTTCCGAGACCGCAACACCTGGCTGGGCGATCCGGCGCAGACGCCGATCCCGATCGATCGGCTGCTCTCGGAGGCGTACCTGGCGCGGGAGCGCGGCGGGATCGATCCGCAGCGCCACCGCCTGCCCGCCGAACTCCCGCGCTCGGGCGCACAGGAGGGATCCAACACCACCCACATTTCCGTGGCCGACCGCACGGGCGGCCTGGTGGCCCTCACCACCACCCTCAACCTGCCCTACGGCAACGGCGTGCTGGTGCCCGGCGCCGGCTTCCTGCTCAACAACGAGATGGACGATTTCACGCTGCTCAGCGGAGCGGCCAACGCCTTCGGGCTGGTGCAGGGCGCCGCCAACCCCGTGGCGCCCGGCCGCCGGCCGCTCAGTTCGATGACCCCCACGCTGGTGTTCCGTCCCGACGGCGAGCCCTGGCTGGCCACGGGCAGCCCCGGCGGCAGCCGCATCATCACGGCCGTTGCCCAGGTGCTGCTGCAGCGGCTCGCCGGTCTGAACCTGAGCGGTGCCGTGAACGCCCCACGGGTGCATTACCAGCTCCAGCCCGATCGCCTGGATCTGGAGGAGGGCTTCAGCGCCGACACCCTGCGCCTGCTGGCCGCCCGGGGCCATACCTTGCGCCAGACCGCCGTGATGGGCGCCACCAACAGCGTGGAGCTGCTCCCCGGCGGCGGCAGCCTCGGCGCCGTGGACCCCCGCCGCGGCGACAGCCCGGCGATGCCGGAGTGACCGCCTGACGATTTGACGATCTGACGGAATAAAGAAGCCGCGAAGGCCTCAGCCTTGGGCCTGCTCCAGAGCGGCCAGACCCGCCAGAATCAAGCTCATCTGCCTTCCGCTGGCTGGACCTTGACCGTCTGGGTGTTCTCCAGGTGCTCGGCGGTTTCGCCGTTGCCCTCATCGCTCTCTTCTCCTCCTATGACCACATCACATTCTTCGGTCGCTCCCTCCAGCTTGAGCAGCAATGGGGCATTGTCTTCATCGCTACCTCGATGGCGATCCTTGTTGTCGATGCTGAACTGGCGTCGGGATCCCGATTACGACAGGCGCATGAACGCGCTCGCGCACGAGATCGTGCAGCTGAGGCACGAATCCGAGCAGATCGAGAGCGAGATCAAGCCGATCGAGAAAGAAACCGAGCAACTGAGGCAAGAGAACCCCAGGCTGAAAGCCTTGAATGCCTCCGGCAGGGAGTTGCTCGCCTCGATCGATGCGCTCTGCTTTCAGCCCGAGTTCAGCTCGACCCCAGCAACGATAGCCGCGGCCGACTCGCCGCCTATCTTGCCTTGATGGGGTGAGGAGGCTCTCGCTAGCGATTCCGAACCAGACGCTGTGAAGTTTTCTGGTTGAACCTGAATTCTCTGACGCCAACTCTAAAGAAACCTTACATTATTGCACGCAAGTATTCATCATATGCGCAGTGAACTCCGGCCGTGAATCCGCAAGTTCGTGAAGAGCTGAGATATCATGATATGATTTGAGCTTTGGCTGCCTCTCAGGGGAAGCTGCAGCCCTGGGCTTGTAGTGAGCCATTCCTATGCAGTGCGCAAGCCGATGATGCTTGAGGAGGTAAATCTACTGTGAATCTTGACACTCTATCCACTCTCAACAATGAACCTGTGTTCGATCTTCATGATGTCACTCTGGTTGAGATTGCTGCTAGGGTGAAGCGGCATTACGGTTCACGTGTGATTGCCAATGATGAAGCAAGCCATGCGTTGAAAGAAATCTTTTCGGCGGCTCGTCAGTCCTTGCACCGTACTCTTAAGTCGCGAAACTCTGCAAGTTGGACCCTTGAGGCATATAAGCAAACGCTTCTATGGACTCATGTCTACAGGAAAGAACTCAACCCTTCGCAGATCTTCTGCGCACCTCATGAATATGCTCCGGCAGGAAGATTTGGCTGGAGGTATGCCCTCGAACATCTCCTTCCTCGAATTCCTGCCAGTAAATCACGAGGTAAACCTAGGTATGATGAAATTTCAAGGGCTTTTACTGCGATTGTGGTGATGGCCAATTCCGCTGAGTGGTCTAATCTGATTCACTTCTTTCCTGATATTTACGATTGTATATCTATTGATCTCACCGATCCAATGGGTCTTGTATCCCCAGTTTTGTCTGCTGATGCAATGGAGCTTGTACTGGATCGACACAAGTATCTCCAAAGTATCGATCGGAGGACATGGCAAAAATATCCAGAGATGAACCGCGGCTTGTCTGATGAACGAATCAGATCAACCCTAAGTAGGGGTTTGGAGGAGTCGTTAGGCTTCGGTCTTGATCACTTAGATCAGGTCATTCAAACTCTTATGGATGAGGTGCTTTCCCCTGGGTACACCATTGTTCATTCTGGTGAATATCTGGTCGCTTGGGTTGCGGATATTGCTAAGTTGCCAGCATCACTGGTTTCGACAATTGTAAATTTTATGCTCTTATCTGCAAGTTCAATTTCTCGTGAGACGCATGACTTCTTGGACAAAAAGAATCCCGCTAGGATGATAAACTATGCAGGCGTGCGAATCGACGACCTGCCAATTCTCAAGTCTATCTACTCTGATTCTGCTTTCACCTTGCCAAGTGTAAAAAGAGCGCGTTGGCACTTAATACTCAATATTTATATGGTAGCAGAATGGCTGGATACCTTTCAGAGTCGATGTGTTTTGGGACAGCGTCCTGATCTGAAAAGCAACCCCAGGCTAAATATCGCGCTTGAGCGTATAGAGCAGTACCAGAAACGCCAAGTATTTGAAACTAGTGTGGCTGGTATCCTTGAAGCGAGAGGGCTGAAATGTGTGATGGGCCTAAAAAAATGGCCAACACATGAAGGGGCGATGAAGGCGCTGCCATGTGGGGAGATTGACATCATAGCGTATCACGAAAAATCTAGGCAATTGTTCGTTATCGAATGCAAGGCTGGCTCTCCTGCTGTCGACGCCCGCGGATGGTCTCAGCAATATAAAGATCACTTCAGCCAAAAAAAGTATCATCAGAAATTTATGGCGAAAATTGACTGGGTTCTCCAGCACAGAGAGCAGCTCTTCCGGCTCAATAAATTAAATATTGAGCCGATCTGTTGCTGGCCGGAGAAAATAGTTTCAGTCCTTGTAACTAAATTTCCATCTATCGTGCGATTTTATGCAAGTGAATATGAGGTAAAGACTTTTGTGGAGCTTGATCAAGATCTAGAATCTATGATTGGCTGCGCCCACTAGGATATTGGCAGAAGGAGTCCTTGTGGGCTGTCGTGATGGCGTAAAAAATAATTGCGCGTGAGGGCAATGAGTACTCGCGATCAAGAAAGAAAGATGGCGTGTTTTTTATTCGGCAGCGTTCTGGTCTGGTCTGGTCTGGGCAGGTAGAGCTTGCGGGGCCTCATACATTTTTATGACCTACGAAGTCCTGTAAGGCTGCTTTATGGTGTGCGGGTTATGTTGAGAGAAGAATATAGTGGATATGCTGCATAATGAGAATTTGCTTCCAGCGGTCGGCCTTGGTCTATCAACTGCTTGAGGAAGGCGCCGGCGCCGTCAACAAATTCACCGCAGAAAACCCGAGCGAAATCGCAAACAGCGTGCCGATCGCCCACACGCTGTCGTTCGGCCATTCGGCCACCAGCATGCCGCCGAGCACGGCGGTCACGATGCCATCGAGCAGCACCAGGCCCCGGGCCGGAACGGCCTTGCTGGCGGCGGCGGCCAGTTCCATCACGCCCTCCACCAGCAGCAGCACACCCAGGAACAGGGTGAGGCTCACCGTGCTCTGGATCGGGTACACGATGCAGGTGAGGCCGCCGAGCAGATAGAGGGCGCCGGAGAGGGCGCGGAACACCTTGGCGCTGGTGTCTTCCGCAGCGGTGAGGCGCAGCAGCTGCGACACGCCCGCCACGGTGGCGGCGCTGCCCAGCAGGATCGTGAGGAAGGTGGCCGATACGAAGGGCAGCACCAGCGACAGCCCGGCACCGGCGAACAGCAGGGCGGCGGTGAGCCAGCGGAGGGTGGGGGAGGCCGGGACAGACACGGAATCGGCAGAAGCGGTGCGCCTGCACGCTAGCCGTGGTCGGCAGGTCAGTCTTGGCAGCGCACCTGGCGTTGCGCCAGTGCGCAGGTGGCGAAGCTGGCGCCGCGCCCATCCCGCATCGTGAAGCGCCAGCGGCCGCGGGCCGGCTCCGGTTCCGCGAGCATGTACCCGAAGGTCAGCCAGGCCTGGGTGAAGGTGGCCCGCGGCAGCGGCTTCAGGCCCGGCTGGATCGGCTCGCCCGTGCTGGTGGCCAGGGGGCCGTAGGGGGGATTCGGGTAGGCCGGCGGGTCGAGCTTGGTGCCGCCGTTGCCCAGCAGGATCTGGCCGGGCTGGCCCGGCACCTGCACCACCTGGGCGCTGTGCAGATGGCTGGAGAGCATCAGCTGGTACGGATCCAGCAGCCCGGTCGACGCCGCCGTCTGCGTCACCGAACTCCAGGGCGACGCGTTGCCCGGCGGCGTGGGCAGGTAGGCGGTGGGAAGGATCGCGTTCACGGGGCGGTGGGTGAGCAGCCACACCTCCTCCGTGCCGCCCGCCAGCCGGCGCCCCTCCTCAAACAGCAGCCGCATTCGCGCTGCGATCTCCACATCGACCGTGGCATCGCTGCCGTTGGCGGAATCCACGTTCACCAGCCGCAGGCGCCGGCCGCCTCGCAGCGGCAGATCCACGGCCGTGGTGGGCGCGTAGACCACCGGGGCCGCTCCGGCAGCGGTGGGGGCGCAGCGCTGCGCGGAATCGAGCGCCGGATCGAACAGCAGGAAATAGCCGTTGCCCCCCCGGTTGCACTGCTCATGGTTGCCGCGCACCATCACCAAGGGCACCGTTTCCAGCAGCGGCCCCATCGGCACCAGCACATCCGCCACCCAGCCCCAGCCCGAATCCGTGAACGGCGCGCCCGCCAGCGGCGCCGGGCTGCCACCGCACTGGTTGTTGTTCGCGCTCGGGCAGGCCGCCTCGCGGTAATAGAAATCGCCCAGGTACAGCGCCACATCCGCCTGCTCGCGCACCATGGATCCCACCAGCTGCGCCAACGGCCAGGCGCTGGCCTCATTGCAGCTCTGGATGTCGCTGCCGAGGATCCGGCAGCCCGTGTCGCCAAACACCGCCAGCTTCCCGATCCGCGGCGGCAGCGCGGCGGGCAGGCGGCGGCCGGCGATCCGCGCCGCCATCGCCCGCTCCGGCATCGCCGCTTCGCACACCAGCAGCGAATCGAACGCCCGCAGGGTGGTGTCGCCGGCGCGCCGCTCCCGCATCGGCAGCGTCTGCCACGGCTGGACGCCCGGCCCACCCTGCTGGGTTTCCAGCGCCGGGCAGCCGACGCCGGCCGGCAGCACCACCCGCGCAATCAGGCCCGAGGGTGCCTGCTCGCGCGGCGCCACGAGGGTATATGCCGCCAGCGGGCTGCGGCCGCCGTTGCGCCCCACCCCGGCCGGCGCCGCTTCTCGCGGGGTCGACGGCTCGGGAGTCTCCGTTGGCGCTTCGGTGCGGGCGGGTGACGGAGCACCCCCCAGCAGCAGCGTCGCCAGCAGGGCCACGCCCTGCGCCAGGGCAACGGGACGGGCCAGCAGGAGCGGGTGGGGCATCGGCGGGACGCGGATCGTGTTCCCAAACATGACAAAAGCCAGGCAACACGGCCCGTTCTGTTCAGGGTTGTGACGAACCGGCCGGTCCTCCGACCCGATGTTCGAGCTGCTGCCGCCGCTGAACGATCACAACCTGCCCTGGATGGACACGATCCATCCGATCGTGGTGCACTTCGTGATCGCCATGGCGCTGGTCGCCTTTGTGTACGACATCGTGGGGGTGCTCGCCCGCAGACCGGCGCTGTTTGAGGTGAGTTTCTGGAACCTCCTGTTCGCCACCGGAGCCATCTTCGTGGCGATCATCTTCGGCCAGGTGGAGGCCGGCCTGGCCAATCCCTATGGCGAAGCCCGCGCCATCCTCGATGTGCACACCACCATCGGCTGGTCGCTGGCCGGGGTGCTCTCGCTGCTCACCGGCTGGCGCTACGTGCTGCGCAGCCGTGATCCCCAGAGCCTGCCACTGCCCTTCCTCGCTGCCGGTGCCCTGGCCAGCGCCCTGATCGTGGTGCAGGTGGTGCTGGGCGACAAGCTGATCTGGATCTACGGGCTCCACACGGTGCCTGTGGTGGAGGCGATCCGGCAGGGGCAGGTGTGATGGCGCTTCCCTACCTCAGCCAGCCCGAGCCGATCGAGCAGATCGCCGGCTCCCTCGGGGCCAACGGCCTGCCCTACGCCCTGCCGCTGCACCCCAACCTCGTGCACTTCACGATCGGCCTGTTCGTGATCGCCATCGCCTTTGATGTTGCCGGTGCCCTCTATCCCTTGGAGCGGCGTCTGTTCCGTTTCCTCGCCCTGCCGGTCACCCGCGCCGGCCTGCACGACGTGGGCTGGTACAACCTGCTCGTCTGCGCCGTGCTCAGCTTCTTCACCGTGGCGGCCGGCTTCTACGAAATGCTGCTGGCCCAGCCGATCGCCGGGGTGCGCAGCGCCCTCGGCCTCGATGCCATCACCACCATGCTCTGGCATGGGGTGGGCGGCGTGGTGCTGCTGTTGCTGATCGTGCTGATGACCGTGTGGCGCGGCTTCCAGCGCTTCCGCTGGCGCCGCGATCTCGGCCGCCAGGTGCAGTGGCTCTACCTGCTCGCCGGGCTGGCCCTGTTCCCCGTGCTCGGCCTGCACGGCACCCTCGGCGCCGAGCTGGCGGCCGAATTCGGCGTGCACATCAGCGCCGACCAGCTGCTGGCCGCCGGGCGGGATCTGCGCACCGCCCTGCCATGACCTCCCTGACTCCCCCCTCCGGCGCCCCGCGCCGAGCCACCCTGCTGGCCCTGGGGGTCCTGGGCGGCCTGAACCTGCTGGCCAGCCTCTGGATGCTCCGCCAGGTTCCCTCCTGGCTGCCGGTGCAGGCCTCCTCCGCCGCCCCCCATGTCGACAACCTGTTCGCCCTGGAGACGGCGATCGGCACCTTTCTCTTCCTCGGCTGCGTGGAGGCGATCCTCTGGACGGTGCTGATGCACCGCGCCCCCAAGTACGACCTGGAAAACGGCGATCCGATCGAGGGCAACACCCGCCTTGAGGTGGTGTGGACGATCACACCGCTGATCCTGGTGATGGCGATCGCCTGGCATGCGATCCAGGTGAACGAAACCCTGGCCACCCTCGGTGGCAAGCAGCGGGTGGCCGGCTCCGGCGAGGCCCTCGCCGTGGCCGATCGCGCTGAGGGCGCCCCGATCCAGGTGATCGCCCGCCAGTGGTCGTGGGAGTTCGTGTACCCGGATGGGGTGCGCAGCGCTGAGCTGCACCTGCCGGTGAACCAGCCGGCCGATTTCGAGCTGATCTCCCTGGATGTGCTGCACGGCTTCTACGTGCCCGCCTTCCGCCTCAAGCAGGACCTCATCCCCGGCAGCGTGATCCGCTACCGCCTCACCCCCACCCGCATCGGCCGTTACCGGCTGCGCGATTCGATGTTCAGCGGCGCCTACTTCGCCGTCAACCAAACCGATGTGGTGGTCGAAAGCGACGCCGATTTCGCCCAGTGGCTGCGCCAGGCCGCCCGCCAGCCGCTCGCCCCCAGCTGGAACGCCCCCAGCGAGCAGCACCGCCGCCGCCTGGAGCGCGGCGACCGCGGCTGGGCCGTTGTGCCGCCGGCCCCGCCGCCCCTGGTGAACGTCGGTCTCGATCCCGCCGCCCCCCACGAAGCCTGAGCGCCCCCGCGATGTCTCCCACCGTTCCCTACGACCCGCGCGTGCTGCGCGCCTCCCACCCGGTGCCCGGTGCACCAGATAACTGGCAGCGCTTCTTCACCTTCAACACCGACGCCAAGGTGATCGGGATCCAATACATCGCCCTGGCGCTCTTCTTCCTGCTCGTGGGCGGCCTGTTGGCAATGGTGATGCGGGGCGAGTTGATCACGCCGGAATCCGATCTGGTGGATCCAAGTGTGTACAACGGCCTTTACACCATGCACGGAACGGTGATGCTGTTCCTGTTTCTGTTTCCGATCCTCAACGGCTTCAACAACCTGCTCATCCCACCGATGATCGGCGCGCCAGACATGGCCTTCCCCAAGCTCAACGCCATCGCCTTCTGGCTGTTCCCCCTCTTTGGCCTGCTGCTGATGGCCAGCTTCTTCCTGCCCGGCGGCCCCTCCTCTTCCGGCTGGTGGGCCTATCCGCCGGTGAGCACCCAGAACCCGCTCGGCCATTTCCTCAATGGCCAGTTCGTATGGATCCTGGCGGTGGCGCTCTCCGGCATCTCCTCGATCATGGGCGCCGTGAATTTCGTCACCACGATCCTGCGCCTGCGCGCTCCCGGCATGGGCTGGTTTCGCATGCCGATCTTCTGCTGGACGGCGATGGCGGCCCAGATCATCCAGCTGGTGGGCCTGCCGGTGCTCACCGCCGGTGCTGTGCTGCTTCTGTTTGACCTGAGCTTCGGCACCTCCTTCTTCCGGCCCGAGGGCGGCGGTGATCCGATGCTCTATCAGCACTTTTTCTGGTTTTATTCCCATCCGGCCGTGTATGTGATGGTGCTGCCGGTGTTCGGCATCTTCTCGGAGCTGTTTCCGGTGTATGCCCGCAAGCCCCTGTTCGGCTATCCGCTGGTGGCAGTGGCCTCCTTTGCCATCACCGGCCTGAGCCTGATCGTTTGGGTGCATCACATGTTCTACAGCGGCACACCGCAGTGGATGCGCAATCTGTTCATGGTCACCACGATGCTGATCGCCGTGCCCACCGGCATCAAGGTGTTTGCCTGGATCGCCACCCTCTGGCGCGGCCGCCTGCGGCTCACCACCGCCATGCTGTTCTGCCTCGGCGGCCTGGTGAATTTCATCTTTGCCGGCATCACGGGTGTGATGCTTGCAACCGTGCCGGTGGACATTCACGTGGGCAATACCTACTTCGTGGTGGGCCATTTTCATTACGTGATCTTCAATACGATCACCTTCGGTGTGTTTGCCGCCATTTACCACTGGTTCCCCAAGTTCACTGGTCGCATGCTGTATGAGAGCCTCGGCAAGCTGCACTTCACACTCACCTTCGTTGGCAGCGCGCTCAACTTCCTGCCGATGCACTGGGCCGGCCTGATGGGCATGCCCCGCCGCGTCGCCTCCTACGACCCCGAATTCGCCCTGGCCAACGTGCTCGCCAGCCTCGGTGCCTTCCTGCTCGGCGTGGCCACCATCCCCTTCCTGCTCAACCTGGTGAGCTCCTGGGTGCGGGGCGAGAAGGCCGGCCCCAATCCCTGGCACGCCATCGGCCTGGAGTGGCTGCTGCCCTCGCCGCCGCCGCTCGAGAACTTCGAGGAGCACGTGCCCACCGTGCTCAGCGGCCCCTACGGCTACGGCCTCGATCGGCCCCTGGTGGCCGACGAGGAGCAGTACATCGCCCGCGCCCTGCAGAGCTGAGCCATGACCACTCACCAAGGCCATAACCTCACCGGCATGGTGATCTTTCTCCTCTCGGAGAGTGTGATCTTCCTGGCCTTCTTCGTTGGCTACGCGGTGCTCAAGAGCTCCTCGCCCGTGTGGCTGCCGGCCGGGGTGGAGGGCCTGGAGCTGGGCGAGCCGCTGCGCAATACGATCATCCTGGTGAGCAGCAGCTTCGTGGCCTGGTTCGCGGAGATCCAGCTGCGCCGCGGCCATCTCTGGGGCTTCCGCGCTCTCTGGCTGCTCACGATGGCGATGGGCAGCTTCTTTGTCTTTGGCCAGGCGGTGGAGTGGCGCGGGCTGGCCTTCAGCCTGGGCGATGGCGTGTTCGGTGGCTGTTTCTACCTGCTCACCGGCTTCCACGGCCTGCATGTGCTCACGGGCATCCTGCTGATGGCCCTGATGCTGGCCCGCTCCTTCCGTCCCGGCAATTACAGCGGCGGCGAGGCCGGTGTGGCCTCGGTGTCGCTGTTCTGGCACTTCGTGGATGTGATCTGGATTCTGCTGTTCCTGTTGATCTACGTGTGGCGATGATCCTCGACGACCAGCACTACGACGTGATCGTGATCGGCAGCGGTGCGGGTGGGGGCACCCTCGTGGGCGCCCTGGCCGCCGCCGGCCGCCGCGTGCTGCTGCTGGAGCGCGGCGGCGCCATGCCCCTGGCGGATCAGAACGTCGCCGATGTGGATCTGTTCCGCAAAGATCGCTACCACCCTGACGAAGCCTGGTTCGGCCCCGATGGCGATCCCTTCGCCCCCCAGACGATCTACGCCCTCGGCGGCAACACCAAGATCTGGGGTGGGGTGCTGGAGCGCATGCGCGAGCGCGAGTTCGCCGGCCTCGCCCTGCAGGAGGGGCCGGTGCCGGGATGGGAGATCGGCTACGACGAACTGGCCCCCTTTTACGACCGCGCCGAAATTCTCTACCGCGTGCACGGTGCCGCCGGTGTGGATCCCACCGAGCCGCCGCGCCCCGGCCCCTTCCCCCACACCCCGAAGCCGATCGAGCCCTTCCTCGAGGAGCTGCGCACCGCCCTGCAGCGCCAGCACACCCACCCCTACGACCTTCCCCAGAGCTGGTCGGACGATCCCCGCGACCCCACGGGAGATGCCGAGCTGTTCGGCGTCGAGCCCGCCCGCCGTGCCGCCTCGGTCACGGTGCGTGAGCGTGCCCGCGTCTGCGGCCTGCATGTGAACCCCTCGGGGCGGGAGGTGCGCGGGGTGGAGGCGGAGATCGATGGGCAGCGCTGGTTGTTCGCCGCCCACCATGTGGTGCTGGCGGCCGGGGCCATCAACAGCGCCGCGATCCTGCTGCGCTCCGCCAGCGATGCCCACAGCCGCGGCCTGGCTAACGGCTCCGATCAGGTGGGCCGCAACCTGATGAAACCGCAGCTCACCGCGATCCTGCAGCGCTCGGCCGCGTCCCACTCCGGCCGCTTCCCCCGCAGCCTCGGTATCAGCGATTACCTCTGGGGCGACCGCAACGTGAGCTTCCCGCTCGGGGTGATCGAAAGCGGTGGCGGCGTGCTCCAGGACGCCCTGTTCGCCGAATCGCCACCGGTGCTCTCGCTCGTCACCCGCCTGTTGCCTGGCCTGGGCTTGCAGGGGCTGGCCTCCCGCTCGATCACCTGGTGGGCCCGCAGCCCGGTGCGGCCCGACGCCCACAACCGTTTGCTGCTGCGCGGCGACCGCCTGCAGATCGAGTATGTGCCCAACAACCGCGAGGCCCACGACCGTCTCGTCTACCGCTGGCTGGCCACGATCGAGGCGGTGGAGCGCGATCCGCTCTGCCCGGTGGTCAATCCCGCCCCGATCCACCCCCGCGGCGAAGCGCCGCTCTCGGCCATGGGCAGTGTCTGCGGCACCTGCCGCATGGGCACCAACCCCGCCACCTCGGTGGTCACCCCCCAGGGCCGCAGCCACGAGGTGGCCAACCTCTGGATCGCCGACGCCAGCATCTTCCCCAGCTGTCCCACGGTGGGCTTCGGCCTCACCGTGATCGCCAACGCCCTGCGCATCAGCGAAGCCCTGCTGGAGGCTCTGTGAGCGAAACCCCTGCCACCAGCAGCGAACGGCTCGTCCCTGATCGGCTCAGCTCCGAGCAGCGCCGTATCGCGGAGCGCGACCGCGAGGGGGTGCCCTGGGATCTGTGGGGCAGCTATCTGCCGGAGCGCCAGTGGGGCACGGTGCGGGAAGACTATTCCGCCGACGGCGACGCCTGGCGCTCCTTCCCCCACGATCACGCCCGCTCGCGCGCCTACCGCTGGGGCGAAGACGGCCTGCTGGGGCTGTGCGATCTGCAGTGCCGCCTTTGCTTTTCCGTGGCGCTGTGGAACGGCCACGATCCGATCCTCAAGGAGCGGCCTTTCGGCCTGGCCAACGGCGAAGGCAACCATGGCGAAGACGTGAAGGATTACTTCTTTCACCTCGCCAATACCCCCACCCACAGCTTCATGCGGGCTCTCTACAAATACCCGCAGCAGCGTTTCCCCTATGAGCGGTTGCTGGCCGAAAACCAGGCCCGCAGCCGCGAGCAGCCGGAGTTCGAGTTGATCGATACCGGCATCTTCGATGAAGATCGCTATTTTGACATTTTTGTGGAGGTGGCCAAGGCCGCCCCCGACGACCTCGCCATCCGCTACAGGGTGATCAACCGCGGCCCCGATCCGGCTCGCCTGCACCTGCTACCCACCCTCTGGCTGCGCAACACCTGGTCGTGGGGCTATCCCGATGAGCGGGAAACGCCACTGCAGCTGGAGGGCGATGCGTTGATCGCCGAGCCCGGCGGCGGGCTCGGTCGCTACGAGCTGCTCTGCCGAGAAGCCGGGCCCTGGCTGTTCACCGACAACGAGACCAACCGCCAGCGCCTCTACAACCAGCCGAATGAGCGCCCGTTCCAGAAGGATGGTTTCCACCGCCACCTGATCGAGGGCGAAGCCGCTGCGATCAACCCCGCCCAACGGGGCACCAAGGCGGCCCGCTGGTTGCAGCACGAGCTGGCCCCTGGCGAGGAGTGGGTGGTGGCTCTGCGGCTGCGCAGCAGAACGTCCGCCGTCCCATCGCCTTCTGAGCCCATCGCGGCACCGTTCGGCTCCGACTTCGAGGCGCTCTTCATCGCTCGCGAGCAGGAATGGCACACGTTCTTCGCCGGCCTGGTGCCGGGTCTGAGCGAGGACGACCGCCGCATCCACACCAGCGCCGCCGCCGGCCTGCTCTGGAGCAAGAAGTATTACGGCTGGAGTGTGCTGCGCTGGCTGAATGGCGATCCGACCGCGCCGCCGCCGCCGGTCGAGCGCTGGTTCGGATCCACCCGCCCCTGGCAGCGCCTGCATGCCCACGATGTGATCGCGATGCCCGATGGCTGGGAGTACCCCTACTTCTGCCAGTGGGATCTGATGTTCCACGCCGTGGCCTTCGCCGTCTTCGATCCGGCCACCGCCAAACGCCAGTGCACGCTGCTGCGCACGCCCCACTACACCGCCCCCAACGCCCAGACGCCCGCCTACGAATGGTCCCTCTCCGATCCCAATCCACCGATCGGCGCCTGGGCGGCGATGCGCATCTTCCAGATTGACCGCAAGCAAAGCGAGGAGGCCGATCACGGCTTTCTGCGCGCCGCCCTGCGCAAGCTGATCCTGGAGTATGGCTGGTGGGCCAACCGCAACGATCGCTCCGGCGACAACGTATTCGAGGGGGGCTTCCTCGGCCTCGACAACATCGCCGTGGTCGACCGCCGCTTCCCTCTTGCCGACGGTAGCCACATTGAGCAGTGCGATGGCACGGCATGGATGGCATCGTTGAGCCTCAACCTGCTCAACATCAGTGTGGAGCTCAGCCATGAGGAGGAGGAGTATGGCGATATCTGTGAGCGCTTCGTGTACGACTTTGTGCAGCTTGCTCTTACACTCAACACTCCAGGTAGTCGCGGCTATGTGAACTGGGATGAGCAGGATGGCTTTTACTACGATGTGATCAAGCGCCCCGATGGCAGCACGGAATTCCTGCGCAGCCGCTCCGTTTCCGGCCTGATTCCGCTGCTGGCTGTTGCCAGTTTTGATGTGGATACGGTCAAGCGCCTGCCGGTGCTGGATGTCACCCAGAGCCTGGCCTGGTTTCTGCATGAGCGCACCTCCCACGGTTGGCTGGTGGAAAACCTCGGCAAGTGGTGCAACGACCGGCTCCTGTTCTCCCTGGTGCCTGCGGAGCGGCTGCAGCGCATCTGCCGCCGCCTGTTCGATGAGGAGGAGTTCCTCTCCCCGTATGGCATCCGCGCCCTCTCCAGGATTTACGGTGAGCGCCCTTACACCTTCACGGAGGGCGGCCAGGCGCAAACGCTCGAATACAGCCCGGGCGATAGCCCGGTGGCGATGTTCGGCGGCAACTCCAACTGGCGCGGACCGGTGTGGATGCCGATCAATTTCCTGCTGATCGAATCCCTGCAGAAATTTGGCCATTACTACGATGACAGCCTGCTGGTGGAATTCCCCACCGGCTCCGGCTCCTGGTACACCCTCTGGGAGGTGTCGCTGCTGCTGGAGCAGCGGCTGGTGAATCTGTTCCGCCGTGATGGCCAGGGGCGGCGGCCGTTCCAGGGGGGCGTGGAGCGGTTCCAGAGCGATCCGCACTGGCGCGATCGGCTGCTGTTTCACGAGTACTTCCACGGCGAAGATGGCCGCGGGCTGGGTGCGAGCCACCAGACGGGCTGGACGGCGATGGTGTGCAAGATGATCACCCAGCTCAACCGCTATCCCACGCCCACGCCCCGGCCGGCGCCTGGGCCGTAGCCCACGGTCCGCCGGCGCTGCCGCCGCTGGGCTGCCGATCGTGGCCGGCCTGCGAAGCCCTCCCTAGCGTTCGGGAAATGCCTGCCTGCGCGTGGACGCCCTGCCCTCCCTCGCCCAGCTTCAGAAGCCCGAGGCCAGCCATTTCGATGTGGTGATCATCGGCAGCGGCGCCGGCGGCGGCACCCTGGCCCGCGTGCTCGCCCCCACCGGCCTGCGCATCCTGATCCTCGAGCGCGGCGACTGGCTGCCCCAGGAGCCCCAGAACTGGGACGCCGAGGCGGTGTTCCAGCAGGGTCGCTACCTCTCCAAGGACACCTGGTACGACGGCCAGGGCAAGCCGTTTCAGCCCGGCAGCCATTACTTCGTGGGAGGCGCCACCAAGATGTATGGCGCCCACCATTTCCGCCTGCGCGAGCGTGATTTCGAGGAGCTCCCCCACCGCGACGGTCTCTCGCCGGCCTGGCCCCTGCGCTACAGCGATTTCGAGCCCTGGTATCAGCGGGCCGAGGAGATGTATCACGTGCACGGATTGCGTGGCGAAGACCCCACCGATCCCCCCAGTGCGGCGCCCTATCCCCATCCGCCGATCTCGCACGAGCCGCGGATCGCCAAGCTGGCCGACGACCTGCGCGCTGCCGGCCTGCGCCCCTTCCACGCCCCCAGTGGCGTGATGCTCGATGAGGGCAACATGCCCTACAGCCGCTGCCGCCGCTGCAATAACTGCGATGGCTTCCCCTGTCTGGTACACGCCAAGGGCGACGCCGAGGTGTGCGGCGTGCGGCCGGCCCTGGCGGCCAATGCCAACCTGTTCCTGCTTACCCGCGCCGAGGTGCGCAAGCTGCACACCGATCCCAGCGGCCGCAGCGTGAGCGCCGTGGAGCTGGTGCGCGATGGCGAGGAACTGCGCTACTCCGCCCACATCGTGGTGGTGAGCTGCGGTGCCGCCAACAGCGCCCGCCTGCTGCTGCTATCCGCCAACGACCGTCACCCGCGCGGCCTGGCCAACGGCTCCGATCAGGTGGGCCGCAATTACATGTTCCACAACAGCAAGGCGGCAGTTGCCCTCTCCCATGAACCCAATCCCACGATCTTCCAGAAAACAATCTCTGTCAATGATTGGTACTTCGGTGATAGCGATTACGACTGGCCGATGGGCAACATCCAGATGACCGGCAAAACTCGCGGTGCGATCATGAAGGGCTATGCGCCGCTGGAAACCTTCCTCATGCCGCAGTGGTCGATGGATCAGATCGCCGAGCACAGCCTCGATTTCTGGCTCACCACGGAGGATCTGCCCGATCCCGCCAACCGGGTGACAGTGGATGGTGAGGGGCACATCCACCTCCACTACCAGCCCAACAACCAAGCCTCCGCCGATCAGCTCTGGAGGCGTCTGCAGGGCCTGCTGGACAAGCTCTACCTCCGCAATCATCTTGTGGAGAGGCAGATCTATATCAAGAACCCGATGGGCATCGCCGCCGTCGGCCACCAGGCCGGCACCTGCCGCTTCGGCGGTGACCCGGCCACATCCGTTCTGGATGTGAACTGCAAGGCCCACGAGCTCGATAATCTCTATGTGGTGGATACGAGCTTCTTCCCCAGCATCGGCGCCGTGAATCCCTCGCTCACCGCCATTGCCAATGCGATCCGCGTCGGCGAGCATCTGCGCGAACGCCTGGCGGCCTGAGCCTCCGGCCCGCCCAGCTCATCCCCCCATCTCACACCCCCAGCCACAGCCGCAGCAGATCCTCCAGCAGAAGCGCATCGAGCGAGAACAGGCCGCCGCCGCAGCCCATCAGCACCAGGCACATCACCACGTACATCGCCGCCTTCTCCCAGCTCGGCGGTTCGCCCACCCCCATCGGCCCGGCGTAATCACCGGCCGGAATCTGGTAGGGATCGGGGGCAATGAATGGAAAGCCGCTGCGGATCTCCAGCACCATCGCATAGGCCATCGACACCAGAATCGCCAATGCCGCCAGCGGCGTGAGCAGCCCCAGGATCAGGAACAGCCCGCCGCCCACCATCGACGCCGCCGAGAGAAAGCACAGCCAGGCCGGCGTTTTCAGGGCGGTGGCCCAGGTGCGCAGGTTGCGCAGCTTCGGCCAGCCGTGGCGCACGAAGCAGATGCCTACGAACAGGCGCAGGACCAGCAACACAGCCTGCGACAGCGTGGCGGGCGCCGCGGGCACCAGCAGGTCCACCACCGTGATCTCCATGGGCGTTGCGGGCTGCGCGGGCGTTGTCGGCAAGGTAGGGGCGGCGGTAGGGCTGCGCAGCGTCGCGGCGCTCAATCGCTCACCAGTTGCAAGGTGTGGCCGTCGGGATCGCGCACCTGCAGCGCCTGCCGGAAGCCCAGCCCCTGCGCGCTGGCCGGCTCCAGGGTCAGCGGGGCGAGCTGGCTCGCGCTACCACCCGCCTCCGCCAGCCCGGCGGCGATCGCCCCCAGATCCGTTACCGCCAGCCGGATCTGCCAGTGCTCCAGGTCGGCGCAGCTGCGATCGGCGGGCATCGGTCGGCCGCCCGCCGGGGCCTGGTACTGGAGGCACTCCACCCCGGGGCCGACGGGGCAGCGGTGGGCTGTGATCCGCACGCGCGTGCCGGCCAGGCCATCGAGGTGGTCCTGCTCGATGCCGTGGTTGATGCCGTCGCCTGCCAGCCGCAGGCCGAGCAGCCCCTCGTAGAAGCGGCGACTGCGGGCGCTGTCGAGCACGCCGATGGCGCTGTGGTCGATGCCGAGCACGGCTGGGGCTGCCGGGGCTGGGGCGCTGTGCCAGCGGGCCTCCCCCTTGTCGGCCGGAAACTGCAGCAGCTCCAGGGCATGGCCCTCCGGGTCGCGCAGTTTGAACGCGACGATGCCGGCGGCGGCGGGGTTGTCGGCTGGAAGCGTCTGCGGGCCGGAGGAGATCGGCCGCAGCCGCCCGGCGGCCAGATCCACCTGCAGCGAGGCGGCGGCCGCCTCCAGATCCCCGGTGACCAGACAGATGTGCTGAAACGCCTGGTCGTTGCTGCGCGCGTCGGGGGGCACCGGCCGGCCGGGGCGCAGGCCCGGCCCCAGCTCCAGCACCTGGGTCAGCTCCAGCCGCTCGGAGCCGGCGTGCAGCACCACCCGCTTCAGCCGGCTGCCTGGAAGCCCCATCAGCGCGGCGTAGGCACCGCCCAGCTCCTGCGTCTCCCCCCGCACCAGGCCGAGGCGATCGCTGTAGAAGCGGGCCAGCGCCTCGGCATCCGCGCAGGTGAAGCCGAAGCTGAGGATGCGGGGCAGAGCGCTGTGCATCGTTCGGCCCTCAGCCCCACACGATTTTCATCAGCCAGAGGTGCCCCTGCAGCGTCACGCCGCTGGCCGCTGCTTCCAGCTCCGGCTCCGAAAGCCGCAATGTGGCCTCCGCCTGGTGCCGCACCAGATCCACGGCGCGGAAGTGGTAGCCGAGCGCCGCGCCGAGCACGGCGATGGCGTCGAGATTCGGGCAGCTGGCGAGCCGCTCCAGCAGGGCCGGGTCGGCCTTGGCCTGGCGCAGGAAGGCTTCGAGGTCGGAGTTGGCCATCGGCAGGGGATCAGGGGCGCAGGGCACCGCGGGTGTTGGTGAACAGGGCATAGAGCGCCGTGGAGGCGCACAGGAACAGGCGGCTGCCGGCACGATCACCGAAGCAGACGTTGGACACCCGCTGCGGCACCAGCACCTTGCCGAGCAGGCTGCCGTCGGGGGCCAGACAGTGCACCCCATCGGCGGCGCCGCACCAGAGGTTGCCGTGCTCATCGATGCGGAAGCCATCGGCCCAGCCGGGCTGGATTCGGGCAAATTCCTCGCCGCCGTGCAGGCTGCGGCCGTCATCGCCCACGCGGAAGCGGCGGATGCACTGGCGCGGGGCCGGCTCGCCGGCGGTGCCCGATTCGGCCACGTACAGCAGGTGTTCGTCGGGGGAGAAGGCCAGGCCGTTGGGCCCGTCGAAGTCGGTGGCCACCGCCTCCGCCACGCCGCTCTCTGGATCCAGGCGGTAGAGGGCCGGCGGCTGCTCGGAGCGCTGGCGGCCGCCCTCGTAGTCGCTCAGCAGGCCGTAGAGGGGGTCGCTGAACCAGATCGAGCCGTCGCTCTTCACCACCACGTCGTTGGGGGCGTTGAGGCGCTGGCCGCGGGCCTGGCGCACCAGGGTGGTGACCGTGCCGTCGTGTTCCACGCGGCTGAGGCAGCGGCTGCGGTGGTGGCACTGGATCAGCCGGCCCTGGCGGTCGCGGGTCTGGCCGTTGGCGAAGTCGGAGGGCTCCAGGAACGGCGTGACGCCGTGCCGTTCACTCCAGCGAAGGGTGCGGTTGTTGGGGATGTCGTTGACCAGCAGGCACTGGTGGTCGCCGAACCACACCGGGCCCTCCAGCCAGCGGAAGCCATCCGCCAGCTTCTCCAGAGCGGCGTTGAACAGCACCAGCGCGGCGAAGCGGGGATCGTGAACCTCCAGATCCGGGGGGAGCGGCGCCATCGCGACTCAGGAAAAGAAACCCGGCGGCGCCTGCAGCCAGGCATCGTCGTTGCGTTGGATAACCAGTTGCAGGCAGGGTTCCTCGCCCACCTGGCCGGAGAGATGGCCCCAGCGGCCATCGGCAAGCCGGCGGCAGCGCTGATCCCCCCCAAAGCTGAACTCGCCCGCCCTGAAGGTGCGCCGAACCCCATCCATGCTTTCGACGAACCAGGCGCCGCGCAGCACGAAGATCCATTTCGGCACGGCGTTTTCATGCCATTCCCCCAGCCAGCCCACCGGCAGCTGCGTGAGGAAGCCATTGCCGTTCTCCTGAAGTGCGGCGCTCCACTGGGCCGCCACGTTCGGGTTCAGCGGCGCTGCCGTGAAGGCCCGCAAGCTGCACAGCTCCTGGTGGCTGATGCCCTCGGGGTCAGTCCACAGATGCCAATAGGTGAGCGGGGCGGGTGCGGCGAGGGGATCTGTCATCGGCCATGCAGGGGCGCGCTTCGCTGCTCCCCATTGGCACCGTAGAGACGGGGCTGGCGTTGTCAGCCCTGTCGTTGTCCACCTTTGCTTCAGGGATGTGGACGCCTGCGCTCTCCCTGCCTAGGGTCCGTTCTGGCCTGCTTCCCGCGCTTGGTTTGCCGATGACCGCCACCAATCCCTACTCCGCCGAAACGCTGGCCAATTACCTCAAGGGCAAGGTGATCATCGTCACCGGCGGCAACAGCGGCATCGGCAAGGCCATCGTGGAGGTGGTGGCCTGCATGGGCGCGCGCGTGGTGATCGACTACCGCTCCCATCCCGAGGCCACCGAGGCGCTGGAGCAGGAGATCGGTGAGCTCGGCGGCACCTGTTTCGGCGTTCAGGCCGATGTGTCTCGCCTGGAGGATCTGCAGCGGCTTGTGCAGGAAACGGTGTCGCGCTATGGCCGGCTGGATGTGCTGGTGAACAACGCTGGCATCGAAACACGCACATCGATTCTCGACACCACCCCCGAAGATTTCGACAAGGTGCTGAACATCAACCTGCGTGCCGTCTTCTTCGCCACCCAATACGCCGCCAAGCAGATGATCGCCCAGGGTGGTGGCGGCCGCATTATCAATATCTCCTCGGTGCATGAAGACTGGCCGATGCCCAACAACACCCCGTATTGCGTCGCCAAGGGCGGGGTGCGCATGCTCACCCGCACCGCCGGCGTGGAACTTGCCGCCCAGGGGGTGACGATCGTGAACGTCGGTCCCGGAGCGGTCGCCACGCCGATCAACGATTCCACGATGAACAATCCGGAGTTGCTCGCCCGGCTCAATGCCGCTATCCCGATGGGGAGGATGGCCCAGCCCGAGGAGATCGCACGGGTGGTGGCCTTCCTGGCCAGTGATGCCGCCAGCTACATCACCGCCACCAGCGTGTTCGCCGACGGCGGCATCATGCAGAGCAGCCCCGGCCTGTGAGCGGCGCCCGGGCGCTGCTTCAGGAGCTGCTCCATCTCTGCGGCCTGGGTCTGCTGGTGGGGCTGGCCTGCTGGCCGTTCAACCTGCTGGATCGCTGGCAGGACCAGTGGTTGGGCCTTCTGCCGAGCTTTGGGGGCGGACCCTGGAGCCCCGCATCCCTGGCCCTGGCGGCGGCGCCGCTGCTGGTGGTGCCCCTGTTGCTGTTGCTGCAGCGCGGCATCTGCGCCCGGGGAGCCGGCTCCGGCATCCCCCAGACCATGACCAGCATCGAGGATCCGCAGCGGGCCGATGCTCTGCTGGCCCCGGCCGTCACCCTGCAGCGGTTCGGCCTCTGGGCCGTGGCCACGTTGGCGTTGCTGCCGATGGGGCGAGAGGGTCCGGTGCTGCAGGTGGGGGCGTCGGTCGCCTGGGCGGTGCGGCGGCGCTTTCCGGCCCTGTTGCCACGCCTGCCGGCCCCTGATCTGCTGGTGCTCGCCGCCGGCGCTGGTCTGGCCGGGGGCTTCAACACGCCGCTGATGGCGGTGGTGTTCGTGGTGGAGGAATTCGCCGGCCGCTTCGCCTCTCCGTTGCTCTGGCCGGCCCTGGTGGCCTGCGCGGTGGCGGCGGCGTTCAGCAACCTCACCGGCCAGCCGATGTTTGCCCTCGGCCGGCTCAGCACCGAGGTGCCGGAATGGTTGCAGGTGCTCTGGGCGGTGCCGATCGGGGCGCTGGGGGGGATGCTCGGGGCCCTGTTTGGCGTTGCCTTGTTGGGCTTCACCCGCCGCTGCGCACCGCTGCTGCGCCATAGGCCGCTGGCCCTGGGGCTGGCGGTGGGGGCGGTGCTGAGCGCCTTCCTGCTGCTCAGCGGCGGCGCCAGCGGCGGCGATGGCGAACGGCTGATGCACGGTCTGGTGAAGTCCGCGGCCGCGCTGGGCCCCAGCCCCTGGCTGCCCGCCACCAGCCCCCTCCGCGACCTGGCCCTGCTGCTGATGCGCCTGCTCGGGCCTGTGCTGGCCCTGGGGGTGGGCATCCCGGGCGGCCTGATCGATCCCGCCTTCGCCTTCGGCGCCGTGTTCGGACGGCTCTGCGGAGGCCTGGCGGGCATGGGGGCCCTGGGTACGGCCCTCGGCATGGCCGCTGGCCTGGCCGGCGCCACCCAGCTGCCGGTGGCCACGGTGTTGTTCGCCCTGCGCCTGGCGGCGGATCAGCAGCTGCTGCCCGGCCTGGTGGTGGCGGCGGTGCTGGCCGCCTACGTGAGCCGGCTGCTGTTGCCCCAGCCCATCTATCACGCCCTGCGCCAGATCACGCTTGCATCGACTCGTTGATCACCAGCGACGAGCGCTGCCGCACCACGATCGCCCACAGCCACTTGGTGAGCAGGATCAGGCGGTTCTCGCGCGCCGGCATGAAGGCCAGGTGCGCCAGACCCCACAGCAGCCAGCCGAAGGCGCCGCTCACCTTCAGCCCGCGCAGATCCGCCACCGCAAACAGCGGCCCCACCACCGCCATCGTGCCGAAGTCGACGAAGCGGAACGGGGCGTGCTGGCGGCCGCGCACCCGCGCCAGGATGTCGCGCGCCACCCAGGTGCCCATCTGAACGGCCGGCCCGGCCATGCCCGGCAGCGGTTTGCCATCGGCGGTGTGGCTGTAGCTGCACAGATCGCCCACCACCCGGATCTCGGGGTGGCCCGGCAGCGAGAAATCGGGCTCCACCAGCACGTGGCCGGCCTTGTCGAGCGGGCAGCCGGTGCGCTCCGCCAGCAACCGGCCCAGCGGAGAGGGAGACACGCCGGCGGTCCAGCAGATCGTGCCGGCGGTGAGGGTGCGCTCCTCCTCCCCCACCGTGAGCACCACCTTCTGTGCTTCGATCGCCTTCACCCGTCCGCCGAGCAGCAGTTCCACGCCACTGCGGCGCAGGTGCTCACCAGCGGCCTGGGCCAGGCCCGGATCCATCGCCCGCAGCACCCGATCGCCCGGATCCACCAGCGTCACGCGGCACTTCCCGGGGTCGAGCTGCTTGAAGTCGCGGGCGAGGGTATGGCGCAGCAGATCGATCAGCGAGGCCGCCAGCTCGCAGCCCGTCGGCCCGCCGCCGATCACCACCACCGACTGCAGCAGCTCCCGCTGGGCCGCATCAGGCGTCTGCTCCGCCTCCTCCAGGGCCGAGAGCACCCGGTGCTGGATCGTTTCGGCGTCGTGCAGGCGCTTCATCGGTACGGCCTGCTGGCCCCACTCGTCGTGGCCGAAGAAGCTGCTCTGGGCGCCGCTGGCCACGATCAGGTGGTCGTAGCGGAAGTGGCGCTCGTTGAACACCACCTCCCGCGCCGCCGGGTCGATGTCGACCACATCCCCCATCAGCACCTGCACGTTCGGGGCCTGGCCCACCAGCTGCCGCAGCGGCGAGGCCACATCGCTCTCGGAAACCAGCCCGGTGGCCACCTGATAGAGGAGCGGCTGGAACAGATGGAAATTGCGGCGGTCGATCAGCGTGACCCGCACCTCGCTGCCGGCGAGGGCATGGGCGGCCTTGAGGCCGGCGAAACCTCCACCCACGATCACCACGTGGGGGGCTTCACGGGGCAGGGAGGCGGGCGGTTCGAGCTCGAGGAAGAAGCGCTCGGGTGCCATCGGTGCCTTTGTCAACGCCCCACCTTAGGGAGATCGGTTGGGTGGGGCCCGCGGCCTCAGACGGATTGCAGTTCGCGCCTCTGCTCCGCCAGCCGCTGGCGCAGGCGTCCCTGCACGAGGGTGCAGAGCTCTTCCACCAGGTCGCCGTCGACCCGCCAGACGGTGCGGTTTCCTTCCCGGCTGGAGCGCAGCAGGCCGGCCCGTTGCAGCTGGCCGAGCTGGCGGCTGATGTGCGACTGGGAGAAGCCGGTGGCCTGGATCAGCGCGTTCACATCGTGTTCGCCCTGGCGCAACAGGCAGAGCAGCCGTAGGCGGGCCGGTTCGCTCAGCAGCCGGAAGAACTGGCTGTACTCCTCCAGCAACTGCGGGGAGGGGTTGGAGAGATCGGCACCCATTACGACCAGTCCCTGGTCAGAAAGAGTGCAATATTAGCGCTGCATCTGTTGATCTCTTTCGCTTTCTTTTCGCTTGGCATTCGCTTTGTTTCGGCTTTGTTTTCGCTTGGTTTCCGCTCGGCATTGGCCGCGTCTGCGTTTTGCAGCTCTGTGCGCACTCATGTCGCAAAATCGCAGGCCAACGCTCAGGCCTGGCGGGGCGGCGAGTGGCGCAGCAGGTCCAGCAGTGCCGGCAGGGACACCCGTGCCATCCGCGTCGCCCGGTCGGAGACGGCATAGGGAAGCCACAGCTGATCGGCATGGATCAGACCGCCGCAGCTGTACACCACGTTCGGCACGTAGCCGTCGCGCTCATCGTCGGTGGCGCGCAGCAGCGGTTGGCGCAGCCGGCCGATCACCCGCGTCGGATCCGCCAGATCGAGCAGGGCCGCACCGATGCAGTACTCCCGCTTCGGCCCCACCACATGGGTGAGCACCAGCCAGCCGGCCTCGGTTTCCAGGGGCGAGCCGCAGTTACCCAGCTGGATGAACTCCCAGGGTTCCTGGGGGCAGAGCAGCACCTGGGAGTGATGCCAGCAATCGGGACGGTCGCTGGTCATCAGGTGGATGTTCTCGCTGTCCTGGCGGCCGAGCATCCACCACTGGCCGTGGATCCGGCGCGGGAAGAAGGCCAGGCCCTTGTTGCGGATCGCCGAGCCCTGCAGCGGCCGCAGCCGGAACTGACGGAAATCGTCGGTTTCGATCAGCTGGGTGTGGATGCCCTGGCCGTCGTAGGCGGTGGCGGTGGCCAGGTAGCGGGGGCTGCCCTCCCCCTCCAGCCGCACGAAGCGGGCATCCTCCAGGCCGTTGCTCTCCCGCGCCGCCACGGGAAACAGCACCCGCTCACTGAGCTGGCTGTCCTCGTCGTAGCTGACCCGATAGGTTCCCTCGGCCCCCTGCTCCAGCACCGTGATCTGTCCCTGGTAGACGAACGGAGAGGTGCGCTCGAGGTGCAGGCTGCCGTCGGCGCGGATCACGCCGCTGCGGAACTCGATCGAGGAGATGTGGCCCTCCCCCGTGGCCCGCAGGCTCAGCACCACCCGCAGGTCGCCGGGATCGAGGCCGCCCTGGTCGGGGTGGGGCACCAGGGAGGGGTTGAACAGCGCCGCTGACTCCAGGGCGTATTCATTCGTGAGGTAATAGCCGAGCAGCAGCTGCTGCTCCGGGCTGAGCACATGCTGGCGCTGCAGTGGGGCCAGCACGTCTTCCCAGCGCTGGCGGGCCAGTTTCTCGAGGGTGCGATGGCGCACGCCGAAGCGATGGCGCAACCTCTCCAGCTCCCGTTCGCTCTGCTCGGCCGGCAGGGCGGCGAGCCGATCGAGCAGGATCTCCAGACGCTGCAGGTTGCCCTGGCCGCTGGTGGGCTTCACCACCAGCGAGGGTAGGAAGGGGCGCAGCAGCACGCGGCGCTGGTTCGGTTCGAGGTGGAGCCCCAGGCGCTCCACGGGCAGCGATCCCTGGGGCGCTTCGCGCGGGTGGCTCATGGCTGGCTGGTGAGGGCTTCGCTGTGCAGGAGTTTCATATCGGCCAGGGCCATCAGAAAGGCCAGGGTGGATTCGGCCCCCTGGTTGCGGTTGAGGCCGCCCGGCTGGAGACCATCGAAGCAGCCGCCGTTGCTCGCGTCGTACAGGGGGCGTTGCAGGTCGTTGCGGCCCAGGAACCAGTCGAAGCAGCGGATCGCCTCCTGGCGCCAGTGCTCGGAGCCGGTGGCATGGAAGGCCTCCAGGCAGGCGGCCACGCAGGCGGTGGCCTCCAGCGGCTGCTGGTCATGGGTGGCGGCGATGCCGCCCTGCGGCCAGAACCCCTCCGAGCCGATCGGCCGGAAATGGCCCTGGGGCGCGCGCTGGCTGTCCTGCAGCCAGGTGAGGGCCCGCAAGCCCATCTCCATCATGTCCTCGCGCTGCAGCCAGCGGCCGCTGAGGATCAGGGCCTGGGGCAGCCGGGCGTTGTCGTAGCTCACGATCGGCTCCAGCCATGGCCACTCGGCGCTGGCGTGGGTCTGGAAGGCCTCCAGCAGTCGCTCCGAGAGCTCCAGGCGCCAGCGATCGGCCAGGAGATCGCCATCGAGCACCCGCAGGTATTCGTGCAGACCGAGCACCGCGAAGGCCCAGGCGCGCGGAGAGGTGAAGCCCTCCAGCGCCGGCAGCGCCTGCTCGAACAGCCGTGCCGCCCAGGTGCGCAGGTTGCTCTGGCTTGTGCGGCCCACGATCGCCCCAAGGCCCCACAGGGCCCGCCCATGGCTGTCCTCCGATCCCTGCGGCTCCAGCCAGCGCCGCTCGAAGCTCATGAAATTGCGGAAGCGGCCGCTCTCCGGCACGAAGGCGTAGTGCAGGAAGGCCGCCGCCGCCGACTGCACCCGCGCCAGACCGTTGAGCGGTTCGCCCAGATGCTCAAGCTGGGCGGTGAACAGCAGGGCGCGGGCGTTGTCGTCGGTACAGTAGCCGTGGTGGAAATCGGGAACGTTGTGCACCGCGTGCTGGAACACGCCGGTGGAGTCGGTCATCAGCTCCAGGTGCTGAAAGCGCCAGATCGGCAGCTCCGCCCCCTCCACCGCAAGAGTGGCGGCCGGCCGGCGGCTGCGGGGCCGGCCGACTCCGGCCTCCAGCAGCTGCTCGAACAGCTGCGCATAGCGCTCGCCCACCGCGCTCCACACCATCTCACGGCCGCCGAGGTAGGCCTGCTTGCGCATCGCATGCAGGCGCGTCGGTTCGCCCAGCAACCCGTTCACCGCAGCGGCGATGGCGCCGCCATCACGGAAGGGCACCAACACGCCGTGCTCCTGGGCCAGCAGTTCCTCGGCATGCCAGTAGGGGGTGCTGACCACCGCCTTGCCGGCGCCGTAGCAGTAGGCGAGGGTGCCGGAGGTGATCTGGGCGGCGTTGAGGTAAGGGGTAAGGTAAATGTCGGCGGCGCCAATGTATTCGCTCAGTTGCTGGTCATCCACATATCGGTTCACGAATATCACGTTGTTTGCCACCCCCAGGCTGCGCGCCAACCGCTCCAGCGACAGCCGGTAGGTTTCCCCTTCTGCCCGCAGCAGGTTGGGGTGGGTAGCGCCGAGGATCACGTACACCAGATCCGGATGGTGCTCCAGGATCGCCGGCAGCGCTTCGATGCCGTGCTCGATTCCCTTGCCAGGGGAAAGAAGGCCGAAGGTGAGCATCATCGGCCGGCCGGCCACGCCGAACTGATCCTTGTAGAAGTTGGGGTCGACGAACGGCAGGTCGGGGATGCCGTGCGGGATCACCTGCACCTTGGCGGCGGGGGCGTCGTACACCTCCGCCAGGATCCGGCGCCCGCGCTCGGTCATCACCACCAGCGCATCCGTCTGCTGGATCAGCTCCTCCATCACCCGCCGCTGTTCGGGGCTGGGCTCCTGCAGCACGGTGTGCAGGGTGGTGACCACCGGCAACCGCAGGCGGCGCATCAATGTGAGCAGATGGCTGCCGGCTGGACCACCGTAGATGCCGAATTCATGCTGAATGCAGAGCAGGTCAGTGTGGGAGAGATTGATGAAGTCGGCCGCCCGTTGGTAGCTCGATAGGTTGCGCTCCGGCAGCTCAAAGCGGACCGCATCGGGATAGTCGTAGCGGAATCCGGGATCCGTGACGCTGAGCACCGGCGTGGCCCATTCCGGTCGGCGATCAGCAACCGCTTGGCGGACATCGCGGGTGAAGGTGGCGATGCCGCACTGGCGGGGTGGGAAGTTCCCCAGGAAGCTGATCTTGCGTTCGCTTTTGGGTCCCATCTCCTCGCCCGGCAGCCTCGTGCGGCAGTATCGCCGCGTTCGTCGGGCCTGCATGGGTTTGGGTGGAGTCGGGAAACCGTCCCTAGCCTGGGGCGAGCCGCTGTCTGGGATGGCGATCCGCCCGCTGCGCCCATCCCTATGGCTCGACCGTGCGGGCCTCGGCTCTGCGCCACGTCGCGTTGCGGGTGCCCTCGGCGCGGATCGTCAGCGGCGCGATCCCGAAGGACTGGAGCGCCGGCGCCACCGCTTCTACCGACTGCTGCTCCTGGCATGCTTGGCCCTGATGGGCACATTCGTGCTGCCCGGTCACTGGTCGCTGCTGCTGTTTCCCGGCTACCTGCTGGTCACGCTGATCGTGAGCGTGGCGCTTGGTGGAGCGCTCGCGGGCGGCCCGCCCCGGTGGAGCGACCGGCTCTATCCCCTGCTGGGCCTGGCGGTGATCCTCGCCCAGACCTATTGGCTGCTGATTCCCCGCCATGCCCGCTTCTCCGGCGTGCTGCTGGCGATCGCCTTCAGCGTGTTCTTCCTCTGGACGCTGCAGCGGTTGGTGGGGGCGCTGGCCCTGGAGCGCCGGGTCAGCCGGCGGGTGGTGGGTGGCGCCCTGGCGGGCTATCTGCTGCTCGGCCTCTGCGGCGGGATGCTGCTGTGCGTGATCGAGTCGCTCCAGCCCGGCAGTTTCCGCAGTGCCCTCGATGGCACCGATCCGCTGATGCGCGGTGGTGCCCTGCTGCAGGCTTCGCCGTTGAGCCTGATCTGGGAGCGCAATTTCCTGCGCGTGAACTATTTCGCCTTCGTGAGCCTCACCACCGTTGGCTACGGGGACATCATTCCGGTGCGGCCGCTGGCCCAGATGACCAGCCTGGCGCTGAGCATCATCGGGCCGGTGTACATCGCCGTGGTGATGGGGGTGCTGATCAGCCGGCTCACCTCCGAGTGGGGCGGTCCCTCCGGCCGCGCCGAACCGCCGCCGCCCCCACAGCCGCCTCCGGGTGGCTTCCCCCCCGAGGGGTCAGGCCCCTGAGGCCTCCAGGCTCAGACGCATCGCATCGACATGCCCGGGCAGCTGCTCCACCGGCTGGGTGAACACGTATCCGTGGCCGTAGACGGTCTGAATCAGTTCGTGGCCCTGATTGGAGCCGGCCAGCTTGCGACGCAGGCCATGGACTGTGCGCGCCAGACTGATCTCACTGGCGTTGGGGTGCCCCCATACCTCCTCGATCAGATCGTGCTTGCTCACCACCCGTCCGCCCTGGTGGCAGAGGCAGGCCAGCAGGCGCCGCTGCATCGGGGCCAGCGGCACCAGGCGGCCGCGGCACCAGAGGGTGAGGTCTGCGGCGAGGCAGTAGGGACCGAAGCGGTAGCTGCTCATGGCCGAGCGCTGCAAACTGTCGGAAATTCTTCGCTGCCGCCCCGGGTGGCGGCGATACCTCAGTGTGGGTATTTCAGGCCCCAAGCCCGAGGCGGCTTGCGAGAGTGCAGCTTCCTGGTCTGCGAGCATGACGGCATCCCCCCTGCCCCTGGCCGGTCGCGTTGCCCTGGTGACCGGCGCTGCGCGGCGGGTGGGGGCCGCCATCGCCGAGCAGTTGCACGGGGCCGGCGCCGCCGTGGCGATCCACTACGGCCGATCCGCCGAGCAGGCCGCCGCCCTGGCGGACCGTCTGGAGCAGCGTCGTCCGCTCAGCACCGCCTTGCTGCCTGCTGATCTTCTGAATGCGGAGGAACGGGATGCCCTGATCCCGGCGGTGGTGGCCGCCCTCGGCGGCCTCGACCTGCTGGTGAACAATGCCTCCAGTTTCCGCCCCACCCCCCTCGGCTCGATCAGGGAGGACGACTGGGATGAGCTGGTCGGCAGCAACCTCAAGGCGCCGCTGTTTCTCAGCCAGGCGGCCCTGCCCTGGCTGCGGCAGCGTCAGGGGTTGATCATCAACATTGTGGACATCCACGCCCGTAGGCCCCTGGGCGGCTTCCCGCTTTACTGTGCCGCCAAGGCCGGCCTGCAGATGCTGACCTACGCCATGGCCCGCGAGCTGGGGCCCGAGATCCGGGTCAACGGCGTCGCCCCCGGTGCCGTGCTTCGGCCCGACGAGATGGACGTGCACAGCTGGGACCAGGCGATCCTGGAGCGCATCCCCCTGCGGCGCGAGGGGCAGCCTGGCGATGTTGCCGCTTGCGTTCTGTACCTGGCCACCGGCGGCAGCTATGTGAACGGGCAGGTGATCGCGGTCGACGGCGGGCGCAATCTGGGCTTCTGACCTAATCCCCCAGGGATTCGCCACAGTGGGGGCAGCGCACCGGCCCAGATCCCTGCGCCGCTGGCTCCGCTGTCGCCCCAGCTCTGGATTCGGCCTGGCGCTGCCGGACAGCCTGGCCGATTCCGGCCGTCAGGATGCCTGTGGGCACCGCGATGATGCTGTAGCCGATCAGCATCGTGGCCGACGCCACAAGCCTTCCCAGCGGCGTCACCGGCGCGACGTCGCCGTAGCCCACGGTGGTGACGGTGACGATCGCCCAGTAGATGCCCACCGGGATGCTGCGGAAGGCGGGGTTGAGGTTGCTCTCCAGCGCGAACATCAGCGCGCCGATCAGCACCACCAGCGCCACCATCGCCAGCAGAAACACGGCGATCTTGCGCCGGCCTGCCCACAGCGCCGTCCAGAGCAGATCGGATTCGCGCAGGTAGCTGCCCAGCTCCAGCACCCGAAACACCCGCAGCAGCCGCAGAACCCGCACCACGATGAAGGTGTAGGCCCCCGGCAGCACCAGGCCCAGGAAGCTGGGCACGATCGCGAGCAGATCAACGATGCCGAAGAAGCTGCGGGCGTAGCCAAGGGGGGCGGGGGCGCAGAGCAGGCGCAGCAGATACTCCAGCGTGAACAGCACGGTGAAGCTCCACTCCGCCGCCCGGAACTCCGGTAGCCAGCGCTGGCCGAGTTCAGGATCGCTTTCGAGCACCACCGCCAGCACGCTCAGCACGATCGCCGCCAGCAGAATCAGATCGAAGCGCCGGCCGGCCGGGGTGTCGGCCTGGAAGATCGTGCGGTAGAGCCGTTCGCGGCCACAGGCCCGGCGCAGAAGCAGGGCCAGGCCCAGCAGGGCCCCCAGCACTGCCACGATCTCCCACCCCGGCGGGATCGGGATGGCGATCAGATCGCGCATCCGCGGGGCCGGGCCGCTCAGGCGATAGCCGCGAAGCTGTCGCGGAAGGCCTCGAGGGTGGCGTCGATGTCGGCGTCGGAGTGGGCGAGGGAGGTGAAGCCCGCCTCGAAGGAGCTCGGTGCCAGGTAGACCCCGCGCTCGAGCATGGCCCTGTGCAGGCGCCCGAAGCGAGCGGTGTCGGTGGCTTTGGCTTCTTCGAAGTTGCGCACCGGCCCTTCGCAGAGGAAGAAGCCGAACATCGCGCTGATGCTGCCGCCGCAGTAGGGCAGGCCGGCGGCGCGGGCCGCTTCGCCGATGCCCTGGCTGAGGCGGCGGGTGATCGTTTCCAGCCGTTCGTAGGTGCCTGGCTTGCGCAGCAGCTCCAAGGTGCGGATGCCGGCGGTCATGGCCAGGGGATTGCCGCTGAGGGTGCCGGCCTGATACATCGGTCCCGCCGGGGCCACCATCGCCATGATGTCGGCCCGGCCGCCGTAGGCACCCACCGGCAGGCCGCCACCGATCACCTTGCCCATGGTGGTGAGGTCTGGCGTGACGCCGAACTTCGCCTGGGCGCCGCCGTAGCTGATGCGGAAGCCGGTCATCACCTCGTCGAACACCAGCAGGGCGCCGTGCTCGCGGGTGAGCTCGCGCAGACCCTCCAGGAAACCGGGCTCTGGGGTGATGAAGCCGGCGTTGCCCACCACCGGCTCCAGGATCACGCCGGCCACCTCGCCGGCATTGGCGGCGAACAACTGCTTCACCGCCTCCAGGTCGTTGTACGGGGCGGTGAGGGTGCCAGCGGTGACAGCGCGTGGCACACCGGGCGAATCGGGCAGGCCGAGGGTGGCCACCCCGGAACCGGCCTTCACCAGGAACATGTCGGCGTGGCCGTGGTAGCAGCCCTCAAACTTGATCACCTTCTCGCGGCCGGTGAACGCCCGCATCAGGCGCAGCACCGCCATGCAGGCCTCGGTGCCGGAGTTGACGAAGCGCACCATCTCCACAGAGGGCACCGCCTCGATCACCAGCTGGGCCAGCTGGTTCTCCAGCTCGCAGGGAGCACCGAAGCTGGTGCCCTTGTCCAGGGCCTCATGCAGCGCCGAGATCACCTCGGGGTGGGCGTGGCCGCAGATCGCCGGGCCCCAGCTGCCCACGTAGTCGATATAGCGGTTGCCATCCACGTCCCAGGCGTAAGCGCCCTTGACCCGCTCGAACACGATCGGCTGGCCGCCGACGGAGCGGAAGGCGCGCACCGGCGAGCTGACGCCGCCCGGCATCAGGCTCTGTGCCGCCGCGAAGATCTCCTGCGAGCGGGTGGTGGTGAGCGCAGGAGCCGCGTGCGCCGAGGCACTGGCTGAGGGGGAGGCGGGCGCGGAGGAAGGGGCCGAACTCAAGGGGCTATCCGCGGACGGAGGCGACAGGGCATCGCCCATCCTGGCTCAACGGGAGCTGTAGTTGTGGCAAACGGCTGCGGGTGGGCGCAATTTTTTGCAGCTCAGCCCCCCCGGTTGCCCCGCTCTGGGCCAGCATGGACCAGGCCCCAGTCCGTCGCCGTGACGATCGCCAGCCCCGCAGCCCCTGCCGCCGGCCCCGCCGCTTCCGCCGGGTCGCGCATCGACTGGTGCCGCTTCGCCCGCCGGTGCCGCCGCTTCCTGCCGCCGCGCGCCGTGATCTCGGCCCCGCAGGAGTTGCTCAGCTACGACTGCGACGGCCTGACCCTGCACCGCCAGGCACCGCCGCTTGTGGCGCTGCCGGAAACCCGTGAGCAGGTGGCCGAGCTGGTGCGCCTCTGCGCCCACGAGGGGGTGCCGTTCATCGCCCGCGGCAGCGGCACAGGCCTCTCCGGCGGAGCGTTGGCGGAGCAGGAGGCCCTGGTGATCGCCACAAGCCGCATGCGCCGCATCCTGGCGGTCGATCTGGCCAACCGCACCGTCACCGTGGAGCCGGGGGTGATCAACAGCTGGGTGACGCGGGCGGTGGCGGGGGATGGCTTCTATTACGCCCCCGACCCCTCCAGCCAGGTGGCCTGCAGCATCGGCGGCAACGTCGCGGAGAACTCCGGCGGGGTCCACTGCCTCAAGTACGGCGTCACCAGCAACCACGTGCTGGCCCTGGAGGTGGTGCTTCCTGACGGCAGCATCACCCAGCTGGGCAGCGGCCTGGCGGAATCGCCCGAGCTCGATCTGCGCGGGGTGTTCATCGGCAGCGAGGGCACCCTCGGCATCGCCACTGCCGTGACGCTGCGCCTGCTGCGCCAGCCCAAGAGCGTGGCCGTGCTGCTGGCCGATTTCGCCTCGATGGAGGCGGCGGGGGAGGCGGTGCGCCTCGTCACCTCCGCCGGGGTCTTGCCGGCGGGGATGGAGATGATGGACGCGCTCTGCATCGAGGCCGTCAACGACTACCTCGGCGGCGAAGAATACCCGGCCGATGCGGCGGCGGTGCTGCTGATCGAGATCGATGGCGGCGTGCGGGAGGTGGAGGCCTCGCTGGCGATCGCGGCGCAGCTCTGCCGCGAGGCCGGCGCCCGCACGGTGCGGCAGGCCTGGGAGGAGGCGGAGCGGGCGCGGCTGTGGAAGGGGCGCAAGTCGGCGATCTCGGCCCTCGGCCGCCGCTTCCCCAGCTACTACCTCCAGGACGGCGTGGTGCCGCGCGGCGCCCTGCCGGCGGTGCTGCGCCAGATCCAGGCCCTCAGCGAGCGCCACGGCCTGCCGGTGGCCAACGTGTTCCACGCCGGCGACGGCAACCTGCATCCCCTGATCCTCTACCGCTCCGGCGAGCCGGGGGTGGGCGAGCGGGTGCAGGAGCTGGGCGCCGCGATCCTGCGGTTGTGCATCGAGGCCGGCGGCAGCATCACCGGCGAGCACGGGGTGGGCAGTGACAAACGCTGCTACATGGACTGGATGTACAGCCCCGACGACCTGGCGACGATGCAGCTGGTGCGCCAGGCCTTCGATCCGCAGGGCCTGGCCAATCCGGCCAAGATCTTCCCCACCCCCAGCGGCTGCGCGGAATCGGCCCGGCGGAAGGCGGTGTTGCCGGCCGCCGAGGCGCTGGAGGTGTTCTGAGGAAGGCGCCAGGCATGCCTTCGGCTCACGGGGCCGCCAGGGTCCAGATCCGGTCGTTGCCGCAGCGCTCCAGAGCCAGCTCCCGCCAGGGCGGGCACTCGTCGAGGCAGGTGAGGCCCAGATCGCCGAGGGGGGTGCGGGCGGCCAGTCCCCCCAGCAGTTTCGGGGCGACCACCGCGGCGACGCGGTGCACGCAGCCCTGGCGCTCGGCGCTGGCGGCCAGCACCGGCCCGCATTCCCACAGCACCTGGTTGGCGCCGCGCCGCGCCAGGGCCTCCAGAAGGGCCAGCGGTTCGCACGAGCCCAGCTCCAGCCGCTCCACCCCCAGCCGATCGAGGGCGGCGCGGCCCGCTTCGCCCGCCTCCGGACCATGGGCCACGAGCGTGGCGGCCAGGGTCCCGTCCCAGAGCCGGGCGCTGGCCGGCAGCTCGAGGCTGCGGCTGAGCACCACCCGCAGCGGCTCGGGGTCCCGCCGACCGCGGCTGGTGAGCAGCGGGTCGTCCTGTCGCACCGTGCCGCCCCCCACGATCACCGCATCGCACTGGGCCCGCAGCTGGTGCACCCAGCCGCGGGCAGGCGGACCGCTGATCCACTGGCTGGCGCCGTTGGGCAGGGCGGTGCGGCCGTCGAGGCTCATCGCCCACTTCAGCAGCCCCAGCGGTCGGCCGTAGGCGAGCCGGTGCAGGAAAGGGGCATTGAGGCTGCGGGCCTCCGCCTCGGCCACGCCCTCGATCACCTCCAGCCCCGCCTCCCGCAGGCGGGCGATGCCCCCCCCGGCCACGGCCGGGTTGGGATCGCGCATCGCCAGCACCACGCGACGCACCCCGGCCGCCAGCACCGCTTCACTGCAGGGGGGGGTGCGGCCGTGGTGGCAGCAGGGTTCGAGCGTGACCACCAGCGTGCCGCCGCGGGAGCGGGCGCCGGCCTGGCGCAGGGCCCCCACCTCCGCGTGGGGGCCGCCGGCGCGCTCGTGAAAGCCCTCCCCCACCAAGGTGCCGTTGGCATCAAGCACCACGGCGCCCACCACCGGGTTGGGGCTGGTGCGGCCAAGGCCGAGGGCGGCCAGCTGCAGGGCGCGCCGCATCCAGAACAGCCAGGGATCGGCGGACAACACCGGCGGGAAGGAGCGGGCGCTCGTGAATCAGGGCCCAGTGTCGCGCCTTGGCTGGCGCCGCCAAGGGCGGCCGCCCCTCAGGGCAGCTCGACCGTTTCGAGGATCTTGCGGGCCCGGTAGAGCCGATCGGCCTCCACCGCCCAGCGGGCGATTTCGCTGTGGCTGGCCTGGCTGTCGCGGGCCAGCTCCTGCACCACGTGGTCGTGAAAGCACTCGAGCTCCCCCAGCAGGGCCAGGCCGATCTGTCGCTTCTCGGCGTTGCCGGCTCCGCGTTGCCGCAGCAGGGTCAGCACGGTTGCCACGCTGTCGCCGCCGCTGGCCTTGTCGCTCTGGGGCCGTGCCGGCCGGCGCTGTTGCCGGGCGAAGAGCTCCTCCGGGCTGGAGGGAACGGGATCGGGTGTGGGATCGGGTGTGGGCTCGGGCATGGTCGGGATCGACGCCTGGATCCAGGATCTCGACGCAGGCATCGTTCTGTGGCTGTTCCGTGCGAATGACAAAACGCCCGGCTCGGCCAGGCCGCTGCTCCGGATTCGTCGCCAGCCGGTGGGCGCCGTTAGGTTCCGCCCGCCTGACTTCACCTCGATGCCGCGAACCGCCCTCCCGGCCCAACTGCTGACCGCCCTGCTTCTCAGCGCCCTGCCCGCCGCAGCCGCCCCTGCAGCCGCCCCCGCGGCCGCTGACCCGGCTCTGCAGCCGATGACGATGAACACCAACATCAGCGAAGCGCAGGTGCTGCAGGCCCAGCGCACCTGGTGCGAGGCCCTGCTCTCGATCAGCCGTGCCTACCGCAGCGGTGGCGCCAGTCAGGCCCGTGCGGCTGCCAGCAAGGTGATCGATGGGGCCTACGGCTACGCCTATGGCCCCGTGGCCTTCAAGCCCACCCTCACCAGCGGCCAGCAGACCTTCCGCCCCACCCGCGAAGGCGCCCTGGCCTACTTCGTGGGCGGCGATTCCCGCTTCCCCGCCGATAGCGGCTTTGCGCTCAAGCCCTGGGACAAGTGCGCCGTTCGCAACCAGGTGCTGCAGTTGCATGGTGATCTGGCGATCACCATGGGCAATGTCGATCTCACCGACAGCAGCGGCAAGGTGACCACGGTCGACAAGACCTGGTCGTTCCTGCGCGAGCCCGACGGCCAGATCCGGATCGTGCTGCACCACTCCTCGCTGCCGTACCAGCCGGCGCCGCTCGCCAGGCCCTGAAGCGGCCGGGCTGCGGGCCTCAGGTGTATTCGCCGGGGATGTCGTTCTTGCGGACCGTCACCCGTTCGAAACGCTGGCCGGAGGCCCGCAGCAGCTCATCGCCTGAGAACTCATAGCCGAGGCGCAGGGCGATCTGCGCCACGTCGTCGGCGGTGGCGGCTGCCAGCACCTGCTGCCGCAGGGCGTCGTCGTCCTGCATCCGCAGCAGGAACGCACGCAGCTGATCGAGGGACATCACCGTCGCCAGAGGGCACTTGGATCCTCTCAGAGCAGCGCGGCGGGGCAGCGATCGGAGGCAGGTGCTGGGGGTGAGGGTGTGGCAGCTGGCCATGGGCTGAGCATGGCTGCCGACATGATCGAACAGGCCAAGGTCCGGCGGCGATCCGGGGATTGCCGCCAAGAACAGTCCCGCAAGCACAAACCGCGGCAAGCAGGCGCCTTCTGCATTGGCAAGATCTATTACCCAGAGAATCCCCGGGCCGATTTGGATTTGCTGAAGATAAAATCTTGATCTGCTCTTTTCCATCTTTCCCTGGAACACTCCCATGCCTGCTGGCATTGCTTACCGCCAGCAATCGCAACCATCGACTCCCTCCCTCCAGGCTCGTACTCTGGAGGAAATCCAGCTGCAAGCTGACCCCCCCCCACCCCACACACCAGTTTCGGCATGGGTGGCTAGCTGCACTTCTGCCCGTTGGACGCCAGCCACGGGCTGATCGATCCCGGCGGCCCGCTGAGGCTGTCCAGCGAGGAGCGCAGTTGCGATATGCAATTAACCCCTTCTTTGGAGAATTCCGCTGACGACGGGCTGCGCCATTGTGCCCTCAACTTTCTCGACAAGGCTGTTGCCCATGAACAGCCCGCAGGCTGTGGGCTTCCGCTTTGCTTCCGAAGTCGCCCTCAAAGTCTGACCGGGCCTGCCTCCTCGATTCGGCTCGTCGCGGCGGTGAAAAGAAACACCGCTTCCCCAAGGCGGCGTGACTGCCCGTCCATGGCCGTGATGCCACCGCAGGTGAAATCGACCAGTCGCTGGCCAAGCCCTGGATCGAGCCCTGAGGCATCCAGCACCACGCTCTGCCCACGGCGCACCGCTTCGATCGCCTGCTGTCCATCGTCGAGGCCGCGCGGGTGCAGCACGAGGATGGGAGGGGCTGTCGGCCGACGGTGTGCCTCGGTTCGAGCAGCTAGCGCGGGGGAGCGGGCGGGCAGGGAAGGCAGGGCCGGGGCCATGGCGACGGGCGGGGCTGCGGCTCCCCATCAGGCCATGGCATGGCGCTGCCGTCAAAGGCGGCCATGGCGCCTGTGTCTCGTCAAGACTCCTTCAGAGACATCAGTGTTGAAGCGCTTTCCCGCCCTCGGTTTGCCCCTGCGTTTGCTGCGTTTGCCGGTGGCGAGGTTTTGTCAAGTCTTCCACGCGATTTCCCCGCGTCGGCTGGATGGCGCCGCTGCCGGGCAGGGTCTCAGGCGCGACATCTGGGGAAAACCAGGCATGAACCTGGGGAAAAGAAGCATCAACTGGGGAAAGCGGCGACCGCTAAGCATTTGTGATCGGTGTGGCTTGGGTGACAACCCTGCCCGCCTCCTTCTGGAGCAGCAGCCGTCGCGCCCGGTCGCTGAGACCCTCCCCCACCAGCGTCAGCAGGGCGTACACGAGCACCAATGCGAGCACCTGGTCCCAGGCGAAGGCGCTCAGGCTCTCCACCAGCTGGCTGCCCAGCCCCGTGGCCCCCATCAGGCCCACCACCACGGTTTCCCGCAGCAGCACATCGGCCCGGTAGGCGCCGTAGGCCAGGTAGGCGTTGGCCACCGCCGGGAAGCGGCCGTAAAGCAGGGCCGGCAGCGGCGCCACGCCTGCCGTCCGCAGGCTGTCCTGAACGGATCTGTCGCCGTCTTCCAGACCCTCAAGCAGCAGTCGCCCCAGGATGCCGAGGTTGTGGAAGGCCAGCGCCAGGGCGGCGCTGACGAGCCCGGGCCGCAGCAGGAACAGCAGCAGCAGGGCGGTCAGCGGCGGTGGCCACAACCGCCCGATGGCCCACACCAGACGCAGCGCCCACCGCGCCCACCGCCATGGCTCCACGAGCAGCAGCAGCCATGGGGCCAGCCCCACCGCCAGGCAGGCCGCCAGGGCCGTGAGCAGCACGGTGCCGCCAATCAGCCGGGGCCAGGGCAGGCTCAGCGCCGCCCCCCAGCCGCCGCCCCCGAGGCCTGGCAGCGGTTGCCAGGCCAGTAGCGCCGAGGGATCCACCCCTAGCCACCCTCCCAGCACCAGCGCCAGCGGCACCATGGCTGCCAGCGCGAGCAGCATCTCCCGGCCGCGCATCCCCACCGCAGAGCGCCCAAGACCGAGCCGGGGCGGCATCAGCCAGCGCCGCCGCAGCGCCCCAAGCAGGCCCTCCAGGGTCAGCATCACGGCCAGCAGCGCCCACAGGCCGGTCCAGAGTTCGTGGAATTCCAGCGACTGCAGGCTCAGTCGCAGCTCTGTCCCCAGCCCCCCCAGCCCGAACACCCCGAGCAGGGTTGCGCTGCGCAGCGCACATTCGAGCCGGTAGCCGCCGTAGCTGAGCACCCCCGGCACAAGGGCGGGGCCCAGGGCGGTGAGCAGGGCTGCCGGCGCCGAGGCGCCACCGCGGCTCAGGGCCTCCAGCGCGCCCAGTGGCAGCGCGTCGGTCAGATCCGCCACCACGCGCGCCACCAGGGCGGCGAAGGGGAGGGCCAGGGCCAGCACCGCCACCGCTGGCTGCAGCCCCACCAGCTGCAGCAGCAGCAGGCCCCAGATCAGCTCATGCACCGAACGCGGGATCGCCAGCAAGCGGCGAATCAGCACGGCAGGCCCTTCCTGGCCGCAGAGGCTGTGCCATACCGTGCGGGAACTCAGCACCCCCAGCGGCAGGCCCAACAGCAGGCTCAACAGCCAACCCAGCACGGCTGTTGCCAGCGTCACCGCCAGCCCCGATCCCACCGACCGCAGCACGGTCGGATCCAGCGAGGGGGTGAAGGCGGCGAGCGCAAAGCGGCCGAGCAGATCGATCCCGCCTGCATGCAGCAGCCCCGGCAGCGCCAGCAGCACCGGCAGGAGCGCCAGGCCGGGCAACAGCATCCAGGCCGGGGCGGCCAGCCTCATGCCCCCGCCTCTGCATAGAGATCACGGAGAGTGGCCCCGTCCACCGCCGCGGTGGGAAGGTCGAAGCACAGTTCGCCCTGCCGGAGCCCGAGCACCCGATCGAACCCGGCCAGCAGATCGGGGCGGTGCAGGGTCAGCAGCAGGGTGCGCGGGGCCTCAGCGTGGCGCAGCAGCAGCGCCAGCAACTCGGCGGCCAGCCGTGGATCGAGGCTGGCCAGCGGCTCGTCCGCCAGCACCAGATCGGGGTTCTGGCGCAGCAGCCGGGCGATCGCCACCCGCTGCCGCTGGCCGCCGGAGAGGTGCGCCACCGGCTGATCCAGCAGCTGCGGATCCAGCTCCACCTGCCGCAGCGCCAGACGGCAAGCCTCGCTCTCCAGCGGTCGCACCAGATTCAACAGGGCCCGGCCCAGGCCCCAGACCCCCAGGCGGCCGGCGTTGAGGTTCTGCTGCACGCTCAGCTCCTCGATCAGGCGCAGGTCCTGCCAGAGGGTGCCGATGCGGGACTGCTGGCGCCGCCGGGCCCGCCGCGATCGGGGAAGCGGTTGCCCCTCCCAGAGCACCGTGCCGGCCTGGGGGGAGAGCAGGCCGTTCGCCACCGCCACCAATGTGCTCTTGCCGGCCCCGCTCGGGCCCAGCAGGGCCACCCGCTCGCCCGGCCACAGGCGCAGGCTGAGGTTGAGCAGCCGCGGCCGCCCGCGACCCTCCACACGCACCCCGGCCAGCTCCAGCAGCGGTGCCGCCTCCGGCATGGCTGGCGCCATCAGCGGATCATGCCGATCTGGCGCCCCACCTGCTCGATCTGGCTGTAGCGGGCCGGGTCGCCCTTCACGAAGCGCTGGGCGCCGAAGAGGGTGAGGATCTTCTTCTGCTCTGGGTCGCTGGCACGCCAGGAGAGGATCGCCTTCTGCAGCCGGCCAGTGAAGCCCTTGCCGAAGCGCTGGTCGAGGCTGGGCTGGGCCAGCCACTGGTAGTCGGGGTAAGGCGGGGTGCGCCAGAGGGCGATCACCTTGGTGGGGTTCGCCTTGCCGTCGATCAGGCTGCTGGTCCAGACCTGCTGGTTCACTGCGCCGGCTTCGTAGGCGCCGCTCTGCACCAGGGCGATGGTGGCGTCGTGGCTGCCGCTGAAGCCGGCCCCCCCCCCGGCGAAATCGCTCGGGCGCACCCCCGCCTTGGCCAGGAAGAACTGCGGCATCAGGCGGCCGCTGGTGGAGCTCTCCGAGCCGAAGGTGAACCGCCGACCCCGCAGGGCCCGTAGCCCCTGCACCGAGCTGATCGGCCGCAGCCCGGCGCGGCTGTTGGCGATGAACACCGAGCGGAAGGCGCCGTCGATGTCGCGCTGGGCAATCAGATTTGCGCCAGGGCGCTGCAGGCGCGCCTGCACGCCGGTCAGGCCGCCGAACCAGACCAGATCGAGGTTGCCGGTGCGGAAGGCGCTCACCGCGGCGGTGTAATCCACCACCGGCACGTAGCGCACAGGCACCTTGAGCTGCTGTTCAAGCTCCCGGGCCACCTCCCCGTAGAGGCGGTTGAGCTTTTCGGGTTTCTGATCGGGGATGGCGCCGATCCGCAGCACCGGCCCGCCGGCGCTCTGGGCCTGCGCCGGGGCTGGCGCGAAGGCGGTCGGGAGGGGCAGCGCCGGCAGCAGGGCCGCCAGGGTCGTGGCGGCTGCCGTGCGGAGCAGCTGGTGGCGGGAAAAAGCTGGCGCGGGGCTGGGCACGGATGGGGCCAGAGGGGCGGCGGCGCGAGCCTTTTTCACGGCGGCGGTGGGGGAGATGCTGAAGTTCCATCGTGCCCGAGTGGGTCCATCGCCCTGCGCCTGCCATCGCCGTGACCGCCCTTCCGCCCGCCCCGGCCCTTCCGATCGAGGCGTTCCTGGCCCAGGAGGGCCCGATCCTGGATGTGCGTAGCCCCGGCGAGTTCGCCCGCGGCCATATCCCCGGGGCCCGCAGCCTGCCGCTGTTCGCGGACGACGAACGGGCCGAGATCGGCACCCTGTACAAGCAGCAGGGCCGCACCGCGGCGGTGTTGCGCGGCCTGGAGCTGGTGGGGCCCCGCCTGGCGGCCCTGGCTGAGGTGCTGCGCCAGGCGTCGCAGGCCGGTGGCGGCGCACCGCTGCGTCTTCACTGCTGGCGCGGTGGCCAGCGATCCGGCAGCGTGGCCTGGCTGGCTGCCAGCCTCGATCTGCCGGTGGTGGTGCTGGCGGGGGGCTACAAGGCCTGGCGGCGCAGGGTGCTGGAGCGCTTCTGCCAGCCCTGGCCGCTGCGGCTCCTGGGGGGGCGCACCGGCTGCGCCAAGACCGAGCTGCTGCTGGCCCTGCGCGGGCGTGGCGTGGCTGTGCTCGACCTGGAGGGCCGCGCCCACCATCGCGGCAGCAGCTTCGGGGCGCTGGGCCTGCCGCCCCAGCCCAGCACCGAGCAGTACGAGAACCTGCTCGCCGCGGACCTCGACGCCCTCGAGGGTGCCCCCGAAATCTGGCTGGAGGCCGAGAGCGTGCAAGTGGGACGCTGCCGCATCCCCGAGGGCCTGTGGCGGCAGATGAAACAGGCGCCGCTGCTGGAGGTGCGCCGGCCGTTGGAGACCCGTGTCGCCCATCTGGTGGGGCTGTATGGCGCCCAGGATCCGGAGGGTCTGGCGGAGGCCACCCGCCGCATCGCCCGCCGGCTCGGCCCCCAGCGCACCGCCGCAGCGCTGGCGGCGATCGCCGCCGCAGACTGGGCGGCAGCCTGCCGGCCGATGCTCGACTACTACGACCGCTGCTACGACCACGAACTCTCCGGCCATCCGGAGGTGGCGTCGGTGGATCTGGACGACCTCGATCCCGGTCGCGCTGCCGCGCTGCTGCTGGAGCGGGGGTTGGTGCGTCCCTGGCGCTAGCCGCGGTCCGCCAGCTGTCGCTTGCTGCCGTGAGGTCGGCCCCTCATGGGGCGCCGCCGACCCGGCCGATCAGGGCTGCCTGGGCAAAGCCCGCCTGCCGCACGGCCGCCAGGGCCGCCTCGGCCCGCTCCGCCGGCAGGGCGGCGAGCAGGGGGCCGCAGGTCTGGGGGTCGATCAGCAGCTGCTGCTGCCAGGCCGCCCCGCCCACCAGCGTCACCGGCCCGTCGAGCAGGGTCAGGGCCTGGGCGTTGGCGGGGGCAAGGCTGCTGGCATGCCCCTGGGTCAGCAGCTCCGCCGCGCCCGGGTAAGCCGGCAGCGCCCCCGCCTCCAGCCATACCCGGGGTCCGTCGGCGGCGTCCGCCAGCATTTCGCCCAGATGTCCCAGCAGGCCGAAGCCGGTGATGTCGGTGCAGGCACAGCAGCCGTGGGCGGCCAGCACCGCCACCAGCGGCGCCTGGCTGCGCTCCAGGGCCGCCAGCAGCCCGTCGATCCAGGCGGCGCGGCCGGCGCCGGCCATGGCGGCGGCCAGCAGAACGCCGCTGCCCAGCGGCCGGCTGAGCAGCAGCCGCTGACCCGGCTGCAGCGGACCTTTCGGCCACGGCGTCTGCCCCTGCGGCACCCGGCCGTTCACGCTCAGGGCCAGGGCCAGGCCGCCGCCGTCGCGGGCCTCGACGGTGTGGCCGCCCAGCAATGCGGCCCCCAGCGGATCGAGCACTGACCGCACCCCGGCGAGGGTCTGCAGCAGCAGTTCCTCCTGCAGCGCCGGGCTGGCCTGCGGCAGCGTCACCAGCGCCTGGGCGCTGGATACCTCAGCGCCGCAGGCCCAGAGGTCGCTGCAGGCATGCAGGGTGGTGAGGCGGGCATTGCGCCATGGATCCTCCAGCAGGGCAGGAAAGCCGTCGACGCTCTGTAGCCAGAGCTCTCCCGCGGCGCCTCGCCCCAGCCGTGCCGCGTCCTCGCTGGCGGGGGCGGCGCCGTCGCCGGCCAGCCGGGCCAGGGCGGAGCGCAGCGGGGCGGCCGCCAGCTTGGCGGCGCAGCCGCGGCAGGCGGCGGGCTCGGCCATCGCCATCGGAGCGCCCTCCGCCAGCCGCTCCAGGAAGCGCCGGTCGAGGTGCTCCTTCCAGCGCCACAGCCAGCGGCTGGGGCCGAAGGCCAGCGGCCCCCAGCAGGCCAGCGCGCGGGGCCCCGACGCTTCCGCGCCGCCGTCGCCCAGCAGCTGCAGGGCCCAGCGCTGCGGCCGCCAGTGGCGCCGTGGTCGCCCCGCCAGGCAACGCTTCAGGTTGTCCGCCAGCACGGGGGCGGCCCGCACCGCCCAGACGCCGGAGGGAGGGCGTGGGCTGTCGGCGATCACGCCGCAGTCGCCGCTGGCGAACAGGCCCGGCGATCCGAGCACCTCCAGGCTGGCCTCCGTTAGCACCCGGCCGCTGCCCCTCTCCACCGGCAGCCCGGCCGCCTCCAGCCAGTGCGGCGCACGGCTGCCCGTGCAGAGCAGATCGGCAGGCGTGTCGTCGGCCGCGGCGCGCTCGATCGTGACCCCGGCCCGGGCCAGGAGCGTCTCGCCTGCCCGCTCCGCCGCCGCTGACCCCAGCCGCAGCCGCTCGCCCCGCAGCAGCAGCCGCACCGAGCGGCCCCGCCCCCGCAGCGCCAGAGCCAGCTCCACAGCCGCCGCCCCGCCGCCGCGGATGCGCATCGGACGCCCTGCCGGCAGACCCTCCAGCCAGGCCAGAAAGGGCTCCAGCGGCTTCACCGCCATGCCGCCACCGGGCCCGGCGGCGGCGGTCACCGCCCCCACATCCAGGCTCAGCACGTCGAAGCGCAGGGGTGGCCGATCCGCCAGCTTCAGCTCCCGCCGATCCGGATCGAGGCCCGTGATCTCCGCTTCGATGAACACCACCCCGGCCCGATCGCAGAGCCGGCGGAGATGGATGACGGCCGCCTGCGGGGGCAGAAGCCCCGCCACCACCGCAGGCACCATGCCGGAATAGAGGCTCTCGCCCCGGCGGCTCACCAGGCTGATGCGGGCATGCGCCGGTCGGCACTGCCGCCGCATCGCCCATCGCTTCAGCAACAGCGCGTGGGTGTGGCCACCGCCCGCCAGCACCAGTTCGCCCGTGGCCGTCGTCGGGTTCACCCGGATGGGCCTCGAGCCGCTGCCATCGGTCCGCTCAGGGGGTCCAGTCGTCGGGCGGATCGGCCTTGTCGCTCTCCTGCAGCGAGGGATACGTGCGGGTGAGGTCGAGCAGGGCTCGTCGGGCCCGGCGGCGGAAGGCGGCGGCGGCGGCGGGCGGCAGCACCGGCAGATCCTGGGCCGTGGCCTGGGCATCGCCGCGTAGCGGCTTCCAGCGGCTGTTGCCCTGCCGCTGGGCCTGCTCGAGGGCGGCGGCGAAATCGAAGCTCAGGATCCGGCCCTCGGCCTCCGCTTCCTTCACCAGCTGCTCCCGCTCCTCCACGAAGGCCCGGGCGCGCAGGGTGTCCGGCAGGCCCAGCACCGGCTCGAACCACTGCAGCGCCCGCAGCTCCTCCTCCAGCACGATCGTCCAGGCGGCCTCCTCCCCCTCCGGCAGGGCGGCCAGCTGGGGATCGGCCCGCAGGGCGCTGAGGAAATGCTGGAGCCAGAGCACATGGGCCTTCTCCAGCAGGCCCTTGCGCTGGGCCGCCTTGCCGGTGAGCCGTTTCGGCAGAGCCGCTTCGGCCTTGCGCAGGAAGGCGCGGTCCTCACGCTCGAGGTTGATCGCCCCCCACCGCTGCCGGTACTCCCACAGCTCGTCGTAGCGGCGCACATCCTCAACCGACCAGCCCAGCTCCCGCAGCTCTGCGGAGCGACTGCCCTCTTCCTTGCGCATCCCTGGTTCTGCCACGCAACGGCAGAGTACGAGGCTCAGTTCCCGCCGGCCGCGGCCGCGGCGGCGCGGCAGCGGCGGCCGATCAAGCCCTCCTCATCGGCGGGCACCACCTCCAGCCGCACCGGGCCGAGCCAGTGGAGCGCCTCGGTGAGATCCCGCCGCAGGGCCTGGTCGTGTTCGCCGATGCCGCCGCTGAGGGCGATCACCTCCACCCCACCGAGGCTGGCGGCCATCGCGCCGATCTCCTGCAGCAATCGCTGCCGGAACACGCCAATCGCCAGCGCCGCGCCGGCATGGCCCTGGGCGGCGGCCCGCCGCAGCTCGCGCATGTCGCCGCTGAGGCCGGAGAGGCCCAGCAGTCCGCTCTCGCCATGGAGGCTGCGGTCGAGTTCCTCCACCGCCACCCCGTGGCGCAGCAAATGCAGCAGCACTCCTGGATCGATGCTGCCACTGCGGGTGGCCATCACCAGCCCCTCCAGCGGCGTGAAGCCCATCGTGGTGGCGATGCTGTGGCCGTCGCGGATGGCGCAGAGCGAGCAGCCAGCGCCGAGGTGGCAGCTGATCAGCCGCCGCACCGCCGGATCACGGCGCGCCACGCTCTCCGCCACATGCTCGTGGTTGAGCCCGTGGAAACCGAAGCGGCGCAGGCCGGCCCGGCGCCACCGCTCCGGCAGGGCGTAGGTGCGGGCCTCCGGCGGAAGGGTGGCGTGGAAGGCGGTGTCGAAGCAGGCCCACTGCGGCAGCTGGGGCCAGCGCTGGGCCAGCGCCTCGATCAACCGCAGGGCCGGGCCGTTGTGAAGCGGCGCCAGCGGCACCAGCGCACCGAGTTCGGCAATCACCGTGGCCTCGAGACGGGTGGGGGCGGTGAACCGTTCGCCGCCGTGGACGACGCGATGGCCCACCAGGGCCAGGCAGTCCGCTCCCCGGGCCTCCGTCCCCGCGGGTTCCGTTGCCAGCGACGCCGCCAGCCAGCGCAGGACGCCCTCAACCGACGCTTCGGCGGCTGCTTCCGCGGCGGACTCGCCGGCCGGGTCGGGCTGCCAGGGCTGCTGCCCCCGCCAGAGCGCCGTGCCGTCGGCCGCCAGCAGGGCCGCCTTCACCGACGAGCTGCCGGCGTTGACCACCAGCGCCGGGCGGGGGTCCATCAGGCGTCCTGCTGCAGCGGGCTCCAGCGCCAGCCGCTCACCTCCGGCGCGTCCTCGCCGTGTTCGTGGGCGTAGGCGCGGTTCGCCAGGATCCGCTCCTTCATCCGCTCCTTCACGTGGGCGGCGCGCGAGCCGAGGCTGGCGACGCGATCGATTACATCAATCACGAGATTGAAGCGGTCGATCTGGTTGTTCATGGCCAGTTCCAGTGGGGTATTGATGTTGCCCTTTTCCTTGTAGCCTCGCACATGAAAATTCGCGTGATTAGTGCGACGGTAGGTGAGGCGGTGGATCAGCCAAGGATAGCCGTGGAAGTTGAAGATAACCGGCTTGTCAGTTGTGAAGAGGCTGTCAAAATCGCGGTCGCTGATGCCGTGTGGATGCTCGCGTGGATCGGTGAGGGCAAAGAGCTTGACCACATTCAGCACACGCACGCGCAGCTGGGGGATCTCCTGCCTCAGGATCGCCACTGCTGCCAGCGTTTCCTTGGTGGGGATATCGCCGGCGCAGGCCATCACCACATCGGGTTCGTCCGGCTCAAGGCCTCGGTCGTCGTTGCTGGCCCAGCCCCACAGGCCGATGCCCTTGGCCACATGGCGCCGCGCTGCCTCGATGTCCAGATACTGGAGGTGTTTCTGTTTGTCGGAAACGATGATGTTGCAGACATTCGTTTCCTGCAGGGCCTCTTCTGCCACCGCCAGTAGCGTGTTGGCATCCGGTGGCAAGTACACGCGCACGACCTCACCGCTTTTGTTGCCGGCCAGGTCGATGAAGCCTGGGTCCTGGTGGGTGAAGCCGTTGTGATCCTGCCGCCATACCGTGCTGGAGATCAGGCAGTTCCAGGGGGCGATCGCGGCGCGCCAGGGGGCCTGATTGCGGCAGGCTTCAAGCCATTTGGCGTGCTGGTTGAACATCGAAGCGATCACATGGGCGAAGGCTTCGTAGGTGTGGAAGAAGCCGTAGCGGCCTGTGAGCACATAGCCCTCCATCATTCCCACCAAGGTGTGCTCCGAAAGCATCTCCACCACCCGGCCCTCGCGGCTGAGTTCGCCTCCATCTGCGTCCTCCGGCAGCAACTCCTCCATCCAGGCCTTGCCGGTCACCTCAAACAGGGCTTGCAGGCGATTGGAGGCGGTTTCGTCCGGACCAAAGATGCGCACGTTGTCGGGGTTGCGGCGCACCGCATCCCGCAGCATCGCGCCCAGGGGCGCGGTGTTCTCTGCCTCGACCGTGCCCGGCTGCTCCACCGTCACCGCATAGGCGGAGGCCTCGCCGAGGCGCAGCCTGCGGCGCAGCAGCCCACCGTTGGCGTGGGGGTTGGATCCCATCCGCCGCCGACCCTGGGGCGAAAGGGCCTGCAGGGCGGGAATCAGGCGGCCGTTGGCGTCGAAGAGCTCCTCGGGGCGGTAGCTGCGCAACCAGCTCTCGAGCATCGCCAGCTGCTCCGGGTCGGACCGCACATCGGGCAGAGGCACCTGGTGGGAACGCCAGAAGCCCTCCAGCCGGTGGCCATGCACGGTCTGGGGCCCCGTCCATCCCTTGGGGCTGCGCAGCACGATCATCGGCCAGGCGGGGCGGCGGGCCACGCCGCTGCTGCGGCACTCCGCCTGCACGCTACGGATGCGCTCGACCGCCTCCTCCATCGCCGCCGCCATGGCCGCGTGCATGGCCATCGGTTCGTGCCCTTCCACGAACAGGGGCTGCCAGCCCAGCCCCACCATCAGGCTCTCCAGCTCGGCGCGGGGAATGCGCGCCAGCAGGGTGGGGTTGGCAATCTTGTAGCCGTTGAGGTGGAGCACCGGAAGCACCGCCCCATCGCACACCGGGTTCAGGAACTTGTTGATGTGCCAGGAGGTGGCCAGGGGACCGGTCTCGGCCTCACCGTCGCCCACGCAGGCCAGGGCGATCAGCTCAGGGTTGTCAAATACCGCCCCGCAGGCGTGGGAAAGCACGTAGCCCAGCTCGCCTCCCTCATGGATGGAGCCCGGCGTCTCCGGCGTGCAGTGGGAGCCGATGTGGCCGGGGAAGGAAAACTGTTTGAAGAAGCGGCGCAGCCCCTCGCTGTCCTGGCTCTTGTCGGGGTAGATCTCGCTGTAGCTGCCGTCGAGGTAGGTGGGCCCCAGCACCCCCGGGGCCCCGTGGCCGGGGCCGGAGAGGTAGATCATGTCCAGGTCGTGCTGGCGGATCATCCGGTTGGCGTGGGCCCAGAGGAAGGCCTGGCCGGGGGAGGAGCCCCAGTGGCCGAGCAGGCGGCTCTTGATGTGCTCGGGCCGCAGCGGCTCTCGCAGCAGAGGGTTGTCGCGCAGGTAGATCATGCCCACCGCCAGGTAGTTTGCGGCCCGCCACCAGGCATCGATCAGGGACAGTTCCTGTTGGTCAGCCATGGGCACGAACAGAGGCAGTTCGCCCATCATGGACAGGATTGTGGGGAAGGTTCACGTCTTTTGCACGACCTGTCGCGGTAATGCAGGCGGGCTCAGAAAAAGAATTTCACGCCCAGCTCCACACCGTTCTGGCCAATCACGTAGGCATTGGCGGGGTCCTTGCCGTTGTTGGCCGCCAGGTGCAGGTAGCGCCAGGACACATCCAGCTGGGTGCTGTTGCCCACCGCATAGCCCAGGCCGGCCTGGGCGTTACCGCTGAAGCTGTCGGCGCCGCTCACTCCGAATCCGGCGGCATCGCCACGCACAAACAGCCGCAGCCGCGGGCTCACGAACAGCTGCGCCTGGCTGCCAAGCAGGGGCTGCACCACCGGAGAGCCCCAGGAGCGGGCCACGGCGCGGCCCTGGCCCTGGCTGCCGCGCAGCTCCGATGCGATGTCAAGGGAGACATCGAGCAGGCGGATGCCGGCGTAGGGGATCACGGTCACCGTGCCGGGTTCGGCGATTGCGCTCTCCCGGGCGCCCAGGCGGTAGCGCAGGGCGAGGTCGTAGATGCCCTGTTCGGCGTCGATCGTGGTGCGAAAGGTGCGTTGGATGGTGTCGGGCCCCTGGCGGCGGGCGGCCAGCCGGCTCGCCAGGCGCCGCGCCAGAGAGCCCCGCTCCCGTTCCACTTCCCCCACCCGCTCGCGGCGCTCCAGCAGGCGTTGGCGCAGGCGCCCGTCCAACCGCTCGCTCGGGCTCCCACCCGCCAGCCGCTCGCGCGTGTCGCCGAGGGCGCTCAGCAACCGCCCGCCACCGATCCGGATCCGGTCCCGGCTGCGTTCACGGGCCTGCTCTCCCTGCAGCTTCACGTAGCTGATATCGGTCAGCAGGCCGAGGCGGCCATGCTCCACGCTGCCCCGGAGCGACACCGTGCTCTGCAGCGCGTCGAGCACCTGGCCGAGGCTCAGGCTCGTCTCGGCAGTGAAGCCGCTGATTGTGGTGCGGTTGGTGCTGCGCCACGGAAGGAAGCCGTAGAGCTCGATCGTGCCGGCCCAGGGGGAGGGATCGGGGCGGCTGGTGCCGTCGCCGAGAAGGACCGCAGCCTGGAGGTCGGCCGGCCCTGGCTCCTCCGCTGGCCGCTGGAAGCGGAGCCGCTCCGACGGGGGCAGCTCCAGGGCCTGGGCCCGCGCCGCTCCCTGGCCCCCAGGTGCCAGGGAGCCAGCGGGCACCAGGGCCAGGGCCACCGCGGCCAGGGATCGCTGGCAAGGGCGCCGGACGCCGCGCATGGATGCACCCACAAGTGGGTCGGAGACTATCCGGAAGGACCAGCGTTGCCATCGCCCCCCACGTGCCGAAAGGGTCAACCCCTCCCTTGGGGCGTAGCCGTGCCGGTGGCCCCGATCCGAACCAGACGCTGGTCGAGCAGCCACAGCCCCACCACGGTGGTGAGGGTCACCATCAGCACCAGGGCCGCAAACTGCACCGTGGTGATCAGGCCGGCCGCGAGGGCGGTGGTGGCGAACACCAACCCCGGCAGCCCCCGAGGCATCAGGCCGAACACCACCAGCCAGGGGTCGATGCCGGCGGCGCGGTCGTCGCGGCGGATCGCCAGACCACAGGCCAGTTTGCTCAGCACCGCCAGCACCGTCAGCGCGGTGGCCAGGCTCCAGGCGCGCGGCTCCAGCAGCGCCGTCAGGGGTAGGCGCAGCCCCACCGAGAGGAAGTACAGCGGCAGGAACACTTCCGCCAGCAGGGCCAGCACGCGCTCCACCTCCGCATCCACCGGCCGCAGACGCCCCAGCAGCACCCCGCCCCACAGGGCCCCGAGCAGGCTGGTGAGACCGCTGGCCTCGCCGAGCCAGGCGCTGCCGATCAGCAGCATCAGGATCGCCAGCGGGCTCTGCGGTGCCGGCCGGCCGCTGCGGGCCCAGCGATTCACTCCCCAGTAGCTCAGGGCCGCTGCCGCGATCGCCAGCAGTGGTCCGGCGCCGCCGAATCCACCCGCCCCCAGCCGTTGCCCGCCGAAGGCGGAGGCGAGGGTGAGCAGGCCGATCGCCGGCAGGTCATCGAGCACCGACACTCCCACCAGCAGGCGTCCGCTGGGGCTTCGCAACGCCCGCCGCTGGGCCAGCACCCGCAGGGTCACACCGGTTCCGGTGGCGCTGAGCACCGCCAGGGCCAGCAGGGTGGGGGCGAGTGCCAGTCCGAACCAGGCCCGCAACGGCCAGTAGGCCAGCAGCGGCGTCAGGCAGCTGAGGGCCACCGTGCGCAGAACCGTCTGCGGCCGGGAGCTGAGCAGATCGCCCCGCACCTCCAGCCCCACTTGAAAGAACAGGCTGAGCACTCCCAGTTCCATCAGGCCGCTCAGGGGCTCCACACGGGGGAAGGGGAGGATTGTGTTGCCGAGCGCGAATCCCACCGCCATCTCCAGCACGATCGCCGGCACCGCCCAGCGCGCCAGCGGCCCGGAGCTCAGCCGTGCGACCCCCAGCCCCACCAGCAGGATCAGCAGGGTGGTGAGCAGGGTTGGGGAGGCCATCGCTCAGGTGGACCGATCCGCGGCCAGCGCCTCAAGCTCCGGCAGGCTCTCGGCGGCAAGAACACGCACGGCGTAGCGGAGCTCCGAGCCCACGCCAGAGCCCCGGTAGCTGCCGCTCACGGCCGCCGCGAGGGAGTGGTCGGGCGCGGCGGCCAGGGTTACGTGTCCGTCGGCCACCGCCAGCCCCAGGCTGGGGTCATAGGCCCGCCAGCCGCCCCCCTGCAGGTACACCTCCGCCCAGGCGTGCAGCTCGTGCTCGCTCACCCCCTCCGGATGGTGCATCGAGTAGCCACTCACGAACCGGGCGGCCAACCCCTGGCTGCGGCAGGCCGCCACGTAAAGCATCGCCGTGTCGCGGCAGGCGCCGCGGCGCTCCAGGAGGGTCTGCTCCGGACTCTGCGGGTCGCCGTCGAGCCGGCCGATCGGCTCGATGCTGTGGTGAATGCGATCGGCCAGGTGCATCAGAAAGGCGGTGCTCGATCCCCCCACCTCCGTCGCCAGGCCATCGGCCCAGCGGTGCACGACCTCCGGGATCTCCCCGCCCCGGCAGGGTGCCAGCGAGCGGCTCTCCTCGGGCCCGTAGCGCAGCGGTAGGCGTGTGGCCTGCGGGTCGGTGACGATCCAGGCGAAGGGGTTGCGGCGCAGCGTCTCCACCACAAGCTCCAGCTCGATTGCGAGGCTGTCGCGGCGGTCTTCGAACCAGGCCACCTCCACGGCGTTGCCATCGGGCTCCAGCACCTCGCTCAACCCGGCCGGCGGCTCCTGGAGGCGGAGGCTGCGGCGCAGCAGGCGCTGGCTGGCGTCTTGCCGGGGCGTGAGGCGCAGCACCAGCGGCTCGAGAAACACCGGTCGCTCGTAGCGATAGTGGAGCCGATGGCGGATGTGGAACAGCATCGTCAGCCGAGCGATTCGCGCAGGCTCGCTTCGAATTTCTGCTCCAGCTCGAAGCTGCGCAGCGGTTCCCCCCCCAGGTCTTCCACCAGGGGGAAGAAGCGCAGCTCAAACCACTGCTGGAACATCGCAAAGTCGCGCGGCATGGGCCAGAGCTGGCGGTCCCGGCACCAGAGGTCGAGCTCAGCCTCGAAGATCGCCGGCCAGCGCTCCTGCAGCCGCAGCTGCAACTCGCCCTCATCGTCCCAGGTGGGCAGAAGGTAGAGGCTGTGCTCGTCGCCGAGGCCCTCCATATCCTCCCGGGTCCAGAAGGGGCGAGTCCAGTCGATCATCGGACGACGGGGCGCCACGGCAACGGCGCATCGATTGACCACGGCCATGAAAAATTGCTCCAGGGGGTAGGGCAGAGGCGGAGCGTTGTCCTGACCGTAGCCGTCTCCGGCCCGCTTTCCCTGCGGGAGAACACGCGTCGTTTCGCTGGTTCGCGGCCCGCACTCCCGCCCGTTCCAGGGACCCCTCCAGCGGCCTCGGCCACCGAAAAGGGTCAGCCCCGGCGGCGCCCCTGGCGGCGGAGCGGGGCCCCCCCTACGGTGCCGGCATGAGCGTCTTTGCCCCAGCCGGCCTGTCTATCGCCCGCCGCCCGCTCGTGCGTATGGGCGGCATGCTGCTGGGTGCGGCGATCGCCTGGATGGTCACCGCTTCACTCCCGCCCGTTCCCGCCACCGTGCTGATGGCGCTGCTGCTCGCCGGTGGCGCCTCACTGGCGGGGGGCCTCCAGTTTTCGCCCCTGCGCTACTGGGGGCTGATCGGCGTGGCCGCCGGCGGCCTGCTCGGCACCGCCTGCAGCCTGGCGGGGCGGGCCCAGGAACTGCCGGTCGCCAGCCATGGCGGCACCCGCCTGCTCACCCTGGTGCTCCTGGCCCTGGCCGGCATGGTCGGTGGCCTCTGCCTGGGCCGCGACGCCGAACGTGCCGACCGCCGCCATCCCCGCGACCTGCTGCGTGCGGCAAGCGCCCTCACCACCGGTCTGTTCGCCTTCCTGGTGACGCTCAGCTATGCCCACCTGGGCCTGGAGGGAGCCCGCGCTTTCTCCAGCCGCCTGAGCACCACCCTCACCATCGTCGTCACCGCCGTGGTGGTGCCGGGCTGGATCAGCCAGCAGCTGCGCCGCAGCACCGGTGGGGCCCGGCCGCTGGAGGGGCGGCGGCCATGAGCGAGGCGGTGTTGCCGCTGGAGGAGGTGCTGGTGCCCCTGGCTGCGGCAGTGCGGCTGCTGCTGGAGAGCCTTTCCGTGCTGACCGTGCTGTATGGCCTGCTGGCCACAGCCCGTGGGTTCCTGCCCCGGCTCGGCCGTGCCCTGCCGGAGCGCCCCTCCAACCGGGCCCGGCTCACCTTTGCCAGCTGGCTGGCGCTGGCCCTGGAATTCCAGCTCGGGGCCGATGTGGTCTCCACAACCACCGCCCCCTCCCAGGCCAACCTGATTCAACTGGGGGTGGTGGCCGTGATCCGCACCTTCTTGAACGTCTTCCTCGGTCGCGAGATCGAGATGGAACAGCGGATCGAGCGTGAGGGAGCCGGCCAGGAGCTGCCCCCGATCCGCCGATGAGCGCCAACCGATGAGCGTCAACGTCACCAACGAACTGGCCAAGGAGCGCAACCGCGCGGCAGCGGAGCGCACCTTGATGGCCTGGATCCGCACCTGCCTCTCGCTGATCAGCTTCGGCTTCGGGCTCGACAAGATCATTGCCGCGATCAACAGCCGCGGTGGCGTCGATCGGCCGGTCCAGCTGGGTGTTGTGCTGGTCTCGATGGCCTTTGTGGTCACCGGCTGTCTGGCGATGGCCGGGGCGATCTGGCAGCACCGCCGCGTGCTTCGCCGCCTCCGGCGTGAGGAGTACACCTACCGCGAGGAGCCCTCGATCGCCCTCGCTACCGCCGTGCTGCTCGGCCTGATCGGCGTGATGGCGCTGGTGATGCTGGTTGTCGGCGCCATCAACCGCTGATCCCCTCCCCGCCACCTGCCATGCAGACCCTGATCCCCGCGAGTCTGTTCACGCTGATGTTCGCCCTCGGCCTGGGGCTGCGGGGCGAGGCGGTGACGCTGCTGCGGCGCCGGCCGGCGCTGATCCTGCGGGTGCTGATCGGTAGCTGCCTGCTGGTGCCGTTGGCGGGGCTGCTGCTGCTCAGGAGTCCCTTTCTCGGCGCACTCTCGGTGCCGGTGCGGTTGGCGATCGGCCTGATGGCCGTCTGTCCCAGCGCACCGCTCACCCTGCGCAAGGCTGGCCGCCAGGGTGGCGACCAGGAGCTGGCGGCCCTGCTGCAACTGCTGGCCGCGGCGGCGGCGATGGTCACGATCCCGCTGCTCGCCGATCTGTACCGGGCGTTGTTTCATCTCAGCGGCTGGGAGATTCACCCCCTTGATGTGGCCCGGCAGGTGCTGCTGATCCAGGGTCTGCCGCTGTTGCTGGGGGTGCTGGTGCGCAGCCAACTGCCGCAGCTGGCCGAGCGGGTGCAGGTTCCCCTCGACCGGGCCGCCAACCTGCTGCTGCTGACCCTTGTGGCCCTGATCCTGGGGCGCTCCTGGCCCCTGCTGCGCCTGTTCCTGGCGTCCAACCTGGCGGGGCTGGCGGCGATGGCCCTGATGGTGCTGCTCGCCCTGGCGGTCGGCTGGGTGCTCTCCGGCCCCGGACTGCGGGAGCGCACCACCGGCGCGGTCGTCACCTCCACCCGCAATCCGGGGCTGGCGCTCCTGTTCGCCAGCACCCATGCCCAGGGGGTGGTGGGGTTGAAGTTGGCGATCCTGGTGTATGTGCTGCTGACGCTGCTGCTTTCGCTCCCCCTGCTGCGGCTGTCACGCCGCCTCGGCCCGGCCTGAAGCCAAGCCTCAGATCCGCCCCAGATCCCCGTCGAACAGCTCCCCGAGGATGGGATCACCATTCCGACGCTGTTCCGCTCCAGGCCCACCATCCGACCAGAGCCAGCAGCCGTTCGCCATCCTGCAGCGCCTCCAGCCCAAGCAGCAGGCGGCAGTACCCCCTGGCGTGAGCTGACCCTTTCCGAGTGTTGCCCAGTGGGCTGACCGCCGCGGCATGGCTACACCGGGGGTCTGGTTTCCCCATTCCTCCCAGCCATGCCCAACGGCAAGCCCAACATCCTGATTCTCTGGGGTGATGACATCGGCCAGAGCAACCTCAGCTGCTATAGCCACGGGCTGATGGGCTATCAGACCCCGAACATCGACCGGGTGGCGAGCGAAGGCGCCAAGTTCATCCACTACTACGCCGAGCAGAGCTGCACCGCCGGCCGCGCCGCGTTCATCAGTGGTCAGAGCGTGTACCGCACCGGCCTGAGCAAGGTGGGTCTGCCCGGAGCCGAGAACGGCTATCGCAGCGAAGATCCCACCATCGCCGAGCTGCTCAAGCCCCACGGCTATCGCACTGGCCAGTTCGGCAAGAACCACTTCGGGGATCGCGATGAGCATCTGCCCACGATGCACGGGTTCGATGAGTTTTTCGGCAATCTCTATCACCTCAACGCCGAGGAGGAACCGGAACTTCGCGACTATCCCAAGGCAGACGATCCCGAGTTCCCCAACTTCCGACAGCGATTTGCTCCCCGCGGTGTCCTGCATTGCTGGGCAAACGGCGACGGCACCCAGAGGATCGAGAGCACCGGGCCGCTCACCCGCAAGCGGATGGAAACGGCAGATGATGAATTCATGGTGGAGGCCAAGAGATTCATCCGTGATGCTGTTGCTTCCGACGAGCCGTTCTTCGTGTGGTTTAACACCACGCACATGCACTTCCGCACCTATGCCAGACCTCAGGACATCGGCCGAAGCGGTCGCTGGCAGTCGGAGTACCACGATGTGATGATCTACCACGACGAGTGCATCGGTGAAATGCTGAATCTGCTCGATGAGCTGGGCATCACTGACGACACGATCGTGATGTACAGCACCGACAACGGCCCCCACATGAACAGTTGGCCCGATGCCGGCATGACCCCCTTCCGGAGTGAGAAGAACACCAACTGGGAGGGGGCTTACAGGGTGCCTGCCATGGTGCGCTGGCCTGGCCATATCCCAGCTGGCACCAATCTCACTGGCCTCTGCAGCCACCTCGACTGGCTGCCCACGCTCCTGGCAGCCGCCGGCGAGCCAGACATCAAGCAGAAGCTGTTGCAGGGGCACGAGGTGGGCGGCAAGACCTTCCGGATCCACCTGGACGGCTACAACATGCTCGACTACTGGACGGGCAAGACCGACAGGAGCCCCCGCAAGGAGTTCTTCTACTTCTCCGACGATGGCGATCTGGTGGGCCTGCGCTACGACAACTGGAAATTCGTGTTCATGGAGCAGCGCGTGCAAGGCACTTGCCAGATCTGGGCCGAGCCCTTCATTGAGCTGCGTGTTCCGAAGATCTTCAACCTGCTCACCGATCCCTACGAGCGTGCCGACATCACCTCCAACACCTATTGGGATTGGATTTTCGATCACATCTTCCTGATCGTGCCCGCGCAGGCGTTTGTGGCCGACTTCCTCAAAACCTTCGTTGAGTACCCGCCGCGCCAGAAGGCCGCCAGCTTCTCGCTGCAGCGGGTGATGGAGAAGCTGGAGCATGCCGCCAGCGGTGCCTCCTGAGTCGCCCGGCCGTCCCCCCGCCCGGGACATGGTCTGGATCCCGGGCGGCACCACCACGATCGGCTCCGACGGGCACTACCCGGAGGAAGCCCCGGCCCATCGCGTTGCCGTGGCAGGGTTCTGGATGGATCGCGCGCCGGTGACGAATGCCCAGTTCCAGGCGTTCGTCAAAGCCACCGGCCACATCACCCTGGCGGAGCGTCCGGCGGATCCGGCGCTCTACCCCGACGCCCGGCCCGAGCGTCTCGCCCCCAGTTCGATCGTCTTCGTGCCGCCGCCCCGGCCGATCGGCCAGGGCGACCCCTACCGCTGGTGGCAGTACGTGGCGGGTGCGAACTGGCGCCATCCAGAGGGTCCCGGCAGCTCGATCAAGGGTCGTCCGCAGCATCCGGTGGTGCACATCGCCCATGAGGACGCCCTGGCCTATGCCCGCTGGCTCGGCAAGGTGCTGCCGAGCGAGGTGGAATGGGAGCGTGCCGCCCGCGGTGGCCTGGAGGCTGCTGAATTCGCCTGGGGCGCTGAGCTCCACCCCGGTGGTCGGATGCTGGCGAACACCTGGCAGGGGGACTTCCCCAACCACAACAGCCGCCTCGACGGTTGGGAGCGCACCTCGCCGGTGGGCTCCTTCCCCGCTAGTCCCTACGGCCTGCTCGACATGATCGGCAATGTCTGGGAGTGGACCGACGACTGGTACCAGCCCCATGCGGAGACCGTGGCCGGCCGGCCGCCCAGCCGGGAGGCCAGCCTTGACCCCTCCTCCCAGCACGGTTCGATCCCCCGCAAGGTGGTGAAGGGAGGCTCCTTTCTGTGCGCCCCGGGCTACTGCCGCCGCTACCGGCCGGCCGCCCGCATGGCCCAGGGCATCGACACCTCCACCTGCCATCTGGGTTTTCGCTGCATCGTCAGGCGGGCTCCTCCCGCCTGACGAGCCTGCGGTCTCTGGCCACACTGCCTTGAGGGGGTCGCGATGCCCGCAGGCTGCCCCCACAGCGCCAGCCCGTGCCCTGCGCGCGCTGCACCGTTCCTGAGTTCTCCCATGACCCAGATGCCCCTGTCTGCCTCGCCGACGCCCCCACCCTTGTGCTTCCCCAAGCGCGGTCGCGGCCGGGGGGGGCGGGGTTTCCTGGCTGCCGCGGCCGGGGGGGGGCTGCTCGCCTGCCTCGGGGGGCTGCCGGCCAGCGCTGCGCAGGCCCTCTACACACTGGAGACCCGCTGCTCGATTCAGGGAGCGCCGCCGGTGGCTTGCACGGTGGAGGCCCTCGACAGCGGTACAGCCACCACGTACCGGCATCGCATCGGCGAGCGCGTGCACACCGTTCGGGTCAGCGTGGATCCAAGCCGGATGGAGATGTGGGATCCCACCAGCCGCTCCTGGCGCAACCTGCGCAACGCCGAGGCGCGTTTCTCCACGAACACGGTGTGCTTCAACGGCCGCGACCTGTGCGTGGTTAACGCCAACTACCTCAACAGCGTGCTCGAAGATCGCCCCGATCTGCGCGGTCGCGATTTCGTGCAGGCCCATTTCGGACCGGATGGCCGCGTGGATGTGATCTGCTACGACACCGGCTGCGACCTCCTGCATCAGAAACTGGAGCAGGCGAAGCCATGAGGCCCTTCTTCCCTCCCCTTGCGGCGGCTCTGGCCGCTCTGATTGCCCTGCCTGCGCTGCCATCGCTCCCCGTGGCCGCATCCACCGGCAGCGCCGTTTCGCCCGCCGTCGGGGATGCCCGTGCGAGTTGGATCGCCCGTGGCGGTGGCCGCGGTGGTGGTGGCCGCTCTGGTGGTGGCAGCCGTGGCGGTGCTGCCGGTGGCGGCCGTGCCCGGGCCCACAGCGGCTTCCAGGGCACCGGCAGCTCCTTCAGCCGCGGCGACCGGCGCCCGCAGGGCGGCTTCAGCCAGGGCAACCGCACTAGCCGCGTCGGCAATCCCTCGCTCGAGCGCCCTTCGCGGCCGAGCCGTCCAGCCGCAGGTGCCGACCGCCCCGGTTTGCGCCCTGACGGCACCCGTCCCCGCCCCGAGCGGCTACCAGGCGATCGCCCCGCCAGCCTCGGTGACCGCACGCCGGGCAACCTCGGCGACCGCAGAACGGGCGCTCTTGGTGACCGCACACCGGGCAGCCTCGGCGACCGCAACCTCGGCGACCGCAGCGTCGGCGAGCGCAACCTCGGCGAGCGCAACCTCGGCGACCGCTCCATCTCGGTGGATCGCGATTGGAACCGGGAGGTCAACATCGGCGACATCGACATCGATGCCGGCTGGGCCCGGCCCGGCTGGGGGGTGGCTCGACCCTGGAACTGGGGCTGGTACGGCGGTTGGAACAACCCGCCCTGGGGTTGGTGGGGCGCCCGCGCCGCCGCCTGGGGCATCGGCACCCTGGCCACGGCGGCCATCATTAACGATGCCGTTGATGATGCGGTGCAGGCCAATCAGACCACCATCGTGGTGCCCAACACCGGCTACCAGCTCCTGTACGGCACCGTGGAACCCAGTGGCAGCACCGGCATCACCTTCGTGGTGCAGGCCGGCAGCACCAACTATCAGCTCACGGCCGATTGCCAGCGCGGCCTGATCAACGGTCGCGAACCCTCCAGCTCGGATGAGGCCGAACTCCTCAACGCTGCTTGCCAGGTGGCCTACGGCACCGCCAGCTGAGCCGCCGTCGCTCGCCGCCGCGCCCTGGCCTCAGGGCAGCGTGCGGCGGGCTTGGCGCATGACCAGCGAGGGACGTTGGCCGAACACGCAACGGAAATCGCGGCTGAACTGGCTCACATGCTGGTAGCCGTACTCCTGCGCGATCGAGGACACCGAGTCCCCCGGGGCGGGGTCGAGCAGCCGGCGCCGTGCCGCCTCCATCCGCGTGCGCCGGATCCACTGCTTGGGCGGACAGCCGAAGCGTTCCTGAAAGGCATTGCGCAGGCTCCGCTCGGAGTAGCCGCTGCGCCTCTCCAGCTCAGCTAGATGCAACGGCCGGTGGCTGTTGGCCCTGATCCAGCTCACCAGATCATTGAGGATCGTTTCGCGATCCGCCGTGCCGCCCACGCCCGCCCGGTCGCTGCCGCTCAACAGCCGCTCGCCCCAAAAGGCCAGCACCACAAGCCGATCAAGCACTTCATCGAGAGCCAGCAGGCGCGTTTCCTCCGCCCCGTGGCCGTTGGCGGGATCCAGCAGACGGGCCACCATCGTGAGGCGCCGCAGCTGCCGGTGTTCCGTCTCCTCCCCACCGGGGAGGACAACAGGCTCGCGCAGCAGGGGACCGAAGCGGCGGGCGCTCCAGGTCTGGTCGCTCACCTGAGCCCCGGCCCGCTCCAGGCGTTGGGTCTCCAGGCGCAGAACCAGCCCCTCGAATTCGTTCAGCTCCACCTGCGCGGCCTGATGGTCAGGCAGATACAGCGCGGCCTGCGGTCCCTCCAGCCGCAGGGGCTGATCACCGATGCGGCCCTGCAGAGGCCCCTGGGTGGCGACGATCACGATCGCGTCCCCGATCTCCCAGCGGTGGGCGGGCCGCCAACGTTGCCGACCCATCCGCAGCCATGGTGTGGGCGTGATCTCCGCGGGGCTGTTCGTGGCGAGGGGAGGGACCAGGACGCTTGTTCTGGACAAGGTTTGGCGGGGATTCCTACGGATCTGGCCAGTCTGAAACCGGCATCGCCGCCCAGCCATCGGAAAACGAACGAATAGGGCCAGATCACCCCGATCCGCCCCGGCAGACCGGCTTCGTGGCGCACTTCCTGCGGGCCCTCGCTGGAGCAGCAGCGTGAGCCCGGCCCCTGAGCCTCACCAGGGCCGCGGACCACGACCAGCACCGATGCTGCAGCCCATCTGCTGGCCGAGGAGCGCTCCCAGCGGCACCGCCCAGCTGCGCCCGTCCTTGCGGGAGGCGGCGTAGCCGATGCCGCCGCCCACCAGGCCACCCACCAGCCGACCCACGTTGCAGCGCTCGCCCACCTGGGCCGCCGCCTGGGCCGGATCCGGGGGCGGGGCCGCCGAAGGGCTGCCTGGGGTGCCGGGGCCGTAGGCCCAGCGGCTGCGGACCGGTGGAGGCGGTTGCAGGCGCGCGGGCGGCTGGGCGTTGCGGTCGTAGTCGTACAGCCAGTCGCTGGGGCCGGCGAGGACGGCTTGGGGAAGAGCCCCGGCGGCCGCGCCGAGCAGCGCGACCATACGTAGAGGCAGGCAGTGGCGGGACATGACGGATCGAACGAAGGAACCCTCTCGGGTGCTCCCAGTTCACGCTGCCGATGTGTCCGAGCCATGACAAGTCCATCCCGCAGTTTTGACCGGATGTGACTGGGGGGCGCGGATTCGCCTGGTCGGTGTGGTCCGGGCTTGCCACAGTGGCGCAAGTGCAGGCCGAGGGTGTTGATGGCAATGGCGGAGCTGGCGCGGCTGGTGGAAGAGGCGGAATGCGACGGTGCGATCCGTCGCTCCCTGCGGCGCTGCCGCTCCCGTGCCGAGTTGGTGCTGGCCGCTCGGCGGCTGGGCTACTCCATCCAACGGCTCGATCTGCGTCTGGCCTGGCTGCTGCATCGCCAGGAATGTGCCGGCTCCGACGCCCACGGCGAGGCCGCCTAAGCCGGCAGGATGCCCGCACGCGAGCGCCCGCCATGCCTTCCTCCCGACGAGCCCCCCGCACCGCTTCCACGGCACCCCCTCCCTTGCCCGCCGGACTCTCCTCCCGGGAGCGGCGCGAGGCCCTGGTGGTGAAGCTGCAGATCGCCGCTGCGGTGTTCGGGCCGATGCTGCTGCTCGGGCTGTGGTTGCAGAGCCAGGGCTTCTTCGGCGCGCCAGGGCTTTGATCCGCGCCCAGGCGGACTCACCCCATGGACAACTCTGGACGAGTGCTTTATAAATTCATGTTCTGGGGGGAGACAGAACGAGTTGATCAGCCTTCGGTCTCGCCAAGAAGCGCAACCATTGGGTGCGGCTCCGCTCCGGCGCCGCTCGATGAGATGGGTGGGCTGGTCTGCGGGCGCAACGATTGCCGCCATGGCGCTACTGGCGATCGGCGGTTGCAGTCCCGTCGATGATCGCCTCTGGCCCCCGATCCGGCCGGCATCCCGCCGCAGCACTCCGGCCCCGGGGGATTCTCCATTCCTGCGCGCCCTGCCTGAGAACGTCTGGGAGCTGGCCGGGGCCCTCTCCCTGGTTCTGGGCGTCGGTGCGGCTGGCGTTCTGTACTGGCGGTTCCCAGGCCTGCGCCAGGAGTTCTCCGCTCTGCAGGCCCAGACCCGTCGCCTGCATGACCGCCGCGACAGCACCGTGGTTGATCTGGCCCAGATGGGCCGAAATCTGCGGCATCTCGAGCAGGAGATCACCGTGCTCCGCCAGGAACTGGCGCGGCGGACAGAAGCCGACGCACTGGCGGCCTCCTTGGCTCCGCATCCACCAGTGGTCGCCGCGGTCCCTGCCCCTTCGCCGCCGGCCAGCCCCGTCGCGTCACCGGCTGTGGAGCTTCCCCTGCTGAATCCGCCCCCACGCGCCCCCCGCAACCGCGCCAGCGCAAGCCCTGAATCCTGGCCGTCGGATGAACCGCTTCTGGAGAGGCCAGCTGGCCACGGATCCCGCAGCTTGCTGCATGACCGGCCTGCCGCCGTGGCAGATCCCGCACCCGCGCCAGCGCCGCTACCCGTATCCCAGCCTGCCCAGGAGGCCCCGGGACTGGAAGCGCTGATCGCCGCGATCAACAGCCGCGGCCGCTCCCCGATCGCCGGCATCACCTGCGTCGAACTCGACATCGCCCCCGCTCCGGAGAGTGGCACCGGCCTGGATCCCATCGCCACCCGTCTGCGGATGGTTTCCCGGGATGGCCGTTTTCTGCTGGTGATGGTGGATGGTGATGCCTGGTTGTTCCCAACCATCGACAGTCTTGATCAATTTGATCAGAGGCAGGCCGCAGAGGGTATTTTCCTTGCCTATGACGAGGCCATCGATCGCCCCCAGCTCCTGATGCCGGCCATGCTTCGCGAGGTGGGCGGCCTGTGGGAGGTTACGGATCCTGGCAAAATCCTGGTGCCCAGAGGATGACTGCGCAGCCCCTAACCCATAGTCTTGGTCTCGAAGTACAGCTTTGATTCGGTTTGGCTCCCTCCACCGGCAACTCCAGTCTTGACGCCGACCGCGAAGAGGTCGGACGCATGCTGGCGCGCGTCGCCATCGCCCTTTTCGTGGTCTTTGTGGCAGTGGTGATCGCCTCCTCGCTGCCGCCCCGCCTCCTGGATCCTGCCTGGCAGCTCCGCTTCACCGGCACGCTCGTCAACAACGGCACGATTGCTGTGCTGGGCCTGGTTCTGATGTGGCTGGCCACCATCCTTCACCCCGCCAGCGGCCGCTTGCGCGCCCGCCGTGATCAGATCTCCTCCCTGGCTGTGGCGGCCGCCATCGGCTACCTGCTGCTCATTCCCCTGCAGACCTATGCCGTCTGGCAGGGCGTGAGCAGCGCCAATCTTGGCCAGAGGAGCCAGCTGCGCACCGCCAACGAGAAGCTTGGGCAGCTCCGCAAGGCTGTCAACGAGGCCACCAGCACCGCCGATCTGCAGTCGCGCCTGCAGGCTCTGCGTGGCCCGACCCTGCCCGCCGCCGATCTGGCTCGGCCGATCGCCTTGGTGCGCCCCCAGATCCTCGCCGGTCTCGATAGCGCCGAAACCACCGTGCGCCAGCGCCTCAGCGGTCTACCCCCCGATCGCCTCTGGCAGTTGGTTCAGGAGAGCGTGCGGGTGCTCGTCTCCGCGCTTGCCTACGCCCTGGCCTTTGCCGCCGGTGCCTACCTGCCGGGCCAGCCCCTCTCCCTGTTTGACGGGTGGGCCCAAGCTCTGCAGAACAACAAGCGCCGCTCGGAGGCCCGCACCAGCGGCAAGGGCTCCTCGCGCCGCTCGCTCAACTCCAACGCCGACTACCTGCGTGAGCTCAGCCGCGGCGACGAGCGCCGCGCCGGCTGGGAGAAGGGCGAGGAAGAATGATCGCGGCCCCGCCGCTGCCAGCCTTTCCCCAGCGGCCGCCGGTGGTCCTTGCCATCGGTGGCAGCGATTCCGGCGGGGGCGCCGGCATCCAGGCGGACCTCAAGACCTTCGCCCTGCTCCGGGTTCATGGCTGTTGCGCGCTCACCTGCATCACGGCCCAGAACACCGTCGGCGTGCAGCGGGTCGACGCACTCCCCGTCGCCTCCCTGACCGCCCAGATCGATGCCGTGTTCGCCGACCTGCCTGTGGCGGCCCTAAAAACCGGCATGCTGCTCCGTGCCGATCTGATCGAGGCCACAGTCGCGGCCATCGCCTCTCGACCGGTTCCGCGCGTGATCGATCCCGTCATGGTTTCCCGGGCAGGTTCGGTGCTGTTGGAACCGGAGGCGATCGAGGCGATCACCCGGCATTTGTTGCCCTTGGCCGACCTGCTGACCCCCAATCTGCACGAGGCGGCTTTGCTGGCAGGCGTGCCGATTGCGGACGAGCAGGATGTGCCGCTGGCGGCGCAGAGGATCGCCGACCTTGGGCCGAAGGCCGTGTTGATCAAGGGGGGCGGGTTGCCGGCTCTGCGGGGCAGCGACTGGCTGTTGGATGGGGAGGGGGGACGCTGGCTGCGCGGTCCTGCTGTGGATACGCCCCACTCCCATGGCAGCGGCTGCACGTTGGCTGCCGCGATCACCGCTGGACTGGCGAGCGGCCTTTCCCTCGCCAGCGCCCTCGAACAGGCCCGCGCCTATGTGCAGGCTGGGCTTGTGCACGCCCTGGCGATCGGGGCCGGGCAGGGCCCCCTCTGTCACTGGCATCCCCTGTTCCGTCCCGGCGGAGCGGCTGGCGGCTGAGCTGCCTGCCCTTCAGCGCACCACCAACACCGGGCAGGGGGCGGAAAGGAGCACCCGCTGCGTTTCGCTGCCCAGCAGCAGACCCTGCAGGCCGCGCCGGCCGTGGCTGCCCATCACGATCAGATCGCAGCCCAGCCGCCCCGCCGTTTCCAGGATCACCTTGTGGGGCAGGTCGCTCTCGACCCGTTCGCAGCTGAAGGGGATGTCCGCGGCTGTCGCAAGCGCGCGGGCTTCCTCCAACAGCCGATCCGATTCCCTTCGCGTGGCAGCGATCAGGGCCTCCATCGTGTTGGCATCCAGCATGTCGCCCATGCCGACCACAGACAGGGGCACCCTTGGCTGGGCATGCACCAGGGTGATGCGGGCGCCGCTGCAGCGGGCCAGTTTCAGCGCTTCATGGAGCGCCTTGGTCGAGAGGGCTGATCCGTCGCTGGGAACCAACAGGTGGGTGTAGCTGCTCATCGCCCTCCATCGCGATCAACCTCCTCCGTTGTCTACTCCCGGAACGGCGTTCCTGCCTCCTGGCCCCCGTTCCTGCCCCCTGGCCACAGAGAAGGTGCCGATCCCTGCAGAATCCGCTCCATGAGCAGCTCCAGCCCCGCCACCGACCAAGCCACAGCCCAGGCCGCAGCCCCTCTCCCTGCCCAGTCCGGCTCCGAGGCTGCCGGCAATGCCTGGTGGAATCGCTGGTACCCCGTGGCCTACCTGCGCGATCTCGATCGGCGGCGCCCCTCGGCCTTCACGCTGATGGAGCAGGATTTGGTTCTCTGGTGGGACCAGGACGCCAGCCGCTGGCGTGCCTTCGCTGATCTCTGCCCGCACCGGCTTGTGCCGCTCTCCGAGGGCCGCATCAACGAGCAGGGCCTCCTCGAGTGCCCTTACCACGGCTGGTGCTTCTCCGGTGATGGCCGCTGCCAGGGGATTCCTCAGGCGGAGCCCGGGAGCCTGCCCTCGGAGCGGCGCTCCGCCTGCCGCAGCTTCGCCACCGCCGAAGCCCAGGGGTTGTTGTTCGTGTTCGCTGGAGAGGCTTCAGGCGCCGCTGCGGTGCCGCTGCCGCTGGTGCCGGTGATCGAGGACGGGACAGATGGCCCCTGGGTCCTGCAGGACACCTTCCGCGACCTGCCGATGGACGCCCTCACCCTGCTGGAGAACGTCCTCGATGTGAGCCACGTGAATTACACCCACCACGGCACGGTCGGCCGGCGAAGCAACGCCGGCCCCGTGCGGGCTGAACTGCGCACCGCCGGACCCGAGGGCTTCACCGTGTTCTGGGAGGAGGGACCCCGCCGCGGTCGTCTCGGCAGCCAGCACACCACCTTCGCCGCGCCAGGCCTGCTTTGGCATGACCTCAGCGCGTCCAGCCTTGGGCGCGTTCTCACCGTGGTCTATGCCACGCCGATCCGGCGGGGCGAATGTCGCCTGTTCGCTCGCTTTCCGTTCCAGTTCCGCTCGCCGCTGCCGCGCCTGTTGCTGCGGCTGCGGCCGCTGTGGCTCCAGCATCTGGGCAACCATCGCGTCCTGGAAGACGACCAGATCTTCCTGCATTGGCAGGAGCGTGCGCTGGAGCAGCGCGGTCGCAGCGGCTCCGCCAGCCGCGCCTTCCATCTGGCGACCGGAGCCGATGTCTACGTGCAGGCTTTGCACGACTGGGTGGAGCGCACCGGTGGTGACCCGTTCCCCGAGGATCCCCTCCCCCCGCGCCTGGACCGCCTGGCGCTGATGGAGCGGGAGCGCGCCCACACTCGCCATTGCGCCGCCTGCTCCGGTGCCCTGCGCGCCATCCGCCGCTGGCGGCCCCTGGTGGCAGCCCTGCCCTGGGCGGCCCTGCTGGCGATCGCGTGGTGGCGCACGCCGCTTGTGCTCGGGGTCGGTGTGGCGCTTGCGGTGGCGGCGGCCTGGATGCTGCGGCGCCTGCATCGCTGGGAGCAGGCCCTGCTCACCGGCGATGGCGAGCCGCCGCGCAATCAGGGGTTCAACCGCCGCCTTTCCAGCCGGCCAGGTGGGAGGCCGCCCGTGAGCGAACCAGCGCCCGCGCCACCGGCAGAGCGGGCTCCAGCCGAGCGGAGCTGAAGGGAGGCAGGGGGCGTCGTCGCAACCACGCCCCCCAGCGGAATTCATGGAACGGAATCAGGGGCGCCGGATCGATCCATCCTTCCTTCTTCAGCTTCCACACCAGGCTGCGGTAGGGGTCGTCCTGAAGGTCGAGCAGCCGCTGCGGCAGGCTGGTGGCGGGGAGAGGTCCGAGGCCGCGGCCGTCGTAGAGGTACAGCCAGCCGCGCCGCTGCAGCTCCTCCAGCACGATGGCTCGATCGTCGGTGGCCAGATCCAGCACCACGTAGCCGAAGGCTTCCGCCTCTGGCTTCTGTTCCACCAGGGCTCGCAGCCGGTGGTGGCGGTCGACCATCCAGTGCTTTCCATCGGCGCTGCGCACCAGCGGAACCGGTTTGCCGCGCAGGTATCGCTGCAGTTGTGATGGGCTGTCGGCGGTGAAATCGGCCTGGCGGCTGCGCACCTCGGCCAGGCCGACGCACAACTGCGTGGGCTGCAGCCGCGCCACCGGCACCTGGAGCAGCTCCTGGCCTCGCGCCGGGGCCGGCAGGGGTTGATACGGGGGAAGTCGCAGGCTCATGGCCCCATCCTTGCGCCTTTCGGGCGCGTCTGGCCTGCGGCTCTGATCGCCTCGCCGCCGGTGGACGGCGGCTACGGTCGGCGCAGGTGCCCGCAGCCATGACCCCGTTCCCCGCATCTATCTCCCCCGGGTCCGCCCGCGTCGATCCCGTCTCTGCCGCGCAGGGCCTTGGCCCGATCGGGCCCCACGGTCCGCTGGGTGTGCTGGTGTGCGGCCATGGCAGCCGCAACCGGCTGGCGGTCGAGGAGTTCGCCTCCCTGGCCGAGCAGCTGCGGCGTTCGCTGGCCCCACTGCCGGTGGCCCACGGCTACCTCGAGTTCGCCCGCCCGATCCTGCGCGATGGGCTCGAGGAGCTGCGCGCCCGGGGGGTGCGGCATGTGCTGGCGGTGCCGGCGATGCTGTTCGCCGCGGGGCATGCCAAGAACGACATCCCCTCGGTTCTTAACACCTGGGCCGCCGAGACCGGTGTGCGCGTCGACTACGGCCGTGAACTCGGGGTGGATCGCAAGATGATCCGTGCCGCCGGCGCGCGCATCGGCGCGGCCCTGGAGGCCGCTGATGCGTCCGCCCTGGCCCGCAACGCCGCGCCGGTGCCCGCCCACGAAACGATGCTGGTGGTAGTGGGTCGGGGATCCTCCGATCCCGACGCCAACTCCAACGTCGCCAAGGTGACGCGCATGCTTGTGGAGGGGTTCGGCTTCGGCTGGGGCGAAACGGTGTATTCCGGTGTCACCTTCCCCCTGGTGGAGCCGGGGCTGCGGCAGGTGGTGCGACTGGGGTACCGCCGCATCGTGGTGTTTCCTTACTTCCTGTTCTCCGGGGTACTGGTCAGCCGCATCGTGCAGCACAGCCGTCGTGTTGCCGCGGACCATCCGGAGATCGAGTTTCTCGAGGCCGGTTACCTGGGGGATCACCCTGAGGTGCTGGCCACCTTCCAGGAGCGGGTCGCTGATGTGCTGCGCGGCGACACCGACATGAACTGCTCGCTCTGCAAGTACCGCGCCCAGGTGCTGGGCTTCGAGCACGAGGTCGGCGCCGCCCAGCACAGCCATCACCACCATGTGGAGGGCCTGGTGGAGAGCTGCACCCTCTGCGAACGGGAATGCACCGGCGCCTGCCAGCCCGACGGCATCCCCATCCCCCTGGGCGCAGGCCGACCGCAACTCGGGCCCCAGCATGATCACCCCCATGTCCACGGGGATGAGCATGCGCATGGCCATACCCATACCCCCTATCCCCATGCCGACCACCCGCTGGGGCCGCGCACCCTGCTGCGACCCCAGGGTTAGGGGAGCGAGGTTTTGGTTCCCTGCTGTCTCATGGCGGGGCGGGGCGGCAGCAATCGCGAATGATCGGGTTTGCTGATTAATGGCGCCTTTCCCCATGGGGGTGCCGTTTTCCACCAGCCAATGCGGGGTTTTCCACAGCAGCTCCCGTCCCGGTGGCCCCTGCGGGCAGGGCCTGGGGAAAGCCTGATTCGGCCCATTTCTGCCTTGACAGGTTCCGCGGGTCGGTACCAGCAGCGGCCCCATGCCCAAGGGACATCGGCTCATGGCCGTTGCCCCAGGCAGTCTCAGGAGGAGCGCACCTGGGTTTGCGCTTTCGGCATGCCTTTGACGCCCCCCCGGAGCCTGTGGCGTAGTGGGGCCCAGAACCGCAGAGGAGAAGCGCCATGGGCATGGATCGGCCGTCGCAGCCTGAGCAAGGCAACCGCCTGGACGTTCCCGCCGCCGCGGGGCGCGTGACCGTGGAGGCCGAGGTGCCGGAGGTGCTGTTCTTCGGCATGCGCCGATTCCTTGAAAGCCATCCCCAGTGGGATCAGTACAGCCTGATCAGCTCCGCCCTGGCCGTGTTCCTGGTCCAGAACGGCTGCCAGGACCCCTGCGTGACCCAGCACTACCTCGATGCTCTGTTCCTGCGGCCCTGAACGCGGGAAGAAGCCGCGAGGGGCATGATTCAGGGCCTGTGGAGATGAAAAAAAAGCGGGGGTGCCAGCCCCCGCCTGTGTTTTCTCCCTTGCCCGACCCGTTGAAAGGTCGCCCCACCATTGTGCGAAGAGCGGTCGCGACGAATTGTGGTCGTCGACACCAGCACGCTGCTTCTGTGGGCATTCGCCTACAGGTTGCCGCGACGGGCCGCTGCCGCACACGCTCGCCAGGTGATCGCCATCGCCGTGAGGGTGGGGCTTTGCCAGCCGGCGCTGGGCCAGCAGGCCCCGTCCACCACCAGCACGTTCGGGGCACGCCAGCAGCGGTTCCAGGCATCGACGACCCCATCCTGCTCGCGGGACGCCATGCGGGCCCCACCCAGTTCGTGGATGTAGTAGCCGGGTGGTGGTGGGGCGGCGCCCACGGCCGCACTGCCGCGCACCAGGGGCTCCAGCAGCGGGATCACAAACAGCTCTTCGATCGGCAGCATCTGCCCGCCAGCGGCCGCCACCACCTCCGCCATCCGCCGCTGCATGTGGCTCACCATCGCCTGCTCGTTCTGCCGCCAGCGGCATTCGATCCGCGGCAGTGGCAGTCCGTCGCCGTCGCGCTGCTCCGGGTCGAGCTCGATCCGGTTGTCGGGGTGGGGAAGCACCTCGCCGTGGCCGATCAGGAACCCCACCGCGCCGCGGGGATGGCGGCGCAGGGGCCGGGGTGGATCGAAGCGCTGCACGGCGGTCCAGAGGCCATAGCCGCGCCGGAATCCCAGGGCCTCCGCCTCCGCAGGGCTGCCGGCCAGATTCAGGGTGTTGGGCACAAAAGCGCTGCCCGCCCCGGACAGCTCGGCGGGTTCGGAGGGTGGCGGCACATCTGGCAGCACGAAGAAGCGGCTGGTGGAGATGTGATCCATCAGGAAGCGGCCCAGGCAACCCGATGGGTCGATCAGGCCACCGCTGCGCTGGCTCTCGCTGGAGTGAAGCAGCAGGCGTGTGCTCTCGATCGTGGAGGCGCAGAGCACCACCAGCGGCGCCCGCAGCAACTCCTCGCCGCCGCCGGGCAGGATCAACACCACCCCTTCGGCGCGGTCCGCCTGACGGTTCATCGCCAGATGGCTCACCACGGCCCGGCTGCGCAGCCGCACCCGGCCGGTGGCCAGGGCCCGCGCCAGGGTCACCCCCTGGGCGCTGGAGCGGGGCCAGGGACCGTCGCGGCCGGGGCGGTGCCGGGCAAAACCACGGGAATGGATCAGCGGCAGGTTCAGCTCCCGCCTGATCGCCTCCTGAATGCGCCGTTCCCCGGGGGTGAAGGCCAGGGGCGGGAGGTAACGGCCATCGGGAAGCTGCGGCAGTCCGTCGCAGGCGCCGTGAACCCCCAGCAGCGACTCCAGCCGGTCGTAGTAAGGGCCGAGGTCGGCGCTGCCGATCGGCCAGGCCGGGCCTATCCCATCCCGTTCGCCGGCCCGGAACTCGCTCTCCGAGAGGCGCAGGGTGATGCCTCCCCATGTGAGGCTCTTGCCTCCCACCTGGCGGCCGCGGGTCCAGAGGAAGGGCGCATCCGGCGGCGTCAGCCAGGGGTGACGCCGTTCATCGATGAACAGATCGGGGTTGTGCTTCCAGTAGCCGGGATGGTTGGCCTGGTGGCGGTGACGGCCGCTGCTGAGGCCCGCTAGCCGTCGCAGGCTGTTGGCCGGTTCCCAGCCAAAGCTTTGGGCTGCCGAGCGGTCGGGCCCCGCCTCCAGCACCAGCACCCGCAGGCCCGCCTCGGCCAGCACCATCGCGGCCACCCCGCCGGTCGCGCCGGCCCCCACCACGATCGCATCGGGCTCGAAGCCGGGGTCGGGCGGGGCGCTGGCGGGGAACATGGAGGGGCCCAAACAACAAGACCCGGCCGTCGTGAGAGGGCCGGGTCTTGGAAGTGGTGGCGGGGGCGAGATTTGAACTCGCGACCTTCGGGTTATGAGCCCGACGAGCTACCAGACTGCTCTACCCCGCGACGGGTGCCATCGGTGGAACACCATGAATGAAGCTTACCAGCTGGCCCGCCCAGGGTCAGTCGAAGCGCAGCTCGCCGCGCACCTCCAGTCGCAGATGGGGGGCGGGCTGCTGGAAGCGCTGCCGCAGCTCCTCCAGGGTGAGGGGGGTGAGCCAGTCGAGCTGCTCCAGCAGATGCAGGGCCACGGCTTGCTTGGCCCGGGCCGAACCGTCCTCCACCTTGATCGCCACCCCCAGCCCCTCACCCACCCGGCTCAGGCACTGGATTCCCTCCGCGCCGCCCTTGCTGAGCACCTGGCCGTGGCCGAGCGCCATCAACTCGGTATCGAACCGCCCTGGGCCCGCCACCAGCTCCGGATGGCTCAGCATCGCCCGGCTGAGCTGCTCGAGATCGGCCTGGGCGCCGGCGCCGAGATGGGCGAACAGCAAGGCCATCTGGGCCAACTGCAGCTGCAGGGTGGGGGCACCACAGTCGTCGCGGGCGCTCACCAGCTCCTCGCCCGGCAGGCCGAGCAGCTCGCCCACCCGTTTGCGCACCTCCTGGCTGAGGGGGTGATCGTTTTGGAGGTAGCTCTCCAACGGCCAGTGCAGGCGACGGCAGGCGGCGAGGAATGCCGCGTGCTTGCCGGAGCAGTTGTGCTCCAGGGGGCTGCTGCCCCCCGCTGGAACGGGGCACTGCAGCTGGGAAGCCTCCAGGTCGGCGCCCCAGAGGATGCGGAACGCCTCGCGGGCATGCATCGGACTGCCGGCGTGTGAGGCGCAGGCGATCGCCAGGGCCCGATCCCCGCCATTTACCCACTCTGCGGCGCCGCTGCTGACGAAGACCATCGCCTGGAAGGGCTTGAGGGCCGAGCGCACGAAGCTCAGCTGTTGCGGGTCGCCGGCGCGCATCAGCACCCGCCCGCGCTGGTCGCAGACCACGGCATGCACCCTGTGCCGCGATTCGAGGATGCCCTCGCGCAACAGTCGCACCTCCAGGGGCGGCACCCCCGGTCGCGTGGAGCCGCTGAAGCTGGCGGACAGGGACATGGGGGAGGCTGGTCCGGCGTCGTGTCAGAGAGCCTGACAGACCCCGGCTCCCGCCAGCAGCAGACCGCCCGCCAGGGCCATGCCGCGGCCGAGTTGACGCAGCACCGGCGCCACCTCGTGCTGGGCCACCAGCAGATCCTGCTGGCGCCAGCTGAGCGGTTTTTCCCACACCTGGCCGTCGTACCAGCCCGATTCCTCGTACTCGACCCGTTCGCGGATCAAGCGGCAGTGCACGTAGCGCCAGCCAAGCCACTGGCGGAACAGCAGCAGCAGTGGCAGCAGCACGGCGGCCACGGCTGCGGCCGCCAGCAGGCGGGGCGGATCGTGGCGCAGTGGGATGCTGCCGCTGGCCACCAGCACGCAGGGCCCAAGGGCCAGCAGCCAGGCCAGGAGCAGGGCCCGCAGCAGCCTGGCCGGCCCCGCCGCCGGCCAGGCGAAGAACCATGACTCCAGCAGCTGGGCGTACTCCTGCAGCGGCCTCTGCTCCGGTGGCACCGGGCAGGGGGCAGTCTGGGCGGGCAGGGCGGGCCGCTCGCTCATGCCCGCAGCGCCGGCGGGGCGGAAGGGCTGACGTAGCGCCGCTGTTCGCCATGGCCCCAGAACGATTCCAGGTCGTAGAAGCTGCGCTCCTGGGGGGTGAGCACGTGCACGATCACCTCGCCGTAATCGAGCAGCACCCAGCGACCTTCGCTCTGGCCCTCGCGCCGCAGGGGCAGGCGGCCCGCCTCGAGCTCCAGCCGATCCTCGACCGAGCGGGCGATGGCCCTCACTTGCACGTCGGTGAGGCCGCTGCAGATCACAAACCAGTCGGCGAGGGAGGACACTTCCTCCACCCGGATCAGGCGGATGTCAACCGCCTTGCGATCGTCGCAGGCCTCGGCGGCCAGCAGGGCCAGGGCTTCGCTGCCGAGGTGCGGGGCGGAATCAGCCATAAACGTTCTCGCTGGTGACCGATTGACGGGAGCCCTGCTGCTGGGCCATCTCGGCCCGGGCCTTGCCGGCGCTTTTGCGCAGGGCCTCGAGGCGATTTTCGTAGAAGGAGCGGCGGCGTTTCTTGCGGGTCTGCTCCACCAGCTCCTTGAGCGCGCCACCCAGGCTCTTGTAGGCATTCGGCAGGCTGTAGCCGAACCGGCAGGCGAGATCGATCGCCCGTTCGTCCGCCAGGATCGCCTCCTGCAGGCGCTTCTCGGAGTTGTTCTTGAGATAAAGGCGGTAGCCGGCGAAACCGGAGAGACCCATCGCCATCAGCAGCAGCAAGCCGTCCTGAACCCACAGCTCGCCGATGGCGCCCCCCAGGCCGATCGCCAGGGCGGCCATCTCCCAGCCGTCGCGGGGGACGGCGTCGTTCTGGATGCGGCCCACCTCATGCCAGAAGAGGAGATTGCGGTGGTCGAGCGCGAACGCTTCCCATTTCTCGAGGTCCACCTGGATCTCGATCTCATCCCGGCCGATCTCCTCGATCGTGATCAAGGGCGGATCGACGGAGGCGGCGGCCTCCACGAACACCCAGCTCTGCATCTCCGGGGGCAGCAGGCCCTTCAGTCGCTGGAGTTCGCTCATCGAGGCAGGCGCTGGCTCATCGAGGAAGGATCAGGCCGGCATGTCGCCGGTCAGCAGAAGACTAGCGATGCCCCCTGGGGGAGGGGGGCCTGCTGGCGGGGGAAGACCGGCCCGCGTGAGAGGCTGGGCCCGACTGGTCCCTCCACGCCCATGCCCCGCCGCACGGATCTCAGGCGCATCCTGCTGCTGGGGTCCGGTCCGATCGTGATCGGCCAGGCCTGTGAGTTCGATTACTCCGGCACCCAGGCCTGCAAGGCCCTGCGGGCGGAGGGGTTCGAGGTGGTGTTGGTGAACTCCAATCCGGCCTCGATCATGACTGACCCCGATCTGGCCGATCGCACCTACATCGAGCCGCTCACCCCGGAGGTGGTGGCCCGGGTGATTGAGATTGAACGTCCCGACGCCCTGCTGCCCACCATGGGCGGCCAGACCGCCCTCAACCTCGCCGTTGCCCTGGCGGAGAACGGCACCCTGGATCGCTACGGCGTCGAGCTGATCGGCGCGAACCTCGCCGCGATCCGCAAGGCGGAAGACCGGCTCCTGTTCAAGGAGGCCATGGCCCGCATCGGGGTGCAGGTCTGTCCCTCGGGCATCGCCAACAATCTGGAGGAGGCGATGGCGGTGGGGGAGGCGATCGGAGGCTTCCCCCGCATCATCCGGCCCGCTTTCACCCTGGGCGGCTCGGGCGGCGGCATCGCTTACAACCCTGAGGAATTCCGCCAGATCTGCCAGAGCGGTCTGGAGGCCAGCCCCGTCTCCCAGATCCTGATTGAGCAGTCGCTGCTTGGCTGGAAGGAGTTCGAGCTGGAGGTGATGCGCGACACCGCCGACAACGTGGTGATTGTGTGCTCGATCGAGAACCTTGATCCGATGGGGGTGCACACCGGCGATTCGATCACCGTGGCCCCCGCGCAGACCCTCACGGACCGCGAATACCAGCGGCTTCGCGACCAGTCGATCGCCATCATCCGCGAGATCGGAGTCGACACCGGCGGCAGCAACATTCAGTTTGCCGTTAACCCCAGCGATGGTGAGGTGGTGGTGATCGAGATGAATCCGCGCGTCTCCCGCTCCTCTGCCCTGGCCTCGAAGGCCACAGGCTTCCCGATCGCCAAGATCGCCGCCCGACTGGCGGTGGGCTACACCCTTGATGAAATTGTCAACGACATCACGGGCGCAACTCCCGCTTGCTTTGAGCCCACGATTGATTATGTAGTCACCAAGATTCCGCGGTTTGCATTCGAAAAGTTCCGCGGCTCGCCGCCGGTGCTCACCACCTCGATGAAGTCGGTGGGGGAGGCGATGGCGATCGGCCGCTGCTTTGAGGAGTCGTTCCAGAAGGCCCTGCGCTCCCTGGAAACCGGGCGCTTCGGCTGGGGCTGCGACCGTGCGGATCAGGAGATCGATCCGGCCGAGCTGGAGCGGCAGCTGCGCACCCCCTCCCCCGATCGGATCTTCATGGTGCGCGTCGCGATGCTCGCCGGCCGCAGCGATGCGGAGATCCATCAGATCAGCGCCATCGACCCGTGGTTCCTGGCCCGGCTGCGGCTGATCCTGCACGCCGAGCAGACACGGCTACGCGGCCGCACCCTGACCGATCTCGACGCGGACGCCCTGCTGGATCTCAAGCAGCTCGGATTTGCCGACCGCCAGATCGGCTGGGCGGTGGGCGCCCCGGAGTTGGAGGTGCGCCGCCATCGCCAGGCCCTCGGGGTGCGGGCTGTGTTCAAGACGGTCGACACCTGCGCCGCTGAATTCGCTTCCAGCACGCCGTACCACTACGCCACCTACGAGCGCCCGCTGGAGCGGCTCCGCAGCGACGGCCGTCTGGAGCCCCTGCCGCCGGCGGACGAGGTCACGCCCGAGAGCCGGCGCAAGGTGATGATCCTCGGCGGCGGTCCCAACCGCATCGGCCAGGGGATCGAATTTGATTACTGCTGCTGCCACGCCTCCTTCGCCCTGCGCGAAGCTGGCTTCGCCACGGTGATGGTCAACAGCAATCCTGAAACCGTCTCCACCGACTACGACACCAGCGACCGCCTCTACTTCGAGCCGCTCACCCTCGAAGATGTGCTCAACGTGATCGAGGCCGAGCGGCCGGAAGGGGTGATCGTGCAGTTCGGCGGCCAGACGCCGTTGAAGCTGGCGCTCCCCCTGCTGCGCTGGCTCGAAACGGAGCAGGGTCGTGCCACCGGCACTCGCCTGTGGGGAACCTCTCCCGAATCGATCGACCGCGCTGAAGACCGCGAGCAGTTCGAGGCGATCCTGCGCCGTCTGGAGATCCGCCAGCCTCGCAACGGCCTTGCCCGGAGCCAGGAGGAGGCACGCGCCGTGGCGGAGCGGATCGGCTACCCGGTGGTGGTGCGGCCCAGCTACGTGCTCGGCGGCCGAGCGATGGAGGTGGTGTACGACGAAGAGGAGCTCAACCGGTACATGCTGGAGGCGGTGCAGGTGGAGCCCGACCATCCGGTGCTGATCGACCAGTTCCTGGAGAACGCGATCGAGGTGGATGTGGATGCCCTCTGTGACGGCGATGGCCGGGTGGTGATCGGCGGCCTGATGGAGCACATCGAGCCGGCCGGCATCCACTCGGGCGATTCGGCCTGTGCCCTGCCGGCCGTGTCCCTGTCGGCCGAGGCCCAGGCCACGATCCGCCAGTGGAGCCGTGATCTGGCCCTGGCGCTGGAGGTGCGCGGCCTGATCAACCTGCAGTTCGCCATCCAGCGCGATGGCAGTGGCGCCGAGTGCGTCTACATCATTGAGGCCAACCCCCGCGCCTCCCGCACGGTGCCGTTCGTGGCCAAGGCCACCGGCGTTCCCCTGGCCAAGATCGCCAGCCAGGTGATGGCCGGCCGCACCCTGGCCGAGCTGGGCCTGGAGCACGAGCCGGTGCCGCCGCTGCAGACGGTGAAGGAGGCGGTGCTCCCCTTCAAGCGCTTCCCCGGGGCCGATACCTTGCTTGGCCCCGAGATGCGCTCCACCGGTGAAGTGATGGGCATTGCCTCGGGCTTCGGGTTGGCCTACGCCAAGGCGGAGCTGGCGGCCGGTGAGGCGCTGCCCACCAGCGGCACGGTGTTCCTCTCCACCCACGACCGCGACAAGCCAGCCCTGGTGCCGGTGGCCCGCCGCCTGGCGGAGGAGGGCTTTGCTCTGACGGCCACCGCAGGCACCGCGGAGGTGTTGCGCCAGGCCGGCCTCGATGTGGCGCCGGTGCTGAAGGTGCATGAGGGGCGTCCGAACATCGCCGATGCGATTCGCTCAGGCACCGTGCAGCTGATCATCAATACCCCGATCGGCCGCCGCGCCGCCCACGACGATCGTTATCTGCGCCACGCCGCGCTCGACTACGCCGTGCCCACGGTCACCACCCTGGCTGGAGCCCGGGCCGCCGTGGAGGCGATCGATGCGCTCCAGCAGCATCGCCAGGTGGAGGTGGTGGCGCTGCAGGATATTCACAAGCCGCTGGTTGCCAGACAGCAGGCCCAGCCCCTGTGAGTCAGCTCCCTGTCCCAACCCAGCCCGGGGGATCGCTATCCGGCTCCAGTTACCGGCCTGATGTTGATGGCCTGCGGGCCCTGGCCGTTGGGGCGGTCATCATCAACCATTTTGAGGCTGGCCTCCTGCCTGGTGGCTATCTGGGGGTGGATATTTTCTTTGTGATTTCGGGCTTTGTGATCACGGCTTCTCTGAGCCGCCATTCGGCAAGGAATCTGGGCGACCTGCTCGCAGACTTTTATGCCAGGCGTGTGCGCAGGATCCTGCCGGCACTGGTGGTGATGGTGGTGCTTTCAGGGATTGCCATCAGCCTTGTTGATCCGAATCCGGGCACGTCGTTGATCACTGGAATCGCGGCGTTGTTTGGACTGTCAAATGTGTATCTTCTGTGGCGATTGACGGATTACTTTTCCGCTTCTGCTGATCTTAATATTTTTCTCCACACCTGGTCTCTGGGGGTTGAGGAGCAGTTTTATCTGTTGTTCCCCTTCCTGGTCTGGTGCAGCGGCCTGTGTGGGAAGCGGCCAGGAAGTGGCCGAAGGTTGCTGCTGATTCTGATGCCACTGCTGGTGGCTTCGTTGGTCGCATTTGTTGTGCTCTATCCCCGTGCGCAGCCGCAGGCCTATTTCCTGGTCACAAGTCGCTTCTGGGAAATGGCTAGCGGCTGCCTCGTGTTTCTCGCGGCGCGATCCGGTCGCTTTGCCGGCCTCTCGCCGCGGTTTGGTCTGCTTGCTCTGATCGGGTTGCTGGCTACGTTTCTGGCCCCACTCAGCCTGGCCGTTCCGGCGACCATCGCCTGTGTTGGGCTCACTGGTGTTCTGATTCTCGTCACCACGAAGTACAGTTATGCCTACAAATTCTTGAGTTTGCCGCCCCTCGTTGGCACCGGGTTGATTTCGTACTCGCTGTATTTATGGCATTGGCCGGTCCTGGTGATGAGTCGGTGGTCGGTCGGCATCACGCCATGGACGGTTCCGTTCCAGCTGCTGTTGATCTTTCTCCTGGCCAAGATCAGTTTTCACGCCATCGAAACGCCATTGCGCAAGGGCAAGTGGCTTGGCGGACGTGCGCTCAGCCTGGCGTTTGCGGCCATCGCTTCGGCCGCATCCGCCAGTTTCCTCATCCTATTGGGCTCGTTCCTGGCCGATCGCCTGTTTCTTGGTCGTCGCAATGAGATCCAGGATCGCTTCACTTCATTGGCGGGATCTTCCGCCGCAATCTGCAATCTCTTTTCCGATCCCCGCTCCGTGCGGGAGTTTGCGCAACGTTGCGGCCGAGACCCCTCCCCTGGCAAGCCCACAATCTATCTCTATGGCGACAGCCAGATCGAGCAATTTGCACCCGCTCTCTCGTCACTCGCAAGCCAGATCGGCTACGGCTTCCGTGGCGTATGGGGGAATGCCTGCCCCTTCCCATCCCTGGATGCCATGTCGGCCGAGGACGAAGCAACGCGAAGCCGCTGCCTGCAAGGGCAACGGCAGGTAGAAGCAAGGGCACTCCAGGTGGTCCAGCCTGGGGATGTGGTTTTCATGGGCAGTTACCTCACCGCGTATTTCAATCCTGCCAAGCCATTGGTTCAGGGTGATCTGCAAGCCGCGCGAACCGCGTACGTTGAGGCGACCCTGGCGAGCGCCGAAGCGTTCGTGGCCAGGGGAGCCTCTGTTGTGATCTACCTCAACGCCCCTCGCTTTCCAGGCTTGGAGGGGACGATCGAGGGCTACTGCACCCCGCAGTGGTTTCGGCCCCAGCTCGATCCGAACTGCTCCGTTGAGGCCAGGCCGTTTCTGCTCAACCGCCGCCAAGACTTTGCCGCTCTGTATCAATGGGCGGACGGCAAGCATCGCATTCTCTGGGATGGTGTGGATCGCAGCACCTGCTCGGATCAGACCTGCGGGGCAACCCATTACAAAGATGAGGCGCATTTCAGGCCATATTATGCAAACTATATTGCCCATCTCTTTCGGCGCCAGAACCAAGGGCTATTCCGCCCCATGCCGCCTGGATCCTTCACGCATCCCCTTCGCCTGACGCCCTAAAGTTGTCAGCATTACCCCCACCCCACCATGACCCAGCTGGTCAGTTCCCCCTCCGCACTGCCGCTCCCCGGTAGCGATTGCACCGTTCAGTTCCGGGCTGCCTACGAGAACCGCTACACCTGGGATCCGGGTTTCCCTGGTTATGGGGGCCGTTGCGTGTGGGAGTGCGGCGATCGTCGCCTTGAGGGGCGCTTCCGGGTGGGGGCCGACCTCAAGGCCTCCGTCGAGGGCATCGAGGAGGAGGAGGTGCAGAAGCAAATCGCCGGCCAGCTGTGGGAGGTGGCGATCCATCGCGTGCGTCGCAGCTTCAGCCAGACCCATGGGGAGAACACCTTCACCGCCGGTGACACCGATGCGGTGGGCTTGGAGGTGATCGTGGGCGGCAAGGCGGCCGGCGATCGCTACCGCATCAAAGACAATGTGGTGACGATGGTGCACCGCCACATCCACGGCACGGTCGTGACGATCTTCACCACCTCCGTGACCGATACCGGAGCCGGTTACCTCAGCCACACCTACACCAGCCAATACAGCGATCCCGCCAGCGGTGCTCCCCGCGGCGGTGAGAACGCCTTCACCGATACCTTCGTGGCCCTGCCGGACGGCGGCCCCTGGGTGTTGGCCGAGCGGAAGGTGGCCAGCCAGGGTGAGGCCGGGCCTGTGCTCACCACCTTCCGCTTCGAGGACCTGCGCCCCCTGGCCTAAGGCAGGGGGGGCACCGACTGCAGGCGCTGGTTGAGCTGCATCGCCATCGACTGGCGACCCACCGCCAGCACCTTCAGGGTGTCTTCGTGCATGCGCAGCTGGGTGTCGGCCACCTGCATGCCCCGCACCAACTCCTTGACGTCGTCGGGGAGGGTGTTGAGGTCGTAGCGCTTGCCCTCAAAGGTGAGAACGGGTGGCTGGGGGGTGGTTTCAGCGTCCACGGACGGTTCTGGGACAATGCTTCGTCAGCCTAGGCAGAGGGAAGCGTCCTGCCACGGTTGCCGACCGCTGGTCCAGGGCTCTCCAGGCGGATGAACTGCCGCTCGCACAGATCGCGGTAGCGACCTGCCTGGGCCATGAGGCTGTTGTGGTCACCCTGTTCGACGATGCGGCCCCGCTCCAGCACCAGGATGCGATCGGCCTCCTGCACGGTGGAGAGGCGATGCGCGATCACCAGGACCGTGCGCCCCGCCATCGCCTGGGCCAGGCCCCTCTGCACCGCCTCCTCGGCCTCGGCATCAAGGGCGCTGGTGGCCTCATCCAGCAGCAGCACGGCCGGATCGCCCAGCACCGCCCTGGCGATGGCCAGCCGCTGCAGCTGACCGCCGGAGAAGTTGCTGCCCCGCTCCTCGACGCGGCTGTCGTAGCCATCGGAGAGGGCCTCGATGAAGCCGGCGGCGTTGGCCAGCCTGGCCGCCTCACGGATCTGCTCGCGGCTCGCCGGCCGGCCGAAGGCGATCGCATCGGCCACCGTGCCGGAGAACAGGCTGCTCTGCTGGGGCACCAGGGCTACCGCCTGGCGCAGATCGCGGGCCCGCAGGTCGGCCAGGTTGTGGCCATCGAGCAGCACCCGCCCGCCCTGGGCGCTGTTGAAGCGCAACAGCAGGGAAAACAGCGTGCTCTTGCCGGCTCCCGAGGGGCCCACCAGCGCCACCACCTGGCCCGGCTCCACCACCAGGCTGAGGTCGTGCAGCACCGGCTGGGCGGGGTCGTAGCCGAATCGCACCCCTTCCAGCCGCAGGCTCCCGCGCACCTGCTTGAGGGGTTCGGCGTCCGGACGGTCGGGGGGCTCCACAGGCTCCGCCTCGATCGCCCGCAGCCGACGCAGCGAGGCCTGCCCCTGCTGGAACTCGTTGAAGTTGGTGGTGAGGTGGGAGATCGGGTCGATCAGCATCAGCAGGGCGGCCATGTAGGCGCTGAAGCCCTGGCTGCTGAGCCCGCCCGCCTGGATGCGGGCGGCGCCGATCACCAGCACCGCCAGGATGCCGAAGGCCTCGATGAAGCCCACCACCGGGTGCTGCTGGGCCAGCAGGCGCATCGTGCGGGAGCGGGCACGGCGGTGCAGATCCACCTCTTCGTTGAAGCGGCGCTGCAGCCACGGTTCGGCCGCGTAGGCCCGCACCAGTGGCAAGGCACCGATCGCCTCGCCCAGAAGGGACGCAAGCTCGCTCACCTGCTTCTGGCTGCGCTCAGCGGCGCGCATCACGCGGGCGCCGAAGGCACTCACCAGCAAGGCCACGAACGGGGCCAGCAGAACGGTGGCCAGGGCCAGGGGCCAGTCGAGCCAGACCATGTAGCCCAGCACCACCACCAGTTGCAGGGCGCTTGGGGTGCTGTCGTGGATCGTTTTGTAGATCACCTCGCCGACCCGGTCGGCGTCTTCGGTGAGACGGTAGGTGAGGTCGCCGGCGGAGAGCTTCTCCAACGAGCCGAAGTCCAGACGCTGCAGCCGGGCGAACAGGCGCTGGCGCAGCTCCTGGCTCACGTGCAGGGCCGGATCGGCCAGAAGCGTGTCCTGGCCGAACTGGGCCGTTTTCTGCACGAGGAACACCGCCAGCGCCAGGCCGACCGTGCGCAACACCTTGCCAATGCCGCCGCCGCCGATGGCCGGGATCAGCTGGCCCGCCAGCCAGGCCAGCAGCGGAAAACTGGCCACAAAGATGACGATGCACAAGCCACCGGCGAGCAGGTTGCGCCGATGGGGCTTCAGCAGCGGCCACAGCCTGCGGAAGCCGGCCGGCGAGGGTGCGAGCATCGGGGCACCCTACGCCGGGGCCGGTTTGCGGCCCCTGTCCCCTGAAGCTTGATCAGTTCCTCAAATGGCAGGGGTTGGCCGCCACCGGCGGCGAGGCCAAGCAGCGGATCCAGAACGGTGATGTGCGGGTCAACGATGCCATCGAAACCCGCCGTGGCCGCCAGGTGCATCCCGGTGATGTGGTCAGCCTCGATGGCCGTGAGGTGCTGGTGACCGTCACCCATTAGCGTGGCCATCACTCTTCGTCGGGGGCGGACGCCGGTGCGCAAGGCCGTGATCGCAGGCAACTGGAAGATGAACATGACGTGCGCCGAAACGCGTGCGTACGCCGCCGCCTTCCGCCCGCTGATCGAGCGGCTGCCCAGCGACCGCCAGGTGGTGATCGCCCCCCCCTTCACCGCCATCCCCACTCTGTGCCGCCACCTGGCGGGTGCCGGGGTGGAGATCGCCGCCCAGAACGTGCACTGGGAGGAGAAGGGGGCTTACACCGGCATGGTGTCGGCGCCGATGCTGATCGAACACGGCGTCAGCCATACGATCGTGGGCCACAGCGAGCCCCGCAAGTACTACAGCGAGAGCGATGAGCAGATCAATCTGCGCGCCCGCACCGCCCAGAGCCACGGCCTGATCCCGATTCTGTGCGTGGGCGAAAGCCTCGATCAGCGTGAGGCGCGGGAGACCGAGCGCGTGATCCACCGCCAGCTGGAGCAGGGCATCGAGGGGGTCGACCCGCTGCGGCTGATCGTTGCCTATGAACCGATCTGGGCGATCGGCACCGGCAAGACCTGCGCCGCCGAGGAGGCCAACCGGGTCTGTGGGCTGGTCCGCGGCTGGGTCGGCAACCCGGATGTGATCGTGCAGTACGGCGGCTCGGTGACCCCGGCCACGATCGACCAGCTGATGGCCCAGACCGAGATCGACGGCGTGCTGGTGGGTGGCGCCTCCCTTGACCCGGTGGGCTTCGCGCGCATCTGCAACTATCAGCCGGTTCCCGTTGCCGCCTGAGTCTGTCGCCGCGCGTTTTCCTTGGGGGAGGCGCACTGCTGTGATGGGGGTGATCAACATCACCCCCGATTCCTTCAGTGATGGCGGCCTCTGTCTGGCGCCGGAAGCCGCCCTGGCGCAGGCCTGCCGGCAGCACCGCCAGGGGGCCGATCTCCTGGATCTGGGGGCGCAGAGCACCCGGCCCGGAGCCGAGGAGATCGGGCCAGGGGCGGAGATCGCCCGGCTGCTGCCCGCGCTGCAGGCGATCCGAGGGGCCCTGCCGGCGCTCCCCCTCTCGGTGGACACCTTCCACGCGCCCGTGGCGGAGGCCGCTTTGGCGGCCGGCGCCGACTGGATCAACGACGTCAGCGGTGGTCGGCGCGATCCGGCGATCCTGTCCCTGGCCGCGGCTGCCGATTGCCCCTATGTGTTGATGCACAGCCGCGGCGACAGCCGCACGATGGACCGCCAGGCCACCTACGGAGATGTGGTGAGCGACGTGCGCGATGAACTGCGGCGCGCCACCGATCGCGCGCTGGCGGCGGGGATGAGGACGCAGCAGCTGCTCTGGGATCCTGGCCTGGGCTTCGCCAAGACCGTGGCCCAGAACCTGCAGCTGCTCGATGGCCTGGAGACGCTGGCGGCGGAGGGCTTCCCACTGCTGGTGGGGCCTTCGCGCAAGCGCTTCATCGGCGCCGTGCTGGACGAGCCCCGACCGCGGGCGCGGCTGTGGGGCACAGCGGCGGTGTGCTGCCGGGCGATCGCGGCCGGGGCCGCCGTGCTGCGGGTGCACGACGTGGGCCCGATCATGCAGACGGCGCGGATGGCGGAGGCGCTGTGGCGGGCGCCGCAGGCAAACCAGCATTCCTGTTGATCTCTCCGTTGACATCGCCCAGAACAATGGTCAAGGTAAGGAGCGAACCAAATCCTTTTCTGCATGGCTGCTCCAGCCTCTCCCCCACTTCTTCCTGAGCCCGCGGCGATTGTTGCCAATCCCTCAATGGTGGCGACAATTCTGATTCCATTTCTGTTCAAGCTTGCCGGAGCCGTTGCCCTATGGATCGTGGGTACCTGGTTGATCCGGGTCGCCCTCAAGGTGCTTCGACGCGCTTTTGCCAAGGGCAATCTTGATCCCACCCTGATCGGCTTCCTGATCAACATCCTCGGTGCGCTGCTGCGCGTCGTGCTGGCGGTTGCGATCCTTGGATTCTTTGGTGTTCAAACCACCAGCTTCGCCGCCCTTCTCGCCGGTGCCGGTGTCGCGATCGGTGCCGCCTGGAGCGGCATGCTTGGCAACTTCGCAGCCGGCGTTTTCCTCCAGTTGTTCCGCCCGGCCAACGTGGGTGATTTTGTCACCGCTGGTGGGGTAACAGGCACCATTGAGGAAATTGGAATGTTTGTCACCTCGGTGCTCTCGCCCGACAATGTCCGTCACATCATTCCCAACTCTAAGTTCTTCGGCGATACGATCGTCAACTACTCCACCCACCCCTACCGGCGTGTTGATCTGGAAGCCCAGCTTGACAGCAGTGCGGATGTGGCTAAGGCGATCGGTCTCCTGAAGGAGGCTGTGAAGGCAGTACCCAACCAATACCCGGGTATGGATCCCGATGTGGAGCTTCTCACCTTCACCGAGCGTGGTCCACGCCTGGCGGTGCGCCCTTACACCCACACCAGTAACTACTGGCAGGTTTATTTCGACACAAACCGGGTGATTGCGGATACTCTCGGCGGCGCTGGTTTCCCTGTCCCGCGCATTCCTGTTCAACTGGCTCAGGCTGGGAACAGCTGAAACCAGCCGGCTGGCAAATGTCTAGCGAGTAAAAAAAGAAGGGGGTCACCGCCCCCTTTTTTGTATCTACTTGGAGGGGTATGTGACGAGCGTCAGGCCTGGTTCACCCCTTCAATTCGATCTTCAATCTCCTGGTAGATCTCTTGCAGTTGTTGGATGTTTTCGCTGGAGGTTTCCCAGTACCCGCGACCATTGACCTCCAGCAGCGTGCCGACGATGCGGCGGAAGCTGTGGGGGTTCAGATCCATGAGGCGTTGCCGCATCTCCGGGTCGTTGATGAAGGTGTTATTGGCCTCCTCGTACACGAAGTTGTCGACCTGGCCGCTGGTAGCGCTCCAGCCGAGGGTGAAGTTGAGGCGCTTGGCTACCTCGCGCACCCCCTCGTAGCCGCTATTGAGCATGCCCTCGTACCATTTGGGATTGAGCAGCTTGGTGCGTGAATCGAGGCGGATTGTTTCGCTGAGTGAGCGCACTTGGGCGTTGGCGGTTGTTGTGTCAGCGATGTAGCTGGATGGCGCCTTGCCGTCGTCGCGCAGGGTGGCAATCAGCTTGGTGGGATCGGAATCGAAGTAGTGGCTGACATCCGTGAGGGAGATCTCAGCAGAGTCGAGATTCTGGAAAGTGACGTCGGCGGTTTTCATGGCCGATTCAAACACTTCGCGATTCTGATTCATCTCGCCCGGGTTGTCGGCGTTGAAGGCGAAGGTCTTGCGGGAGAGGTACATCTCCTGCAGTTCGCCCTCCTCCTCCCAGCTGCTGTTCTCCACAGCCAGGTTGACATTTGACGAATAGCTGCCGCTGGCGTTGGAAAACACGCGCGTAGCGGCGTCACGCAGCGTGATGCCCTGGGCTTGTGCCTGTTCCTGCGCGTGCTTGCGCACGAAGTTCATCGCCTCGGGCTCTTCGGCCTCGGCCGCCATCTTCACGCCCTGATCGATTAGGGCCATCTGGTTGATGAACAGGTCGCGGAACACGCCGGAGCAGTTGACCACCACATCGATGCGCGGTCGGCCGAGCTCTTCCAACGGGATCAGTTCCAGCTTGTTCACCCGGCCGAGCGAATCGGGCATGGGCCGCACACCAATGAACCAAAGGATCTGGGCCAGGGATTCGCCGTAGGTTTTGATGTTGTCGGTACCCCAGAGCACGCAGGCGATGGTTTCCGGCCAGCTGCCCTGCTCGGCTTTCTGCCGTTCGATCAGCCGGTCGACCACCACCTTGGCGGCGGCGATGGCGGCGCGGGTGGGGATTGCCTGGGGGTCGAGGGCGTGAATGTTCTTGCCGCTGGGGAGCACCCCGGGGTTGCGGATCGGATCGCCGCCGGGACCGGGGATCACATACTCGCCATCCAGCGCGCGCAGCAGGCTGCCCATCTCCTGGTCGGCGCATACCTGTTCAAGGCAGAAGCGCAGGTAAGCGAACTGTTTGTCGAGTTCAGCGGGGTCCACCGCGGGGAAACCGTTCTGGCGGCAGGCGGCCAGCCAGGGACTGGGCAGGCGCAGCCCGAAGCGCTCCAGCAGCTCGAAGAGCCAGCCGAAGTTGCGTCGCAGCGTCACCCGGCCGTCGGAGCCAGTGACCTCGCGCACCATCGCCCCCACCGCGGCTCGGCAGGTTTCGGTGATGTGGCGGTTGAGCTCCACATCAGCCAGAACGCCGGCGTCGTTGCCGCGGTAGACATCCGCGATGGTGCGCCCGAGCGATTCGGCCAGCAGAGCCGGCAGGGAGCGGATGCCCTCCTCCTCGCGCTCAATCGCGGCGATGTTCACCAGCGTGGCGATTGCCTCCTCGGCGGTAGGCGGCTTGCCGATCGTGTGCAAGCCACAGGGCAGCAGACGGCTCTCGATCTCCATCAGCTGGCGGTACACCGCTCCCACCACGCCATCGCGGGCGTCGAGGTCGAGCGCGGCGGCATCCCCGTCGGGCAGGGTCACGTCTTTATCGAGGTTGCACTGGCGTGCCGTTTCCACGATCGCGTTCACGATCTGCACGCCGCGGCTTCCCTCCCGCAGCTGCTGGTAGCTGCCCACCAGTTCGCCCAGCTCCTTGAGCCCCTTATAGAGCCCTGCGTTTTCTGCAGGCGGCGTGAGGTAGCTGATCGTTTCGGCATAGCCGCGGCGTTTGGCGATCGTGGCTTCGCTGGGGTTGTTGGCGGCGTAGTAGTAGAGGTTGGGAAGCGAGCCGATCAGCGAATCGGGATAGCAGGTTTCACTCATGCCCATCTGCTTGCCGGGCATGAACTCCAGCGAGCCGTGGGTGCCGAAGTGAAGCACCGCATCGGCGCCCCACACCTTCTCGAGATAGGTGTAGTAGGCGGCAAAGCCGTGGTGAGGACTGGCGCTGCGTGAATACAGAAGGCGCATCGGATCCCCCTCGTAGCCGAAGGTGGGCTGCACGCCAACAAACACGTTGCCGAAGTGACGCCCGTAGATGAGCAGGTTGGTGCCATCGGAGTTGAGATTGCCGGGGGGTTTGCCCCAGTTCTCCTCGAGTCGTACCGAGTAGGGGGTGAGCCGCTCGTATTCGGCCACGCTCATCCGGTGGGCGATCGCCAGCTCCGGCGCCCCCTCGATCGCTTCGGGATCTTTCAGCACCGCCTCCATCAGCTCCTTGGAGCTGCGGGGCACATCACCCACGTTGTACCCCTTGGCGCGCATTTCCTCCATCACGCGGTGGATGGAGCCGAACACGTCGAGATAGGCGGCGGTGCCAACGTTGCCCTTGTCCGGGGGGAAGCTGAACACGGTGATCGCCAGCTTCTTCTCGGCGCGGGGCTTGATGCGCAGCGAAGCCCAGCGGATCGCCCGCTCGGCGATCGCGTCGACCCGATCCTGCAGGGTGTGGGCCTTGCCGGTGGCATCGTCGCGACCGCTGAGCACGATTGGCTCGATGGCGCCATCGAGCTCGGGGATGGCGATCTGCAGGGCCACCTGCACCGGGTGCAGTCCCAGATCGCTCTCCTCCCATTCCTGGGTGGTCTGGAACACCAGGGGCAGCGCCACCATGTAGGGGCGGTTGAGCTTCTTGAGCACCTCGATCGCCTTGGGGTGATCCTGGCGGGCCGGGCCGCCCACCAGCGCGAAGCCGGTTAGGGAGACCACCCCATCCACCAGGGGCACTTCGGGGTTGAGGGGATCGAAGAAGAAGGCGTTCACGGGCCGGGTGAAGTCGAGCCCGCCGCAGAACACCGGAATCACGGTGGCGCCGCGATACTCCAGCTCCTGGATCACGGCCACGTAGTGGGCTTCATCGCCGGTGACGATGTGGCTGCGCTGCAGCACCAGACCGATCACCGGACCGTTGCGAGCCGCTTCGCTGAGATCGCTGCGGCTGGCGCTCCAGTTGAGGTACTCCTTGATGTCCTCGAACATCGCCGGGGCCAGCGGGTGCCAGATGCCCAGATCGGGGAACACCACCGGCTCGGCCACCTCCAGGGCCGGCCGGCCGTCCTCCCCACGGGGGAAGACGTACTTGTCGGCCAGCATCAACAGGAAGTTGCGCAGGTTGTCCGGGGTGCCGCCCAGCCAGTACTGAAAACTCAGCATGAAGGAGCGGGCATCCTGCGCCTTTTCCACCGGCAGGTACTTCAACACCGTGGGCAGGGTGTTGAGCAGCTTGAGCATCGCGTCCTGGAAGCCGGCGCCGCCGGCCTCCTTCCGCTTCTTCATGAAACCGGCGATCGCGCTCTTGCTCTGCCCCAGCTGGGCCATCGAGAAGGTGCCCAGCTTGTTGAGGCGCATCACCTCGGGCATCGAGGGGAACACCACTGCGGCCTTGAGGCGGTCGCGGTGGGGCGCCACGGCCTCCACCACCTTCTGGGCCAGATCCTCGATGAAGATCAGCGAGGCGATGAACACGTCGGCCTGGGCGACGTCGTTGCAGAAATCGGCGTAGTTCTGCGGGTCGCGCAGCTCCTCAATCAGGTAGCCGCTCAGTTCGATCGCCAGCGGGCCGTTCTGGTCGTTGAGACTGGTGGCGGCCTGGGTGAGGGCGTTCTGGTACTGGGGCTCGAGCACCACGTAGACGGCCCGCATCACGGCCCGGTCACCGGGGGTTTCGGGAACGACCCGGCGGTTGGCGGAGCGAACCTGCGTGAACATGCGAGCCGATCTGTGCGCAATGACACGAAGCCTACGCAGCAGAGCCAGGCGCCGCGAATCGGAGCCCCCGAGTCGGGCAGCCTGGGTCGGCTCTGACGGCTGCGGCCACATAGGCTCGGCCAAGGCCGCCCCGCGCTGATGTCCGACGCCAACGCCCCGTCCGCTCCCGAGCGGCCCATTGCGGTCGTGGTGGCCGGCGCCCTCGGGCGGATGGGGGCGGAGGTGGTGCGCAGCGTGGTGGCCGCGCCGGACTGCAGCCTGGTGGGCGCCGTGGACACCACCCCCGGGCGAGAGGGCGAGGATGTGGGACTGGCGCTGGGGCTCGGGGAGCTGGAGGTGGCGCTCACCGCCGATCTGGAAGGCACCCTCTGCCAGGCCAGCCAGGCGGTGCGGCAGGCGGGTCCGGGACAGGGGGCTGTGCTGGTGGATTTCACCCATCCCTCGGTCGTGTACGAGCACACCCGCGCCGCGATCGCCTACGGGGTGCATCCGGTGATCGGCACCACCGGCCTCAGCCCTGAGCAGCTGGAGGATCTGGCGAGCTTCGCCGCCAAGGCGGGCGTGGGGGGCGCCGTGATCCCCAATTTCTCGGTGGGCATGGTGTTGCTGCAGCAGGCCGCCGCCGCCGCCGCCCGCTTCTACGACTTCTGCGAGCTCACCGAGCTGCACCACAACCGCAAGGCCGACGCCCCCAGCGGCACCTGCCTCAAGACCGCCGAGCTGATCGAAGAGTTGGGCAAGACCTTCAACGAGCCGCAGGTGGCGGAGCACGAAAGCCTGGCCGGTTGCCGCGGCGGGCGGCGCGAGAGCGGCCTGCGCCTGCACTCGCTGCGCCTGCCGGGCCTGGTGGCCCACCAGGAGGTGCTGTTCGGCGCCCCCGGAGAGACTTACACGCTTCGGCACGACACGATCGACCGCAGCGCCTACATGCCGGGGGTGTTGCTGGTGATCCGCCGCGTTCGGGCGCTGGAGGGGCTGGTGTATGGGCTGGAGCGGCTGCTGTGACGCCGCCATGTTGATTCCGCTTCGTCCCGGGGAACTGCAGCGCCTGATCCCGGCGGTGGCCACGGGCCCCCAGTTCAACGCCTGCTGCGGCGACCCCCGCAAGCTGCTGCAGCGGGTGCTGGTCTCGGTGATCGGGGGGGTTGTGTTGCTGCTGGTGAGCCAGACGCTGGCGTTCAACAGCCGCTATTCGGCCCTGTGGCTGGTGGCGGGCGTGGTCACGGTGCTGTACCTGCTTTGGGGGCCGATCGTGGAGGCGGGCCGCCGCAATGCCGGCCTGCGGCGCTACCCGGCGGCGGCGATCTTCGAGGGGCAGGTGGCCGACCTGTTCACGCGGGAGGTGGTGGAGGAGAGGCGGGAGCAGGCCGACCGTTCGGGCCGCCTGGAGCTCGTGGAGAACCGCCGCACCTGGTTGTGCCTGGAGCTGGAGGACGAGGACGGTTACCTGGGGCAGGTTCGCTTCCAGCTGGAGAAGACGCATGAGCGGATCCGGCGGGGGATGGTGGTGCGGTGCCTGGTGTTGAGCGAGCGACGTGACTTCAGCCGGGTCGGAGCCCTGAGTGACGCCTGGCTGCCGCAGTTGAAGCTCTGGGTTGGGGAGTACCCCTATCTGCTGCGGCCAGCGTTCGAGGAGCTGTGCGCGCGGCGCCTGCGCTGAGAGCGCCGCCAGGTCGCAACATTGCGTTACACTTCAGGCAACACATCGCAAAAGGCAAGTCCATGACGCAGTCCCCCACCATCCGCGGCGCCCAGGTCACCACCGAAGACGGCGGCCGCCTCAACGCCTTCGCCACCGAGCCCCGCATGGAAGTCGTCAGCTCCGAAAACGGCTGGGGTTTCCACGAGCGTGCTGAAAAGCTGAACGGCCGCATGGCGATGCTCGGGTTCGTCGCCCTGCTGGCCACGGAATTCGCCCTCGGCGGCGAGGCCTTCACCCGCGGCCTGCTTGGCCTCGGCTGATCCACGATCCGGCCCCTCGCCCCTGGCCGCAGCACAATGTGCTGCGGCTTTTTTCTGGCGCCTGCGGCCCATCGCCCCCCGCCGCCATGACCGCCCCGCTGCATGCCCGCGTTCACGGTGCCGGTCCCACCGGCGCGCTCACGGCCCTCGCCCTGGCCCAGGCCGGCTGGCAGGTGAGCCTGCACGATCCGCTCGAGCGCAAAGCCCTGCTGGCCCGCAGCCGGGCCTATGCGCTCACCCACTCCAGCCGCCGTCTGCTGCGCCGGCTCGACCTCTGGTCGGCCTTGCAGCCATCGCTGGTTCCGTTCTGCCATCTGCAGCTCCTCGATCTGGGCAGCGGCGCAGATGCCGCCTTCTCCAGCCCGGATCTGGGGGCGGACCTGGTGGCCCGCAGCGGCGGTGCGCTGGGCTGGATCGCGCTGCACGGCCCGCTGATGCAGGGGCTCCTGCAGGCCCTCGATGCTGATCCAAAGGTGCGAATGGTCCTTGGTGAGCCTGTTGCGACCCGTCCGGGCAACCACGCCGCCGAACTTGCTGCCGACCTTCTCGTCGCCGCCGACGGACCTGCCTCGCCCACCCGCCAGGCCCTCGGCATCGGCCAGTGGCGCTGGCCTTACCGCCAGGCCTGCCTGACCGTCCAGGTGGAGCTGCGCGGCAGTCGTGCCGACGAGGCCTGGGAGCTGCTGCGGCCCGAGGGTCCCTTCGCCGTGCTGCCGCTGGGGGAGCGGCGCGCCCAACTGGTGTGGAGCGCACCGGCCGGCCGCTGCCGGCAGCTGGAGTCCCTCGACGGTCCCGCCTTCCTCGACCGCCTGGCCGCCGCCCTGCCCGATCGCCTCCAGCCCGACACCCTGCTCGACCGCCCGCGCGCGTTCCCGGTGGGCCTGGAGCTGGCCCGCCGCCTGCAGCGGGGCCACACCGTGCTCGTGGGCGAGAGCGCCCACCGCTGCCACCCGGTGGGTGGCCAGGGCCTCAATCTCTGCTGGCGGGATGTGGAGGTGCTGCACCGGCTCGCCGTGCGAACCACCGCGGGTCGCCTGCCGCCCAGCCGCCTGGCGGCGGCTTACGCCCGTCGCCGCTGGCCCGATCTGTTGCTCACCCTGCTCGCCACCGACCTGCTGGTGCGATTGTTCTCCAACCGTCAGCCGCTGTTGTTGCCGCTGCGCCGCCTGGCCCTGGCGGCCCTGGCTGGCAGCGAGCCGCTGCGGCGCCTGGCCCTGGGCGTGATGACCCACGGCCCTTGCCGGCCCCTGCCGTCGGCGGCACCGTGAGCGCATTCGGGCCCAGCCCATGGTGATCAGCAGCACTCCCCAGCCGCCCCCGCCGGAGAGCCTGTTGCGCTTTCTGCGCGGCTCGATCGGGCTGACGGAGAGCGCGCTCGACCTGGGACTGCGCCAGGCCCAGGTCGAGCAGGCGCCGTTGCCCGTGGTGCTGTGGCGTTTCGGGTTGATCAGCCTGGAGCAACTGGATGCCGTGCTCGCCTGGCAGGACCAGAACCTCTGAGGCGGCTGGCCGTTCCAGCGCCCATCCGCGGCTCAGTAGACGATCAGCGACTCCGCCGGCACCCCCTCAGGCAGGCGGTTGCGGCCGCCGAGCTCGGCCAGCTCGATCACGAACGCGAAGCCGCACAGCTCCCCGCCCACCTGGCGCACCAGCTCGGCGCAGGCCGCTGCGGTTCCGCCGGTGGCCAGCAGGTCGTCGACGATCAGCACCCGTGGACGATGGTCGTAGCCATCGCTGAGGATTTCGAGCTTGTCGCTGCCGTACTCCAGCTCGTATTCCACCCCGACCACCGGCGGAGGCAGCTTGCCGGGCTTGCGGGCCTTCACAAAGCCGATGCCGCGGGCGGTAGCCAGGGCGACGCCGACGATGAAGCCCCGGCTCTCGATGCCCACAATCAGCTCGGGCTGCAGCTTGTCGCAGATCGCGCCGAGGCCGCGCACCACCTCCGCCCAGGCCTCCGGTTCACGCAGCAGCGGGCTGATGTCGCGGAAAAGGATGCCGGGCTTGGGGAAGTCGGGGATCTCGCGCACCCGGGCGCGCAGGTCGAGCGGCGTCGCCGGTTCGTTGTCCGCGCTCATCGGCAGGCCTCCTCGCGGGGGATGGGATCGCTCGGGCGGTCGACGGATGGCCGCCAGTGCTGGCAGTATCGCAGCCATGGTTCAGACCGCCGTCTCCGAAGCTCCTTCCCAGGCCCCCCCGGCCCGGCCGCTCTCGCGGCGCGGCCTCGAGCGGCTCGATCTGCTGCTGCTTTCTGTGGAAGCTCTCGACTACAACGGTGGCGAGGCGATGGTGTGGATCTGCGGCCAGCTGGGCTACGGCAGCCTCTTCCCCAACCGGGTGGAGCTGTGGAAACGCCGCTGCCACAACCCCTTGCGCCGCAATTTCCGCCGCGGCAGCCTGGACCCCACGGAGAGTGATGCTCTGATCCGCATTCTCTGCGTGATGGCCGATCGGCTCTATCCGATGCTGCACCAGCTGCTCTCCAGCAGCGAGCCGGAGGCCGTCACCCGGGAGCGCTGGGGCCTGTTCGCCAGGCGGCTCCAGGAGCTGGTGCGGGAGCGGATGAACCCCCGACGCAGCGGCGTGCAGCGCCTGCTGGAGGCGGGGCCGGAGGCCCCCCAGCTGCGCCAGCTGATCCAGACCCTGGCCCTGGCCGCCGGCCACGGCGGCGTGGAGCGGCTGGGGGCCAGCCTCCAGGATGCGGACGGCTGAGGGCACGATGTTTTCCACCGCTTCCTCGATGAAGAAAAGCCTCCAGTACGACCAGCAGAGCTGTCGTCTCACCCTGGAGGGCCTGCCTGATCTCTCCGCTGGCCAGGGGGGCGATGCCGTGGGCATCATCACCGGCTGGAGCCTGGCCTGGGTGGGCCGGCCTGAGGAGCTGGAGGGGCGGCGCGAACACCTGCAGGCGATTTTGCAGGTAGTGCTTCCCTACGCCCGGCTGCTGATCAGCGGCGTGCCTCGCCGCGTTGGCCGCGACGAGGATCCGGCCGAAATCGTGCCCGGGTCCGACGGCAGCCACCACCTGTTGCTGCGAAGCAGCCAGCCCGGCGTTGATCCCCTGGAGCTCCGGCTCGACGACGCGGAGCTGGCGGATCTGGTGCGGGTGCTCGATCGGTTGCGCCTCGATCCGCGCCTGCAGGTGGCGCTGCCCGTGCCATCGGCGCGGCCGCTGCGGGCGCGGGAGGTGCAGGAGCGCACCCCCCTGCCGCAGCGTCTGGCAGGCCTGGTGGGGGGCGCCGCCGCCCTCGGCTTGACCGCCGCGGTGGCCTGGTTGCAGCCGCCACCCCCGCTTCCCCCCGACGCCACCCCCGCCAAGACGCCCGCGTCGGCTCCGCCACGCACGCCCTGAGCATGGGGTGGCGGCGGTTGACGCCAGGGCGAGCCGCGAGCACTGTGGTCTGCGACGCGCCCCGGTTCCGATGACGATGAGCTGGTCGGATCTGCGCCGCCGGGTGGCCCGCCTCGGCGCTGCTCTCGATGTGGTGGTGCGCAGCGACCCGGAGGTGTGCGGCCTCAGCGGCGAGCGCTTTCACATCTCGCTGCACCACGGCGGCCAGGGCGATTGCACGGTGGATGCCCTTTCGCTGATCGACTGCCCCAACGAGCTGGTGCTGATCGAGTTCGAGCGCTGGATGCGCAGCGCGGGCTACGCGCTCGATCTCTGAGGCCCGATGCCCCGCCCGCCCGTGTCCCTGCATCTGCCCCGTCCAGACGGGTCGCCCGCCGCCGCGGGCCCGATCCTGCGCCGCGCCCGCGGGCGACGGCGGCGACGGGTGGGCCGGCTGCGCCAGGTGGGCATGGGGCTGCTGTTGGGGGCGGTGGGTGTGGGGATCCTGGCCGCCCTGGTGCGCATCCCGGACCGTCTCGATGCCCTGCTGCTGGTGAGCCATGCCCTGGCCAACGTGATCGGCGGGCTGAGCCGGCTGGCTCTTGGTCTGCTGCAGCTGGGGGCGGTTCTGGCGGTGGTGCTGTTGGCGCTGCTGGCGCTGTTGGCCCTGGCCGGCAGCGCCGTGCGCCTCTGGCGTGCCCTGGTGCCCGGCCGTGCCCCCGAGGCGGTGGTGGGCCCGCCTTCCCGCCCTGTAGCCCGGGGGGCGTGGTCTGGCCAGGCGGAACCGGGGCGAGCGCCGCCGCCGCTGCTCTAGGCGCCTCCCAGGCTTCGCTGGCGGCCCTGTGGCGACGGCTTCAGCCGTGGAGCCGGGCCGCCCATAGACCCGCCAGCTGCCACGACGACCAGAGGAAGGCCGCCAGGATCAGCCAGTTCAGCCAGGCGGGACGCCGGTTTTCTGGGCTGTTCATGGCGCGGGACGCTGACGGGCGCTTGGGTTTCGGCTCACTTTGCCAGGGGGTGGCACTGGAGCAGGGAACCCTGTGCCCGACCGATGTCCTGCCCTGCCCTTGTGAGCTTTCTCGGCTTTCCCGGCTGGGGGCCGCTGCATCTGCAGCTGGGGGCGGGGGGGGATCCGGCGGGCCTGGCGCGGCGCCTGCGGCGCGCCCAGGCGGCCGTGGGGCCCTCCGCCGCACCGGCTGCCCTGCTGGCAGCGTTCCTGCGCCAGCAGGGGGATGGCCAGCCCCTGCCCCAGCCATGGGGCCTGCTGCCCCCCGGGGGACGGGCCGGCAGCCATCGCTACCGCATCGTCTGCGGCCCGGTGCAGCGGCCGGTGCTGCGGGTGGCGGGCTGGACCTGGTGCGGCCCGCGGCGGGGCTGGCAGGCGTGCGCGGCGCCGCTGCCGCTGGGTCCGTTCCTGGCCCGATTCGGCTCCACGGCGGAGCCCAGTCGGCCATTGCGGCAACCTCGATCCGCGTGATGCGGGGGCCTTCAGGGCTCGGCCGAGGGGTCGCCCGCTTGCTCGAGCAGCACCCAGGGCCGTTCGATGCCACCCTGAGGGCCCCAGATCCCCAGTCCACGCCGGCGCGCCAATCCTTCCAGCGCCTGGTAATTGAGGTCTTCACAGCCGCCGGGCAGGCCGTCGTACCGGAACACTGCCCCCTCCTCCAGCAGCGGGATCGCCACATCGCGGCCGTTGCGGCGCACCAGCGCCACCTCCCGGTTGAACACATCGCGCCCGCGCAGCTCCAGGCTCACCTCGCTGCCCACCGGCAGCAGGCTGCTCAAGCGGCGCTGGGCCTCCTGGTACCAGGGCACCTGGCCCGGGCGGGGGGCCTGCAGGCAGGCCAGGCGCACCCGGCGGGGCAGCTCGTTGCCGGCGATCTGCACCCGCAGCTCCTGGCCGTTGCGCACCGAGAGCACGCGGGCAGCCCGCACCCGTCGCGCCGGGGTTGGAGCCGGAGCCGGAGCCGGGGCTGAAGAGGGGGCCGGCGCGCGCAGCGGAGGCGGGGGGGGCAATGGCGGCAGAGGTGGGGGCGCGGCGGCAAGCGGCAGCGCCAGTCCGGCGCTGCCCGTAGCCAACAGGCGGGAGGGCAGGGGGCGCACGCGACCTCGACAACCGTCGACTCTAGGTAGCGGCCCGCGAGATACTGAAACCATCCCTGCCGCGGCCCCGTGACCCGAAGCCGCTTGCCCTTCCCTGGAGCGGCATGGATCTGCTGATCGCCGCCCTGCTTCGGCCTGAGGCCCACCGGCCGGCTCCGGAGCGCGTGGAGCTGTTGGAAACCCACATCTCCTGGATCCTGCTGGCCGGTCCGCTGGCGTACAAGATCAAGAAGCCGGTCCATCTCGGCTTTGTTGACTTCAGCACCCAGGAGCGCCGCGCCTGGTTCTGCGCTGAGGAGCTGCGCCTCAACCGCCGGCTCTCCCCCGATCTCTACCTGGAGGTGGTGCCGATCCACGGACCGCGCGAGTGCGCCAGCTTCGCGGGCGACGGGCCGGTGATCGAGGTGGCGCTGAAGATGCGTCGCTTTCCCCAGAGCGCCCTGCTGCCGGCGGCCCTGGCGCGCGGGGCGGTGCCTGCCGAGGCCTTCTCAGCGCTGGCCGATGGCCTGGCTGCATTTCATGCCCGGGCCGCTGTGGCCGAGGCCGGCCAGCCCTGGGGAGAGCCCTCGGCGGTGATCGAGCCGGCGCTGGCCAACCTGGTCGTGCTGGAGCGCTGTGGGGTCGATCCGCCCGTGGTGGCCGCCCTGCGCAGCTGGAGCGAGGCTGAGGCCCAGCGGCTGCTGCCGCTGTTTCGGCGCCGCAAGCAGCAGGGGCGGGTGCGCGAATGCCACGGCGATCTGCATGGCGGCAACATGGCCCTGCTGGCAGGGCGGATCGAGGTGTTCGACTGCCTTGAATTCAGCCCGGAGCTGCGCTGGATCGATGTGGTGAGCGATCTTGCCTTCGCTGCCATGGATTTGCAGCACGGCGGCCAGCACGGGGCCGCCAGCACTCTGCTGGCCCGTTGGCTCGAGCGCAGTGGCGATTACGAGGGTCTGGCGTTGTGGACCTGGTACCGCCTCTATCGGGCCCTGGTCCGTGCCAAGGTCACGGCCTTGCGTCTGCAGCAGACCCGGGGGGCTGCTCCCTTGGAGTCCGCTCCTTCTGGTGCGGGGGAGCTGGCCTCCTACCTGGCTTTTGCCCAGACCGTGATTCGGCCGCGGCGGCCGGCGCTGCTGATCACCCACGGCATCTCCGGAAGCGGAAAGAGCCACTGGGCTGCCCAGCTCGCAGCCCGTCGGGGTTGGATCACCCTGCGATCCGATGTCGAGCGCAAGCGGCGTTTCGGACTGTGGGGCGAGCCCTACACCGCGCAGCCCGTCCGGCCCGACGCGCTCTATGACCCCGGGGTGAGTCGTTGGCTGTATGAGGAGCGCCTCTGCCGCTGCGCCGCCGCCGCCCTGGCAGCCGGGCTGGATGTGGTGGTGGATGCCACCTTCCTGAAGCGCCAGCAGCGCCAACTGTTTGGCGGCCTGGCCCGGAGCTGCGGCGCCCGCTTTGGTGTGCTCGTCTGCGCGGTTGATCCGGAGCAGGCCCGGCAGCGGGTGGAGAGTCGGCGCCGCCGCGGCGGCGACCCCTCGGATGCTGATGGGTCCGTGATCGAGCGCCAGCTGGAGATGCTGGAGCCGATCACGGCGCTCGAGCGCAGCGTCACTCCGGTGTGGCCAGGCTCGGAAGCGGGGCTGGAGTCGCTGCTGCGCTGGGCGGAGGGCAGCTAGGCCGCAGGGATCAGAACCACTCCGGTACCGCTTCCTCGAGCGTGTTCACATGGGCTTCGGGGGTGTTGCGGCGGAATTCGAGCGTGATGTTGCGGCGCTGCTCCCCATCGGCGGCCACCGCCACGATCGGATAGAGCTGCTGGCCGTCGCGGAACGGCACCTGGATGCGGAAGGTGCCCTCGGCGCTGAGCGGCACCTCCTCCCCGCCGATGGTGAGGCGGGCCGAGGGGTCGGTGGCGCCGTAGACGATGAGCTCGGCATCGGCCACCAGCCAGAAGGCGCGCTGGCGGGCGGGCACGCCGCCGGCGCCGCTCTCGCTGCGGCCGCTGGCCCAATGGCCCACACCGGAGAGCTGGCCGCCGGCTGCTGCGTCGGAGCCGGCTTCCAGTTCGTGGAACGCCTCTGAGCCACGTCCCAGCCGTCGCCAGCCGGCCGTCGCGGTCTGGTAAAGGCGCTCGTGCAGGCCGATGACACGGCTTTCGGGCAAGGCGATCGGGGCCTCGCCGGGCAGGGCCTCCAGGGAGAAGGGAACGAACTGGTCGAGGATCTCCTCGCTGGGCTGGGGGGCGGGAACCTTGGCCACCGACGAGAAGGCCAGGGAGATCCAGCGGGCGCCGCCGCTGCGATACCCGAGTTCGACGCGGTACTCGCGGTCGCTCAGGGGTACGGGCAGATACCACTCCGTGGCATGGCTGTCGACCACCACTTCCTGCAGGGTATGGGGGTGGGCGGAGCCGCCGCTCAGGCCGGTCACATCGGCCACACGCAGGCAGAGCTGGGTCGCCCCGGCCGCTTGGGCGGCCTCCCGGTCGGTCTCGCTGATCTCCCAGAACACATAGGCCCACTGGGGATCGCGGGGCAGGAACACCACACGGGTTTCGACGAGCGGCCGAGGGGCGGGCGGCAGGCCGGATTCAAGGGCTGGCAGGTCGGTGGCGACCGGTTCGGCGGCGATCGGTTCAGGGGGGATCTGCGCAACGCCGGCTACGGGATCAGCCTCGGCGGTGAGGGAAGCCTTGGTGGCGATGGCTTCGGCGAGGCCATCGCGGGTTGCGGCGCTGTAGCGACTGATGCCCAGAGTGCGGGCCAGTTCGCGGAGCTGCCGCATGCTCATGGAGGCAAGGTTGGCCACCGGGTTGTTGCTTGCCATCCGTAGGGCTGCGGTCGAACGATGGGCCCAATGTTCCGGGATTCCGTGGCGTTGGGATCACTCCTGTCAGCGGATGGGCACACCAAATCGGCATCCCGTTCAGATCGGCGCGCTCGGCCGGCCGCGGGGTGTCGGCATGGTCTCGGGGCTGGGGGATCGAGGCGGAGCCTGGCTGGCGAGCAGGGCGGAGACCGCCACCAGCAGGGCCACTCCCAGCCATCCGCCCCAGCGCCACCGCCAGCGGAATGTGCGCAGCCCCCCGCGGCGGTGCCCCGCTGTCCGTGCCGTCACGGAGGCTTTTGCCCCCAGCCCCAGCACCTGGCCGCAGCGCGCGCACACCATCCGCCCCGCCAGGCTGCGGTCGGCCTTCACCGCCCAGCTGCCGCAGTTGGGACAGGCCATGGCTGCCGTTCGCTCCATTCGTGCCGGGCCCATGCTCGCCGATCCATCGCGGCGCTGGGGCCGGGCCTGAGCGCGGCTCAAGCCGGCGTGCCCCCTGCCTCAGAGCAGCGCCGGATCGGCCCCCGGCAGCGCGGCGCCCCCCGGCCGCTCGCGCAGCAGCTCGAAGTCGGCGAAATCGAAGCCCGGACCGACGCAGCAGCTCACAAGGCTCCAGGCCCCGAGGCTGCGGGCCGCCTGCCACCAGTCGGCCGCCACCACCTGGAGGGGGGCCATGGTGCCCGGTTGCGGCTGCAGGGGCGCCAGGGTCAGCACCTCGCTCCGCCCGCCACCGGGCGGCAGTCGCCACAGCTGCAACGGGGCGCCGGCCAGGTGTTGCCAGATCTCATCGGCCCCGCGCACCCGGTGCCAGCGGCTGATCGCGCCGGCTTCGAGCAGGTAGGTGATCAGGGTGAGGCCGCAGCGCTGGCTGCCGTCGCCGTCGCGGCGCACGGCCACGTTGGAGCGGTGCAGCTCGCGGTACCAGCCGCCCTCCGGATGGGGGCTCAGCCCCAGGGCCTCGATCAGGGCGCGCGCCTCATCGGCAGCTTGTTCGGCCATCGTTGGACCAATCCGGGGCTTCTCAGCGCCGATGATCGCCCCTGCGGGTCTCGCGAAACCCACCAGCGCATTGCCTGGGTAGTACAGGCGTATTATCAGGGTATGGCTGAGGCGTTCCCGTGTCCCTCCCGGATCAGGTGCCTGATCGTGTCGCTGCCTCCGGCTTCCCCAGTCCGGCCGATGATTATGTGGAGGGCCACATCGACCTGAACGTGGTTCTGGTGCCCCGGCCACTGGCCAGCTTCGTTCTGCGCATCAGCGGCGAGGCGATGCGTGGCGACGGCATCGGCCATGGCGATCTGCTGGTGGTCGACCGCAGCCTCGAGCCCCGCCCGGGCCTGGTGGTGTTGGTGGCGCTGGAGGGGGCGTTGCTGCTGCGCCGGCTGCAGCGGCGCGGCGATCGCCTCTGGCTGGTGGCCAGCGATGGCGTCAGCGCGCCGATCCCGCTGTGGAGCGATGGCGCAGGGGGGCTGGCGGCGGCCGAGATCTGGGGGGTGGTGCGCCATGCCGTGCACCATCTGCGGCCGCCGGCGGCCCACCGGGGCGGCCTCAGTCGGGCCGGGCCAGGGGTGGGCTGCTGAGCAGGCCGCGGCGCCGCAGTTCGGCGCGGAAGTCCGCCGCCAGGCGGATCTCCGGGGCGGTGGGAGCACGCCAGGCCTGCCGCAGGTGACGCCAGAGGGCAAGCAGCCTCAGGCCGAGGCTGAGGCATACCAGCAGCTGCAGGCAGAGTTTGAGCACGGCCATCTCCGCGCGCTGGCTGAAGGCTAGGCACGCGGAACCGCGCCATGCTGGGGAGATGTTGCTCCAGGACTCTGACGAGCGATCCACTTGCCGATCCCGCCGTTGCTCCGGGTCCCGAGCCGCTGCCGGAGCTGAGCGTCGAGGAGCTGGAAACGCTGCTGGCCGCCCTGGACCCGCTGCTGGATGGGTTCGGCGATGGCGGCTCCTGCCTCGATGACGCCAGCGCGTTTCTGGCCCGGCTGGGCCTGCAGGCGCCCGCCCCGCAGTTGCTGTGGCTGGAGCGCTGGCGGGAAGCCGGCGGCAACCGCGAAACGCTGCGGCTGATGGTTCGCACCCTGCTGGCCCAACGCGGCTGATGGCGGGCTCGCGCTGGCCATGGCACGCGACGCTTCTGGTCCTCCTTGCCGGAGGGGGCGTCCTGCTGGTGCCCCGGCCGGCGCTGCTCTGGGCGCAGGCGGAGCCGCCGCTGCGCTCGGGCGAGGCCTACGAGCTGGCCCGCCGCCGGTTGCTGGCCCAGGGCTGGCGCCTCTCCCGCCGCCGCGGCGACGACGCCTGCAGCGTCACCCTGCCCGACGACCGCCGCTGCGCCCTGTTCCCGGAGCTGGCCTCCTGCGCGGCCACCGGCCTGGGGCTGTGTCGCTTCGAGTGGGTGTCCCCCGCCGGGCAGGCCTTCGCCGTGATCACCCGGGACGGCAGCCCGGCGGGGGGTGCGGGCCGCATTGAGAGCTGGTTTCGCCTGGAGTGAGGACCCGCGTCGCCGTTACACCCCGGCGGAGGCACTCCTGTTCAGGCGTCTGCGCAAGCGACGGCTGCCCGTGAACGCCGCAGCAAGGCCCAGTGCTGGCAGTGGCCCTGGAGCTTCCGCTGCTCTGTAGGTGCCGGTGAACTGTGCCTGAAAGCCGGTAGGCCCACCGGTATTGACGATCTCGGCTCGCAGAGTGTTGGCTGCTCCCGGCAGGAACAGTGCTGTGCTGTCGGTGGCAAAGCTCTGGAACACAGTCCAAGGCCGAGGAGAGGAGAGGCCATCCGTGCGCGCGCTGAGGATCTCCTGGTCGTTCAGGAAGAGAGTGGCGCTGTCATCGGTGGCCCATTGCCCGCTCAAGGAAAGGCCTGTGGCACCGGCGGGGATGAAGAAGGTTTGGGTGTAGGTGTAGGTGCTGCCGACTGGCCCTTGGGGGTTGGGCCCGATCCAGCCGGAAGGGCTCGGGCCACTGCTCACGTTGGCGATCCAGCCGTTGTTGGGGTCGATCGCGGTGACTGCCGCCAGGTCGCCCAGAAGCCAGTGGTTGTCGGCGGAGCCGGGGCTGGCGAGCAGGTTGCCGGCGTCGTCGACCCCGGTGTTGAAGATGGGCAGGGTGGCGGCTGAAGCGGGGGTAAGGGCCAGGAGAGCGCCTACGGCATGGCACCCGAAAAAAATCCGCCTGGCGGTAGCGGAGGAGGGGCTGATCATCGGAAGGTAGATTAGTAGTAACGGCTACGATTGGCCTGGGCCTCTATGGCCCTCGGTCATCTTTAGGTTAATTGCGACAAAGGAGAGACCCGCTAGATTTGGCTGGTTCTTTGTGCTTTCTTTGGTTATCTGCGTGCATAATTGGTAAGGATTGATCGTGTTTGCCAAGTGTTGATGGCTTTTGCGAATGCTGAGCCGGGCCACAGGGCGAGCGCAGCCCATTCACCGGCTGCGGTGGGTTGTCGTAGGGGGCTTCGCCTCATCTGCGAGAAACTGCACGAGCGGCTCCGCCGAGGCGATGCCGCCGCCGGGTGGCTGGCGTGCAAGCCGTCTGCTTCCCGTCAGCCTTGCTCCCCCTTCCCATGCTCTTGGCCTCCCCGCGTGCCTACATGCTGTTGTCGACAGCAGCGGCGCTGGCGACGATCGTTCTCAAGACGGTGGCCTGGCGGCTCACCGGCTCGGTGGGGCTCCTCTCCGATGCGATGGAATCGGGCGTGAATCTCATTGCCGCCCTCGGCGCGTTCTGGGCGCTGACCCTGGCGGCCAAACCGGCTGATCGCACCCACCACTACGGCCACTTCAAGGCCGAATACTTCTCCAGCGGCCTGGAAAGCGTGCTGATCGTGGTGGCGGCCCTGGCGATCCTGCATGCGGCCATCGGGCGGCTGCAGCAGCCCCAGCCCCTGGAGCAGGTCGGCATCGGCCTGGGGATTTCCCTGGCCGCCACCGCCCTCAACGCGCTGGTGGCCTGGGTGCTGCTGAAGGCGTCGCGGCGCTTTGATTCGATCACCCTGCGGGCCGATGCCCACCATCTGCTCACCGATGTCTGGACCTCCACCGGCGTGGTGCTGGGCATCGGCCTGGTGAAGCTGACCGGCCTGACGATCCTCGATCCCCTGATCGCGATCGCCGTGGCGCTGAACATCGTGTACACGGGCTGGACGCTGTTCCACGAAACGGCCTCCGGTCTGCTGGATCGCTCCCTGCCCGATCCGGAGCAACGGATGCTGGAGAATCTGTTGGCCGCCTACGAAAGCGACGAGATCCGTTTCCATGCTCTCCGCACCCGTGTGGCCGGTTCGCGTCGCTTCGTGTCGTTTCACGTGCTGGTGCCCGGCCACTGGAGCGTGCAGGCCGGCCACGACCTCTGCGAAGAGCTGGAGCACAAGGTGGCCACCACCTTGACCCGCACCCATGTGCTCACCCATCTGGAGCCATTGGAGGATCCCAGGGCCTGGGACGACCAGGGCTTCCGCTGGGAGCAGGGCTGACGACCCGCAGCCCTGGCCGTTGAGAGCCACCCGAACCGCGTTCTGATTCCCCTGCCGCACCATGCCCCGTCCTTACCAACCCTCCCTGCTTCGGCTGCTGCATGGCGCCACGGCGCTGCTGGTGCCGCTGGCCTGGCTCAGCGGATTGCTGGCGTACTCCAGCTTCGACGGCCGTTTCGGCCGGCTGCCCTTCCGCCTGGCCGGGGAGTGGATCGACATCCACGGCTCGGTGGGGGTTCTGCTGTGGCCGATCGCGCTTCTGTTCGCCCTCTATGCCCTCAGCGCCGGCCGTCTCCGGCTGCGGCAACCCGCCAACGCGTTCGCCCTGGTGGCCCTGGTGCTGGCGGTGGGCAGCGGCAAGCTGATGCAGGAGAACTGGCTGCGGGAGGGCCAGTTCGATCACCTCGTGTACAGCGTGCATCTGCTGGCCTGGCTGCTGCTCGCGGGCGCGGTCGCCCTGCATGTGCTGGCGGTGCTGCAGCGCGGCGGCTGGCCCCTCGCCCGTTCGATGGCGAGCGTTGCGGTGCGGCCCGGTGACCAGCCTCGCCACTGGGCTGGGCAGATCCTGCATGCGATTCGCAGGCGCTGAGCCGCGCTATGGGGCGCGGCGGAAGGAGCGCGAGGCGATCGCACGGCCGCCGATCACCGCTTGACTCTCCAGTAACTGGAGACCATAGGGTCAGAGGCGTGCCTCCTTGCGGTTCGTTGGCCATGGCCATCCGCTCTCTCCACAACGTGCGCCTTTACCGCATGGATCTGCCCGATCACGCCTGTCCCTGGGGACTGCGGGCGGTGCGGCTGCTGCAGGAGCAGCACATCCCCTTCGAGGACCACCCCCTGCGCAGCGAGGCAGAGGTGGCCGCGTTCAAGATGGCGGAGGGCGTCGCCACCACCCCCCAGGTGTTCGCCGGTGCCGAACGGATCGGCGGCTACACCGACCTGGCCGCCCGGCTCGGCGTGCGGCCCGAATCGGCGCCCGTTTCGTACACGCCCGTTCTGGCCGTGTTCGCCACCGCGGCGCTGATGGATCTGGCGCTGGGGGCCGGCATGGCTGGCTTCATGGGCATCGCCATCTGCCTGTTGGCGATGCTCAAGTTGATGGATGTGTCCGCCTTCGCCGCCAGCTTCCGCAAGTACGACCTGCTCAGCCAGCGCTGGCCGGCCTGGGCGCGCCTCTATCCCGGCATGGAGTTGCTGGTGGGGCTCGGGGTGCTGCTGCGCCCGGAGCTGCCTGCCCTG
>JBKDSQ010000073.1:0-32134 GCA_046340895.1 Synechococcaceae cyanobacterium | reverse complement strand
CCGTGATGGTGGAGCCCACCGAGAGTGAATCGCTGGCGGAGCTCAACCGCTTCTGCGACGCCATGGTGGCGATCCGGGCGGAGGCCGCCGCCATCGAGAGCGGCGCCGCCGACCCGCTGCACAATCCGCTCAAGGGGGCGCCCCACACCCTGGCTGCCGTCACCGCCGATGCCTGGGACCGGCCCTACAGCCGCCAGCAGGCGGCCTTCCCGGCCGGAGCCGAGCAGGTCCGCAACAAGGTGTGGCCGGCGGTCGCCCGGATCGACAACGCCTTCGGCGATCGCAACCTCGTCTGCACCTGTCCCTCGGTCGAGGAACTGGCTGTGCCGATGGCGGAAGTGGCCGCCTGAGGGGTGCCGGGGCTGCCATTCAGGCCCCGGGTGCCGCATCATGGCCGCGTTCCCGCCCATCCTCGGGAACCCTGCGCCAGGGCCCCGGCCCGGCGTTCTCTGCCTTTCATCATTTTGGGGACCATGAACGGCGACGGCAGCAACACCGGCCACGGCGGCGATCACCATGGGGGCGCCCTGCGCGTCGAGGGCACCAACGTCGTGCGTGTGCCCTTCGGCGTGCGCCGCGCCCGTCGCGCCCGCCCGGCCCGGCCCGAGCACTGGGCCACCCTGGTGCTGCCGTTCCAGGCCGGCAGCGGCGGCCCCACGCCCCCCTGGGCGGCCTGAGCCCCAGCTGCTTCAGCCCCCTCAGTAGGTGCTGCCGATCCGCCGTTGATGCACCGCCGGTACGCCGCTGGCATCCAGCAGCCCGCCGTGCTCCACCTGGGCATACACCAGCCAGTGGTCGCCACATTCCATCCGCTGCGCCACCGTGGCCTCCAGCCAGGCCAGGGCGCCCGGCAGGATCGGCTGGCCGCCGGGGCTGCTCTCCATCGCCAGGCCTTCGAAACGGTCGGCACCGGGGGCGAAGGGTCGCAGGAAGCGTTTCATCAGCTCCTTCTCCCGCCCCGCCGCCAGCACGTTGAGGGCGAAGCGATCCCCCACGTGCAGCAGGCTCTCGAGCGCCCGGTCGCGGGCCACGCACACCGTGAAGCCCGGTGGGTTGAAGCTGGCCTGGCTCACCCAGCTGGCCACCATCGCCCCTGAAGCGGCCTCCGGGCCCTCGCCGCGCCGCACCGTGACGATCGAAAGGGGGCCGACCACGCGGCCGAGCGCCTGCAGGGCCGGGTTGCTGCGGCTTTCGCTCAGGCCGCCGCCAGGGCTGCGCAGGCTGCGGCGGCGCTGCTCGGTGATCAGGCTGCGGCCCAGGGCCACGCCGGTTTCCTCCAGCGTGCGCAAGGTGGCCAGGTCGGGGCTGAAGCGCACCCGGATCGGCTCGAAGGCGAAGGGGAAGCCGCCATCGCGCAGCTTGGTTTCGAGCAGGTCGATCGCCTCGCCGCTCCAGCCGAAGCTGCCGAACACCCCCACCGGCCGCGCCCGGTCCCCCTCCGCCAGCACCGTGCCCAGGGCCGAGACGATCGGGGTGGGGGCATGGCCGCCGAGGGTGGGGGAGCCGATCAGCAGCGCGTCGCAGCCGCGGATGGTTTGCCGCAACAGCTCCGGTTCGGCGAATTCGCAGTTGAGGCTTTCCACGCGCACGCCGCTGCGGGCGACGCCACGGGCCAGGGCGTCGGCGATGGCGGCGGTGTTGCCGTAGGCGCTGGCGTAGAGAAGGCCCACGGAGAGGCCGGCGCGCACCTGGCCCTCGCCCCAGCGCCGGTAGTCGGCCAGCAGGCTGCGCCAGCTTTCGGCGATCGCGGGCCCGTGGCCGGGGGCGATGGTGCGGATCGGCAGCTCATCGAGCCGGTCGACGATCGATTCCACCTGGCGCGCCATTGGCGCCATCAGGCAGTCGTAGAACCAGCGGCGGTCTTCTTCGCTGCCGCTGCGGTCGCGCTCGGCCCAGGCCTCGCTGCAGAGGTGGGCGGCGAAGAACTTGCCGCTCATCAGCAGGCCGGTGCGCTCCTCGAAGGCGATCAGGGCGCCGGGCCAGCGGGGGGTGGGGGCGGGGATCAGGCAGAGGCGGTGGCCGCCGCCAAGGTCGCGGCACACCTCGTGCTTGACGATGTCGATCGCCGGCAGGGGCGGCGGGGGAGGGGGCGGCGCCTGCCCCGGGGCGCCGGGCCGCTCCTGGCTCCAGAGCTCGCGCAGCAGCTTGGCGCCGGCGTTGGAGGCCACCAGCATCAGCGCCGGCCAGCGCCGCGCCAGCTCCCGCAACAACGCCACCCGGTTGGGATTCACATGGCCCACCACCACCTTCAACGGCGCCTCCGCCGGCACCAGCTCCGCCAGTTCCGCCAGGAACGGCGCGGCGAAGGAGGCGCCGGGCGGGTGCACCAGCACCGGCGGCATCGGCCGCCCCTGGCCGTCGGGGCCGGCGTCGAACAGGAAGCTGTTGGCGGTGGTGCCGCGCTCGAGGCCGTACTCCACCTCAAAGCGCAGCCGCTGCGGGCTGAGGCCGCGCAGGCACACCAGGCCTGGATCCACCGGCAGGCGGATCACGCGGCGGGCTTCGGGCGTGGCGGGTCCTGCCGCGGCGGCGCCGGGAACGTCTGCGGCGGGGCTGGTGGGGGTGGCGCTCATATCAATAATGATTACCCACCTTGCGGTGGTGCACCGCGGTGCTGGCGCTGGTGTCGGCCACGTTGCCCTGCTCCACCTCGGCGTAGATGATCCAGTGGTCGGGGCCCTCCATGCGCTGGGCCACGCGGCAGCCGAGGAACGCCAGCGCGTCCCCCAGCACCGGCCCGCCGGCGGCCGCCCCCTCCAGCACGCTCACGCCGGCGAAGCGGTCGGCCCCGGGCGGGAAGCGGCGCAGGAAGTGGCGCAGCAGCCCCTGGTGGTTGTCCTCCCGCAGGATGTTGAGCACGAAGCGATCACCCACCTGCAGCAGCGATTCGATCGCCCGGTCCTTCGCCACCGCCACCGAGATGCCCGGCGGCTCGAAGCTGGCCTGGCTCACCCAGCTGGCCACCATCGCGCCGCTGCGGGCGCTCTCCCCCTCCCCCTGGCGTGCCGTGACCACGTAGAGGCCGCCGGAGAGACGGCCGAGGGCCTTGTCGAGATCGCCATCGAGGCTCTTCATCGCCGCAATGGTTTTGTCGCGGGTGAGCAGCTGGCCCAGGTCGGTGCCGGCCTCCTCGCAGCGCTGGTAGTCGGCGGCGCCGGGCACCTGGCGGATGCGCAGCGGCGTGAACGCCTCCTGGGGGTTGAGGGAGCGGAGCCGCCCGGCGACGGTGTCGATCGGTTCGTCGTTGCCGCCGAAGGCGTCGTAGCAGGCCAGCCATTGCTTTGGCTTCAGGGCCGCCAGCAGGGTGCCGATCGAGGCCTGCAGCTCCCCATCGGGCTCCGCCGGCCAGGTGGGCACCACCACCGCCGAGGCCTCGCCGATCAGGGCGCTGAGCTCCTGGGGGTCGGTGGCGCGCAGATCGACCAGTTGCACCTGGGCTTCGGCTTTCGACACCCCGCGGGCGATCGCCTGGCTGAGGCGATCGCAGAAGCCGTACTGGCTCAGATAGCAGATGGCGGCATAGGTCTGGCCGGCGCTGCGCTGGCCGCTCCAGTCGCGGTAGTCGCCGATCCACAGGGGCAGGTGCTCGCGCAGCAGCGGTCCGTGGCCGACGGCGATCGTGGTGATCGGCGGCAGGGCCTCCATGCGCTTGAGGGCCTGCAGCACGCTGCGGGCGTTGGGGCCCATCAGGCACTCGTAGTAGAAGCGGAAGTCGGGGGCGATCGCGCCCGGGTCGCTGTCGAACAGCTCGTCGCTGCAGTAGTGCAGGCCGAAGGCGTCGCAGGTGTAGAGGATGCCGGTGCCGTGGTCGAAGGAGAAGATCGTGTCCGGCCAGTGCAGGTTGGGGGCGCTCAGAAACTCGAAGCGGTGCTCCACGCCGTCGGCGCCGCAGCCGAGATCGAGCGTGTCGCCGCTCTTCACCGCCCGGCTGCGGAAGGGCCGGTGCACCTGGTTTTCCAGGAACTGGATCGCCACCTTGCTGGCGATGATCTCGATCTCGGGGTTGGCGTCGATCAGATCGCCGATCAGGCCCGAGTGGTCGGGCTCGGTGTGCGACACGATCAGCACGTCGATCGCGGCCGGATCGATCTGCTCGCGCAGCAGCGGCAGCCAGCTGTCGCGGAACTTGGCGTGGCTGGTGTCGATCAGGGCGGTGCGCTCGCCGCGCACCAGGAAGGCGTTGTAGGTGGTGCCGTTGCGCAGGCCGAATTCGATGTCGAAGCGGCTGCGGTTCCAGTCGAGGGAACGGATTGCGGTGGTGCCGGCACCGATCGACGCGCACTGCAGGCTCAGGCGGGGCGTCGCACTGGTGGTGGTGCTCATCGGAAACCCGTCGCGGCTGGCGGGGTTGGAGTCTAGGAAGGGTCCTTGGCAATCGGGTAGCGCCCCTCTCGGGCGAACACCTCAGGCGAACACCGAGTCCACCGGCAGAGAGCCGAGCCTCGGCAGGCGCCCGTTGAAGCCACTGATATTCACCATCAGATCACGGTCTAGATCCAGCCCCGGATTGCTGTCATTGATCAGCAGATAGGTGCCTTTGATCTCGGGTCGGGTCGCGCGGATCAGGGTCGCTGAATTGGCCTTGAGACGTTGCTTGCCTGGCGCCCTCCCGTCGGCATCAGCCCCGATCGCCCTTGCCAGTTCACTCAGGTTTCGGGCTTTGCTGTTGTCGGCCGCACGGAGGAAACGCTTGGGTCCGGCAAGGTCGCGTCCATTGCTACGAAAGAGATCAATTCTGTCTTCGCCGAAGCGGAAGTCTGTGATGCGATCGGGTGTGCGAATGCCTGAATCGCCAAGGCGAAATCCGAACACATCCGCCCCGCCGCCTCCGGTCAGCCGGTCGCGGCCGCCGCGGCCGTCGAGGAAGTCCGCCAGATCCGTGCCCGTGAGCCTGTTGCGCCCGCCGCCACCGATCTGGTCGTCATTGCGGATTAAGCTTGGTGCAGTGCCTGTGCCGATTAAGGCGCCGCGGGCGTTGAGGAGCTCCACCGCAAAGCCCTCCTCGGCCTCCTGCTGGCGATCGCTGGCCAGATCCACCCTCAGGGTCTGGCTTGTCGAGCCCGGGGCGAAGCGCAGTGTGCCGGAGAGCAGGCCAGCTGTGAAGTCCTCGGCGTCGGCGGGATTGGGCCCATCGCCGCGTAGGACCCAGTCCACCTCGCTGCTCTCTTCGAGGGCTCCGCTGCGGCGGATGGTGAACGACACGCGCACCGATCCGGATCTCCCCTCCGCAGCTGCGGTGGTGTCGGCGACGATCGAAAGCGTGGCTGGCGCTGCGGGGGGTGGTGCCGGCGGTGCGTTGTCGTCGTTATGGATCAGGCCGACAGCCGTGGAGCGTTGCCCCTCGAGAACAGCACCGTCGGGCGACTCGAGCGAAACGGTGAATGCCTCATCCGCCTCCTGCACCCGATCGGCCGCGATGGGGATGCTGATCGTCTGTTCTGTTTCCCCGGCCGCGAACGACACCGTGCCCGAGGGCCATTGGCCAGCAAGAAAGTCGGAGGCATCGGCTGGGTTGGATCCACTGCCGCGCACCGACCAGCCGCTACTGCTGACGCCTTGGCGATCCCCTTGCCGGTTGACAACGAAGCTGTAGAGCGTTGTGCCGGTATCGCCTTCAGCGATTTCTGCAACCTGGGCGCTGATCGAGAGGCTGGGGGCTGCGGGCGGCGGTTCGCTCACCAGGCGGAGGATCGGCACCACCTCGGTGACGGCCCGCCCATCGCTGAACCCGAGCACCAGGTCAGCGCCAGCGAGACTCTCTTCGTTCAGATCCGCCGGTGCCGTCCAGAGCAGCGTCGCCCTGTCGATGGTGATCCAGCCGGGTCCCCGCTGCTTCAGCAGCACCAGTGAGTCGCCATCGGCATCGAGGGCAATGGTGCTCAGATCCATGGCTCCGGCCTGGCCAGGTTGGATGTCGAGGCGGATCGGCTCCGCCCCGGCCTGGGGAGCTGCGTTGACGGCCACACCCAGGCTCTGCAGCTGCAGCCGCATCGCCTGCCAATCCCCCCCCAGGGGTTCCCCATCCAGCAGAAGGGTGTCGAGGCCTGGTTCGTAGTCGAGGATTTCAAGGCTGCCGCCAACGGAGGACGACCCATCCCGATCGATCAGGAAGCGGTCTCGCTCGCCGTCCGCCAGGGCTTGCGCCGTGGACAGGGAGCCCCCGGTCGCGTCGCTCCACTGGGAGCCGCCGATGATGCGATCGTTCACCCGTCGCAGGAAGAATTGATCGGCGCCGAGGCCCCCCAGCAGCAGGTTTTCACCTTGGCTTTCGGTGTTGAATAGCGCATCGCTGCCGGCGCCCCCATCCACGCGGGAGCCAACTCCAATGAAGAAGCGATCCCCCTGATCGGATCCCAGAACACTGACATCGGGCAGCTGGATGCCATTGCGCACCACGGTGCCAAAGGCGGCAGGCTCAAGGAGGCTGGGGCTGCCACCGCGCGACACTGCGACACCGAGGACCAGATCCAGTTCTTCCCAATCCGGTTGCCAATCCATTGCCTGGAGGTGAATCTGTGCAGTCTGCGCTGCTTCGACAGGGGCTGGGAGGATTGTTTCTGGTGTGGCACGTGATTCTGCCATTCGGTGTGAGGGGAAGTGGGCGGGGAACGGGAAGGTTGTGGACCTTAGATCAGACCAGTGAAGTGACTCTGGTTGTTGAGTGTTGCAGCACTGGTGGCGAGGAAGTGACCAACCGCAATGTCATCTACACGCAACAGAGTGTCAGATCCCGCTTGTTCGAAGCTCAGGCTGCTGAAGGCCACCCCGCGCAATCCCACCTTGTCTTCGCCTGCCTTGAAATCGGCGATGGTCTGTTTTGCAGCAGGCGAATCACCCGGTTCACTGATCAGCCAGAATTCATCCGCACCGGCGCCACCGTTGAGATGGTTGCTGCCTGCACCCCCGAGGATGATGAGGGAGTCGTTGCCCTCGCCACCAAGGGCGCGGTTGTTCTTGCTTGCGAGAATGATGGTGTCATCCCCGGCACCCCCGCTGAGCCGATTGCCATCCCCGCTTTCGGCAATCATCCAATCGTTGCCACTGCCACCGGTGACCACGTCGCGGCTGCCAGCGTAGATTCTGTCAGCGCCAGAACCGCTGAAGATCTTGTTTTCAAAGCCATCACTGAGGGCAATGTCGACCTCATCATCACCAGAGCCTGTAAATATTGTGTTGGCAATCATGGTCAGCTGCTGCGATTTATCTGGCGAGAGCAGAAAATCATCGCCAGTGCTACCGGTAAACGGCCTTGGCTCAACGGTGGGAAGCTGCATGCTGAACATCAGAATCTGACCGCCGTAATCGGCCTTCACCGCCTCTACCGCCCCGGCTGATTCTCCACCTTGCTGAACCACGCCGATAAACACATGGTCGGCCAGTGGGCGGCTTTGCTCCACGATCTGATGGCCGCTTCCCGCCAGCTCTTCCTGGCTGTAGAAAGTTCCATCTGCCTTGCGGGCCACCAGGGCGGTGACATTCCAGGATCCGGAAAACTCCGATCCCCTCGGCGCTTCGAACGTGCCTCCATAGGCGGATGCCTCAGCGGCTGCGCGGGGGTTCTTTGTGCCTCCGGCTTGGGCGAGAAAATAGCCCGTTCCGTCTGGCTCCACCGCCAGGGTTTCGGGATCGATCACCAACGCATATTTCCGTTCGCCGTAGTCATTGCCTGAGTCTTCATCTACGATCAACACATCGGCATCCGACGACTTGACCCAAATCAAGCCGTCTGGAGCCACCATCTTGAAGCTCTTGGTTTCGATATGCTGTGTTGCTGTGGTGCCGTCGGGGTTGCCTTTGCTGTCAGCGTGCCCTTCACCCTTGCCACCCACGTCAAGCGTCAGGGTGCCGTTCACGGCCGCGACAATCCGCGTGATGTCTGCGGAGAGGTAGTCAGGTAACTTGTTGTTGTTTGCATCATTGAATGTGAGCTCATCGACCATATCCGTAAACTCAATGCCCAGAAGGGCGCCAGATGCGGTGTGATTCTGAATGTAGCGGGAACGGGAGGTGTCCGGATCCGCTGAAGCATGCTCTACTTTGGTATCACTGTTGAAAAATGTGTAACCCGTGGGCTGTTCGTTTGCTTCAGCACTTCCGGAAACCGTATCGCTATCTTTCGCCCAGAGAAATACTTCCGTGTCCTTGACGGCCTCGGGGGAGTCAAAGCCGTCCCAGCGGTAGCTGGTGGGATAGTAGCGGGCGCTGAAGCTGCTCGGTGCCGAAGCGTTTGTGAGGTAAGCGTCCAACATCTTGCTGTCGGCGTTTACCGTCGAAATGCCGAGTTCACTGTAGGTATCTGCGCTGGCCGCCATGCCATAGAGCTGGCCGTAGAGCAGGCCATTGCGGGCCAGGAATTTGTCGCGTTCGCTGACGGAGGCATTGTTTTGATCCACTGCGTTGCCGTCGGCGTCAAGCCCCTTGTGGCCAACGTAAATCTTCAAGGGAGCGGGATTGATGTCGTGGTTGTAGCCTGCGGCCACGATTACCACGTAATCCTCGTGGCCGGAATTGATGGGTACAAGCTTTTCGTAACCGGCTTGGCCAAGTGCTGGGGCCGTGTAAGCAACTTCGTTCTTGATGTCTACGACCATTGAGGCCAGGCCCATGGTGCCATTCGCCACATCGAATCCGCGCAGGGGACCGGTGCCATCCGGGTCGTTAAACATGCTGTTGCCGATATTCCACTCCTCACCCATCAGCCACACATCATCGGCAAAACCAACATTGGCGCCAAACTTGAACTTGGGCTCAAAGTGGGAACCGCAGAAGGAGTGGAAGAAGAAATCACCCTCGCTCAACTGCATCGAGGCCTTGAACTCGACAATGGTTCCGTCTGGATTGGTCTGGTTGCCCCACTTGCCGGCCAGGTCGGCTGGGTCGCTGGACTTGACGGTAACTTCTTGTCCGAAAACGTTGTAAACACGATCGAACAAATGACCGGACCTTACCAGCATATCGCTGGCCGCGGATTCGTTGTTCAGAAAGTCCGCAAACTTTTCGCGGTCAAAATCGATGGTGTGAACGTGTGAACCGGTGAAGGTGACCCCGCTCTCCATTTGCCAGCCATACGTTTCGTTGGACATCGTGGCGTAGGACTCGGACTGGTAAGCAACCCGCACCGTCACGTCATCTTTCAGCCAGGCTGCGCTGCCATCGGGCCAGCCCGTCAACGCTTTGTTGGTGACTGGATCCACCTCACCGACGGTGGCAAGCGCCTTGAACCGTGCGTAGGGAAAATCAGTATCCCCGCTCTGGCCATCGAGGAGCTCGTGTGATTCGTCTGCTGTGCTGGCCTCCGGAATCAGGGCCGTAACTTCGCCGATCGTCTTGATCACAGGGCTGGCCATGGCAGATGAGAATTGGAGAGAGCGAGATGGGCTGGCGGCAGATCGAGGATCCTGGGGCTTCGACCCCGTCAAGCGCTGATCAGCGGGTGGCAGGGATCCTGTAGTTGCTTGCGCTTGGGACTGGGTAAGCAGCGGTCTCAAGCTCTGCTTTCACCACCCAAATTTTTCAGATCAGCGCGCTTGGCCGTCTAAGAGCCGGTTAACGGCCGTCAAAGAGTCGCTGTCTTGTTGTCTGCTGCACATGGCCGCTTGGTTCCCCGATGCCTGCCTGGGTCGTGGCCTTCACCAGAGAGCCCCCGGGCCCGTCCCGCTCAGAGCCACCACCAGCGATCGAACGTGGCTGCCTGCGCGCAGGGCTTCCCATCGGCGTCATGAATTGTCCACAGCCGGGCGGAGTCGATGCGGAACCGGCGGCCGTTGCTGTCGATGCGTTCGCCGGAGTAGTCGACGATTGCCGCCTGCTGGGCCCGCTGCAGAGCGGCCTTGCGTTCCCCTCGGGCTTCGGGGGCAGCACTGAGCCGTGACGGCATGCCCACCATCCCGTGCCACCGTCGCCTCCACAGGGTCAGGGCTGCGCGATTGGCGTAGATGAAACAGGGATCAGCGCCACCATCGTGGGCGAGCACCGTTGCCGAGGCTGTGAAGATCTCCTGGGCGCTCTGGCGGCCATCGCGGCCGCTCTCCGCGCCGGCCCAGAGCGGCCGGCCGAAGGCCTGCCGATGGCTGAGCAGCAGCAGGGCCACCCAGGCCTGGCTGGCAGGCGTCAGCCACGGGCACTCTTCCAGGTGGGGAGCGCCCTCGCTCACCCGCTGCCTTCCGGGGAGGCCATCGCCCGCGCCATCGCCAGCTGCCCCAGCCGCTGCCCCTCCTCGTGCAGCCGCTCCAGGAACAGGCGGTTGGCCTCCGGGAAGCGGGGTTCCACCGCCAGCGGCAGGGGGCCGGCCCCATCCAACCCCGCTTCCCCCTCCAGCGCCGGCGTGATCACCACCAGGTCGGGGTCGAGCGGGGCGTCGTAGCGCCACCAGCGCACCGGATCGCCGAGGGCGGGATGGAGCGGATGGGGCGGATGCTCCAGCCGCCCTTCGGCCCCCTCCCGCCGCCGCCGGGCCAGCTCCGCCAGCAGCTGGGTGCGGGTGCGGCCGCGCAGCTGGAACAGCACGAACGGATCCTCCGAGAAGCGATCCCCCATCAGGTAGAAGACGGCGCTGGTGTGCTTGCAGGGGTTGGCCTTGTCGGGGCAGGTGCACTCGCTGCGCACCTCCTGCAGCTTGAACGGGAACAGCCGGCGCCCGCTGGCGGCAAACGCGCGCTCGATGTCCTGCGGCATGATCCCGGCCAGCAGCTGGGCCGACCAGCGCGCCTTCTGGCTCAGGGCTTCCAGCACGTAGCCCCAGTCCTCGTCGTTGAGCACATCGAGCCAGAGCTTCACCTTGTAGGGATCCTTCTCGGTGCCCTGGACGCGGGCATGCACGCGGCGGCCTTCGAAGCGGATCGAGAGCACGTTGCCGGAGCGGGCGTACTCCCAGGCGCGCTCCAGGCGTTTTTTGTAGCGGTAGGAGTTGATCAGCTCCATCCACTGCTCCACCCACCAGGGCTGCTGGCCCAGGCCCTGCTGGCCCAGCTGGGTGGTGATGGCGGAGGGGGAGACGGTCATGGCCGCCGCAGCGGGGTCTGGCCCAGTATCCCCCGGCCCGTCCCCGCCACGCATCCACCAGCGCCAGGGCGGCCCAGTGAAAAACAAGAGCAAACGATGACAGACTTTACTTGCGCGCGAACCTTATGGGATGCAGATCTCCAGCATTTGCCATCTCTAGTCTGGGCTGGTTTTTGCGCTTGCCTGTTATGGCATCCTCCCGTTTGCAGCGGGCTGCGGTGTGTGCCTTCGCCGCCTCGGCCGCCCTGCTGGCACTGGCCCTGCGCGGCCAGCGTGCCGGCCGGGTCCACTGCCGGATCGGGCCCCATGCCCGCTGCGCCGGCGTCGATCTGAGCGGCCGCGATTTGCGGCACGCCGATCTGCGCAGCGCCGATCTGCGCGACGCCCGGCTGATCGGTACCGATCTGGAGCAGGCGGATCTGCGGGGGGCGGATCTTCGCGGAGCCCTGCTGATCGGTGTTGATCTGGCTCGGGCAAAGCTCAGCCAGGCGATATTGCGCAAGGCTCTGCTGCGCTCCTGCGATCTCGAAGCGGCCGATATGAGCCGAGCCGACCTGCGCGGGGCCGACATGGATGGCAACGATCTCGAGAGCGCCCGGCTCGTCGGCGCCCAGCTGGCCGGCGTGCGTCTGCGCGGAGTGGATATGGAGAGCGCCGACCTCTTGGGCAGCGACGCCCGCGACGCCGATTTCAGCGGCGCCAACCTCGGTCGCGCCCGCCTCAGCGCCGCCCGGCTGGGGGGAGCCCGGCTGCTGGGGGCGAATCTGGCCTCCGCCCGGCTGGAGGGCACCCGCCTGACTGCGGCCGACCTGCGGCGAGCCAGCCTCGGAGAGCGCCGTCCGCGCGACCCGACGCAGCCGGACGACACCGGCAGCGGCGCCCTGCTCGTGGACACCGACTTCCGCGGCGCCGACCTGCGCGGCAGTGATCTGCGCGGTGTGGTGGTACTGCGGGGCAGCCTGGCCGGGGCGCGCCTCGCCGGCGCCCAGACCACCGGCGCCCGCTGGCTGGATGTGCGGTTCCAGGGCACCTTCTGCCCTGAGGGTCAGCGGGTTTCCACCGCCTGCCCCGGCTTCCAGGTGCCGGGCAGCGTCGCCGCGCGGCAGCGGGCGGAAGCGCGGGTGGCCGCCCTGCGCGCCCGCCCCTGGCCCCAGGACTAGGGTTCCCGCACTTTCCCGCCGGCGGGGCGCGCCGCCGGCTCCTGATGGGGCGCCCCCGCTGGTTGGTGCTGGTGTGCTCGGCCGTCGCGGGTGGGCTGATGGCGCTGGGGCTGGCGCTGGTCCCGCTGCCGCCGGCCCCAGCGCAACCGGCCCCGCCCCCACCGCCGCCACCGCTTGCCACGCCGGCCCCCACGCCCGCACCGGCTCCGGCGCCCGTGCCGCGACCCGAGATCCGCGGCGTCTGGCTCACCCTCAACGACATGCCGGTGCTGCGCGACCGCGAGCGGATGCGCGCCGCCGTGGCCGAGCTGGCCCGCCTGCACTTCAACACCCTCTATCCGGTGGTCTGGAACGGCGGCTACGCCTGGTACCCGAGCGAGGTGACGCAGCGGCGCGGCCTGCAGCACTTCACGCCGCGGGGCCTGCAGGGGCAGGACACCCTGGCGGAGCTGGTGGCCGAGGCCCACGCCCGCGGGCTGCTGGTGGTGCCGTGGTTCGAGTTCGGCTTCATGGCCACCCCGGGGATGGAGATCGCCACCCGCCATCCCGACTGGCTGACCCTCCGCCGCGACGGCGGCCTCACCTCGATCAGCGCGGCCGGCGAGGTGGCCTGGCTGAATCCGTTCCGGCCGGAGGTGCAGCAGCTGATCACCGAGCTGGTGCTGGAGATCGTCGCCACCAGCGGCGCCGATGGCATCCAGTTCGACGACCACATGAGCCTGCCGAGCGAGTTCGGCTACGACCCGTTCACCCTTGCCCTCTACAAGCGCGCCACCGGCCGCAACGCCCCGGCCGACCCCCAGGATCCCGCCTGGCTGCAGTGGCGCGCCGACCAGCTCACCGCCTTCATGGTGCGCCTGCACCAGGCCGTGCGTGCCCAGCACCCCGGCGCCCTGTTCTCCGTTTCGCCCAACTACCACGACTTCGCCTACAAACGCCAGCTGCAGCACTGGCGCGCGTGGGTGCGGCGGGGGATCGTCGATGAGCTGCTGGTGCAGTTGTATCGCCCCGATCTGGAGAGCTTCACGGCGGAGCTGCAGCGGCCGGAGCTGGCCGAGAGCCTGGCGCGCATCCCGGTGGCGATCGGCATCACGACCGGCCCGCGCACCCAGCCGGTGCCGATTGCGCTGGTGACCGCCCAGGCCGAAGCCGCCCGCGCCCGCGGCCTGGGCGTGGCCTTCTTTTACTTCGAAACCCTCTGGCAGCGCAGCGAGGAGGCGGCGGTGCTGCGGCAGCAGGCGCTGGGGCGGTTGTTCGCCGATCCGCAGCCGCGTCCGGCTGTCATCCAGGCGACACCGGTTGATTAACAACTTGAAAACGGCTTGTTCGCCTGCGGATCGCCGTTGCCCGCGGGCCAGAGCATGATTCATTCAGGTCGCACTTGCGATCCCTTTTCGCCAGTCGGCTCTTGCTAAAGCCAGTGCATTTCGCGCTTGCCATCCATCCTCGCACCGCTCATCGAGCGGAAGTATCCATGATCAAAACCATGTTCCGCCGGATCGCTCCGGCCCTCGTTCTCCTCGGCTCTGTCAGCCCCGCTCTCGCGGGTGAAGTGGGCGTCACCAACAGCTGGTCTTCTGGCTGGAGGCACGGCCATGGCGTGAGCAATCTGAAGGTGAACTCCACTCGCCATGAGTTCGGCGAATCCCACACTTCCGCGTTCAAGCTGGAGCTGGGGCGCCTGGAGTCTGGCTCGGGTGAGTTTAAGGCTACGGTCTACAATGGCGAACCCTTTGGCTTCTACTTCGCGGGATCCCAGGGAACCGACCGCCGGCATTACTCTGAGACCAGCGAAACCAACTTTACCGAGGGCACGAAGTTCGGCTTCGGCACCTCTTCGAATAGCCATTCCGTCTCCGCCTTTTCAAACTGATGACTTGCCCCGTATCTGCAAGGCTGCCCATGCTTGGGCTTGTCCTTCTGATGGGGGCTTCCCCACTGGCGTCTTACGCCAGTGGGGATTCACCCCTCACCAAAGGTGGAAATGGCTCTTCGTCAGCCTCCCTCGGAGTGTCAGCCGTCGCCCCCAATCAGGCGGTGAACAGCCAGACCGCAGCCGGTAGTGTTTATCAATCTCCTCTTGGAGGTGTGAACAACAACTACCAGATCAACAACGGCCAGGACACATCCCTGGGCTTTGGCCCTGGAATCTTCTGCCGAGGCCCCAACCTCTGGGTGAGTGGTTTTGGGGCTGGAGCTGGCTTGGGTGACTACAACTCGAATTCCTTTGGTGGTGCTGTGACCCTGAGCATTCCCCTGGGAAATGCTGCGGACATGGCCTGCAGGGAAAATGTCCAGGAAATTGCAAGGCAGCGGCGGCTCGACACGGCCTTTACGCTGGCGAAAAAGTGTGCTGAGTTTGCTCAGTCAGGAATTCGCGTTGATTATAGCCTGCCCCGGTTTGCCCAGCTGAAGGATTGCGAAGGAATCACGGCGGTTCCGCGCCAGGAAACGGCTGCTCAACCCCAGCCAATCGCTTTCCCTCCCGCCGCAGAGCCCATCCCTGGGCTGTGGTGAACAGTCTGGGGGGAGAGGGCCATGCCAGGCCTCCATGGACAGTAGCCGCGTCTTTGCTCAACCTTGTTTGTCAATGTCATGGGAAACTCAGCGGTCCACAGTGCAGCGAGTCGCTTCGGCCCAAGGGGATGCGCCACCATGTCCATCCCGCCCTAGTCCTCCTCTTTCGGGAGACGATGCATCCTGAATCGTGGGGGTGGGTCGTGCGTTGGCTGGGGTGGCTCCCGAGGCAGGCTATGGAAACCCTTCGCGGCATCCGTCCATGGCCTCCCCCGACAGCGACCGCCTGGCCGTGCTGATCGACGCCGACAACGCCCAGAGCCAGGTGGTGGCCGAACTGCTCACGGAGGTGGCCAGCTACGGCACGGCCACCGTGAAGCGCGCCTACGGCGACTGGACCACCCCCCAGCTGGGCCGCTGGAAGAACGTGCTGCATGTGCATGCGATCCAGCCGGTGCAGCAGTTCAGCTACACCAGCGGCAAGAACGCCACCGATTCGGCCCTGATCATCGACGCGATGGACCTGCTGCACAGCGGTCGCGTCGATGGCTTCTGCCTGGTTTCGTCGGACAGCGACTTCACGCGGCTGGCCACCCGCATCCGCGAATCGGGCCTGGCGGTGTATGGCTTCGGCGAGCGCAAGACACCCAAGCCGTTCGTGGCGGCCTGCGACAAGTTCATCTACACCGAGATCCTGCAGCGCCCCGAGGCGACGGTGGGCGGGCAGGCCTCCGGCGGGGCAGCGCCCGCAGAAGCGGCCGGCGAGGTGGCGGAAGCGATCGGCGCCACCCTCAAGCAGCTCGGCCCGGCCCTGCGGGCGGCGATCGCCGCCGTGGATCAGGAGGACGGCTGGGCGCCGCTCGGCCAGGTGGGCACCTGGCTGCTCAAGCACGACCCCTCCTTCGACGCCCGCAACTACGGCTTCAAGAAGCTCAGCGACCTCGTGCGCGCCCAGGCGGCCCTGGAGGTCAAGACGGTGGCCGGCAGCCAGGGTGCGGCGCACTTGTTTGTCCGGATGCGAGGCGATGCTGGCCCTGAGCGGGAGGCATAGAGAGGCATGGAAACGAGCGGCTGGAGCTCTTGTGTCCTTTGCGTTGGACGTCAGCCAGGCATTGCTGCTGCGGGAAGGCAAGAAAAAACCTCCGCCCTCGGGCGGAGGTTTTGTGTGACCGCTTAGGAGGGCTTATTGCGGCCGTACGTTGACTACTTTTGGGCCATCTGGCCCCTGCTGAATATCATGCTTTACTCGTTGGCCCAAGCGCACATCCCTGAATCCTACCCCCACCCCACCCCCCTGGAACCTCGCTTGGCGTCTACACGTATCTCGTTGCCGCCGCCGTCCGGCGTGATGAGGGCAATTCCCCTATTTCCCATGACGTATTTGACGGTGCCCATCAAATCTGTGGCGGCTTGGGCAAGCAGTGGGTTGCCCTGCAGCGCCGGGTGGGCCGCCGCCGGCGACAGGGCAAATGCCGCGGGATGGAGACTTGCTGCTGCCAGGGCAATCGCTGGCATGAGAAAGAGGTGGGAGCGCATGGAAAAATGCGAACATTTCATCCGTGCAGGAGTTTCGGCGAGTTGTCAACGTTGATTTTGCTTGCCGTAATGTGCCAGGGAGAATGAGGCGCTTGTTATCCCTGATCCTGGCGTTTTATTCTGGCTTTGATTGGTGGAACTTGTTGTGTCGATCTTGTTTTTGCTTCATTCTCTGTCTGCCCTCTGTCAGGGTTGTTAATTCGTTGGCCTCAGCATCCCAGAGTAGATAGTCGAAGCAGGAGGGAATCTCCGCCAGGCCCAGTCGGTGGGCACCACTGAGCAGGTGGGCGTTGCGTTCGTGGCAGGCCCGCAGGCGGTAATTCGGAATGCGTTCGCAGAGGTGGTGGATGCTGTGGAAGCCGATGTCGGCGGAGAACCAATGCAGGATCCAGGGCATCTCCAGGTTGCTGCTGCCTTCCACGGCGCCGCGCAGGTAGCTCCAATCGGCGCTGCCATGGGCGTAGCTGCCCGCGAAGTTGTGCTGCACGAAGAAGATGCAGATGAAGATCGCCGCCGAGCAGGCCATCACCAGCGCGTAGCAGCTCCAGAACAACCCGGCCCCCAGCCACTGGGCCATCAGCAGCCAGCTGGCGATCACCAGCAGGTTGTTGGCCATCAGATCGGCCAGTTCTCCGCGGGTGTACCAGTGGCTTGAGCGGTGATCGCGCACCAGATCAGGAAGCTCCGCCAGGGCGCGCCAGCCCCGCGCCGCCAGGGCGCTTGCCAGTGCCCGGCCGGTGGCCATCAGAAACTCGCCAGCTCCCAGCAGCAACTGCAGCCTCGGTTTGATCACCAGATAGAAAAAGCCGCCGGGCAGCAGCATCAGCGGCTGGCGCAGCACCCCGTAAATCCAGCGCTGGCGGGGCGGCAGGGCTTGGTATTGCTCCAGACTCACCAGGGCCGAGGGGCCGCGGTAGCGCTCCCAGTTCCCATTGTGTTTGTGGTGGAAGGCGTGCCCCCGTGACCAGGGATGTTGGGGGATGGCGTTGAGCACCCCCAGCCCGAAGCCGGCCACCCGATTCAGCCAGCGGTGGCGGAACAGGGAGTTGTGGCCGCAGTCGTGCATCAGCGAGAAGCTGCGGGCGGAGAACAGCACCAGCAGGGCCAGGGGCGCCAGCAGCTCGAACGCCAGCGCCAACGGACGGGGCAGGGCCTGGTGCAGTGGCGCCAGCCAGGCGGGTGGGCTGGTGTGCCCGATCCAGTGAATCGCCTGCCAGAGGAGCGCCACCGGCAGCAGGGTGACCAGGAGTTGCCAGGCGGCGCGGGCGTCACTGGGAGTGCGGAACGCGTCGAGCTCAAAGTCGCTGCGGCGCAGCGGGCGTTGGGCGACAGGCGCCCCGAGGGAGGAAAGGGTCAGGAGGCAGGGCCGGCGCCGTGAGGCCCTGACCGGGATGGTGCCTCACCCTAGTGGCCGCGTTTGGCGGCGGCGGCACGGCGCCGCAATCGCCCTGCCTGCCGCCAGGCCAGCCCAAGCCCGAGCAGCGGGAGTGGCGCCGGCACCAGCGGCCGGTATTCGCGCAGTTCGCCCTCCAGCCCGTCGGCATTGTTGGTGACGTAGAGGGTGCCGTCGTCGGCGACGGCGAGGCCGGTGGGCTGGCGGAGGCCGCCGATCAGCTGCTCGCGGCTGCCGTCGGCTGCGACGCGCCAGATGCTGCCGGTACTGGTGGGGTCGAAGAGATTGCTGGCGTATTGGAGCACGTACAGGTTGCCGTCGGCGGCGCTGGCGATGTCGGTGATCAGGCTGAAGCCGCCCAGGCTCGGTGCGGGGGGACTGGTGCCGTCGCTGGCGTAGACGCTGGCGGAGCCGGGCACAAAGGGGAAGCCCGAGAGTTGACCGATCAGGAGCCGGTTTGTGCTGGGGTCCACAGCCAGGCCGGTGGGCACCGCTTCGGCCGGGTAGGGGTTGGGGAGGTGGGGCAGGAAGGGGGGCGGTGTGACCGGGATCGTGGGGAACACGAAGGCGTCGAGGATCCGGAAGGATCCATCGCCGGGATCGGGGCTGGGATCGAGGCGCAAAAGTGTGTTGCCGCCGGCATCGCTGGCGTAGAGGCGACCGCCGAACAAGGACAGGCTGTAGGGATTGCTGTTGGGGGGCTGTTCGCCGTCGGGGTTCTGGCTGCGCTCATAGGCAGCGAGGCTGGCGCGCGGCAGGATCTCGCCACTGCCCAGGTCGATGCTCACCACCTGGCCGAACAGGTCGCTGCCGAGGCCCGCCATGCCGGGCTGTCCCGGATCGCCCCCCAGGCCGAAGACCCCGAGAAGGCCTGTCGGCCCCCCTACTGCCAGATCGGCGATGCCCGTGCCTTCGCTGCCATTGGCCCGGGCCAGGGATGGCAGCCCGCTGAGCGGCCGGCTGTAGCTCTGCGAGAGGCGATCCCACAGGCCGATCGCGCCGCTGAAGCCGGCGCAGATCTCGAAGCCGGAGCCCGCCGTGATGCAGTTGCTGCCGCCTGGGTCACGCGGGCCGCCGGCACCGGCTTCGCTCACCAGCAGCCGCGACCCATCCAGGGTGAGGCCGCGCGGGTTCTGCAGACCACCTACCAGCAGCCGCTGTTGGTAGGTGGGGGCCGCCGCGGCGGGTACACCAGGGGCGGCCAGGCCGATGGCAGCGAGGGTGGCCAGAAGCGAGGGCGCCCCGGGACGGCCGGGTGGAGGGGAGGATGCGGTCATGGCGAGCAGCAAGAAGCGGGCGACAAGCCAACCCTATTCCACCAAAATGTTTGACCAATAAAGCAGAAAATATAGCCTCTTCTCTGTCTGCATTATTGCAATGGTTTTGCTGCTCTCTGGCTGCTTTTTCGCGGCACTCTTCCGCTGCGGAGTGCGGTGGGATCACTCCTCGCTGAGCGCCACCAGATCGCGCAGCTGTCCCACATCAAGGCCGCCGAGCCACTCCTCGCCGCTGCCGACAATCTCCTCGGCCAGCTTTGATTTCTCGCGGATCATGCGGTCGATTCGCTCCTCCACCGAGCCGCTGGTGATGAACTTGTGCACCAGCACCCGGTTCTGCTGGCCGATGCGGTAGGCGCGATCGGTGGCCTGGTTCTCCACCGCCGGGTTCCACCAGCGGTCGATGTGGAACACATGGCTGGCGCGGGTGAGGTTGAGGCCGACGCCGCCGGCCTTGAGCGAGAGCAGGAACAGCTGCGGCCCGCGCGGATCCTCCTGGAAGCGATCCACCATCGCCTGCCGTTCCGTTTTGCTGGTGCCGCCGTGCAGGAAGGGCACGTCGCGCCGCCAGCGCTGCTGCAGGTAGGCCTTGAGCAGGTGGCCCCATTCGGCGAACTGGGTGAACAGCAGCGCCCGGTCGCCGGCTTCGATCACCTCTTCGAGGATCTCCTCCAGCCGCTGCACTTTTGCCGACCGGCTGGCAAAGCCGTTGTCCACCACGTCTTCCTTGAGGGCGAGGGCGGGATGGTTGCAGATCTGCTTGAGCTTGGTGAGCAGCGCCAGCACCTGGCCGTGCTTCTTGCCCAGCGGCGCCCGGGCGATCGCATCGAGGCTTTCGTCCACCGTTTTGCGGTAGAGCTTCACCTGCTCCGGCGCCAGCCCCACCCACTCCAGCAGCTCCACCTTCTCCGGCAGGTCGGAGATGATCGCCTTGTCGGTCTTGAGGCGGCGCAGGATGAAGGGGCCCACGCGGGCCTTGAGGTCGCGCAGCGAGCTCATGTCGCCGTAGCGCTCGATCGGCACGCGGTAGCGCTGGCGGAAGAAGGGTTCGTCGCCGAGCACCCTGGGGTTCAGGAAATCCATCAGCGCCCACAGCTCGCTGACGCGGTTCTCCACCGGCGTGCCGGTGAGGGCGATGCGGAAGCGGGCGTTCTTGCCGGGGCGGCCGAGGTCGCGGGCGGCCTGGCTTTGCTTGGCCGACGGGTTCTTGATCGCCTGGGCCTCATCGATCACCACCCCTTGCCAGTCGACGCTTTCCAGCAGTTCGGAATCGCGCTGCAGCAGCCCGTAGCTGGTGAGCACCAGATCCACCCCCTCCAGCGCCTTGGCCAGGGCGGCGGGGCTGGACGGGCGCCGCGGGCCGTAGTGCTCGCGCACGCCCAGCTCCGGCGTGAAGCCGGCCGCCTCCCGCTTCCAGTTGGTGAGCACCGAGGTGGGGGCCACGAGCAGCACCGGGCGGCGCAGCTCCTGCTCGGCCTTGAGGTGCTGCAGGAAGGCCAGCAGCTGGATCGTTTTGCCCAGGCCCATGTCGTCGGCCAGGCAGGCGCCCTGGTCGAAGCGGTGCAGGAAGGCCAGCCAGCCCAGGCCCCGCTCCTGGTAGGGCCGCAGCTGGCCGGCGAAGCCCTCCGGCGCCGGCAGCGGATCGGGCGCCTTCTGCTGGTGGTACTGCTCCAGCACCGCCTGCAGGCGGGGGCCGGCGTTGAACTGGTGCACCGGCAGGCGCATCAGCGTTTCGCCGTCGCTGGCGGTGAGGCGCAGGGCGTCGTCGAGGCTCAGGCCCGGGTCGGCGGCGCAGAAGCGCTCGGCGTTGCGCAGGTCGGCGGGGCGCAGCTCGATCCAGGCGCCCTTGTGCTGCACCAGCGGGCTGCGTTTGGCCTGCAGCCGCTCCAGATCGCGCAGGCTGAGGGTGACGCCGCCGATCATCAGCTCCCAGCTCCAGTCGAGGCTTTCACCGAGGCTGAAGCCGCGCGAGCGGGTGGGCAGCTCGGCGGTGATCGACAGGCCGAGGCGGCTGGCCAGGCCGCCGCTGAGGCTCGGGGGCAGCACCACGCCCACGCCCACATCCCGCAGCTGGGCAGCGGCGGTGCGCACCAGCACGAAGGCTTCAGCCGGCGTGATCTGCATCAGCTCCGGCGCGGCCGCGTCGAGGCCCCGCTCGATCGGCGGAAACACCTGCAGGGCGCGGCCCATCCCCTCCAGCAGCAGCTCCCCCGGCTGCTCCACCTCCACCTCGCCGAGCTGGAGCGGGTTGTCGCCGCGGGCCCAGACCCCGCCGGCGGGCAGCCGCAGGCCGGGATCGGCCTCGGCCTGGAGCGAGAAGCGAAGCTCCCAGAGCTCCTCCCCCTCCGGCGGCGTGAACAACTCCAGGCAGGCGCGCGCCGGCGCCACCCGGCCGGTTACCGCCTCCCGCCAGTGCTGGGTGGCGATCTCCAGCCGCTCGCTCTCCTCCGCCTCGAGCTTGAGACGGCCATCCCCCTTGGCCAGGGATTTGTCCCAGGCGGCCAGGAGCGGGTCGAGGCCGGTGGGATCGGGGCTGTGGCCGGCGCGCATCTGGCCGTCGAGCAGCGCCTCCAGCAGGCTCGCCACCCGCAGCCGGCCGCTGCCGGGCCGCCGGCAGGCCACCGCCTCATCGGCCATGGCGCAGCAGGCGGCCTGGGGCAGACGCACCGCCATCTCCTCCAGCCGGCGCCGGTCGCCCTCGCGGTTGATCAGCGGCTGCCAGCGGGCCCGCCCCTCCTCCACCAGCGGCAGCCAGCGGCCGCGGGCGATCAGGCTCAGGGCCCAGCGCTGCAGGTGGGTCCACCAGCGCAGCTCATCGGCCAGGTCGGGGCGGCCTTCGGCCAGGGGCAGGCCGCTGAGCCATTCCGCGGCGGCGCCGGGCTCCAGCGCCCAGCCCTCCACGCGCCAGGGCCACCACAGCGGCTCCTTGGGGATCGGTTCGCCGGCCTGCAGCGGCAGGCCGCTCCAGTCGCCCTCGCCGCGCTTGCGGCCGCGGGCGGCCTGGCGGCGGCTGGGCAGGGTGAGGGTGGCGAAGGCGGGGCGCAGCGCCTCGCTCCAGAGGTCGTGGTCGTCGAGCCAGGCGGCCAGGTCGTCCTGGCTGAGGGCGAGCGGGTGGTCGCTGACGGCGGTGGCGGGCTGCACGGGCGCGGCGACGCGCCAGGTGTCGGCCCAGAGAAACAGGCGACCGCCTGAGCCCTGCGGCGGGAACAGCCAGGTGGCGTGCAGCAGGCTCATGGCCGCGGGGCAGGCAGCAGGGCGGGCAGGAGGACTGGCAGCAGGCGTTGGACACCATGCAGCGCCAGGGCGCTGCCGATCAGAGGCAGCCAGAGCGGCAGCCAGCCGCGCAGGGCCTCCATCATCGCTGTCTGCAGGAATTCGGCCACCCCCAGCGCCGCCGGCCCTCCGGCGCCGCCAGGGGGGAGGGGCGGCAGGGCCAGGGGGCCGGCGAGGCTGCGCAGACCGCAGACGGCGCCCACGAGCCCTGCCTGCAGGTGGCCGTCGCCGGGATCGACCCGCTGCAGATGGAAGGCGAGCAGGCCGTAGAACAGCCCGGCGGCGCCGGAGCGCAGGGCGGGCTCCAGGCCGCCGGGCAGGGCGAGGGCGCCGGCCACCACGCCGGACAGCAGCGCCCAGCCGAGCGATCGCAGCCGCAGGTGGGCACGGGAATCGCCAGGGGCGCGGGCTTCGCCGCTGACGGCGGCTTCGCCGGTGGCGTGGGGCGCAGCGGGGGACAACGGGGCGCGCAGAAGGGCCATCGCCGGCCGATCATCGCCGGTCGTGGGGCCGCGGTGGGATCATGGGCCTTCCGCCCCGGCCGATCCCGCCGCCATGACCGCCGCGCCCGACCCAGCACCCGGCCGCCGTCCCCGCGCCGGCGCCGAGATCCGCGAGGCGTTCCTGCGCTTCTACGAGCAGCGGGACCACCGCCGCATGGCCAGCGCCTCACTGGTGCCCGACGACCCCACGGTGCTGCTCACGATCGCCGGCATGCTGCCGTTCAAGCCGGTGTTTCTCGGCCAATCTCCGAGGCCGGCGCCGCGGGCGACGAGCAGCCAGAAGTGCATCCGCACCAACGACATCGAAAACGTGGGCCGCACGGCACGGCACCACACGTTTTTCGAGATGCTCGGCAACTTCTCGTTCGGCGATTATTTCAAGCCGCAGGCGATCCAATGGGCCTGGGAGCTGAGCACCGAGCTGTTCGGCCTCAGCCCGAAGCATCTGGTGGTGAGCGTTTTCCGTGAGGATGACGAGGCCGAGGCGATCTGGCGCGATGTGGTGGGGGTGAACCCAAAGCGGATCATCCGCATGGATGAGGCCGACAACTTCTGGGCCTCCGGCCCCACCGGCCCCTGCGGCCCCTGCTCGGAGATCTACTACGACTTCAAGCCCGAACTGGGTGATGACGGCATCGATCTGGAAGACGATTCCCGCTTCATCGAGTTCTACAACCTGGTGTTCATGCAGTACAACCGCGATGCGGAGGGCACCCTCACACCGCTGGCCAGCCGCTGCATCGACACCGGCATGGGCCTGGAGCGGATGGCCCAGATCCTGCAGGGGGTGCCGAACAACTACGAAACCGATCTGATCTATCCGCTGATTGAAACGGCGGCGGCGCTGGCCGGCGTGGACTACCGCAGCCTTGATCCGAAGGGCCAGACCAGCCTCAAGGTGATCGGCGACCACAGCCGCGCCATCACCCAGCTGATCGGCGATGGCGTCACGGCCAGCAACCTGGGCCGCGGCTACATCCTGCGCCGGCTGCTGCGGCGCGTGGTGCGCCACGGCCGGTTGATTGGCATCGAGGGGGCCTTCCTGGCCGCCATGGGCGAGGCATCGATCGCCCTGATGCAGGCGGCCTACCCCCAGCTCGGGGAGCGCCGCGCCGTGATCCTGGCGGAACTGGAGCGGGAGGAGGCGCGCTTCCTGGAAACCCTGGAGCGGGGCGAGAAGCTGCTGGCCGAGGTGCTGGCGTCCAAGCCGAAGCAGATCTCCGGCGCCCAGGCCTTCGAGCTGTACGACACCTACGGCTTCCCGCTGGAGCTCACCGAGGAGATCGCCGAGGAGCATGGGCTCACGGTGGATCGGGCCGGCTTCGAGGCGGCGATGGAGCAGCAGCGTCAGCGGGCCAAGGCGGCGGCGGTGAGCATCGATCTCACCCTGCAGGGCGCGATCGAGCAGATGGCGGCCGAGCTGGAGGCCACTGCCTTCAAGGGGTATGAGCAGCTGGAGCATCCCAGCTGCGTGCTGGCGCTGGTGGTGAATGGCGCCCCGGCCGAGCGGGCCGTGGCCGGTGATGCGGTGCAGCTGATGCTCGATTCCACGCCCTTCTACGGCGAGGGCGGCGGCCAGGTGGGCGATCGGGGTGTGCTGAGCGGCGATGGCCCCGCCGGTGAGGGGGTGATCGTGGCGATCGAGGCGGTGTCCCGCAACCGCAGCGTGTTTGTTCACAGCGGCCGGATCGAGCGCGGCAGCCTGGCCGTGGGGGATCTGGTCACGGCCCGTGTGGATGGGGCCTGCCGCCGCCGCGCCCAGGCCAACCACACCGCCACCCACCTGCTGCAGGCGGCGCTCAAGCAGGTGGTGGATCCGGGGATCGGCCAGGCCGGCTCGCTGGTGGATTTCGATCGCCTGCGCTTCGATTTCCACTGCCCCCGGGCGGTCACGCCGGCCGAGCTGGAGCGGATCGAGGCGCTGATCAACGGCTGGATCGCCGAGGCCCACAGCCTGGAGGTGCGGTCGATGGCGATTGAGCAGGCGAAGGCGGCCGGAGCGGTGGCGATGTTCGGCGAGAAGTACGGCGACGTGGTGCGCGTGGTGGATGTGCCGGGGGTGTCGATGGAGCTGTGCGGCGGCACCCATGTGGCCAACACCGCCGAGATCGGCCTGTTCAAGATCGTGGGCGAGAGCGGCGTGGCGGCCGGCATCCGCCGCATCGAGGCCGTGGCTGGCCCGGCGGTGCTCCCCTATCTGCAGGAGCGCGATGCGGTGGTGCGGGCCCTGGGTGATCGCTTCAAGGCCCAGCCCGGCGAGATCGTGGAGAGGGTGGCCGCCCTGCAGGAGGAGTTGAAGGCAAGCCAGAAGGCGCTGGCGGCGGTCCGCGGCGAACTGGCGCTGGCGAAGGCAGCGGCGCTGGCGGCCGGGGCCGAGAGCCTGGGCGCGTTCCGGTTGCTGGTGGCCCGCCTCGATGGGGTCGACGGCGCCGGCCTGCAGGGCGCTGCCCAGGGCCTGGCCGACCAGCTCGGCGATGGCGCGGCCGTGGTGCTCGGCGGTCTGCCCGATCCGGCCGATCTCGGCAAGGTGATCCTGGTGGCCGCCTTCGGCAAGGCGGTGCTCGCTGCGGGCCCCAAGGCCGGTGCCTTCATCGGCGGCGTGGCGAAAGCCTGCGGCGGCGGCGGCGGCGGCCGCCCCAACCTGGCCCAGGCCGGCGGCCGCGATGGCGCCGCCCTTGATGGGGCGCTGGAGCAGGCGCAGGCGCTGTTGCGGCAGCAGTTGGGCTGAGCCGGCGGGCGCTCAAGCCCCGAGGGTGCCATTCCTTCTGGATTTCAAGCTGACATACGTCCCATAACATCATCGTTAATACATCATTGGTGTTCCATGGGAGCTGGCGGCAGTTGCCTCCCCACGACCTGGAGCAACAGCTCACCGAAGGGGCACGGTTCCGTGGTCAACCCCGCTCCCGGCTGATCCGCGAGGCCTTGGAAACCCTGCTCTCTCAGCGGCGGCCCTGAGCATGGCCGCGCAGGCTCTGGCCAGCGATGCGGGCGCCTGTGAGGAGGTCCAGGAGCTGGCCGCCGAGTTTCTGATGGCGGAAAACGAAGCCCTGGCACGGGCTGAGGCGCCTGCGAGCCCTCGATCGCAACCGCATCGGCGAAGGGCCCCTCACCCGGCTCCACGCCGCTGAGATGCAGGCTCTGGAGCAGGCATCAAAGGCTGCCCTGGGACTGGCTGGCGGTTGATGGCGCCCAGGCCCGGCTGAGCTAGCCCTGATTACGATCCAGCCATGCTTGTCACCCCAGGCCAACGCGATCACTGGCGGCAACGCTGGGCCTCCGAAGCGGCAAGGCGTGAGCAGAGGCGTGTGCAGCTCCGCAGCCAGGCCGCCGCGATCGCCGCAACGCTGCGCCAGCGCTGGCCGGATGTTTCGGTCTGGTTGTTCGGCTCCGTGCTGGGCCCTGGTCTGCACGCGGATTCGGATCTGGATCTGGCCGTGGCTGGCCTCCCTGCCGATGAGCTGCTGGATGCCCTGGCGCTGGCTGAGCGGCCAGGATCTGCAGGGGTCGCCGTGGATCTGGTGCGGCTGGAGACGCTGCCGATCCACTGGCAGGAGAGGATCCGCGCTGAGGGCTTGCTGTTGACCTGATGGCTGCCGATCCGCTCCAACCCCAGCGCCTGCGGGATCTGGCCACGGATCTGGCTGTGGAGCGGCGGCGGCTCGAGGCGCTGATCGAGAGCCTGGCCGGCCTGGCGGAGCGCTGGCAGCGTGAGGGTGCCGATGCGGAGCGGGTGGACGCGGCGGCACTGCGCCTGCAGAGCTTCTACACCGGCGTCGAGCGCTGTCTGTTGCAGGTCGTGCGGGTGCTCAACGGTGGCACCCCTGAAGGAGCCGACTGGCACCGCCGACTGCTGGACCGGCTCACGCTGGCCACGGAGCACAGGCCGGCGCTGCTCTCGTCAGATACAGCCCGCGCTCTGGGGTTGCTGCTGGGCTTCCGGCATGTGGTGCGCCATCTGTATGCCGATGATCTGGATCCCGCTCAGGTGCAGCAGCGCCTCAGCGGTGCCCTGATGCTCTGGCCGCAGCTGTGCGCCGATCTGCAGGCCTTCGATCACTGGCTGCAGGAGCTGATTGCCCTGGCCGAGAGCGACCACTCCTCGGGCTGATCGCAACCGCATCGGCGAAGGGCCCCTCACCCGGCTCCACGCCGCTGAGATGCAGGCTCTGGAGCAGGCATCAAGGGCTGCCCTGGGCTTGGTGATCAGCCTTGGTCGACTAAGCTGGTTTTGTGTCAGGCGTGCCCACAATGCGACAGGTGAACATGCATGAGGCCAAGACCCACCTGTCGCGGCTGGTCGAGGAGGCTGCGGCTGGGCAGCCATTCCTGATCTGCAAAGCCGGACGGCCCATGGTGCGCGTGATGCCGCTGGAGGTCGGGGAGTCGGCCGCCGTGCCGCGGCGTCGGCTCGGCCTGCTCGCCGGACAGTGCCAGGTGCCAGACGACTTCGACCAGATGGCGGCGGCCGAGATCGCCGATCTCTTCGAGGCACGCTGACCGCCGCGATGCGCCTGCTGCTCGATACCCATCTGCTGGTGTGGGCGATGGGTTCCCCTCAGCGCCTGCCCGCGGGGTTGGCCCCGATGTTGGAGGACCCGAGCCACACCCCGATCTTCAGCGTGGCCAGCCTGTGGGAGCTGGTGATCAAGCAGTCCCTGGGTCGCCCCGATTTCACCGTGCAGCCGTCTGTGCTGCGCCGTGCTCTGTTGGACGGGGGCTGGCAGGAGCTGCCGATCGAAGCGCACCATGCTCTGGCGGTCGCTGCGTTGCCGCCCCTGCATCGTGATCCGTTCGACCGTTTGCTCCTTGCCCAGGCCAGCGCCGAGGGTCTGCTGCTGATCACGGCCGATCAGCAGATGGCGCAGTATCCGGCCCCCGTGCGTCTAATGCTCCCCGCTCGCTGATCTCCCCGTCGATCTGCCGCGCCCGGGTGCCGGGATCGGAGCTGCTCTCGTCGGACACGGCCCGTGCGCTGGGATTGCTGCTGGGCTTCCCGCATGGGGTGCGCCACCTGGGTGGCGATGATCTGCAGGCTTTTGTTCACTGGCTGCGGGAGCTGATTGCTTGGGCCGAGACCGGCTCCCCCGCGGGCTGTTCCCCTTGCATCAACCTGCCGCACCGCACCGGCAAGGCCCGCTCGCCATCAATCGCGGGCTGGAGCGGATAGCTGCGGGTTGGCGCGGTTTGTGGAAGGGATGATGCGGTCTCGAAGCTCCATGAGTCGAGTTTCGAAAAGCGTGTAAAACAAGTATCCGATAGCAAGACATAAGGTGATCATGATTGCCCACAGCACAGGCATCGGCACCTGTTGGCGTGAGTAGGCTTTCATCACGGCCTGCAGAACCATGGCGTGGGTGAGGTAGATCGCATAGGAAGAGCCCGCCAGCAGGGCAACGGCTTTTGTTCCTGCAAATCCATACTGCCTGCCGTGGGCCAGGCACAGCACAACGAGCATGAATAAAATGCTGATGATCGGTGTTGCCAGCAAAAAATTAAGCTTTTCGCTTAGCAGGCTGCTCATCAACAGTGCCGCAAGGCTCGTGGCCAGGATCAGGGGGCGATGCTTCTCCAGCTTGAGGGCGAGCCTGGGGTGACGCAGTGAGGCCCAGGCGGCGAAAACACCTAGAAATAGTGCGTCGAAATGAAAGTGAGATGCCGTGGGCGAGTAGCCAAACAAAGGAAGATCTTTGTATTCGGCTATGCGTAGAATCGTAGGGGATGCCAATAGGATTATGGCGATCGCCATGGAAGTCGTTCGGAGCCGCCTGCCAATCATTACCAGCAAGTACAGGGCGAAGGGCAGCAGCAAGTAAAAGTGCTCTTCGACGCAAAGGGACCAGCTCGGCATAAAATAGGGCATCTCCAGCAGGTAATTCTGGGGGAAGGCAAGGTATTCCCAGTGGAAGTGTTCCTTCTCAAATAAGTAGGACCCCAGAAAGGCAGGCGCCAGGGCCAGCAGATAGGGAGGAGCGGTTCGGGTTATTCGTCGAAGAATGAATCTTCCTGTGTCTATGCTTCCGGTGGCTGCTAATTCCCGAAAGTAAAGGGTGCCGATCAGATAGCCGCTGAGAACAAAAATAACTCCACGCCAAAGTGCCCTGGCTTGCTCAGGGCCCAGATGAGCCCTGGTTTGCTGGGAAGAAACTGAACGCTATGAAAGACCAGCACCATGGCAATAGCCGCACCTCTGATCAGATCGAGATTGGGGATCCTTTTGCTGGCCATGGGATTGGTACTGCCAACTTGGCTGGCTGCTGGCGTTTCTTCGTGGTCCTGAATCCTAAGCGCCACATTCGGGCCCCGCTTTTCAGTGGCCGGAATCAGTTCGCTGTCGATCCTCCCCGACGCTTGTGCCATTGGTCACACCTGGCCGTGCCCTGCTGCGGTGCCGGCGTCCGCCCTGGCCCTGTCTCGATAGCCTCATGGCCACGACCCCGCGGCAGACAGCACACACCGTCCCATGGCCCAGCCCATCGGCCCCCAGGACCCGAAGCCCAACCGCCCTCCGCTCACGCAGCCGCAGAAGAAGAAGGGCTGCCGCCAGGGCAAGTGCTCCAAATGGAAGGGCGGCAAGTGCCGCTGCGGCCGCGACTGAGTTCGCCAGGGCACGCGGCCGTCGGCCCTGCTCAGGCCCCCGCGGCGGCGGCGTTGCCCGACAGCCCCCCCTTCACGTGGCTGAGGGCGGTGCCCTCCAGAAACTGCTGATCGAGCAGCAGCAGCGCTGCGCTGTTCTCCCCCGCCAGCCGCAGGCGCTTGCATACGAAGCGCGCCTCCGCTTCCTCCTGCAGCTGCTCGGCGACGAACCAATCCAGCATCGCCGTGGCGCTGCGCTCCCCCTGCTGTTCGGCAATGCCGTACAGCCGGTTGATCGAGGCCGTCACCCCCTTCTCCATCTCGTACACGCTGTCAAACAGCTGCTGCACCGAGGGCCACTGTCGTTCCGGCGCCGCCACCGTGGGCAGCTCCACCTCCTCGTCACTGTCGACAAGGAAGGCGATCATCCGGGCCGCATGGCTGCGCTCCTCATTGCTCTTTTCCAGCATGTACGTGGAAAATCCTGCGAGATCCTTCTCGCGCAGCCAGATCGACATCGCCAGATACGTGTGGCTGGCCTGGAACTCCGCTGCCAGATGGTTGTTGATGGCGCGGGTGAGCTCCTTCATCATGGTCCTGGCTGATCTGGACGATCTATAGCGCAGCCTGGGCGACCGCTGCCTGTTCACCGAGCACCGTCCACGCTGCGCCGCTCTGGGGTCGGCCCCCGGCCCTCACACGCCGATCAGGTCGCTGCCCGAAAGCGATGTGATGCCGCTCAAGACCGCGATCAGCTCATCGCGGCTGGAGCCGCTGCTGTTGAGCCGGCCGTTGTTGTTGACATCCCAGTACAACGACACGCTGTTGCGGCTGGCTGTGTAGAGATAGGAGAAGCCTGCGGCCAGCTGTAACTTATCAACTCCGCGGCGGAAGTCGCGGATCATGGCATAGTCACCAGAGCCAAGACTGCTTGCGATCCGATCGTTGTAGAACACGCCCCGTTTGTCGCCCAGCACGAACACATCCGCCCCTTCCAGGCCCGTCAGCTGGTCGATCTGCCCTGCGCCCATCGCCGCTGCCGTGGTGCCCGTGGCCATCACGCCGGCCAGGCGATCATCGCCGCTGCCGCCCTGGATCGAGTCGCTGGCGGTGCTGCCCCAGGCCACCACGCCCGTCGGCCGCGAGCTGTCGTTCACCACAACGCTCGCCCCAGCCACCTTGGCGGTGCGCTCCGGATCGGTGAACAGATCCAGCAGCAGGGTTTCGTTGCCCTCCTGGGTCAGATCCGCCGCCAGCGTGGCCTGCAGCAGCGCGGCGCCGTTGGCGTCCACCGCCAGCGAGCCCTCGAGGGCGCTGAGGTTGAGGAAATCGGCGCTGCTGATGCCGCTGCCCGTGATTTGCCAGTACAGAAGCGTGCCCTCCGGCACGTTGGTGGTGTGGATCGTGAAGTGGAGGCTGGAGCCTTCATTCAGCGACGACGGGGCGCTGACGCCGTAGGTGGGTGTGGAGGGATCGGGGGGCGACAGCAATTGCTCCAGCCGGCTGATCGCCCCGTTCACATCCAGGCGGCCGCCTGTGATGGTGGTGCCAGCCAGCGAGGGTGTGGCCACCACGCTCTCCAGCAGTGCCTGCTTCAGCTGCGCCATCGTTGCCGTGGGCTGCGCCGCGCGCAGCAGCGCCAGGGCGCCGGTCACGTGCGGCGTGGCCATCGAGGTGCCGCTGTAGGCGCCGTAGGTGCCGTTGGGCAGGGTGGAGAGGATGCCGCCACCCGGGGCGCCCAGATCCACCCAGCTGGAGCCGTAGTTGGAGAAGCTGGAGAGGGCGCCGTTGCTGTCGATCGACGCGACCGCGATCACGTTCGGCAGGTCGTAGGCGGCCGGATAGGAGGGGGTGCTGCTGCTGCTGTTGCCCGCGGCCGCCACAAAGAAAATGCCAGCGTTGGCTGCCCGTGCGATCGCGTCATAGAGGCCCTGCGAATAGCCGCCGCCGCCCCAGGAGTTGTTGGTGGCCACCAGATTGAGCCCGTGGCGCAGCTTGAGATCCGTGAAGTAATCCACCGCCCGGATCGCATCGGCCAGGCTGCCACCATCGCTGCCCAGAAACTTGGCCGACAGCAGGCTCACATCCCAGTTCACCCCTGCTACGCCCAAGCCGTTGTTGCCCACCGCGCCGATCGTGCCGGCCACGTGGGTGCCGTGGTCATCCTCGCTGCCGTCGTAGATGCTGGCGTTATTGTTGTAAAAATCCCAGCCGTAGATGTCGTCGACGTAGCCATTGTTGTCGTCGTCGAGGCCGTTGGCGGCGATCTCGCCGGGGTTCACGCCGAAATTGGCCGCCAGGTCGGGGTGGGTGTTCTGCACCCCCTCGTCGATCAACCCCACCACCACCGAGGCGGAGCCTGTGAAACCCCGCGCCCAGGCCTCGGCCGCCTGCGAACCGAAGCCATTGGCCGGGCTGGATTGCTCGCCGTAGAGGCCCCACAGACTGCCGTTGCTCACCGAGGGGTCGTTGCTGACGGTCTCCCGGGCCAGGATCCAGTTGCGTTCCGCGAACAGCACCCCCGGCTGGTTGGCCAGGCGCAGCAGCGCCTCCTCCACGACCGTGCCGGCTGGGATGGCCAGCCACTCGAGGGTGGCGCCGGCCCCGGGGGCGCCGCTGCGGATCGTCTGGCGCAGCTCCAGACCCAGGGCTGCCCGGGCTTGGGCCCGCTCCAGCGCGCTGCTCTGGGGCGCCCAGCCCACGAGCACCCCATCGAAGCTGGCCGTACTGCTCTGCAGCAGGGCCAGGGCCAGGCCCGGCGCCTCGGCGGCTCCCCCCTCGGCCATCACCCTGGTGAGCATGGCCCCCAGGGTGCCCATTCACGCCGGTGCGCCCAGCGCCCCCGGGGCGATGGAGGGGCCGGGGGGGCGGAACTGTTCGTTGGCGGGCACCGCGTCG
>JBKDSQ010000072.1:0-29923 GCA_046340895.1 Synechococcaceae cyanobacterium | reverse complement strand
GCTGCCGTTGCCGGATGGGGAGCAGCTGGAGCTGGTGGTGGTGGAGGGCGGGGAGCAGGTGATCGGATCGCCAGAGACGGAGGCCGGCCGTGATGTGTACCCCCGGTTCCGCCAGAAGTGCGAGGGGGTGAACGTGGAAGCGCAGCGCCCCGTGAACCTGAAGGCTTTCGCCCTGGTGCGCCATCCGCTCAGCCAGGCCCAGTGGCGTGCCGTTGCCGCCCTGCCACAACAGGAGCGCGCCATCAGCCCCACCCCCGGCAGCTACGAGGCCAAGGGCCTGTGGGAGAGCTACGCCCAGCCCAGGGGCCTGGCGGTGGAGAGCGTGAGCTGGGACGACTGCCAGGAATGGCTGGGGCGGCTGAACCGCTGGCTGGTGGAGCAGTGGCCGAAGCTGGGCGGCCAGGGCGAGGCACCCCAGCTCGCCCTGCCGAGCGAGAGCCAATGGGAGGCCGCTTGCCGCGCCGGTTCAGGCACACCCTTCCACTTCGGCGACACGCTGGATGCCACCTGGGCGAATGTCGACGGCAACTACACCTACGGCCCAGGCCGCACCGGTGCCTTCCGCCAGCGGCCGGTACCGGTGGGCTTCTTTGGTCTGGTGAACCGCTGGGGCTTGGCGGAGCTGCACGGGCAACTGCTGGAGTGGTGCGCCGATCGGTGGCACCGCGATCCGCGGGCCGGCTCGATGGCTGATGGCAGCCCTGTTGACGAGCTGGATCCAGATCTGGAGGGCAATCAGGAGCAGAACTACAGGCTGCTGCGCGGCGGCTCGTGGATCAGCGTTCCGCTCATCGCCCGCGCCGCCTTCCGGTCCTGCGCCCACCCGGACGGCGTCTTCACCAGCGTTGGCGTCCGTCCCGGCTGCTTCTCCCCCCCAGGCTCCCTTCTTGGTTCTTGAGCCCTTTTGCCCTTTGCCCTTGGGCTGTTGGTTTTGCCCTGGCTGTTGGGTTGCTGGCTGTTGGCTCGCTGACTGTTGGTTGCTGCGGGAAGGCGCCGCAGGCGCCCCGATCTGGTCGCCATCGACCTGACACGCCCCACCGCCCATCGCTGGCCATCACCTGCCCACAAAAAGCTACTGGGACGTGATCCCTTGAGGCTTCGGGGAATCGAAGGTGGTGGGAAAGGTGAATGGCCGTGTTGGATTCCCTAAAAGCCTAATCAAGTAAGCCGTAATCAAAGCAGAGCTGTGCAATGCCACGAAGTCTATAGTTTACAGCCCTCCCCTCTTGTTCGCGCAAAAGAAGATTCTGATGATACATCTTTGTAAGATAGTTGCTGGAGAAGTCCTGCATTGTCTTAAGTGAATATGATTTGAAGTCGCTTGCTCGCGCCTTCCCAGCCTTTCCTATGCCTTGGAGGACAGATCTCTCTTTAGGCTTGAGAAAAAGACCATTGAGCTCCGTCTCGACAATTTGCTTTAGATAGGCTTCAGCAAGGCTATCTGATATCTGTTGGGCAATCATTGATTTGGCAATTGCATTATTAATCGCTATATGAACAGATTCTTTCTGCGTCTTCCCTTGAAATTTTGAAAAAACAGGATCTGCCAGGACAGAGCTGCGCATGCTCTCAATAAACTTCGCACAGATACTGTTGCTGTACTTAAAAACAAATCTCATTTCACCTCTGGATGCCTCAAAAAGATTCTGATGCATCTTCCTCGTAAGTGGTGCCTTGCCGTGGCCCGAAGAATGGAACTTCGATACTCTAACGGCAATAGCTTGATCGAACTCATCAAGCTCAATTGGACTAATTTCTATGCCTGATCCCGTTACTCTCTCAAACACTCTAGAGTCTAGGGATTGAATCAAGCTTCCCAGCCCGCTCTGGCCAATTAAGACCCACCAGATTCCCTCGATACTAAAAAGCGTATCTCGAAAGGAAATAAGCATCCGACCGAGCTGCTCTTCATCTAGGTTCTCAAGATTATCTAGTGCGACTATGCAGGAAGTAAATTCAAGTCTACTGTTATTGTCTTGTGAAACAACAGTCAGGGCATCGCTAATCATTTCTAGCGATGCTTCGCTGAAACATGGCAATTCAACAGTCCTCCCGAAATTGCCTCCAAAGCCAGCAATAGATATGCCAACCTCAATGCCACCACCTACGGCACCAGAAACCCACTTGCCAATCTTCTTTGTCTGAGGAGGGATCTCAGTATTGTTTAACGCGCACCACTTCTCAACAGATTTACAAAGAGAGCCAAGTGCCCGGCGAGCTACTGCCTCTAATGAATCACTAGGCTGTACAGGACAGAGCTCTCTTGCCGCCAACAATTTTGGACCGAATGGGGCCAACTCATTCTCAAGTCGATATTGTTGTATATTTAGAAAAGATGTCTTGCCAACACCAGGTGAACCAGAGAGGACCAATATTCCTTGTGGCGCAACCTCTAAGCTGGTAAAAAACTCTGTAGCTTCGCCAGAGCGGCCAACTAACAGATCAATATCTTCCTGTCGTGGCTTTAGAGGATTAGTATTGTAGGGGCTTTCCCGAAATCCAAGCTGATCCCACATGTCCAAGTGTTGTCAAAGAGCTGAATGAAGCAATGGTAGCGGGTTTTGGTTTGGGTGAATCTAACGCCTGTCTTGCAAGAATGAGAACGCTTGTACTGAAGCGATGGATTGCGCCGCAGCCCGCCATGCCCGGCGAGCCACCAACTGCCGATCCCGATCCATCCGAGCCAGAATCGGAGGTACTGCCGTTTCCGCCCCTGCCCGGCCCGCCGCTGGGCCTCGATCGCCGGGGCCTGCTGGAGGCCACCGCCGGCACCGTGATTGCCCTGATCGCTCTGTTTTCCTCCTATGACCACATCACCACCTTTGGCCGTTCCCTCCCCCTCCAGCAGCAATGGGGCGTGTGGCTCATCGCTGCCTCGCTGGCGCTTGTGGTTGTCGATGCTCAACTGGCGACGCGATCCCGATTACGAGAGGCGCATGAACGCACTCGCAATCAGGATTCAGCAGACCAAGAAAGAAACCGCGCAGATCGAGAGCGATATTTTGCAGGTGAGGAAAGAAAGAGAGCAGCTGAGGAAAGAAGCCGCGCAGATCGAGAAAGAAACCGAGCAGATCAGGAACGAAGCCGAGCAGATCAGGAGCGAAGCAGAGCAGATCAGGCAAGAAACCGAGCTGCTGAGGCAGCAGAACGCCAGAGGCAGGCAACTGCTCGCCTCCATGCATGCGCTCTGCTTGCAGGACGATTCCAGCTCGACCCCAGCCCCGCCAACGCCAGTGCCTACCGCGCCTTCCTCGCCCTGATGCAGCGCAACTAGCTGCAGCGCACAACGCCCCGCCGGCTACGCAGTCGCCGGCACCAGCCCAGTGCCACGCCCACTCCGGCGGCGGGCAGGGGCGCAGGCACGGACACCCGCCGGGCCACGAACAGCCCCGTCAGCTCGGTGTCTGCCAGATAACTGTAGTCGGGTGGCACCGAATGGAAGTCCATGTCCACCACCGGCGAGAGGAAGGTGGCGCTGAAGAAGTTGGAATAGCTGCCATCTACATAGCTCACGTTGAAGCCATGGGAGGTGAGCGGCGGTGCGCCCTCCCGCACCAGGTTGTCGCTGAAGTAGCCCGCGTTGCCCGGGATCGAGCTGCCCAATGGCAACAGGCTGGAGATGGCCACCCCGTTGCGGCTGCCGCTGGCGGCCAGAATCGTGTACAAACCATCGGCGTTCGGCGTGTCGCTGGTGTGCAGCAGCCCTGCCGCCAGCACCGGGCCGTAGGGCTGATCGGCGGGCCGCACAAAGCTCCACTCCCACACCAGCGCCCGCGCTTCTCCAGCGGGCAGCATGGCCGCTCCGCCGAGCAGAACCGCTGCAAGACGCCGGACCTGGATCATGTTCGCCACCCCCTTGGCCGCCCTTTTTTCCACATCAGGCTAAGCAGGCTCGTCGTTGCCGCCAGCGGCCCCCTTGGGAACCCCGCCCCCCGCCGCTACCGTCGGGGTCGCCCGTGGCGGCCGCCGTGCTCACCGGTCTGCGTCTCGAAAACATCGCCCTGATCGAGCAGCTGGAGCTCAGCTTCGATTCGGGTTTCACGGTGCTCACCGGCGAAACGGGCGCCGGCAAATCGATCCTGCTCGACGCCCTCGATGCCCTGCTCGGTGGCGCCCAGGGCAGCCAGGCGGCCCGCCTGCTGCGCCGCGGCAGCGACCGCGGCCGCATCGAGGCCAGCTTCAGCCTCACCCCGCCGCTGCGCGACTGGCTCACCGCCCAGGATCTCGACGCTGACGACGACGAACTGCTGCTCAGCCGCGACTGGCGCCAGCAGGAGCAGCGCCTCAGCAGCCGCCACCGTCTCAACGGGGTGGCGATCAGCCGCCAGCAGGTGCTGGAGTTGCGCCCCCTGCTGCTCGACCTCACCGTGCAGGGCCAAACCCAGCAGCTGGCGCGGCCGGGGCAGCAGCGGCGCTGGCTCGACCGCTCCGCCGGCGATGCCCTGCTGGCCGACCTGGAGGCCGTGCGCGCCGCCTACCGCCGTTGGCGGTCCGCGGCCCGGGAGCTGGAGGCGGCCCAGGCCGACCGCGAGCGGCTGGAGCGGCAGCGGTTGCAGGAGGAGCAGCTGCTGGCGGATCTGGAGGCCGCCGGCCTCGATGATCCCCAGGAACGGCAGCGGCTGGAGGCCGAGCAGGACCGGCTGGCCCACGGCGTGCGGCTGCAGGAGGGGGTGGCTGCGGTGCTCGGCCGGCTGCTGGAGGGCGCCGACGACGCCCCCGCCGCCCTCGACCACCTGGCCGCCTGCGAGCAGGAGCTGCAGCAGATGGCCGCCCTCGACCCCGGCGCCGCCCCGCTGCAGGAGGCCTGCACCGCGGCCCTGCTCGGCCTGCAGCAGCTCAGCCGCGACCTCGACCGCTACGGCGCCTCCCTGCAGAGCGAGCCGGGCCGGCTGGCCGAACTCCAGGAGCGCCTGGCGGAGCTGCGGCTGCTGGAGCGGCGCCAGGGCCTCGATCTGCCCGCCCTTATCGCCCGGCGCGACGCGCTGCGCGAGCGCCTCGCCCCCGGCGGCGCCGAGGCCTCCCTGGTGGCCCTGGCGGAGGCGGAGGCCGTGGCCCGCCGCGCCCGCGACGCCGCCAACGCCGCCCTCAGCCGCCGCCGCGCCGCCGCCGCCCGCGCCCTGGAGGAGAAGCTGATGGCCGCCCTGCGGCCGATGGGTCTGGCCAACGTGCGCTTCGGCGTGGCCCTCGAAGCCGCCGAGCCGGGCGAGGAGGGTGCGGAAACGGTGCAGTTCCTGTTCTCCGCCAACCCGGGCCAGCCCCTGGCACCCCTGGCCGAGGTGGCCTCCGGCGGTGAAATGAGCCGGTTCCTCTTGGCCCTCAAAACTGCCCTGGCCGAGGCCGATCCCCACGTCACCCTGCTGTTCGACGAGATCGACACCGGCGTCAGCGGCCGCGTCAGCGGCGCCATGGCGGAGCTGCTGCAGCGCCTGGGCCGCTCCCGCCAGGTGTTCTGCGTCACCCACCAGCCCCTGGTGGCCGCCGCGGCCGACCACCACTTCCGCGTCGCCAAGCTGGTGCAGGCGGGCCACACCCACACGCGGGTGTCCCGGCTTCGGGACACCCGCGAGCGCCAGGCCGAACTGGCCGAACTGGCCGGCGGCGCCCACGACAGCGCCCGCAGCTTCGCCGCCAGCCTGCTGGAGGGCCGCGACCCTCCTGCCGCCACGCCCGCCGCCTGAGCCTTCGCTGCGGCCTCCGCCGATAGAATCGCTGGCTGTCGAATCCCCTCCATGCCCCGCGCCAGCGCCGGGTCCACCCCCGCCAACGGCGCCGGTACGGCACCAGCCGGCACGGGCAACGCCCGCCGCGCCCCCAAGTCCGCCCCCGCCAGGAGCGGCGACAGCAACCAGGCCGCCCAGCTCCTCAGTGGCGGCACCCTGGAGGATGTGATCCGGGTGCGCGGCGCCCGCCAGCACAACCTGCGCAATGTGGATCTCACGATCCCGCGCAACCGCCTGGTGGTGTTCACCGGCGTGAGCGGCAGCGGCAAGAGCTCCCTCGCCTTCGACACGATCTTCGCCGAGGGTCAGCGCCGCTACGTCGAGAGCCTCTCGGCCTATGCGCGCCAGTTCCTCGGCCAGGTCGACAAGCCCGATGTGGATGCGATCGAGGGCCTCTCGCCCGCGATCTCGATCGACCAGAAGTCGACCAGCCACAACCCGCGCTCCACCGTGGGCACGGTGACCGAGATCCAGGATTATCTGCGTCTGCTCTTCGGCCGCGCCGGCGAGCCCCACTGTCCCCAGTGCGAGCGCTCGATCCGCCCCCAGACCATCGATGAGATGGTCGACCAGATCCTCACCTTGCCGGAGGGCACCCGCTACCAGCTGCTGGCGCCGGTGGTGCGCGGCAAGAAGGGCACCCACGTGAAGCTCCTCTCCGGTCTGGCCGCCGAGGGTTTCGCCCGCGTGCGCATCAACGGCGAGGTGCGTGAGCTGGCCGACAACATCGAGCTCGACAAGAACCACGCCCACAACATCGAGGTGGTGGTCGACCGGTTGGTGGCCCGCGAGGGCGTGCAGGAGCGCCTCACCGATTCGCTCGCCACCACCCTCAAGCGCGGCGAGGGTCTGGCCCTGGTGGAGGTGGTGCCCAAGGCCGGCGAGGAGCTACCGGACGGCCTGGAACGCGAGCGGCTCTACTCCGAAAACTTCGCCTGCCCCGTCCACGGCGCGGTGATGGAGGAGCTCTCGCCCCGCCTGTTCTCCTTCAACAGCCCCTACGGCGCCTGCTCCGACTGCCACGGCATCGGCCACCTGCGCACCTTCACCGTGCAGCGGGTGGTGCCCGATCCCAGCCTGCCGGTGTATGCCGCGATCGCCCCCTGGAGCGACAAGGACAACTCCTACTACTTCTCCCTGCTGTATTCAGTTGGCGAGGCCTTCGGCTTCGAGCTCAAGACCCCCTGGAACCAGCTCAGCGAGGAGCAGCGGCAGGTGCTGCTGCACGGCTCCCAGGAGCCGATCATGATCCAGGCCGACAGCCGCTACCGCAAGGGATCCGGCTACCAGCGGCCGTTCGAGGGGGTGCTGCCGATCCTGGAGCGCCAGCTGCGCGACGCCAGCGGCGAGGCGATCCGCCAGAAGCTCGAGAAATACCTGGAGCTGGTGCCCTGCGCCACCTGCCGCGGCCTGCGCCTCCGCCCCGAGGCCCTGGCGGTGAAGGTGGGCCCCTATCGCATCCACGAGCTCACCTGCGTCAGCGTCGGCGACACGCTGCAGCGCATCGAGGCGCTGATGGGGGTGGGCGCCAGCGAGGGCAGCGATCCCCTGCTCAGCCCTCGCCAGATCCAGATCGGCGACCTGGTGCTGCGCGAGATCCGCATGCGCCTGCGCTTCCTGATCGATGTGGGCCTCGACTACATCACCCTGGATCGCCCGGCGATGACCCTCTCCGGCGGCGAGGCCCAGCGCATCCGCCTGGCCACCCAGATCGGCGCCGGCCTCACGGGCGTGCTCTACGTGCTCGACGAGCCGAGCATCGGCCTGCACCAGCGCGACAACGACCGCCTCCTGGCCACCCTGGTGCGTCTGCGCGACCTCGGCAACACCCTGATCGTGGTGGAGCACGACGAGGACACGATCCGTGCCGCCGACCACCTGGTGGACATCGGCCCCGGCGCCGGCGTGCACGGCGGCCAGATCGTGGCCGAGGGCAGCCTGGCGGATCTGCTGGCCTCCGAGGAGTCGCTCACCGGCGCTTACCTCAGTGGTCGCCGCTCCATCCCCACCCCCGCCGAACGGCGCAGCGGCGGCAGCCGCTGCCTCACCCTCTGCAACGCCAACCGCAACAACCTTTGCGGCATCGATGTGGAGATCCCGCTTGGCCGCCTGGTCTGCGTCACCGGCGTCAGTGGCAGCGGCAAGAGCACCCTGGTGAACGAGCTGCTCCACCCCGCCCTGGAGCACCGCCTCGGCCTGAAGGTGCCGTTCCCCTCCGGCCTTGAGGATCTGCGCGGCATCCAGGCGATCGACAAGGTGATCGTCATCGACCAGTCGCCGATCGGCCGCACGCCCCGCTCCAACCCGGCCACGTACACCGGCGCCTTCGATCCGATCCGCCAGGTGTTCGCCGCCACGGTGGAGGCCAAGGCCCGCGGTTACCAGGTGGGCCAGTTCAGCTTCAACGTCAAGGGAGGCCGCTGCGAGGCCTGCAGCGGGCAGGGGGTGAATGTGATCGAGATGAACTTCCTGCCCGATGTGTATGTGCAGTGCGAGGTGTGCAAAGGGGCCCGCTACAACCGCGAGACCCTGCAGGTCAGCTTCCGCGGCCACACGATCGCCGACGTGCTGGAGATGACGGTGGAGCAGGCCGCCGAGGTGTTCAGCGCCATCCCCCAGGCCGCCGACCGCCTGCGCACGCTGGTGGATGTGGGCCTGGGCTACATCAAGCTCGGCCAGAGCGCCCCCACCCTCTCCGGCGGTGAGGCCCAGCGGGTCAAGCTGGCCACCGAGCTCAGCCGCCGCGCCACCGGCAAAACCCTCTATCTGATCGACGAACCCACCACCGGCCTCAGCTTCTACGACGTGCACAAGCTGATGGATGTGATCCAGCGGCTTGTGGACAAGGGCAACTCGATCCTGGTGATCGAGCACAACCTCGATGTGATCCGCTGCGCCGACTGGATCATCGACCTTGGTCCCGAGGGCGGCGACAAGGGTGGTGAGATCGTGGCCTGCGGCACCCCCGAGCAGTTGGCGGACCATCCCACCAGCCACACGGGCCGCTACCTGCGCCAGGTGCTCGCCCAGCATCCGCCCCAGCCCCGTCCCGTTCCCGAGCCCGCCTGACCATGGAGGCCTTTCCCGAGCGCCTCGACCTCTACGGCCAGGCCCTGGCCCGCTGGCTGATCGCCCGGGGGCCGCTGCGGCTGATCGTGCGCATGCCCGGCAACATCGGCGACCACCTGATCTGGCGCGGCTGCTGCGACTTGTTTGAGCGCCATGGGGTCCACGCCGAGCGGATTGACCACCGCCAGGCCCTCGATGCCCCCCACCCCGACGCCACCCTGGTGATCCCCGGCAGCGGTGCCCTCACCCGCCTCTGGCATGAGTGGCTGCCCGCGTTGATTCAGCGGGCCGCCGCCCAGTACCGCAACGTGGTGGTGCTCGCCTCCGACTACGACCCCGACGTGCCGGAGGTGGCCGAAGCCCTGGCGTTGCCCAACGTCTGGGCGATCGCCCGCCAACCCCTCTCCTACGCCGCCATCCGCCCCTTCGGCCGCGCCGTGCTGCTGCCCGATCCGGCCCTCTGGTGCCGGCGCTTCCACGGCCGCTCTACCGCCTTGGCCGCCCCCGCCGTCCCCACCGCCCTGGCCGATCCCACCGCCGACGGGCCGCTGCTGTTGGCCCTGCGCACCGACCGCGGCTCCAGCCTGGCCCACCTGCCGCTGGGCCCCGCGCCGGAGCACAACCGCGACCTCTCCCGCATCGCCCCCGACCTCGACGCCTTCCTCGATGCCGTTGAGGCGGCGGCCGTGGTGGTCACCGACCGGCTGCACATCGCCGTATCGGCCGTGATGTTCGGCAAGCAGCTGCGCTGGATCGATCCCTACGACCGCAAGATTTCCGCCTATCTCGCCTTCGCCTTCGATGACAGCCAGCGTGCCCGCTGCGCTCCGATCGACACAGACGAGTTGCTGGCGCGCGGCTGGGTGCTGCCGCAGGAGGGCTGAATGGTGCCGCGCATCCACGGCCTCACCCTGATCCGCGACGAGTGGCCCCTCGCCCTGCTGGCGATCAACCATGCCCTGCTGCACCACGTCGATCAGCTGCACTGCGCCGTGCAGGTGAGCGATGACGCCACGCTCGAAGGAGTCCAACGCCTGCGGGGCTTCTGGGGCGAGCGGCTGACCGTTGTGGCGATCGAGACCCCCGCCTACCTGCAGGAGGCGATCGTGTCCACCCTGGCGCGCCAGGTGGCCGCCACCGCGGCCCCGCACGATTGGCTTTACGTCTTCGATGCCGATGAATTCGCGGTCACCCCTGCCGGCCTGGGCCTGCGGGAGCAGCTGGCCGCCCTCCCGCCCGAGGCCACGGATCTGCGCTATCGCATCTGGAACTGGATTGCGCCCGTCGACTTCGACGACCGTGATCTGGCCTCCTACGGCCGCCTGCGCCACCGGGCCCTGCCCTGCGTCTTCCTCGATCTGCCGCCGCTCCATCTGGCCCAGGAGATCGGCCGCGGCTTCGTGAACTGGTTTGATCTGCCCTTCCTGAACAAGAGCCTGTTCCGCATCGACTCCTTGGCGGGCCGCTGGATCGGCCCCGGCGCCCACCGCCTCAAGCCGCCTGCCTCCTGCCCGCAGCCCGCCACGGTGCTCTCCCCCCCGCACTTCCACGCCATCCATCTGCCCCTGCTCAGCCGCCGCCGCCTCGGCACGCGCCTCGCCCAGGCCCGCAACCTGCAGGCCCAGGGCTTCCCCTTTCACCACGGCTGGCAGAGCCAGATGCTGCTCGAGCTCGACGACCGCCAGGAGCTGGAGGCGTTCTGGCGACGGCATTCGATCGGTGCCTTGCCCGCCTCGGCTGCGGGGGCACCCCACGCCGAGGAGAGTGATCTGTTCGCCACCGCCGTGGAGTCGGCCCTGGTCCTCACCCGTTCGCTGCTTGATGCCCCCCCCTGCCCCGATCCCCCGCAGCTCCTCTCCGATGCGCTCTGCCTGCGCACCATTCACCAGCTCCAGGAGCAGCTGAAGGATCTGCACCGCGAGCTGATGCGCAACGGCGTCAACCAGCTCGCCGCCGCCTACGTCCGCTCAGGGCCTGCCGCGGGTTCGGCCTAGCATCCAGCTTCCGGTCGCCCTGGCGGGCGCCCTCCGGCCGTACCCGATGCCCCTGCTGTCCTCCCGTCGCCGCCCTCTTCTGGCCTGGCTCCTGGGTGCCGTCGCACCCCTGGCCAGCGCTGTCCCCGCCGTCGCCCTGGAGCAGGTGGAGCTGCAGCTGCCCTCCCTCCAGCTCAGCTTCAACGTAAAGGTGAGTGAGCTGGCGGATCCCAACCTGCTGCTCAACGGCAGCAGCGACCTGGCGGAGATCGATCGCGCCACCGATGGCGCCCTCGGCCGCCGCATCAGCGAACTGTTTGATGCCCCCCTGCCGGTCACCACCACGGCGTTGGTGCGCCATGCGGTGGGCACGCCGATGTTCGAGCAGGCCCTGCTGATGGCCTCCACGATCGGCTCGATCGACGGAGTCCCCCCCGACATCGACGGCTCCACCCTGTCCACCGCCCTGCAGCGGGCCTCCGTCTCCGGCACGCTCACGATCCAGTCGCTGCTGCAGGCCCTGCCCGGCCAGTCGGCCACCATCAACCTGGAGCAGGCCCTGGCCGGCCTGGCCCGCCTGCGCAACCAGTTCCGCCCCGCCCACGACCTGCTCAGCCGCCTGCCGGCCACGCCGGCCGCCTCGGCCCAGGCGACCGCGGCCGCTGTGGCGGGTCCCCTGCCCACGCTGCGCGGCACCGCCAGCTTGCCGGTCAAGCACCGCCCCGCCCCGCTGGAGGTGGTGGTGATCCGGCCGGAACGGCAGTCCAACGGCCGGCTGGTGGTGATCTCCCATGGCCTCTGGGATGGCCCGCCCAACTTCGAGGGCTGGGCCCGCCACCTCGCCAGCCGCGGCTATACGGTGCTCTTGCCGCTCCATCCCGGCAGCGACAGCGACCAGCAGCGGGCGATGCTCTCCGGCAAGGTGCCGCCCCCCGGGCCCCAGGAGCTGCTCCTGCGACCCATCGACGTGAGCGCCGTGATCGATGCGGTCGGCAAGGGCGCCATCCCGGAGATCGGCGCGGTCGACAGCCAGCGGGTTGTGGTGCTGGGCCATTCCTGGGGGGCCACCACCGCCCTGCAGCTGGCCGGCGTCACCCCCAGCGCGCGGCGCCTGAAGGAGCGCTGCACCAAGCCTGCTGATCCGGAGCGCAACCTGAGCTGGGTGCTGCAGTGCAGCTTCCTGGATGCGGCCGACCGGGCTGCCCTGGCGGACCCGCGTGTGGTGGCCGTGGCGGCCGTTAGTCCGCCGCTCAACCTGCTCTTCGACCATGGCGCCGGCCAGGGCATGCAGGCCCGCGCGCTGCTGATCACCGGCAGCCGCGACTGGGTGGTGCCCTCCGGTCCAGAGGCGATCCAGCGCTTCTACTACCCCGCCCAGGCTGGCCACCAGCTGGTGCTGGCCAACGGCGGCGACCACTTCAACCTGCGCGGCACCGGCGAAGGCGGACCGCTGCGGGAGGTGCTGCTGCGCTGGGTCGATGCGGCCTTCGCGGCCGGTCCCGGCCTGGCTCCGGCCCCCGGGGCGCGGCCGCTGCTGCCGCCAGCGGATTGGGGCGACGCAGAGATCCCCTTGGTGCTGGTGCCCCCGAGCGCCCTGCAGCCCTGAGGATCAGAGCGCCGGCTCCTCACCGTTGCCGCTGGGGTGGGCGGTGTTGGAGTCGGGCATCCAGTAGCTGAGGTCGTCCTGCCAGTAGAGGCGGCCGGGCAGGCGCTGGGTGCTCAGCTTGGAGCGGGTCATCGCCGTGAGCAGCTGGGTCATCTCGATCGGCGTGAGATCGGTGCGGATGTCCTCGCCGGCGATCTGCAGCAGCGCCGGCAGGCGGGCCAGGGTGGCGGGCTGCACCAGCTTGCGGAACACCTCCGCCAGCACCAGCCGCTGCCGTTCCATCCGCCCCAGGTCGCCCAATTCGTCGTGGCGGAAGCGCAGGAAGCCCTCCAGATCCTCCCCCTTGAGCACCTGACGGCCGGGGAGCAGGTCGATCAGCAGCCCCTGGGCGTTGTCGACGTAGTACATGCTCTTGGGCACATCCACCTCGACGCCGCCGAGGGCATCGGCCACCTTGGCCACCGCGTTGAGGTTCACCTTGATGTGCTTCTGCACGGGCATCGCCAGCAGGCGCCCCACCTCGGCCTTGGCGCTCTCCGGGCCGCCGCTGGCGTAGAGGGCGTTGGCCTTCAGCACCCCCAGCTCGGGGGTTTCCACGAACGTGTCGCGCGGCACCTGGGTGATGTGGGTAACGCCGTCCTTCACCTGCACCGTGAACATCACATCGGTGTTGCCACCGATCACATCACTGCCCATCACCAGCACGCGGCGCTCGCCAATGCCCAGCGGATCCACGATCGCGGCGATGCCGCGGGGGGCGTGCACCAGGCCGGCCATGGCCGAGCCCACCAGGGAGGGGAGCGGGCTGGCCAGTCCGTAGCCGATGGCGATGCCCAGGCCGAGCACCAGTAGCCGGTGGGGTCCGCGCGGGCGGGGGGCGGGCGCCGGTGCGCTCTGACGCCGGCTCAGCAGTTCCGGCACAGCCCCCAGGGTTTGATCCCTGCGACCGCCGGATCGGGAGGCGGCGCGGCCGCTGGATCGTCCCCGCGGCCGCCGTGGGGACGGCTGGTGGGAGTGGGCCTGGCTCATGGGGGCTACTGCTGGCGGAACCATAAGGCCCATCCCCGCTTCTCACCAGGGGGGGCCGGTTCAGGGGCCGGTCACCACCCGCACCGCCGCGGCTGCCGCATCGGCCCGCTGCCGCGCCTCGGCCACCGTGCCCCCGCGGGCCAGGGCCACGCCCATGCGCCGTCCGGGCCGGGCCTCCTCCTTACCGAACAGCAGCAGTTGGCTTTCGGGCTGGGCCAGGGCCTCCGCCACGCCCTCGTAGCGCACCGTCTGTCCAGCCCCGCCGGCCAGGATCACCCGGGAGGCGGCCGGCCCCAGGCTGCGGATCTCCGGGATCGGCAGGCCCAGCACAGCGCGCAGGTGCAGCTCGAATTCGCTCAGGTTCTGGCCCGCCAGCGTCACCAGGCCGGTGTCGTGCGGGCGGGGCGAGAGCTCCGAGAACACCACCTCCTCGTTGCCGGGCTCGCCGCAGAGGAAGAACTCCACCCCGAACAGGCCGGCGCCGCCGAGGGCATCGGTGACGGTGCGGGCCATCGTCTGGGCCGCGGCCAGCTGCGCGTCCCCCAGCGCCGCCGGCTGCCAGCTGCACTGGTAATCGCCGCGCTCCTGCTCGTGGCCGATCGGGGGGCAGAAGAGGGTGGGCCCCTGCCAGGGCTTCACGGTGAGCAGGGTGATCTCCAGCTGGAAGCGCAGGAACTCCTCCACGATCACCCGCGCCCCGGCGCCGCGCGCGCCGGCCATCGCCGCCTGCCAGGCCGCCCCAATGCCCTCCGGCCCGCTCACCACGCTCTGGCCCTTGCCGGAGGAGCTCATCACCGGCTTCACCACTACGGGCCAGCCGAGCGGCGCGGCGGCCTGGGCCAGTTCCTCGGCGCTGCCGGCGTAGGCGAAGCGGGCGGTGCGCAGGCCCAGCTCGGAGGCCGCCAGATCGCGGATGCGGTCGCGGTTCATCGTCACCGCCGTGGCCCGCGCCGTGGGGATCACGGTGATGCCCTCGGCTTCCAGCTCCGCCAGGGCATCCACCGCCAGGGCCTCGATCTCGGGGATCACCAGGTCGGGGCGGTGGCGGCGTACCACCGCCCGCAGGGCCTCCGCCTCCCCCATCGGCACCACCTCGGCGATATCGGCCACCTGCATCGCCGGGGCGCCGGCGTAGCGGTCGACGGCGATCACGCGGCAGCCCAGCCGCTGGGCCGCGATCGCCACCTCCTTGCCCAGTTCGCCGCTGCCGAGCAGCATCAGGGTTCGGGGGAAGGGCTCGCGGGCTCGGTGCATCGCTCTGGCCTCCTGCCGGGCCGCAGACATGCCCCGATCCTGCCCGGTCGCCTAGCGTTGCCCCCCGAGCCTGTTCCTGCGTTCCGCGCCGCGCCCGCCGATGCCCACCCCGCTCTTCGCCTTCCAGACCGCCGGCGATGTGGGCGATGGCTTCCGCCTGTTCGGCTTCGACATCGCCGCCCTGCAGCAGGGAACGCTGATCTATCTGGGCCTGTCGTCGCTGGCGTTTGTGGTGGTGTGGATCGTGGGCTACGTGCGCCGGCGCTGAGCCCGCCCCGCAGGCCCGCGATCAGCTGCGGTCGTCGTGGAGCAGCTGCAGCTGGCGCTCCGGCGGCTCTTCACTGATGAACCCGTAGGCCTCGAACACCCCTGGATCGGGATGGGTGATGCGGGCGCGGCCGTCGGCATCGCGGTCGAGCTGGAAGCCTTCGGCGGCCATGCGTCGCATCAGGGTCGCCGATTCCTCGAAGCGGGCGGCCATGGCGTCGAGGCTGCAGCAATCAGCGGTGAGGCCGGCCTCGTTCCAGGTGAAATAGGCCATGGGCAGACACGGCGGGGAACGGGCTGGGCGCTGCAGGCTCAGGGCCGCAGCAGCAGGCCCAGCGCCACCAGTATCAGGCTGGCGCCCCAGAACGAGAGCACGACGCGCTGCTCGCTGATGCCGCTCAGCTCGAAGTGATGGTGCAGCGGCGCCATGCGAAACAGGCGCCGGCCCTGTCCGTCGGGCCCCTTGGTGGCCTTGAACACCCACACCTGCAGGATCACCGACACCGATTCGGCCAGGAACACGCCGCCCATCAGCAGCAGCGGCCAGAGGCTGTCGCTGAGCAGGGCCACGGCGGTGAGGGCGGCGCCCATCGCCAGCGAGCCGGTGTCGCCCATGAACACGCGGGCGGGGTGGCGGTTCTGGCTGAGGAAGCCGAGCCAGCAGCCGGCCATCGCCACGCAGAAGGCGGCCAGGGCCGGATCGCCATCGTTGCCGCGCAGCATCAGCTGCAGACCCAGGCCGGTGAACACGATCGCGCCGCAGCCGGCGGCCAGGCCATCGAGGCCGTCGGTGAGGTTGGTGGCGTTGCTCTCGGCCAGGAACACGAACAGCCCCAGGGGCCAGATCAGCAGGCCAAGGGGCAGGATCCAGCCGAAAGGCAGGCTCACGTCGCCGGCGGCGCCGCCCCCGAGCCAGCCCCCGGCGGCGGCCCAGGCCAGGAACAGCACCGCCAGGCCGGCCTGGAGCAGCAGCTTGCCGCGGGGGGTCAGGCCGGTGTTGGTCTGGCGGGTGAGGCTGCGCCAGTCATCGATGGCGCCGATGGCCATGAAGGCCAGGGTGATCGCCGCCACCGCGAGCAGGCGCGGGTCATCGGCGGCCACAAGGCCGCCCACCAACACGCCCACAGGCACCACCAGCAGGCCCCCCATGGTGGGGGTGCCCGCCTTGCTGTGGTGTCCCTGGGGGCCCTCCTCACGGATCACCTGGCCGAGCTTGAGACGCCGCAGCCGCGGCACACCCCAGGCGGCCACCCCGGCACTCACGGCGGTGGACACGAGCAACGGCAGGGTGAGGCTGGAATTGGGGAGGATCCAGTCGCCGACCACGCAGGCGGCGAGCACGATCAGGGCCAGCAGGGCGGCGGGCAGCCTGCCGTCGGGCGCCGTCATGGGGTCAGTCTTCCCAGTCTTCTTCGGGTTGCTCGTCGACCTGGTTGTAGTCCTCCTTCTCGCCCATCAGCGCGGAGAGCTCTTCCTCTTCCACGGTGCTGACGTCGGTGCCAGCGGTCTCCTCGTCGGCCACGAGGCGACCGCTGGCCTCCAGCAGGCTGAGCAGATCGGGTTCGTCGCGCAACGGCAGCACCGGCGCGGGCTCATCGCGCCGGTAGCGGGTGAGCGAGGGATTGATCGTATCGAGAATGCTCATGCGGGTCCCAGTCAGGCTGGGTCCAGACAGACCGACTCACCACCCTACCGCGCCTGATCCCGATGCCTGTCGTCAAGCTCCGTGCGGTGGCCCGTCTCTGGGCCTTCGCCCTCGCCCTCAGCGCCCTGCTGGCCGCGGCGGGACAGCGATGGCCGCAGCCGCCGCCGATCCGGGGCGACCTGGTGCTGGCCCTGTTGCTGCTGCCACCGCTGGCGCTGGCGCTGCTGCTGCTGACCCGCTGGGCGCTGCCGGGCGAGGGGGGAGAATCGGACCCGAACAGCGAGGACACGCAGGCATGAGCCAATCCGGAGCGAGCGGGCCCCGGGCCCGGCGGGTGGTGCTGGCCTACTCCGGCGGCGTCGATACCAGCGTCTGCATCCCCTACCTGAAGAACGAGTGGGGCGTGGAGGAGGTGATCACCTTCGCCGCCGACCTGGGCCAGGGCGATGAGCTGGAGCCGATCCGCCAGAAGGCGCTCACTTCCGGTGCCAGCGAATCGATTGTGGGGGATCTGATCGAGCCCTTCATCACCGAATTCGCCTTCCCGGCGATCCGCGCCAACGCCCTCTACGAGGGGCGCTACCCCCTCTCCACCGCCCTGGCCCGGCCCCTGATCGCCCGGCGGCTGGTGGAGGTGGCGCGTGAGCGCGGCGCCGATGCCGTGGCCCACGGCTGCACCGGCAAGGGCAACGACCAGGTGCGCTTCGATGTGGCGATCGGTTCGCTGGCCCCGGAGCTCACGGTGCTGGCGCCGGCGCGGGAGTGGGGCATGAGCCGGGAGGAAACGATCGCCTACGGCGAGCGCTGCGGCATCCCGGCGCCGGTGAGCAAGAGCTCCCCTTATTCGATCGACCTCAACCTGCTGGGCCGCAGCATCGAGGCGGGTTGCCTCGAGGATCCGATGGTGGAGCCGCCCGAGGAGGTCTTCGCCCTCACCCGCTCGATCGCCGCCGCGCCGGCGGAGGGTCGGCTGGTGGAGATCGCCTTCGAGCGGGGCAACCCGGTGGCGATCGATGGCGAGGCGCTCGATCCGGTGAGCCTGATCCGCCGTGCCAACGCCCTGGCCGGTGAGCACGGCTTCGGCCGGCTCGACATGATCGAGAACCGGGTGGTGGGCATCAAGAGCCGTGAGATCTACGAAACCCCCGGCCTGCTGCTGCTGATCCGCGCCCACCAGGAGCTCGAGAGCCTCACCCTTGCCGCCGACGTGCAGCGCTACAAGCGCCAGATCGAAGCCAGCTGGGCCGATCTGGTGTACCAGGGCCTGTGGTTCGGGCCGCTCAAGCAGGCCCTCGACGGCTTCCTCGACCGCACCCAGGACACGGTGAACGGGGTGGTGCGGGTGCGCCTGCAGAAGGGCAACGCCACGGTGGTGGGCCGCGCCAGCCAGAGCGACAGCCTCTACGTGCCCGACATGGCCACCTACGGAGCGGAGGATCGCTTCGACCACCGCGCCGCCGAGGGTTTCATCTACGTGTGGGGTCTGCCTACGCGGCTGTGGTCCGCCCGCCGTCGCGGCGCTTGAGTGGGGAGGAAGCCTGGGCCGGGCCCCCGCGGCCGCTGCGCAGGCTTCCGACCACTTCACTCACGGTGCGCCGCAGGCCCACACGCTCACGGTCGATCCGGGCCGTGGGCGTGGGCGGCGGGGTGAGGGCGTAGAGGCGCTCGCGCAGCATCTGGTTGTCGTGCAGGAGGCGCTGCTGCTCCTCGATCAGGCCCTGCACCCTCTGGCGGAACTTGCGCTCGAAGATCTCGGGCAGGTCTTCGAGCATTTCGTGCAGGGCGGCCACCTCGGCGCGGGCGGCCTCCAGCTCGAGTTCGAGACTGTGGTCGCGGCGGACCAGGGCGTGGGCCGGCTCGATGGCACCGGCTGGCAGCGGCGCGGCGCTGAGGGGGGGCGGCGGCTGCGGCGCGCCGGGACCGTTTTCCCACCAGCGGTTCGTGACCGAGGCCGCCTGAGCGCCGCGCCGGGCCTTGCCTTCGCCGGAATCGCTCATGGGTACCAGGAAACTTGGCGGGAGTGTACTGTGCAGCAACTTGTTTCACAAGCGCTACAAAAAAGCCCCGGTTGGGCCGGGGCTTGTAAGGGAGCGCGCAAAAGGACTTGCCGCCTGGCCTCAGACGGCATCAACCGGGCTCAGCCGGCCGATGCGGGAGCGGCGGCGGCAGGCTCGCTGGGCTCGGAGGGCAGGCTGCGGGGCGCCGGCATCGGGCCATCCTGCTTGACGGTGAGGTAGCGGATCACATCTTCGGAAAGACGCATCGCCCGCTCCAGCGGGGCCACCTGCTGGCCGTCGCCGTCGTGGTTGAGCTGCACGTAGATGCCTTCGCGGTGTTTGGCGATCGGGTAGGCCAGGCGGCGCTTGCCGCGCATCTGGCAATCGAGAACCTGACCACCGGACTCGGTCACGAGATCGCGGTACTTGGTGACGTGGCTCTCGACTTCCTCCTCCGGAATGTCCGGCCGGAGGATGTACATCGTTTCGTAATAGGACTGGGTCATGGGGGTGCGTCTCGGTCGCCCTGGGGGAGGGGCTGGAGGCGTGGGTCGGCGACGCCGACCTCCAGCGACGGATTCAGCAACCTACCCCAGCGCCCGCCGCCCTCAGAACAGCTGCATGCGCACCGCCTCGGAGACGGTGGGGATCTCCGCTTCCTGGCCCCGCAGCGACTGCACCATGCCGTAGGCCACCAGCAACAGCGCGCCCAGGAACACGGTGTTGCTCAGGGTGCGCACCAGGAAGGTGCCTGCCAGCGAGGGCAGCAGGGTCTGGAAGGCGAGCTGGAGCAGGATCAGCACGATGTCGAGTAGCAGGGCCTGCAGCACGGCGAAGCGCACGAAGTAGGGCACCTGCGCATTGCGCACCACCGCCAGGAACAGCACCAGGAACAGCACCAGCCCGCCCAGCGGCACGGCGTTCTGGAGCAGCTGCAGCGGGGCGGCGGGCATGGCGAGCCACACCAGCGGCGGGAACTGGCGGAACAGGGAGCCGCCGAAGCCGACCGCATCGCTCCAGGGGAGCAGGTAGGCCAGCGCTGCCGCCAGCCGTTGCCAGATCGGAGGGTCCTGCATGGGGATTGGCTGGATTTCTGCAGGCTAGGCGGCCTCGAGCTGGGCCAGGGCCGCCCGGCGCATCGCCGCCAGCGGCACCTCGGCCTGGCCGCTCCACAGCCGCAGCGCCGCCGCCCCCTGGCGCACCAGCATCTCCAGCCCGTCGAGGCTGGGGCAGCCGCGGCCGGCGGCGGCCTGCAGCAGCCGGGTGGGGCGTGGGGTGTAGATGAGGTCGTACACCACCGCGCTGGGCCGCAGGGCCTCCAGCTCGGCGGGCCCGAGCGGGCAGGGCGCCGCGCCTGGGTCGGGGTCGCCGCTGCGGCCGGCGGCCATGCCCACCGGCGTGGTGTTCACCACCAGATCGGCCTGCGCCAAGGCGGCCGCCAGGCCATCGCCCCCCTCGGGCCAGGGCAGGGCTTCGAGGGCTGGTGCCCAGGGCCGGCAATCGGCCACGAACGCCTCCAGGGCTTCGGGCCGCCGCCCGGCCAGCTGCACCGCGGCCAGCCCCAGCTCCACCAGCCCGGCCACCACGGCCCGGGCGCTGCCGCCGCAGCCCAGCACCAGGGCGCGCCGCCCCCCCCAGCCCTCGCCGTCCGCCAGGGCCTCCTGCAGCGGCTCGCGGAAGCCCTCCACATCGGTGTTGGTGCCCCACCAGCCCCCCTCCGGCCGCGGCACGAGGGTGTTCACGGCGCCGAGGCGCGTGGCGAGGGGGCAGAGGGTATCGGCGAGGTCTGCGGCCGCCTGCTTGTGGGGGATCGTCACGTTGAGGCCGCGGCAGTCGAGCGCCGCCAGGGCCCGCAGGGCGCCGGGCAGTTCAGCGGCGGCCACCGGCAGGGCCAGGTACACCCAGTCGAGGCCCAGCTCGGCCAGGGCGGCGTTGTGCATCGCCGGCGAGAGCGAGTGGCGCACCGGATCGCCGAGCACCCCCACCAGGGCGGTGCGGCCGGAGATCGACCCTGGCGGGATGGGGTTGGAAGCCATGGCCGAGCGGGGCGTGCTGCGCCGACCGTAGGCCGTCGGATCGCCCGCCAGCACTGGCCTTTGCCGCTGCGGCCGCCCCGGCCGGGTTCGGGAACCACCCCTCGCCGGGGTGCGAGGTGGCTGTTGAAGATGCTCTCAGTCCGCATTTCACCACTCCAGGAGGTGGGAATCCATGGGAAAGGTCGTCGGCATTGACCTCGGCACCACGAACAGCTGCGTCGCCGTGATGGAGGGTGGCAAGCCCACGGTGATTGCCAACGCCGAAGGGTTCCGCACGACCCCCTCGGTGGTGGCCTACACCAAGAACCAAGACAAGCTCGTGGGACAGATCGCCAAGCGCCAGGCGGTCATGAACCCCGAAAACACCTTTTATTCCGTCAAGCGCTTCATCGGCCGCCGCGTCGACGAGGTGAATGAGGAGTCGAAGGAGGTGAGCTATGGGGTGGAGAAGGCCGGCGCGAACGTGAAGGTGCGCTGCCCGGTTCTCAACAAGCAGTTTGCCCCCGAGGAGATCTCCGCCGAAGTGCTGCGCAAGCTGGCGGAGGATGCCGGCAAGTATCTCGGTGAAACCGTCACCCAGGCGGTGATCACGGTGCCGGCCTACTTCAATGATTCCCAGCGCCAGGCCACCAAGGACGCCGGCAAGATCGCCGGCCTCGAGGTGCTGCGCATCATCAACGAGCCCACTGCGGCGGCGCTGGCCTACGGCCTCGATAAGAAGAGCAACGAGCGCATCCTGGTGTTCGACCTCGGCGGCGGCACGTTCGACGTGTCGGTGCTGGAGGTGGGCGATGGCGTGTTCGAGGTGCTCTCCACCAGCGGCGACACCCACCTTGGCGGTGACGACTTCGACAAGGTGATCGTCGATCACCTCGCCGACACCTTCAAGTCCAACGAGGGCATCGATCTGCGCCAGGACAAGCAGGCCCTGCAGCGCCTCACCGAGGCTGCGGAAAAGGCCAAGATCGAGCTCTCCAGCGCCACCCAGGCCGAGATCAACCTGCCGTTCATCACGGCCACGCCGGAGGGTCCCAAGCACCTCGACCTCACCCTCACCCGGGCGAAGTTCGAAGAGCTGGCCTCGAAGCTGATCGACCGCTGCAAGGTGCCGGTGGAGCAGGCCCTCAAGGACGCCAAGCTCAGCGCCGCCGAGCTCGATGAGGTGGTGATGGTGGGCGGCTCCACCCGCATCCCGGCGGTGCTGGAGCTGGTGAAGCGCATCACCGGCAAAGACCCCAACCAAACCGTGAACCCCGATGAGGTGGTGGCGGTGGGCGCCGCGATCCAGGGTGGCGTGCTGGCCGGTGAGGTGAAGGACATCCTGCTGCTCGATGTCACGCCGCTGTCGCTCGGCGTGGAAACCCTCGGCGGCGTGATGACCAAGATGATCACCCGCAACACCACGATCCCCACCAAGAAAACGGAGACCTACTCCACCGCGGTGGACGGGCAGACGAATGTGGAGATCCACGTGCTGCAGGGCGAGCGCGAGATGGCCAGCGACAACAAATCGCTCGGCACCTTCCGCCTCGACGGCATCCCGCCGTCCCCCCGTGGCGTGCCGCAGATCGAAGTCACCTTCGACATCGACGCCAACGGCATCCTCAGCGTGACCGCCAAGGACAAGGGCCGCGGCAAGGAGCAGAGCATCTCGATCACCGGTGCTTCCACCCTCAGCGAAACCGAGGTGGAGAAGATGGTGAAGGATGCGGAAACCAACGCCGCCGCCGACAAGGAGAAGCGCGAGCGCATCGACCTCAAGAACCAGGCCGAAACCCTGGTGTACCAGGCCGAAAAGCAGCTCGGCGAACTGGGCGACAAGGTGGGCGCCGAAGACAAGGCCAAGGTGGAGGCCTCCTCCGCCAAGCTGAAGGAGGCGATCGAGAAAGACGACTTCGCCACGATGAAGTCGGAGCTCGAAACGCTGCAGCAGGCCCTCTACGCCGCCGGTGCCGCCGTGTACCAGCAGGCCGGCGCCGCCGGTGCCCCCGACGGTGCCGCCGGTGGCAACGGAGCCAGCGGCAACGGCAGCGCTGCCCCCTCCAGCGACGACGTGATCGACGCGGAATTCACCGAGAGCAAGTGATCGGTCGGCTCCGGCCGAGGCCGGAGCCAGCGCCGCTTCGATCAGCCCCCCGACTGGGGGGCTTTTTTGTGGGTCTGGGGCAGAGGGCTGCTTCGCCCCTTTGTCCTTCAGTTCGCGCTGAGGCTGGCAAGAATCTTGCGGGCCAAAGGTTCCTTGATTTCAGTGTGCCGAGGGATGGCTTCTTTTACGCCGGTGGCTGGATTGATCTAGATGGAGTGTGAAGCGCCTTCTCGCTTGAGAAGGCATCCAGCCATGCGCAGTCTCCGCTCCAGATCCCGACGTTTCATCCGATCTGGAGGGGCATGCGCACAGCATCCGGTGGCAGTCCGCGACCAACCTCAGCTTCACGATCCTCCAGTAGAAGCATGATCGCGGCATGCAGATCTTTCATTGCTTCTTCCATGGATTCTCCCTGGCCATTCGCGCCGGGAATTTCCAGGCAGATTGCCCAGAAGCCACCCTCTGGGGCGGGTTCAATCACGGCGGTCAGTTCTCCTTTCATGCATTTTGCCTCGATGACCGTATCCCATGATTCTAGATGCGATTCACTGCTGTCAGCAGAGTGCGTGTCGACAGGCCAGCGGGGTTGGCAGTCCTCCCTGGAGAGGGGGGCGGCGACGGATTTCCGTTCGGCACGGTCGAACAGGCTGGTTCGGCAGGCACCGGTGGTGGCACTACCCGTATAGCTGCCCCAGCCCCTTGGCCACCCGTGCTGTTTTCTCCTTCGCCGGCTTTCCCGGCGCCCCGGAGCGCCACCTCTACCTGCACCACGACGGCTACCCCACCGGCGCGGCCTGGCGTCTGGCGGCCGCCCGTCGCGACGCTGCGGACGCCGCCGGCTTCCTCGGCGCCTTTCTGAGCCGCCAGCAGCAGGCGGAGCCGCTGGCGAGCCCGGAGGTGGCCGCCGATGCGGAGTACCGCTACCGGGTGCAGCTGCTCCCGGGGGGCGATCCGCGCCTTGCGGTGCAGTGTTGGCGCCGGCTGCCGGGCCACGGCGACTGGCGGCTTCGCTGCGGGCCGATGCCGCTCGAGGGGTTCATCCAGCGTTTCCTGCCCGGTGATCCGCTTTGATCCGGGCAAGAGGCTCCGAATCCTGCAGGAGCGCGGCCTGGCTTCTACGGGGCGCCGATAATCGAGTCTCGGTTTAGGTCCATCTGGAAGCCAGTTTCAAGTTGCCAGCCTTCCGGTTCTCGGCGGTTGATCAGCCCTGATGACGATAGCCAGCTCCAGTTTTCGTCGAGTGTCCATGTCTGGAGCTTCTGGGTGGGTTTGTGGCGCCTCACGATCATGTTCACGCCATCGATGGTTTCGGCAGCGAGCATTTTCCATTCACTGCTGGCATCGCCGATGGTCGCACCCCAGGGTGAGCTCACCGCCTGTTGAAGCCCGTCACGCTCCACCACGGCCTGGCCATCCTTGCGGCGCAGCAGTTTTGTGTTGCCCTTGATTTCAATGGTGGTGAATGGGGTGCCGATGATCGAATCGCCATTGAGATCCATCTGGAAGTTTGTCTCAAGGGCCCAGGCTTCGGCGCTGTTGCGGTTGATCATTCCCGAGGAGCTTTGCCAGACCCAGCTGGCATCGAGAGTCCAGGTATGCAGTTGGTTTGTGGATTTGACATTCCAGAGCACCGTGTTCTGGCCGAGCACGGATTCGGCAGCGATCATCTGCCAGTCGGCGTTGATCTCCACCGTGCTTGCGCCTACGGGGGAGGTGACGGCGTAGCTCGCCTCGCCCTGGCGAACCAAGGCTTGCCCGTCTTCGCGGCGTAGCAGACTGGTGTTGCCCTGGCTTTCAACAGTTGTGAATGGGGCGCCAATGATCGAATCGCGATTTAGATCCATCTGGAAGCCAGTTTCAAGTTGCCAGCCTTCCGGTTCTCGGCGGTTGATCAGGCCTGAAGACGATAGCCAGCTCCAGTTTTCATCGAGCGTCCACGTCTGGAGCTTCTGGGTGGGTTTGTGGCGCCTCACGATCATGTTCACGCCATCGATGGTTTCGGCAGCGAGTATTTTCCATTCACTGCTGGCATCGCCGATGGTCGCGCCCCAGGGTGATCTCACCGCCTGTTGACGCCCGTCATGCTCTACCACGGCTTGGTCTTCAAGCCCCTTCAGCAGGGCCACGTTGCCATTGTTTTCCACAATGACCATGGGGTCATCGTTCAGGATTGTAATGGTTGCCTGTTGGTTCAGGATGCTGGCTCCAACCAAGGGCGTGATCGAAAGCGTGAAATCACGATCTTTCTCGTAATGCCGATTGCCAAAGATCTGTATGCTGATCGATTTTGTGGTTTCACCAGGGGCAAATACAAGCGTGCCTGTCTGTTTGCTGTAGTGCTGGCCGGCTTGCGCTGAGCCATCGGCAGTGGAGTAGTCGATGCGTACCTCGTCAATACTTGGATTGGAGAGCGTAATCTCAACATTCATCGTGGCACTCGCATCATCACCTTCGCGAATCATTTGATTGGCAACGACCGTGAAGGGCTTCTGCCACTCCGTTGTAGACCACTGCGTTGTTGCTTGCCATGCTTGCGGAGACCAATCCGTCATGCTGTCCCAGGTTCTGTCCGTCCACTTGCTGCTTGCCAGCCATGCTTCATCCCCCCACGCATGGATTGCATCCCAGAAGTTGTCGATAAGATCGTCTTCCGCAGCCTTGCTGAAGACATCTTCGCTGGAGCTGGCTGCAAAAAAGGTGTCGCCATGCGAATCGCCTTCTTGCCCGATTTGCGAGCTGGAGATGCCGAGCTTTTTATTGGACTGGTTGAGCAGTGCCTGCCATGCTTGCGAACTGTAGGAAAGTGCTGCGTTGTAGATCGTTGAATTCGAACCTGATATGCCGGGTTGAGAAGCTTCTGGTATGCCAAAAATCTTATCGATTAGAGTGCCAATGGCCTGGCGGTGAGCCTCTACGGTTATGCGATATGTGAGTGCGGCTGCTACGTAGCTTGCCAAGACTCCAGTCAAAGGACCTACGGCGCGGCCTAAACGAATAATCGTAGCTTGCAGGGCCAGCCATTCTGGGTCAGGTAAATAGGAAAAATAAGGGCTGCTCAGCGACGAAGACGATGAGAAAGCAGTCCGCTGCAACGATGATGGCTTTTGAAGTCCGATTCTTGTGATTGTATCGGTTAGGACTGGCATCGAGTGCTTGTCTAGGATTCGAGAAAAAATCAACTTCTCTGCATCTTGGTAGCTTGACTTGGCCCATTCTCCATCAAGGTATGTCGATCCAGCCATGCTAACTAGGTCTGCAGACGTGATATAATGACGCACTCCCAGATTGTTTGATGGACTTAGGTCTATGCCCGAATGCGGAGACACGCCAGGGCTGTTGAACGTAACAATCTCACCTAGTTCCCCGCTATATGCTCCTGCGAGCCACTGGCTCAAAGCCCCGCCAAGGCTGTGCCCTGTGATTGAGGGACGAAGCATGATCCCTGGCTCAGGGTTGCTTACCTGGTTCAACCATTCAATGAGGCTTGCTTTGTTGTTGGTAAATTGCCTGTAGCCAATGCCTTCTGGCGCCAGATCGGCAAGCAGGTCTTTCAGGCTATACGTGCCTCGGATGGCCAGCACAGGTGGCCTGCTTTCATCGTAGATCGTGCCGACAGCTACCGCGGCATCTGGCTTTAATTCGGCATTCTTAGGATTGGCCAACTCAACATAAAAACTTTCATCTGCCGTCAGCCCTACAGCATCAAAATCTGTTGATGGATCGTGAAATACTTTGTTGATCCGATATCCTTCATAGCCTTTGTCATGATAATCATAGACTTGATCCACCTCCACCCCTTTGCTGTCGTTGCTCCAGGTCCTATAGGCTGTGTCTCGAGCAAAAATCTCATAGGCGCTATCTGTTGTGTCCTGCTTATTGCTCCAGGCTAACACGTTTATCCACTTTCTTGTTTCGCCAGGCTCGAAGACAAGTGTCTGCTTTGTGATCCCATAATAATCTTTGTTTGCCGCTTCGCCAATTGAATACGCGCCAGACGCACTGCCATCACGAGTGTATATATCAACCTGAACGGAGCCATCTGAATATTCTGAAGACAATTCCACATCGAACCACAAACTGCTTGTTTTCGCATCGCCCCAAATCTCAGCATATGAGTTTGAGATGGAGATCGTTGGCTTGGCTGTAGGCGGTGGCTCCTGCGGCTGCGGCTGCGGCTGCGGCTGCGGCTTGGCTGGCTGATCTGCTGGCTCAGATGGAACTTGAGAAACGGTACCAAGATCAAAGAGATCCGGATGACGCGGATCAAGCTTATAAGGAATTGTGACTTCTCGCTGAATTATCCTATCCCAATAGCTCCAATAGAGTTTGTCAAGGCTCGGGCTTGTCCCCCAGTCCATGTCAGGATACATTGGATGGACATACCAAGGGCTGGTTGATGTGTTGCCACCTACTGAGCTATTTGAATAGTATGAACCCGTATTGTAGAGGCCTCCGCCAACTCGGGCATGGTTATACGAAGCATTGCTGTTTAGCAACGAGAGATCACCCGCATTGAAAATCCCACCCCCATTGCCACTAGCAGTGTTATCATTAAACTCCGACCCTTCTGAATAAACGTCCCCATATCCGTAAGCATATAATCCTCCTCCGTTCACAGCCGCATTTTTTGATGCGCTTACCCCAATCAGAGTCATTCTCGTGCCATGGTCCCCATAAATCCCACCCCCATTGCCACTAGCAGTGTTACCGTTAAACTCCGATTCTTCTGAATAAAGATCCCCTTCAGTGTATAATCCCCCTCCGTCTACTGCGGTATTCTCCGATATACTGGTATTAATCAAGTCCAAGTCTTCAACGCTATAAATACCTCCTCCAGTGCCGCCCGCAGTGTTGCTTTGGATGATGCAGTTGGCCACACTAATCTCGCCAGAAAGCACTAGGCCCCCACCAATACCGCCTCCAACTGCACTGAGTTCCATCGTATTGTCATTTCTAGCAATGTTGTCACTTATCAGATTTTCTTTGATCATGACACCTCCTGTGCTGTTCCCCCATATATTGCCTCCTCCCCCTGAATTGATTGCAGTATTACTTGATATTTTATTGTTCTCCAGCACTCCGCTGCCGCCGGCTGAAACTCCTGCGCCATCTGCGGCTGAATTGTGTGAAAATCTGTTGTTTGTAATCGTCCAATCCTGCCCCAATCCACGCACGGCGCCCCCAGAATACTGAGCAGAGTTGCCAATCAGATCACTATTGGAGATTAAGAAATAACCTTCGGCGCTGATTCCGCCTCCTGATCCGGATGAAAAATTCCTGTTTATAATGCTGTTTGTAACCTCTAGGGATCCTTCGCTGAAAATGCCGCCCCCTGCGTTCCCCCTGTGGCCTCTTCCTTCTGCCAGGTTATCTGAGATGATTGACCCTTCTATTCGTGTAATACCGTCTCTGTTGTAAATTCCTCCGCCACCCATCGCCCACTCGATGTTAACTGCCCTATTTCCGCAAACCTCAGAGTCTATGACCTCAAGAATGCCCCATTGGTTGTAAATGCCTCCTCCAGTGGCTGCAGCGCTATTCTGTATGCTGCTGTTCATTATTGTTGTTCGTCCCTGAAAATTAAAAATACCCCCGCCTCTGCCTCCCCTTAATCCGTCTTCTTCCTCTGCTAAATCCCCTGAGTCTGCCACATCCCCTGAGACAGTGCTGCGGTAGATCTTTAAAACTCCGAATTCGTTATACAGCCCGCGTCCTTGAGGATTCATAATAGACAAGTCTGATATGGCAAGAAGTTTTTGATTTGCGATAAGGGAGTTGTGCACGTCGAAGCGTCGAACGCCGTCAACTATTCGTGGGCCACCCCCCTTGACGATCGCGGGCCCGGCCCCGTTGGTCTCGATTGTAATAATTCCGTTGGCAATTAGTTTCACGTCATTGACTTCATAGAGGTCGTCTGTCCAATTCAGGCTGAGCTCATACGTGGCCCCGCTCTGCAGCCTGATCACATGCGGTGTGCCGCTTGCCTGGTTGGCGATCCGGACCGCATCTCGTAGGGACAAGCCGGTGCCGACATCAGCCCTGCCATCGTCTTCGTCAACCGTTGTGTTCACAATCAGGATCACGGGCCCGGACTGCTCCACCGGGACCAGGCTCCCTCCCGGGCTGATCGTGGTGTAATCATCTTCCGCCTGCACTGGCCGTAGCCTTGCCTCGGCACTCGACTCTCTCTGCACGGCGAGGCTAAACAGCTCCCCCTCGTCTCCCGGGGTGTCTGCCGTGTTGATCAACGCATCCACGTGATGGCCGAATTCTCCCAGCACCACCTCCGTGATGGCGTCTGTCGTTCCTTTGGCGAGGAAGGCAGCTGAGAGGTAAATCGTTTGTGTGCTGCTTGCATAGGCAGCCTGGGCCAGCCCGAGGCTTTCATCGTTCAGCACTTCAATGCTGGGGAACTGGTTGAAGTTCCCCTCCTGCCATTGCTGGCGCAGTTGGGTCGCCGCGGTTTCGTCGTACCGGCTGGCAAAGCACTGATCCCAGAGCGGCCAAAACTGCTCAGACCATGCAAAGGACGCGAGTTGTCCTTTGACGGATTCCAGGATCAGCGCAAGCTTGCTGTTCATGGTGGGGTTCTTCGCGGCGTGCGGGTGGCTGGAGGCTCGCAACTTGCCTTCGGAAGTGATAGCCCCCTCGCGAGCGCTCGTTGCTACGAATTGTTAATTCTGTTCGAGTCTGCTGACGCCGCTTGCGCTTCTTCTCCTCTTTGGTGGCTTATTGCCCCATCACGCCAGCCGCTTCACAAGCCACTCCGCCGTAGCCGGAGCCAGCAGCACCCCGTTGCGGTAGTGGCCGCTGGCCACGAGCAGGCCGGGTTCGGGTTCGCTTAGCACCGGCGCCGGCTGTCCCACGGGGCGCACCCGCAGGCCCTGCCAGCTGTGCACCACGGTGCCCTCCTGCAGCCAGAGCGGCGCCTCGCCCCCCAGCGCCCGCAGCTCCGCCAGCGCCGCCGGACTGTCGGCCGTTCCCGGCTCCAGCGTTGCCCCCAGCCAGAGGCGGCGGCCTGTGCCGTCCAGGTCGGGGCGGGGCACCAGGTTCACGCCGCGCCACACCACCACGCCGGGCCAGCTCCAGGCGGGATCGGTGGGCAGCTCCAGCTCCAGGGCCTGGCCGAGCACCGGCTCCAGGGGCAGGGGATGGCCCAGGCTCGCCAGCAGATCGGCGCTGCCGAGCCCCAGGCTGAGCACCAGCCAATCGGCCTCCAGGTGGCCCCCGGCGGAGAGGCG
>JBKDSQ010000071.1:0-14380 GCA_046340895.1 Synechococcaceae cyanobacterium | reverse complement strand
GCACCGCATCGAGCGAGCCGGGTAGCACGAACAGCACAGTGCCGTTGGCCACCCCCGCCAGGGCCCGGCTCTGCAGCGTGCTGGTGCCGATCGTCTCGACCGAGAGCACGCGGAACAGTTCGCCGAAGCCGTCGATCGGCTTGTCCAGCAGGGGCGCCACCGCCTCCGGCGAGCCGTCCCGGCCGGTGAGGCCGGTGCCGCCGCTGCTGATCACCACCTGCACCGCCGGATCAGCGATCCAGCGGCTGATCTCGGCGCGGATGCGGTAGCGGTCGTCGGGAACGATGCGGCGCTCGTGCAACCGATGGCCCGCCGCCTGCAGCCGCTCGGCCAGGGCGTCGCCGGAGCGGTCGTCGGCCAGGGTGCGCGTATCCGACACGGTGAGAAGGGCGATGGCGAGGCTCACGCGGCGGTGGTGGGGACGGGGGCGTCCCCATTGTGGGCGCGGTTGCCGGAGGGGGAAATCGCGGCTGTTGCGGGTTGCCAAGGGCAGATCGCTGCAGATGGCGGTAGCGAGGATGATCGCGTCGGGCACCTTCAAGCCATGCTGCTGGCGCAATCGCACGCTTTCACGGGCGACAGCGTCATCGATCGGCAGGCGCGGAAACGATTCCAGCCAGGCCAGCGCCGGCGGCTCGCCCCGCCACACATCGATCAGGATGATGGTGTCGAGCAACACCATCAGCGCCAGGCTGCCCTCCGGCCGATCCCGCCACAGGCCAAACACGCAGCGATGGTCGGGCGTCTGCTGCTGCAGCCACAGCCGCAAGGCCTGCCGCAACGCCTCCGGCAGGTCCACGATCGTGCGCACGCTGAGCGCGACATCTGATGACGTCTTCATGCGGGGCCGGGGCGGGCGTCAGAGTGGCGCAACGCACGCCCCTGCCATGACCGCCGACCCCACCCCGGCCTGCCGCGTGCGTGTGCTGTTGTTCGCCGGTCTGCGCGAGGCGGCGGGCTGGGGGGAGCGGAGCCTGACGGCGCCCGTTGGCGCCACCCCCCGCCAGCTGTGGCAGCAGCTGGATCTGGCGGCCACCTGGCCCGCGGCTGAGGCGCCGGACAGCGAGCCGGGCGCCCAGGTGCGCGTGGCGATCAACCAGCGCTTCGCCAGCGCCGACACCCCCCTGGCCGATGGCGACGAACTGGCCTTCCTGCCGCCGATCAGCGGTGGCTGAGCGCCGCACCCTCGGCCGGGTGTGCGCGACATCCCAGCTCGACAGGATTTGAATCACCAGCCCGGCGGGGCGGCGGACGAATGCTGGGAGCAGGGGCAACCAGCTCCCAATCCTTCCCACAGGAGAATTCCCATGATTCCGTCCCATTCCCCCGCGGCGACCCAGGCCCAGCTTCTTGGCTTGGCAGATCTGGGCTCGATCAGCGGTGGCACCTTGCCCATGCTCAACGAAAGGGGGCGACGACAGTTCGAGAGCACCCGGGCCGACAACCCCGTAAGCAGTGCTGCCCGCCGTGGCTTGATCAACCTGCCCTATCTGGTGGAGCTCTCGGATCCAAGCCGAGGCTGGAACCTGCCGCCGTTCTGAGCCGCTGCCCGCGGGCCGGCGCCATGGTGGAGGCAGCCACCCGCTGCGGCCATGGCCCCGGCCCACCTGCAGATTGCGTTGCACGCAACCCCCTTCGAGCCGCTCGCGGCCCTCGCGACCTGGCACCAGGAGCTGGCGGCCCAGCTGCCGGAGCCCCCGGCGGCCGAGAGCAGCTTCGTGGGCCGCGTGCGCGGCCGCGACGGAGACGGCCGGCCGCTGCAGGCGCTGGAGCTGGAGCACTACCCCGGCATGACCGAAGACCAGCTGCACCGCCTGGCCCGCGACGCCGCCAGCCGCCACGGCGCCCTGGCGGTGCTGGTGCACCACCGCGTCGGCCGGGTGGAACCGGGGCAGGCGATCGTGCTGGTGGCGGCGGGCGCCGACCGGCGCGGGCCCGCCCAGCGCTGCTGCCAGGAACTGCTGGAGGCCCTCAAGCACGAGGCGCCGTTCTGGAAGCGGGAGTGGAGCGGCGGCCAGGGCCGCTGGGTGGCGAGCAACACGGCGTTCTGAAGCCCCGCATCGCCGCAGGAGCAACCCGCCGGCTTAAAGGGCAAACCGGTGGCCGATGGGGACTCCTCCTGCCGCAGCGGTCACCGCGGCAAGGGCCTCGGCCCGGCTGCTCCCCAGCGCTCGCTGGGCGAGGTAGCCCCGGCAACGCTGGCGAACCTGCTGCGCCACGAAGCGATACACCCGCGCGGGATCGGCCGCCGCCCAGGCCTGGGGCACATAGCGTTCGATCGAATCGGCGATCACGGCGCCGGCGTTCACCAGGGGGTCGGGCAGCACGGCGACGCCCCGGCGCTCCAGCACGGCCAGAGCTTCGGGACTGCGGAACGGAGCGTTGGCGGCCGGAACCACCGCGGAGGCCTCGATCCGCCGCGCCTGGGCCACCCCCAGCAGGCCGGAGATCGAGCAGGGCAGGAGCACATCCACCGCTGTGTCCAACCAGGGGCCATGCGGGTCGAGCGCACGGGTGCCCGGGATCGCCGCCCGCGCCGGGTCCTGATCCACGCAGAACACCTGCCAGCCACGGGCCACCAGCTCACGCGCCACCACCCCGCCCACAGCACCGCAGCCGTGCACCAGCGCCCGGCCCGGCCGGGGATGAACGGCCAGCAGCGCCCCGACCGTGCCGTGGGCCGTGCAGGCGCTCGGATCGACGCCACTCCCCACCGCAGCAAGCACGTGGGGTGTGAGCCGGGCCAGCTGCTCCATGTCGGCCCGGCCCGTGTTGAGGTCGCAACCGGTGAGCATGGTTCCGTGCAAGGCCTCGAGCATCAGGCCGGTGGCGTGCAGCAGCTCCTGCTTCACCGCCGCCGGGTCACTGGCGCGGGCCACCACCTTGCCGCCGGCGAAGCCGGTGCCATAGAGGCGATGTTTGGTCTCCATCAAGCCCGCCAGGCGATGGCCGTCGGCGCGGCAGGCCCGGTCGGAGCGATAGGGCAGCAGCCGCAGACCGCCGTTGGCGGGAACCGCGCCGCCGCTGCTCATCACCACGTACACCGACAGCCGGGGCGAGACATAGCTGGCGCCGATGGTGGTGGAGGAACGGGTGGGGAGGGGCATGGCAGGCGAGGAGCGGGTGTCGTTGCCGTGCATCCAGCAAGTCAGATCTGCCCGGGAAGGTGACGGGTTCGCCGCAGGATCTCTGTGACTGTGGCTACGAAGGTCTGGGTGCGTTGATCAAAGCGTCGCGGGTTACGCCGATGCGCATTCCGCAGAGCCCGCTGGAGGGTTCGATGCGCCTGGAGCGAGGGGAAACCGGACTCCTGATTGGCAGAGGTCTCCCTGGGGCGGATCGGCGATCCGAGCGGCAGCGAAGCCAGCGTCTGGCGGGGTAGGGATGCCAGCGAGCGACAGCTGCGGGAAGCTGGAGCCAGGGATTCGCGCCCCATGGCCCGTCCTTTCCTCCCCGCCGCGCTGGTGCTCGCAGCCGCCCTACCGGCGCTGGGCTCCCTCCCTGCGCAGGCGGCTCCGTTCCAGCAGAACCTCGCGCTGCAGGGGGTGGACTTCCAGGTGACGGCCAGCGGCGAGGGCTCCACCCAGAAGCTGGTGGTGAAGGCGCGCGAGCACGGCCACGCCTACCCGCTGGTCGAGGAAACCACCGACGGCGCGGTGACCGGCGCCGAGGTGGAAGACCTCAACAGCGACGGCCGGCCGGAGCTGTGCGTGTACGTGACGAACGCGGGCAGCGGCAGCTACGGCTCGGTGCTGGCCTGGAGCGCCAGCAAGGGCCACACCCTGCTGCCGATCAACCTGCCCACCCTGAGCGGCCGCAACGCCGTGGGCTACCAGGGCCACGACCGCTTCGCCGTGGTGGAAACCACGCTGGTGCGGCGCTTCCCGATCACCCGCAGCGGCGACAGCAATGCGCGCCCCAGCGGCGGCGTGCGCCAGATCAACTACAAACTGGTACCCGGGGAGGCCAGCTGGCAGCTGCGTCCGGTGCGATCGGATGACGATCAGGGCTCCTGAACAGCTTCAGGAGATCGGCAGCCATTTGGCTGGCTTGAGATAGGAATACACGAGGCCGATCCGGTCGATCTCCTCCCCGGCGCGTCCGTAGAAGCCGAGCACGATGGGGAGCTCCCCTTCCCTCAAGGGCGGCTGCCAGGGGCCAAATGGAGTGCCGCCGTCTTTGCCGCCTTCGAGGACTTTATTCCCCCCAAACTTCATCAGGACTTTGTCAAGCTTCTCACCAGACCTGCCCTCAATGGAGAGCAGAGTTTCTCCATCCACGAGATAAACAGGCCCCCTGTGCGACCCACCCGTAGCACCATGCTGACAGTAAAAAAGCTGCAGATCCGACTTGGACAAGTCGGGATTGATGCAGCCATACTGCGTCATCAACCGATCCACTCTTTGACCCGATTTGATGTCCACGAAGAGGATTCGCGTTTTGAGGTGGAAGTAAGAGCCATACGAGCAATTATTATCCGGCGGCGAGATTTTGGCCACATCATCAAACGCACCGCCGCCTGAACCTCCCCAGGCAGGCGAAAACAGCTTTTCGCCACAGGCGAGCGAGGGGGAACCGTTGGCGAGAGAGGGTAGATTAAGCGCCTCAAACGAAGCCGTTGGGCAATCGAGATATTGCTGCATCTGCACCTTGATGGCCGACTGGTCTTGCTCGGCCACAACCCGATTGGAAGCCAGAGCGGGATCCGAGAAGCCGTAAAAGTCGTTGATGCCCTCAATCACATCGATCTGCTGGATCGCCTCATCAATGCTGGCGAGGCTGGCGGCAAGACCATCCACGATGGAATTGCCAACAAAATAGCGGCGATTCAACTTGATTGCATCAAAGCCCTTGCCAATGCCGGGAACGTGTTCATAGCCCGTGGTGGTGAAGTAGAGAACCGATGGCGCGTCTAGCGTGAGGCCATGGAATTTAAGGGCAAAGTCGATGGCTTCGTCCTGGGAAGGAAGTTCCACATTTTGAATCCCCACCAAGTCTTGCTTGAAACGCCAATCAACCTTCACCTGGCGCAGATACGAATTAAGGCTGGCCTGGGTCTCGGAATTGTACTCAGCAAGGCCTTTTGTTACAGAAGCGCGCACCTCGGCTTCGATCTCTCGCTGCATCTCATAGGAGCTGCAGTAAAAGGTGAAGACCGCGGTGTACTCGCCACCCATCACAAGCTCACTCACGTAAGAATCGCCGTAATACATGAAAAACTCATCGGCTTCCGCGTTCGCAGCAGGAACAGGGATGGGGAGATCTTCTCGGAAATAGGTATCCGTGGCGAATTTCGCAGAAACAACACGAAAAGCGCGGATGCAAAGCGACACGCTGTACGTGGAGCGCTTTACATCCTGCAGATAGGACAACTTGCCGCTTAAGGAATTGCCAAAATAGGAGGCCGAGACCGACTGGCTGATATACAGCTTTTGCGCAAACTGCTCGATGTCAACGTTGACCGAGATCTCGTTGCTATGGATGCCGAAACGAGGATCAGCCTGATTGCCATCGCCAGACGTGCCCCTCAGAGCAGTATTGCGGCTTTTACCATCAAGCGTGCTGTAGCCCTGAAAGAGGGAGAGAAGAATAGGGATGGATTCGATGCTGAAGTCTTGATTGCCATCGCTGGAGGTGCTTGTCATTCCACATCAGGTTCTACCAAATGATGCTAGTGACGGAAAACTGCAGCGTCAAGCCACAAGGTCAGCAAATCTGCCGCCCTCAATTCAACAGACAAGCTCTGGCCGGATAGCCGGCAACCCACGCAGCGCAACGGCCTGGCGGGGCCTCAGAACACCGCCCGCCGCAGCAGCTGCGCCCACAGCTCGGTGCCGGCCTCGAGGGCGCCGAGCTCGGCGGGGATCTCCAGCAGCAGATCCGCCCCCTGCAGCGAACCGATCCGCGACGAGGCCTGGCTGCCCTCCACCAGCGCCAGCAGCTCCCCGGCCGGGCCCACCTGCAACCGCGCCCGCGCCAGCTCCGGCCGGCCGGCACCGCGTCGCAGCGACGTCGCCAGGCGCACGCGCAATCGCGGCAGCACTTCCGGCTCCGCCCCCTCCAGCGCCTGCAGCGCCGGCCAGAGCAGCTGCAGGGCCGTGATCGCCGCCGCCACCGGGTTGCCGGGCAATCCAAAGAAGGGCCGCCCCCGCAGCTGCCCGAACGCGAACGGACGGCCGGGCTTGAGGAACAGCTTCCAGAAGTCCACCGCGCCGCGCTCGGCCAGCAGCGGCCGGATCCAGTCGCTGTCGCCGGCCGACACGCCGCCGGTGCTCACCACCACGTCACAGCCGGCGGCCAGCTGCTCCAGGGCGTCGGCCAGCGCCGCCGGTTCGTCGGCCACCACCCGCCGCTCCGCCACCCCGTAGCCCAGCCGCTCCAGCAACGCCGCCAGCAACGTGCCGTTGCTCTCCCAGATCGCACCGGGCGGACGCGGTTCGCCGGCGGGCACCAGCTCATCGCCGCTGATCAGCAGGCCCAGCCGCGGCTGCTGCCGCACCGTCAGCTCCGCCACACCGCAGCCCGCCAGGCGCCCCAGATCCGCCGGGCCCAGGCGCACGCCGGCCGCCAGCAGCTCCTGCCCCGGCGCCGCCTCCTCCTCGGCGGAGCGGATCCAGGGGTTGGCGCCGGCCTCGCCGCGCAGCTCCAGGGCCCCCTCTGTTGCCGCCACCAGCTCCTGTGGCAACACCCGCTCGGCCCCCTGCGGCAGCGGCGCGCCGGTGAGGATGCGGATCGCTTCGCCCGTTTCCAGCCTCCCGGCGAAGGGGGCCCCGGGGGCGGAGCGCCCCACCAGCCGCCAACGCGCCCCCGCCGCCGGCGCAGCCGCCTCAGCGATCGCGTAGCCATCCATGATCGAGGCGCGGAAGCCCGGCACCGCCTCGGGGGCAATACAGGCTTCAGCGCTCACCCGCCCCAGGCAGGCGGCCAGCAGCAGGCGCTCCGTGGCCGCCAGCGGCGCCAGCGCGGCCAGCACCCGCTGGCGGGCCTCCTCCAGCGGCAATCCCTCGCGCGGGAACGGCTCAGCCATCGTGCTCCGCCAGGCCGACCGGCTCCGTTGGGGCCCCGGGATGGCGCCACAGGCCGCTGCGGCCACCGCGCTTCTCCAGCAGCCGCACCGATCCGATCGTCATCGAGCGGTCGGCCGACTTGAGCATGTCGTACAACGTGAGCAGGCCCACCTGCACCGCCGTGAGGGCCTCCATCTCCACGCCGGTGGGCGCCGTGGTGCGCACCCGCGCCCGCAGCCGCAGCGCGCCCGGCTCCGGCTCGATCGTGACCTCCACGCCGGCCAGCGGCAGCGGATGGCAGAGGGGGATCAGCTCGGCGGTGCGCTTGGCGGCCTGGATCGCCGCCACCCGCGCCACCGCCAGCACGTCGCCCTTGGCGGCGCGCCCTTCCGTCACCAGCGCAAGCGCTTCAGGAGCCAGCTGCAGCACCCCTTCGGCCAGTGCCTCCCGGGCGGTGGCCGGCTTGGCGGCCACATCCACCATGTGCGCCTCGCCGCGGACGTTGAGGTGGCTGAGGGCCGGGTCCATCAGGGGTGGTTGCGTGTACAGAGTGCAAGAGGCAAGGATCAATGGCGTAGCGGATCAGTGATGAACCCACATGATCGCCGAATCCCACGTCACACACAAACCTAGCGCCCAACCGATGCAGCTGGCACGTCCTGAATGCATCAAAGCGAAATGCACTCCTTAGAAACGCGATATCGCCTGGCAACTATAGACCCAGCGCAAAGAAAAAGCATTTCCACAAGAGATCGAGATGCAAGCGTCAGAGAAGCCTGAAACCAAAGCCACATCCATGAGTCAAGCGGCACGAAAGTCAACCCACAATGCAGCAAGCCAACCGTGGAAGGTAGGACTTAAATTATGCTGCTCCAACATAACCGCCCGTGGACCGCAGCCCGGCTCTACCGGCACAGCCTTGCACACGGCCTCCTCGATCAGCGGCAACCGGCTCTGCAGCATTGCCATCCAAGCACCAGTAACACCGATGACTGCTCGTCTAGAGTCAATCGATAACAGCTTTGCCTCCTTACGCAATAGCACTCGAGTAGCTGGGAGCCCGATACTAGCCAAGATTGCCTCCCAGACCGCGTCATTGGCGCCAGGCTTTCGAGACCACTCTTCACAAGTCATCGCCTTTTCAATCTTCAGACTTATGGCCTTCAAGACTTTCGCCAGTTCAATGCCATCCAGCCCGGCGAGGTGTTGATCTGGGGGAAGCAGCGCCTGGTACTCACTAATCGGCGTCTTCTCCCAAAGGCATGGACTCAGACTCACCCAAAGAATAGGCACGCCTTCATCTTTTGCGGCACGCAGCAAAGCTGGCACCTCAACTCTCATGACGAATTCGGAAGCCAAGAAATTGGCGCTAACCAGCAACAACGCAACTCGCGCCTGAGCCAGGGCCTTCTCCATCTCATCGCGCCACATGACCCCGGGACGGATGAGACTGTCATCCCACAACGCAAGATCCTGATCATTGCGAGACAAGATCGGTGCCATCATTTGCCGCAAGTGCTCTACCCACTTGCGATCAGCATGGCTGTAGCTGATAAATACATGACGGCGATGGGGGGCAGGTTGAGGCACGCCTGGCTATGGCCGATTTGCTCGCACCCATTGTGGCAGAGGTGACAGCTGTGAGCCGCTGCCACGCGGGAAGAGCAGTCGGCAGCGTTGAGTCAAGAGAGCCAGGAGACGGCCTGCCAGGCTTCAAGGCCGTGCCGGTCGAGGGCCTGACCCATGGCGGCCGGGATCGCCACCAGATCGGCGGCCTAGTGGAGACGGCCCAGCGGGCCCTGAAGATGGTCGGCATGAATGGTGGTGGGCAGACAGGTCATCGCGTAACTGGGCAGCTGGAGACCGCTGGCGGACAAGAGGACCAGCGAATAGGCCAGGGGATGGCCCTCCAGAACAGCTTGGGTGCTCAGGGGCACCAGCAACGAGCGGCGGCGGTGGCGCCCGGTGCCATCAGGGGCGACCCCCAGCACCGGCGAGGCTTGACGTTGCAAAAGCTGCGCTGGCGAGGGCACGGCAGCCATTGGGTGAGGGCCTCCCCCACCAGGGCGGAGCGCCTGGCCACGGGCTTTCTGGCCATCCAAGGAGCAGGAACAGCGACACCCGGGGCACCAAGCCGGACTTGCACCCAGCGCAATCATCAAGACGTATTGCCGCCACATGCCGGTAAAGCGATATCGCGCAGACTGAAAGGGCGGCACCTGCCAGGCCGCGCCCCTTTCCCCGGAGGCCCCATGACCGCCACCACTTCCCGCATGCAACAGGCGAATGAGGAGGCGCCCAGCCTGCAATTCACCTCCTGCGAGCCCGTCTACGGCAAGAATTACGGCGCCGGCTATGTGGGCTTCACCTACGCAGGCTCCAACCTGATCTCGCGCGGCATCGCCTACGTCACCCGCTGGTCGCGCATGCACACGATCAAGGTGTCGCACGCGCTGATCGTCAGCGGCGAGAACGAATGCATCGAGGCCCACGCCCAGAGCGGCGTGCGGCGGGCGCCACTGAGCACCTACTTCAACAACGAGCATTGCCAGATCTTCTTCCGTAAACCGCGCAACCTCACGCCCGAACTGGCCGCGCGCATCATCGCCACGGCCGCCAGCCAGCTCGGCTGCCGCTACGACCTCTCCTTGATCGCAGGCCAGTTGGAGGGAAACCTCGTGCTGGCCAATCTTCTGCGGCGACTGAACGGACGCGGCTTCGAGGAAGCGGTGTGCCGGCTCAAGGACCACCCCGATCGCTGGATCTGCAGCGAGCTGGCGGCCCACTGCCTCGATCAGCAACCGGAATACCACGACAAGGGAATCCTCAACCGCAGCGACGCCACGATCGACCCGCAGGAGTTGTTCGAGGCCGACGAGCTGTTCACCCCCTGGCACCACTGATCCAAGGGCAATCAGACCCTGGCCAACCAATTCGGAGAGCCCACCATGACCCGCGCCCGCATCGATCTGCGCTCGGTGAACCGCCTGCGCAACTTCAAGATCGACTACACCAATGTCCGCGCTCTGGAGTACACGGACACCGCCAACCGCCTGCCCCAGAGCTTTGCCGAGTTCCGGGCACTGGTGCCCCCAGGCGCCTTCAGTGCCGCCGAGCAACCGCGCCCCAGCTTCCCCACCGACCTGCGCCATCTGCAGACCTATTCCAGCGGCGCGTTCCCGCGCGCTCGCATGCTCGTGCTGGTGCAGGCCGCTCTCTACCCTGCGATCCGCAGCTCGATCGAGCAGTACATCCGCGACCTGGCCTATGAGGGCCTGTTCGCCACCGCCTTTACCGTGAGCGGCGGCGGGCCGGTGGATCTGCGCCAGTTCCTGATCAGCAAGCGGCCGTTTGACGGTGCGCTGCTGGTGGGCTCGCTGCCGGTAGCCTGGTTCGAAATGGCGGATGACTTCAACGGGGCAGCCGAATTCCCCTGCGATCTCTACTTCGCCGATCTCAACGGCGTCTGGAATGATCCCGATGGGGATGGCAAATTCAGCGAGCATCCCAGCGGCGTGGAGCCGGAGGTCTGGATCGGCCGGCTGTGGACGCCGCTGGCCAATGGCGACGATGCCGCCCTGATCAACGACTACTTCCGGCGCAACCACCTGTTCCGCAAAGGCCTGCTCGGCGCCTCCAGCAAGGCGCTGGCCTATGTGGACGACGACTGGACCGGGTTCGGCGACTGCGCCCTCGATGCCATGGTGCCGGCCAGCCAGGTGGAAACGATCACCGACCCCGCCACAACAGATGGGGACCGCTACAAAGCGGAGGTGCAGCAGTTTCGCGGCTGGGCCCAGATCTGCGCCCATTCGTCGCCCGGGGGCCATTCCTTCAAAGTTCCAGGGGCCGCGTCGGAGTGGATTGCGAACACCTACCTGCGCGACGTCAACCCACCCAACGCCTTCTTCTACAACCTCTTCGCCTGCAGCAATGCCCTCTTCACCCAGCCCGACTACATGGCGGGCTAGTACATCTTCGACAAGAGCGGTGGCACCGCCAACAACGGCCTGGCCGCCATCGGCAGCACCAAGACCGGCTCGATGCTCACGTTTGAGAACTTTTACGGACCGATGGGCAACGGCAAGCTGATCGGCGAGGCCTACGTGGATTGGTGGAAGGCCCTCGGCAGCAACCATGAGCTGTGGATGCGGCAGTGGTTCTACGGCCTCACCCTGCTGGGCGATCCCACCCTCAACTGGTGGAGCGGCTTCGTGCCCACCCTGCGCAGCCCGCATGACAACGAGAGCTTCGATCACTACCCACGGCTCACCACCTTCCAGTGGGATCCGGTGCCCGCCAGCGGCGCCACCTACAACGTGGAGGTGGATGCGTTCGGCGCCCGGGCCGCCGGCAAATGGTCGGCGGAAACGAACACCACCTGGCTGGTCTCCGGCGCCCTGAGCGAGTGCAGCTACGAGCACCTGTTCGTGGGGGCGCAACGCGGCCGCTGGCGGGTGCGGGCGAACGTGCAGGGCCGCGTCTGTCCGTGGAGCGACTGGCGCACGTTCAGCTACAGCCGATGAGCGGCGCCCAGCCCACACCAGCCGCCCACACCGGCCGGCTGGTGCTGGTGCCCAACCCCTGCACCACCGACCCCTGCCTGCCGGGCCTGGCGGTGGCGCTGGAGCAGGCCGGCACCACCCTGCTGCTCGGGCGCCAGGGTCGCTGGCTCACGGAGGCGGAGACCCCGCCGGGCTGGAGCCCCGCGCTGGGGCCCCGGCTGGGGGACGCACTCGGCCAGGTCGTGACCGTGACCGGAGCCGTCCACGACAGGAGCGACCGGCTCGGGGCGCCCTACCGGCTGCTGGAGGTGGTGGCGCTCGACCCCGCCGCAGACGCCACAATGACCCCACCCCCCAGCGCACCGCCATGAGCCCCGCCCAGCCCGGCACCCCCGCCAACCTCGAAGCCGCCTTCGGCGGCGAGAGCATGGCCAACCGCAAATACCTGTTCTTTGCGGACGTGGCCAGGCAGCTGGGCAACGCCGAGCTGGCGCGGCTGTTCCGCGACACCGCCAACCAGGAGACCGAACACGCCTTCGCCCACTTCCGCCTGCTCCACCCCGAGCTGGTGATCGCCGATCCGGCAGCCCTCAGCGACGCCGACAAGCAGCGGATCCTGGGCCGCTGCCTGGAGCTGGCGATCGAAGGCGAAACCTACGAGTACACCACCATGTATCCGCAGTTCGCCGCCCAGGCCCGCGCCGATCGCGAGTCTGAGGCGGCCGCCGGCTTCGACGAGCAGATCGACGAATCCAAGCAGCACGCCGCAATCTTCCGCCGGGCTGCCAGCAACTTCGGCTTCCTGGCTCCGATCGAGCAGCACCACGCCGAGCGCTACGGCGTAGCCCTGGAGGCCCTGGAGGGCAAGGGCACGGCCGGTGTGGCGGCGAATCCGGTGCCCGGCAAGTGGATCTGCAAGGTGTGCTCGATGATCTACGACCCGGCCGTGGGCGACCCCGAATCCGGCATCGCCGCAGGCACCCCGTTCGAGGCGATTCCGGACAACTGGGAATGCCCGATCTGCGGCGCCCGCAAGGCCAGCTTCGTGCCGTACCGCGAACCGGAATTGCAGGCAGCATGAAGGCGCTGGCCTCCGGCAGACCAGGCCATGGACACGGTTACGACCTGGGGGCCTGGCCTGCCGGACCCCCAACGACCACCCCCGGTATCCACCGATACCACGTCTTCGCGATTCAGGCCGTGGTCGAGTGTGTGCCATCCAGAAACCACCGTGTCGCCAGCGGGCGCCAGACCTGAGCCTCTCCGCCACCACGCCCTCCGTCGCCGCTGCATTAAGAAATGCAAGGCCATCCCTTCCCGCATTGACCCACACAACTCCAGATGCCACACTGACTAGTAAACACCCCCAGTGTAGCCATGTCCTCCAAAGGCAACTTTGCGTCCTCAGGTGGCATCACACTTGCAGCCGATCAATACTTTACGTTTACATATTACTATGGAAACAGAGAAAGTTACAGCGGCTACGGATATGCGGAGAGCAAAACCTACAAGCCGGGGCAAGAGCTGGTCTGGGGCAGCAATGAACTGGGGGAGAAGGGTCACTACGTCATCAACACAGTTGAGGAGCTAGGGTTTGAAACATCCCAAGTTGGCTACATCTACGTCAACCAGTACATCGATGCCGTAACGGATTCCGATGGCGTTGGCAGTGGCGGCTACGGCACCGCCCACTACGGCTATGGCTACGGATACTCGGGCCTCGGCTCCGAATCCGGATTCGCCTACAACAGCAGCTATACCAACGCCGACAGCTACTTCTCCAACTACTACAGCGCTGATCTGATCCAGCCAAGTGATCAGCTCTTCTCCTTCACCTACTACTACGGCAACGGCGATTTCTACAGCGGCTACGGCTACGCCGCCGCAAACACCTACATCAGCGGCCAGTCGTTCTCCGGCCCCTATAACGAAACCTACAATTACGGCAAGTACTACATCTCATCCGTCACTGACTTGGGCTATGAGTCCTATTCAGATGGCTACATCACGGTCGACACCTACTACGACGCCGCCACCGACTACGACGGCGTCGGCGTCGGCGGCTACGGCACCGCCCACTACGGCTATGGCTACGGATACTCGGGCCTCGGCTCCGAATCTGGCTACGCCTACAACAGCAGCTACTCCAACGCCGACAGCTCCTTCTCCAGCTACTACTCCGCTGATCTGATCCAGCCAGGTGATCAGTTCTTCTACTTCACCTACTACTACGGTAACGGTGATTCCTACAACGGCTACGGCTACGCCGCCGCAAACACCTACGCCAGTGGCCAGTGGCTCACCGGCACCTACAATGAAACCTATAATTACGGCTCCTACTTCATCTCATCCGTCGTTGATCTAGGCTATGAGTCCTACGCCGATGGCTACATCAGCGTCTACGAATACTACGATGGCGCCACCGATTACGACGGCATCGGCGTCGGCGGCTACGGCACCGCCCACTACGGCTACGGCTACGGCTACTCAGGCCTCGGCTCCGAATCCGGATACGCCTACAACAGCAGCTACTCCAACGCCGACAGCTACTTCTCCAATTACTCCAGCGCCGATCTCCTGAGCGGCGATCAACTCTTCTACTTCACCTACTACTACGGCGACGGTGATTTCTACAAGGGCTACGGCTACGCCGCAGCCGGCACCTACTACGACGAGCAGTGGATCTACGGCACCTACAACGAAACCTACAATTACGGCTACTACAATATCACCGATGTCTACGACCTCGGATATGAGTCGTCCTCTGATGGCTACATCAGCGTCTACGAATACTACGATGGCGCCACCGATTACGACGGCATCGGCGTCGGCGGCTACGGCACCGCCTACTACAGCTACGGCTACGGC
>JBKDSQ010000070.1:0-52088 GCA_046340895.1 Synechococcaceae cyanobacterium | reverse complement strand
CCCCCAGACAGGCCGTGGCGGCGATCAGCCCCTCGCTGTATTGCTTGAGGAGCTGCTTGTCGATGCAGGCACGGGCAAAGATGCCACGACCGCGCATGCCGCGCAGATGGGACACGCTGGTGAGCTTCACCAGATTGCGGTAGCCGACGGCGTTCTTTGCCAGCAACACCAGGTGATAGCGCTTCTCTTTTTTGGGTTGCGGATCCTCAATGCTGCCATTGATGACATACATCTCGTTGCCAATAATCGGCTTGATCCCTGCTTTTTTGCAGCACTTCAGCAATTCGATCGCGCCATACATCACCCCGTGATCGGTGAGGGCCAGCGCGGGCATCCCCAGGGCCACGGCGCGCTCCACCAGGGCCGGCAACTGGGAGGCCCCATCCAGGAGGCTGTAGTCGCTGTGGTTGTGGAGCGAGACAAAACTCACGGCGAAGCCCGGGCGCTAGCCCAGCCTAAGGGATCCACACCACCAAACTTGGTGTCCGTGTTGGCAGCCCAGCGGGCTCAGCCACCAGGGGTGGAGGGGCCTGCGGGAATCAGCGGCGCCGAGGGCCGGCTCGCCATCACGGCGGCGGCCTGCTCGTAGTGATGGGCCACCCGCAGCAGCTTGGCCTCCTCCAGCACGCCTCCGATCAGCTGCAAGCCGATGGGCAGCCCCTGGTCATCAAAGCCGCAGGGCAGGCTGATCGCCGGCAGGCCGGCCAGGTTGGCCGGAATCGTGAGCAGGTCGGCCAGATACATGGCCAGGGGATCATCCGTGTGGGCGCCGAAGCGGAAGGCCGTGGTGGGAGAGGTGGGGGAAAGGAGCACATCCACCCGTTCAAACGCCCGATCGAAGTCTTGACGAATGAGGGTGCGCACCCGCTGGGCCTGCTTGTAGAAGGCGTCCACATAGCCGGCGGAGAGGGCATAGGTGCCGATCAGGATCCGTCGTTTCACCTCATCGCCGAAGCCTTCCGCGCGGCTGCGGGCGGTCATCACGGCCAGGTTGTCGGCGCTGCCGCTCGCTTCACTGCGCAGGCCGTATTTGACGCCGTCATAGCGGGCCAGGTTGGCCGACGCCTCGGAGGGCGCGATCACGTAATCGGTGGCGATCCCGTCGTCAAAGCGGGGGCAGCTCACATCCACCAGCTCGCAGCCGAGGCCGCTCAGCACCTGGGCGGCCGCCAGCACGGAGGCCTTCACTTGCCCGTCGAGGCCCTGCTCGTGGAAGCATTCCTGGATCAGCCCCACCCGCAGGCCGGCCAGGGGTTGGTTGAGCGCCGCCAGGTAATCGGGCACAGGGACCTTCAGGCAGGTGGCATCGCGGGGATCCTCCCCGGCGATCACCTGGAGCACCTCGGCCGCATCCGCCACCGACAGGCTGAAGGGACCCACCTGGTCGAGGGAGCTGGCGAACGCCACCAAACCCCAGCGGCTCACCCGGCCGTAGGTGGGTTTGAGGCCCACCACGCCGCAGAAGCTGGCGGGTTGGCGGATGGAGCCGCCTGTGTCGGAGCCGAGGGCCACCAGGGCGGCGCCACTGGCCACGGCCGCCGCGCTGCCACCGGAGCTGCCCCCCGGCACGCGGGAGGGATCCCCGGGGTTGCGGCTGGGCCCGAAGGCGGAGGTTTCGGTTGAGCTGCCCATGGCGAACTCATCCAGATTCGTCTTGCCGATCAACACCGCGCCCGCCTTCCAGAGCCGCTCGGGGACCGTCGACTCATAGGGCGGCACGAAGTGCTCCAACATGCGGCTGGAGCAGGTGGTGCGGATGCCGCGGGTGCAGAGGTTGTCCTTGATCGCCAGGGGGATGCCGGCGAGCGGGGGCAGGTCCTCGCCGGCCTGGCGGGCCGCATCGATGCGCTCGGCGTCCGCGCGGGCCCGATCGGCCGTGACCTCCAGGAAGGCGTGCACCGTGGGGTCAACCGCCTCGATCCGGGCGAGATGGCGGTCGGTGAGCTCCCTGGCGGACACCTCACCGCTCTGGAGTTGTTCGCGCCATTGGGCGATCCCCATCGGCCTGATGCTGGCTGCTGCGGCGACGCTATCAGCCGGGCGACGGCCGCCGGGCGGAGCTAGCCGGCCTGCTCAAGGGTTTCGGTGAGAGGTTCCTCGCGCCGCGTGCGCAGCAGGCGGTGCTCCAGGGAGGAGGGGGCTTCGGAGCGCAGGTCGTCGAGGAAGGCGGGCAGATGGCGCTCGAGGGTGCTGCGGCGCACGAAGGGACCAAACCAGTAGACAGCGTCGGGCGAGCGGGTTTCGACCCTTGCCCACCAGGCCAGCCCGAGCCCGTTCGCAAAGCTCCGCACCGGCCAGAGCAGGGGATTCATGGGCAAGGTGGCAGTCCCTCCCATTCTGCCCACCACGCCCGGGAGCGGAAAGGATCCCGGGCGTGGTGAACTCAGAGGCTGACGTCGGTGGAGAAGGCCTGCGGCAAGGGCAGCACCGGGGACCCGTTGTCTTCAGGCGCAGGAGCGTCAGGGCTGGAGTCGACGGCCTGCTCGATGTCCCCCGCCTCTGCCTCAGCCGCCACCCCGGCCGTGAGCGTGTCGGCCGGAGGGGGCATCCAGGAGGGACGCTCCGGCATCGGCTCAGCGACGTTCGGAAGTGGCTCGGCCTGGTCGGGCAGCTCGGGCTCGGAGACGTCAGGCAGATGCGCCGCCTGGTGCGCTGGTTCGGGTTCGAACGTCGGCTCGATCGGTGGTGGGGGAAGCGCTTCTTCGTTCAGAAGCGAGGGTGCAGCCTCGTGCGGCAGCGGCAGGCTGGGAACGGCAGGGCGTTCCAGGCGCGGGGCCGGAGCCGTGCCGCGAAGGCCGTGCATCCAGCTGCGTCGGGCCACCTCGTAGAGGACCAGGGCCGTGGCGACCCCGGCATTGAGACTGGGGGTGGCGCCCCGCAACGGGACCCGAACCAGCTGGTCGCAGCTGCGGCGAGTGAGCATCGAGAGTCCATCCCCCTCCGAACCGGTGACCACCACCAGCGGACCGCTGAGGTCGGCCTCCTCCAGGGTGACGCTGCCCTCGCCAGCCAGACCCACCACCCGGTAGCCCTCCTGCTTGAGGGCATCGAGGGCACGGTTGAGGTTCACCACGCGCGCCACCGGCAGATGCTCCAGCGCCCCGGCCGCCACCTTGGCCACCGAACCGGTGAGTCCGGCGCTGCGGCGCTGGGGCAGCACCAGCCCATGGGCACCGAGGGCCTCGGCACTGCGCACGATCGAGCCCAGGTTCTGGGGATCGGTGAGGCCGTCCAGGGCGATCAGCAGCGGGGCTTCCGCCAGATCCCGACAGCCATCCAGCAGGGAGGGCAGGTCGAGGCTTTCGGCGGCGGCAGGCTGCAGCACGATGCCCTGGTGCACGCCGCCGGCGCTGATCTGGCCCAGCCGCGCCCAGGTGACCTCCTCCACCAGGACACCGGAGGCCTTGGCTTCGCGCAGCAACTGCAGGAAGCGGGGGCTGAAGCGCATCTCCGGCGTGCACCAGATGCGGTGCACCGGCCGGCCGCTCTCCAGGGCCGCCAGGGCGGCGTGGCGACCCCAGATCAGATCGCTGGGGGTGTCGGGACCATGGCTGGCCGCATCGCCTTGGGGCTCGGCGGAGCGCTCGCTGCGGGCGAAGGAGGGTGCAGGCCGTTCGGCGCGGCGGAAGGAGCCGGGCGGCCCGTCGCGGAACGACTTGCGCGGCCCCCGCGCAGCACGGGTGTCGCTGACGCCCTCGCTGGCCTCACCGACCAGGCGATCGGGGCGCCCGAAGCGATCGCCTGGGCCGAAACGATCGGGACGACCGGGCCGGGCCGGGCGGGGGAAGCGATCGCCGGAGGCGGGGCGATCCGGGCGCCGGAAGCGGGGGCCGCGCTCAGGGCGCTCCCCCCGCTCGAATCGCCCACCGGGACGGAAGGGACGCTCCCCCCGCTCGCCCGGACGCTCACCGCCGCGCTCACCGGCGCGTTCGACCGGGCGCGGGCCGGGACGATCGGCAGAGCGATCCGCCGGACGCCAGGGGCGATCCCCGGAGCGCTGCCAGGGGCTCTCCCCGCCCTCCTCGCGACCCCGGCGGGGTCGGGGGGAGCCGAAGCGGCCGGCACCAGGCCGTCCCGCGCCAGCACCGGGACGACCGCCGGAGCGGGGTCGTCCCCGCTCCGGCCTCGGGTCGAAGCGACGATCGGATGGGGCACTCATGGGCGTAGGGGCAGGGATCCGTCAGGGCTGGCTGGGTGGCTCCACCGTCTCGAGGGCATCGAGCAGTTCGGCAAGCCGCTGCGGATCGCGCAGAAACAGCCATCCCAGCATCGTCTCAAATCCCGTGGCCTGCCCATACAGGCCAGGATCGCCGCCACGGGGGCCGCGGCCGGCGCGGTTGCGGCCACGACGCACCAGATCGCGCTCCCGATCGCGCAGCAAGGGTTCCAGCCGCTGCAGGGCCTCCGCCTGGGCCTCCGCACGCACCCGCCCGACCACGGCCCGATGCAGATCCAGCGGACGGGCCGGACGGCGGCAGTGCCGCTGCCGCTGATGCAGTTCCCAGACCGCATCGCCCAGCCAGGCCAGCTGCAGGGGGGGAAGGTCGACACCCGGGCCGGGGACCTCTCCCGATAGCCACCGGGCCGCCGAATCAGGCGGCGGAGAGGCTGCCAAGCGCCGTCTCGAGATCGGAGCGAAGGTGCAGAAAGTCTTCCAGCCGCACCAGCTTGATCGTTTGGATCACGCGGGCCTTGCCCACCACCTGCAACGGGTGGCCGCCGTCGGTGCAGTGCTTGGCCAGCTGGACCAGGGCACCGAGGCCTGAGGAATCCAGAAAATCGATGCGGCTGAGGTCTACCACCACCGGCAGGGTGTTGCCCTGAAGATGCTCCTCCACGAAGGCCGTGAACTGCTTGTCGGAATAGGCATCCAGCTGGCCGGTGAAGGACAACAGCAGGCAGCGCTCCTGCCGTTCACAGCCACCCCGGAGGGAGACGGTCAGTCGCTGCAGTGGATTGGTGATGGCTCCAGCCCTCGCATGACGTCGTCGCGAGGACGTGTAGGGAGCAGTTCCGGGCCTGGCAGAACCCCAAGGAAACCTTCAGACGGCCCTCAGTGGCGGCGCGCGGCCATCAACGCAACGAAGCGGCCGAAGTGGTGGTCGGCATCGTGGGGCCCGGGGCTGGCCTCCGGGTGGTACTGCACCCCGAAAACAGGCTGGTCGACCATCTCGAGGGCGGCCACGGTGCGGTCGTTGAGGTTGTGGTGGGTGATCCGCACCCGTTCCGGCGCCAGGGAGGTGGGATCGAGGGCGAAGCCATGGTTCTGGCTGGTGATCTCCACCGCACCGGGGGCGCCGCAGGGATGGTTGAGGCCGCGGTGGCCGTAGCCAAGCTTGAAGGTGCTGCCCCCGAGCGCCAGTCCGAGGATCTGGTGGCCCAGGCAGATGCCGAACAGGGGCAGATCCCGCTGATCGAGCAGGCGGCCAGCGAGCGCGATGCCGCTGCGCACCGCGGCCGGATCGCCGGGACCGTTGGAGAGGAACACCCCCTCGGGCTGATGGCCCAGCACGTCGTCGAGGCTGCTGCTGGCCGGCAGGACCGTGACCTCACAGCCATGGGCGACGAGCCGTTCCAGGATCGCGCGCTTGATGCCGAAGTCGATCGCCACCACGCGGTAGGGGCGCTCGGGCTGGGCCTGGAGCCGGGCGTCGAAGCCAGCGGAACTGAGCGAGGACCAGCGGTAAGGCTCGCGGGTGCTCACGGTTTCGGCCAGGTTGAGGCCGGCCATGCTGGGGGCGGAGCGCACCTGCTCCAGAAGGGCCGCCGGGCTGGTGCCATCACTGGCGATGGCGCCGTTCATGGCGCCGCCCTCGCGCAGGTGGCGCACCAGGGCGCGGGTGTCGACGCCGGTGATGCCCACCACGCCGTGGCGCTGCAGCCAGCGCTCCAGGTCTTCCTCGCTGCGCCAGTTGCTGGCCACCGGCGAAAGGCGGCGGGCGATCAGGCCGCGGGCATGCGGGGCGTTGGCTTCCTGGTCGTGGCTGTTGACGCCGGTATTGCCGAGCTCGGGATAGGTGAAGGTGACGAGCTGCCCCTCGTAGCTGGGGTCGGTGAGCACCTCCTGGTAGCCGGTCATGCCGGTGTTGAACACCACCTCGCCGATGGCGATGCCGCGGGCGCCGCAGGCGTGGCCGCGGAGCACCAGGCCATCGGCCAGCACCAGCACGGCTTCCGTCGCAGGGTCGAGAGGGGGGGAAGAGGGGGTCAACACCGACGCGTCACCTGAGCCGATCATCCCGCAGCGCCCGCGGCGGAGGCCGGCGCCTCGGCGGCGAGAAAGGCCGCCAGGGCGCGTAGCCGCCGCCAGGGCAGGCCAGCGGCCAGGGCCTCTCGGGCCTGCTCCACCCCCTCGGCGACCGAGTCGGCCCGTTCCGCCACCCACAGCACCAGGGCCGTGTTCAGCAGCACCACATCCCGCTGGGCCGCCGTGCCGCCGCCCTGCAGCACCGCCGCGAGGATCGTTCGGTTCTCCTCCAGGCCGCCGCCGCAGATCGCCTCCAGCGGCGCCGCTTCCAGCCCCAGGGCCCAGGGATCGAGCACTTCGCGCCGCAGGCTGCCGTTCTCGAGCACCCGCAGCTCGCTCGGGCCCGAAAGGGTGGCCTCATCGAGACCGCCATGGCCATGCACCACCACGGCGCGACCCTGCTCGAGGCGTCGCAGAGCCTCCGCCATCGGATCGAGGAGGTCGGGCCGGGCCACACCGAGCACATGGCTCTCGGGGCGCAGCGGATTCACCAGCGGGCCGAGCAGGTTGAACACCGTGCGCACCCCCAGCGTGCGCCGCACCGGCGCCAGGCCGGCCAGGGCCGGATGCCAGCCCGGGGCGAACAGAAAGGAGACCCCCACCGCCTCCAGCGCGGCCATCGCCCGGGCCGTGGGGGCCTGCAGATCCACACCGAGGGCTTCCAGCACATCAGCCGAGCCGACGCGGCCGCTGGCGCTGCGGTTGCCGTGCTTGGCCACCGTCGCCCCGCAGGCGGCGGCGGTGAAGGCAACGGCGGTGGAAATGTTGAAGCTGTCAACGCCGGCGCCGCCGGTGCCGCAGGTATCCACCAGCGGTAGCGGTGGCCGCTGGGCCGGCAGCGCACAGGCCTGGCGGAGCACCCCGGCCATGGCGGCGAGCTCCTCGCCGGTGACCCCCTTGCAGCGCAGGGCCGTGAGCAGGCCCGCCGTCAGCAGCGGATCCACCGCACCGGCCAGCCAGGCCTGCATCAAGCCCGCGGCGGCGGTGGCATCGAGGTCGCGGCCCTGAATCAACGGCTCGAGCAGCGCGGGGCCGGTGACGGCGGAGGCGGCGGAGCTCATCGGAGGGTGGGGGTGTATGGGCAGAAAAAAGCCCGGGTGCAGGGCACGCCGGGCCGGGTGATGGGGACCTTCCCACTATCACCCGAAGCGGGCCGATCTGGCGATCCCCGGCGAGGGGTCAGCTCTGCTGGTCGCCGGTGGTGTCAAATCCGGATCCCACCGCCTCGCTGGGAGCGGCCGGGCCGGGCCGGAAGCCGGCGGCCCAGATCGCGCGGGTGCGCTGCTGCAGGCTGGGCCGGTCGAGCTTCCAGAGCGTGAGCAGCTTTTCCAGGTCGTGGCGCAGGTCGCTGGCCCCCGGGAATCCGTCGTAGCGGTTCAGAAGGCGGGCTGCGTCCACCAGGTGCTGATCCTGGGGGCTCGACACCGCCAACAGGCCATCCACCACCTGCCGATCCGTGGCGTGGAGCGGATGGCTCTGCTCCTGGATCTCCGTCATGCGGCAACGGCACCATGGGCCTCGGCCGTAGGTTAGGCGGTCCCTGTGATCAGCGGCCCCGCGATGCGCGCCCTGCGGCTCGACCTGATCCGGCGCTATCTGCGGCCCCACCGGCGGACGGTGCTGCTGGGTGTGATCGCGCTGGTGTTCGTCAACCTGCTCGGGGTGGCGATCCCGCTGCTGGTGGAGCGCGTGATCGATGAGCTCAAGCCGGGCTTCTCGCTGGCGGTGGTGTTGCGCCAGGCGCTGCTGCTGGGGGGCCTGGCAACGGTGATGGCGGCGGTGCGGCTCGCGTCGCGCATGCTCGTGTTCGGGGTCGGCCGGCAGGTGGAGGCCGATCTCAAGCAACGCATCTTCGACCACCTGCTCGGGCAGGAACCGGGGTGGGTGCAGAGCGTGGGCAGCGGCGAGGTGATCAGCCGCGCCACCAGCGATGTGGAGCAGGTGAGAAGGCTGATGGGCTTCGCCGTGCTCAGCCTCACCAACACCCTGCTCGCCTACGCCCTCACCCTGCCGGCGATGCTGCGCATCGACCCCTGGCTGAGCCTGGCCGCGCTCGCCCTTTACCCGGTCATGCTGGTGGTGGTGCGTCTGTTCGGCGGACGGATGATGCGCCAGCAGCGACGCCAACAAGAGGCGCTGGCCTCGCTGAGCGATCTGGTGCAGGAAGACCTCTCGGGCATCGGCGCGATCAAGATCTATGGCCAGGAGCGCACCGAGGAGTCGGCGTTCGCGGCGCTCAACCGGGGCTACCGCGACACCGCCCTGCAGCTGGCCCGCACCCGCAGCAGCCTGTTTCCGTTGCTGGAGGGAATCTCCTCGCTGAGCCTGCTGGTGCTGCTAGGGCTCGGGGCGGGCCAGATCGAGGCGGGCCGGCTGAGCATCGGCGGTCTGGTGGCCCTGATTCTGTATGTGGAGCGGCTGGTGTTCCCCACCGCCCTGCTCGGATTCACGCTCAACACCTTCCAGACCGGCCAGGTGAGCCTGGAGCGGGTGGAGCAGCTGCTCAGCCGCCGGCCCCTGATCGTGTCACCGGCCAACCCGCAGCCGCCGGCAGCCCAGCCGCGCGGGGCGGTGGAAGCACGCGGGCTGTGCGTGCGGTATCCCGGTGCTTCCCGCCCCGCGTTGGAGGACCTGCACTTCCGGCTTACGCCTGGGGAACTGGTGGCGGTGGTGGGGCCGGTGGGCTGTGGCAAGACCACCCTGGCCCGCGCCCTGGGGCGAATGGTGGAGGTGCCGGAGGGCCAGCTGTTCCTCGATGGGGTCGATGTGACGGCGATGGACCTCGAGGCCCTGCGCCGCCAGGTGTCTCTGGTGCCGCAGGAGGGGTATCTGTTCACCGCCACCCTGGCGGACAACCTGCGCTACGGCGATCCCGGCGCCTCCCAGGCGCGGGTGGAGGAGGCGGCGCGGCAGGCGCGGCTGGAGGGGGACATCCGTGGCTTCCCCGACGGCTACGGCACCCTGGTGGGGGAGCGGGGCATCACCTTGAGCGGCGGTCAGCGCCAGCGCACCGCGCTCGGCCGGGCCCTGCTGGTGGAAGCGCCGCTGCTGGTGCTCGACGACGCCCTGGCCAGCGTGGACAACACCACGGCCGCCGCCATCCTGCGCACCATCCGCGACCAGGGCGCGCGCTCGGTGCTGATGATCAGCCACCAGCTCTCGGCCGCCGCCGCCTGCGACCGGATCCTGGTGCTCGAGGCCGGCAGGCTCGTGCAACAGGGCCACCATAGGGAGCTGGTGGGGCAGGAGGGCGCCTATCGGCGTCTGTGGGAACGGGAGGAGGCCCAGCGGTTGCAGGCGGCCTGAGGAACGCCGCTACCCCTGCGAGCGACCACGCAATGTTGCGGGATTGGCGCGGGTGATCGCCACGGGCCGCTGCCGTGGCTTAGCTGACAGTGGCCGCATGGCTGCGGATCCCCCTGCGTTGTTCCCCCGTTGTTCCCATGGAAGCCGGCAAGCCCTACAACCTGCGCTGCACTCTCACCTTCGGTGACATCTACGGGCAGATCCTGATCTGGATGCTCGTGATCTTCGTGAGCCTCGCTGCGGGACTGGCGCTGATGGGGGCCAGCAAGCCCCTGTTCGCCCTGGTGGGCGTGGGGCTGATCCTGGTGCTCTCCTTGCCCTTCCTGTTGTTCGCCTTCACCACCACGCTGCTGAACCACATCGCCCTGGTGCCCGCCCAGGACCCCGGCCGTAGCGCCTAGGCTCCGGCTCAGTTTGCTCCCGCCTCGGTGTTCGGACGATTCCAGGCTGGCGGCGCCGCGCTGCACGACCCCGCCGCCCTCACCCACCTGGTTCTGGGCACGCCGATCGCGGCCCCGCCGGCGGTGGGCCAGGCCGAGGCCCTCTTCGGCTGCGGCTGCTTCTGGGGGGCGGAGAAGGGTTTCTGGCGCCTTCCCGGCGTGGTGACCACCGCCGTGGGCTACGCCGGCGGCCAAACCGCTTCGCCCACCTACGAGCAGGTGTGCAGCGGCCGCACCGGCCACGCCGAGGTGGTGCGGGTGGTGTGGGACAGCGCCCGGATCTCTTTCAGCGATCTGCTCAAGCTGTTCTGGGAATGCCACGACCCCACCCAGGGCGACCGCCAGGGCAACGACCGCGGCAGCCAGTACCGCTCCGCGATCTATGTCAACGATCCGGCCCTGCTGGCAGAAGCCGAGCGCAGCCGCGACGCCTATCAGCAGGCGCTGGCAGGGCGGGGCTACGGGCCGATCACCACCGAGATCGCGCTGCAGCGCCCCTTCATCGCCGCCGAGCCGTACCACCAGCAGTACCTGGCCAAACCCGGAAGCCGGCCCTACTGTTCTGCCCAGCCCTCCGGCGTCCCCCTGCCGAACTACGAAGGCTTCTGCCCGTTGCTGCCCGCCTCCGTCTGGGATGCCTACGACTGGTCGATACCCCACTGTGTTCTTCGGGGTGACAATGCTCCGCTCCAGCTCAGCTGAGCGCCAAATCGGCCCCCGCGCCAGTCGGCGCCCCTGGCTGGCGGCCCTTGCGCTGCTCCTGCTGCCCGCGCCATCGCTGGCGATGGGCTCGCCCTGGTGGGAGCAGTACGAGCAGCGCGACAGCTACCGCTGCCCCGACCAGCGCACGCTGGTGGTGGAGCGCAACGACGCCCAGGCGTCCCTGCTCAGCGGCCGCTCCCGCTCCACCTTGTTCCGGGAGCCCGGCGACGGCCCCGCACTGCGCTACCAGAGCGGGCCACTGCGGCTGATCCTCCAGGGAGATGAACTCACCCTGGAGCGATTGCCCCAGCGCCTGATCTGCATCCGCACCGAGGAGGTATGAAGCCGCTGTCCGACCGGGTCGTCGTGGTGGCCCTGGTGGGCACGGTGGCCCTGGTGTTCGCCCTGGTGTTCTGGACCGTGCGCCTGGCCCCCTCGCCGGAGGGTCCGCTGCAATGGCGCGAGGGGGCGCCCGAAGCCCTGGCGCCCTCTGCGCCTGGCTCCGCTCTCCTCGCCCTGGCGGCACCGGCGGCGGCAGCGCGCTGATGGCCCACCCCGCAGCGAACGCTCCGGTGGGGGAGGAGCCCAGGCCGGATTCCGACTTTGCGGCAGACCTGCCGCCCACCGCCCCCACTCCCGCGGACGGCCGCCAGGCCGATGGAAGCCTGGTGGTGCCGGGGGCGATGGAGGCGGTGGATCTGGTGCCCCAGCGTCGCCAGCTGCATCCGCTGCCACCCGGCCTGGTGGAGCTCTACGGGCTGCTGGCGGTGCTGTTCGTGCTTGTGCCGGAGTGGATGGCGGGCGGGGCGCTGCTGGGCTTGCGCCTCGGCCGGGACGACGCCGACCTGCCCGTATCCTCAGCCGCCTGGCAGCGATTACCGGAGCTGCGGCTGGCCACCCTCAGCCTGGCGGAGCTGCGGCGGCTGGCGCGCCAGGAGGGGCTGATGGGCTACGGGCGGATGGAGCGGGAGCGCCTCACCGAGCGCCTGCTGCAGCGGTTGCAACGCCGCAGCCAAACGGGCAGGGCGCTGTGATAATTTCGTTTCGCCGGCTTCTGCCGGGGCGTAGCGCAGCTTGGTAGCGCACCACTTTGGGGTAGTGGGGGTCGTGGGTTCAAATCCCGCCGCTCCGATTCTTTCGGCACCTCAGTTCTGAGTCCACGAGCCGCCTTTTACGGAAGGCGGTTTTTTTGTGCGCACGCGCCGAGACCGGATGCGAGGGGATCCCTGCCGTGCATGGGTTGCGGCGATCCCTGCGGTTTGTCTTCTCCAGTTGACGCCGAAGCTTGTTTTGCGGCATGCCATCGGCTGCCCTAGCCATGGAAGAGCTGCCTTGAAGCAGACAGGTGCTGGCGCGGAAGCGAGATGGCCAAGAGCACGAGAGTTCGCGACCGCTACCGCGACTCTCGCCGACAACCAAGACGCCGGATCTGGATTCGACCAGCAAGACACCAAGCAACAGACGGGCACCCAACTGGCACAACTTGACGATGCAAGCAAAGAATTGACAATCACCTTTCGCGAAGAAAGATCTCACTCTCCATGATTTCTGCGCGTGTTTTTTTGCTTGCGGCTTCTTCGCCACTATGTTCATTGTCGCCGAAACACTATCACGACCCCTAAAGGTCAGCGTGAATGGTATTTCTTGCCACGCAACCACCTTCGCCAGCAATTACCAGTATTTGCCCAATAAGGCCAATACCCCGTCCAACGGCGGGGCAATACCGTGGCGGAGCAACGCCATGACGGTGCAACGATGACCTTGCCGGAGACTATGCCTGGGAAGTCAAACGTCGACTCGGTTCGCAGGAAGTTCCCGACAATATTTCTGGACCTCTGTTCCCAACAAGCCTACACAACCCATCAAGCTTGGCTAATTTGCACCATCCTACACCTGCTTACAGCTCCACAGGTGAAACTATTGTCTCTTCGAGTGATACTTACATGTATGCAGAAGTTGTCCCGAAAATCCCCCGTTCCAGGCCCCCTGCCCCTACTCTGTGCCGGCGGTGCTTTTGGGATGAGCCGTCGTCTGCGCCGTCGCATCCACCGGCTGCATTGATCCCTCCGGCCGATTCGCTGCGCGGCGCAATGGAAACCACAGCGGTCCTTTTCGAAGGGCCTTTTTTGTGAAGGTGGCTACCGTCCCCTGTGGCTGTGCCGCGATCAACGGCAATGCAGGTCCGTGCCCCCATTGGTCTGCCCCATGATGGGAAGAACGGGATCAGCGCAGCCGCGTGCCGGCATGGAACCGCTGCAGCCAGCGGTTGACGCGACCACGCTCCCGCCTGGGGACCTCCTGGTTCAAGCCCATCAGCTCCAGAGCCGCCAGGCGCCGCAGCACCCGCGCATCCACCCGCCAGAGCCCCTCCGCCTCCCGGATCAGCCGGGCCCAGGTGCGGGCGGCCTGCCAACGGCGCAGCCGCTCCAGCAGCGGATCCACCGTGCTCGGCAAACGGGGCGGCCGGAGGACCATCGGAGCTGGACCAGCGCGGATGCCCCCAGAGTGGCGATGCTGGCCAATCCGCGCAGAGATTTGCCGATCCCCTTCCGGAATTGGAATGAAACCTGCAGGGCTGGGCTCAGGCGCTGCGGGGCAGCGGTTCCAGGCTCGCCTCCTCGCCGGCCTCCGCCACCGGCTGCACCGTGAAGGAAAGCGCCTCCACCTCCCGCTGGCTGAGGCGGCGGCTCCAGGCGCCCGGCACCGGATCATTCCAGCGGAACCCGGCCTCGCGGGCCCGGTTGCGCTCGGCGTAGGACACACAGGCCCGGTAGAGGCGCCGGGGCTCCAGGGCTGCCTGCAGCAACGTCTCGAGTTCGGGGCAGCGCTCGAACACCTGGGCCAGGTAGATGCAATCGGTGAGGGCGCGGTGGGCGGCCCAGACGGGCACGCCATAGGCCAGGGCCAGATCGCGCACCGACGGGGTGGCGCGCAGGTGGCGCTCCGGCGGCCAGCGGATGTCGTCCATCGAGCAGATCCAGGGTTTGCCGAGGAAGGGCAGGGCGCCATGGCCGAACCATTGGCGATCAAAGGCGGCGTTGTGGGCCAGCAGCGCGTCAGCGGCGGCCACCATCGCCTCGAAACAGGCCAGGCCCGCCTGCCAGGGTTGCGGCAGCCGCGAGACGGCGGCGGGGATCCCATTGATCGCCTCCGCCGGGTTGGCGGTGACGGGGAGCAGAAACGACACCTGGCCGAGCACCGCCCGGCTGGGAACGTGGAACAACACCGCGCCCACCTCAATCACCTGGCCCTCGGTGGGGCTGAGGGCGGTGGTCTCGGTGTCGAGGATCAGCAGGCGCTCGGGAGCGCTCGGCAGGGGGCGGCCGGCGGCTGAGGGCAGCGGCGGCAGGCTCACGGGGGGGATCGCGGGGGCTGGCGCTGGCGGTTCAACAGGAAGGGGCTCCGCCGCAGGCTCGGGAGGGTTCGCCGCGGACCCAGCCGGCTCGGGTGATGGCGGGCCGCCGAGCAGGTCGGGCTGGTCCCAGAGGCTCGCCTGTGTATGCATCCCCGGCGGCTCCACGCTGCGACGGGCCCATCGTCGCAAGCCGGGCAAGGGGCGCCGCTGCCTAGGGTTCCGGCGCTGTTCGCGTCCCCCTGCCGTGGCCCCCGCCCTTGTCGTCGGCGACCGTGCCCCCCTGATCGCCCTGCCGGATGGGGACGGGGTGGAGCGCCGCAGCGACAGCCTCGGCGGCCGGCCGCTGGTGCTGTTCTTCTATCCCAAGGACGACACGCCGGGCTGCACCGCCGAGGCCTGCGCCTTCCGCGACAGCTTCGCCGACCTGCAGGCCCTCGGGGCCGAGGTGTGGGGGGTGAGCGGCGATGACGCCGCCAGCCACCAGCGATTCGCCGCCCGCCACGGCCTGCCCTTCCCGCTGCTGGTGGACCGCGGCAACACCCTGCGCCGCGCTTTCGGCGTTCCCTCGGTGCTTGGCCTGCTGCCGGGCCGCGTCACCTATGTGATCGACGGCGAAGGCATGATCCGGCACATCTTCACCACCCTGCTCGACGGGCCGGCCCACCGCCGCGAGGCGATCGACGCCCTGCGCCGGCTGACGCAGGCCTGAGGCAGCGATGGCCGCGAGCTGGAGGCAGCAGGGTCCGCTCTGGATCCTCGAACCGCCGCCCGGCGCGGGCTCCGGGGTTGTCGGCCGGGTGGAGTTCATCGGCGGCAGCTACCTGGCAGCCAGCCCCCAGCTCAGCTACCGGCGGCTGCTGGAGGCCCTGGCGGAGCGCGGCTGGTGCGTTCACGCCTGGAGTTATGTGCCCGGCTTCGACCACCAGCTGCAGGCGAACGCGGCCTGGCGAGCGTTCCGCGAACGGCGCAGCGACGAACCGGTGCTGCGGCTCGGCCACAGCCTCGGCTGCAAGCTGCAGCTGCTGGCCCCCGATGGCGGCCGCGCCTGCACAGCCCTGGTGGCGCTCAGCTTCAACAACTTCTCGGCCGGCCGATCGGTGCCGTTGCTGACGGAAATGGGCCAGCAGTTCGGCTTCCGCAGCGAGTTCAGCCCCTCGCCCAGCGAAACCCTGCGCCTGGTGAGCGCCAGCTACCGCCAGCCGCGCAACCTGCTGGTGCGCTTCGAGCGCGACGAACTCGACCAGAGCGGCCGGCTGCTGGCCGCCCTGCGGCAGCGACCGGACGACCGCAGCGAGCGCATCGATCTACCGGGCGATCACCTCACCCCGGCCAGCGCCGGTCTGCGCCGGACCCTTCTGGGGGACTGGGCGGACGACCCAGCCCGCCAGCGGCAGATCGAGGGGCTGGCCGATCGGATCAGCGACTGGAGCCGTCCGGCCCGGGCCTGAGCACCCTCAGACCCGCAGCGCGTCGAGAACGGAGCGGTCTTCCAGGGTGCTGGTGTCGCCGCTCACCTCCTCGCCGGCCGCCAGGGCCCGCAGGATGCGGCGCATGATCTTGCCGCTGCGGGTCTTGGGCAGGGCATCGCTGAAGCGGATCACATCGGGCCTGGCGATCGGGCCGATTTCATGGCCCACGTGGCGGCGCAGGTCCGCCTCCAGCGCTTCATCGCCGCTGCGGCCGGCCTCGAGGGTGACGAAGGCGACGATGCCCTCCCCCTTGAGCTCATCCGGCCGCCCCACCACCGCCGCTTCGGCCACGGCTGGATGGCTCACCAGGGCGCTCTCGATCTCCATCGTGCCAAGGCGGTGGCCCGACACATTGATCACATCGTCAACCCGGCCCATCACCCAGAAGTAACCGTCAGCGTCGCGGCGGGCGCCGTCGCCGGCGAAGTAGAGCCAGCTGCCATCGGCCGGACGGATGTGCTCCCAGTAGCTGCTGCGGAAGCGATCCGGATCACCATGCACGGTGCGCATCATCCCCGGCCAGGGGCGGCGCACCGCCAGATAGCCGCCCTCATCGGCCGGCACCGAATTGCCCTCAAGATCCACCACATCGGCGGCGATGCCGGGCAGCGGCAGGGTGCAGGAGCCGGGCTTGGTGGGGGTGGCGCCAGGCAGCGGGCTGATCATCACGCCGCCGGTTTCCGTCTGCCACCAGGTGTCGACCACCGGGCAACGATTGCCGCCGATCACATCGCGATACCACATCCAGGCTTCCGGGTTGATCGGCTCGCCCACGGTGCCGAGGATGCGCAGCGAGCTCATGTCGTACTGATCGGGCACGGCGCGGCCGCTCTTCATGAACGCCCGGATCGCCGTGGGGGCGGTGTAGAAGATCGTGCAGCGGTGCTTCTGGATCACCTCCCAGAAGGCGCCTGGCTTGGAGGGGCGCGGAGCCCCCTCGTACATCACCGTGGTGGCGCCGTTGGAGAGCGGGCCATACACGATGTAGCTGTGGCCGGTGATCCAGCCCACGTCGGCGGTGCACCAGTGGATGTCGTCTTCGCGGATGTCGAAGATCCACTGGAAGGTGAGATGGGCCCAGAGGTTGTAGCCGGCGGTGGTATGCACCACCCCCTTGGGCTTGCCGGTGGAACCGGAGGTGTAAAGCACGAACAGGCGGTCTTCGCTGGCCATCGGCTCGGCCGCGCAGTCGGCGCTCTGGCCCTCCACCAGCTCGTGCCACCAGAGGTCGCGGCCCTCCTCCATCGCCACCGCCTCGCCGGTGCGCCGCACCACCAGCACCCGCTCCACGCTGGGGCAGCCGTGGGCCAGGGCCTCGTCGACGGCGGGCTTGAGCGGCACGGCCTTGTCCTTGCGGAAGCCGCCATCGGCGGTGATCACCGCCTTGGCCTGGCCGTCGATCAGCCGGTCGCGCAGGGCCTCGGCCGAGAAGCCCCCGAAGACCACCGAATGGGGCGCGCCGATGCGGGCGCAGGCGAGCATGGCGATCGCCGCCTCGGGCACCATCGGCATGTAAAGGGCCACCAGATCCCCCTTGCCGATGCCCAGGGCCTTGAGGGCGTTGGCGGCGCGGCAGACCTCCGCGTGCAGCTCGCGGTAGGTGAAGCTGCGCCCATCCCCGGGTTCCCCCTCCCAGATCAGGGCCGTCTTGTCGGCGCGAGGGCCGTCGAGGTGGCGGTCGAGGCAGTTGAAGGAGAGGTTGGTGCTGCCGCCCTCAAACCAGCGCGCGAAGGGGGCCTGGCTCCAGTCGAGCACCGTGTGGAAGGGCTCGAACCAATGCAGCTGGCTGCGGGCCTGCTCTCCCCAGAACGCCTCCGGATCGGCCTCGGCGCTGGCCGCGAGCTGCCGGTAGGCCTCCATCGAGCCGATGCGGGCTTCGGCGGCGAGCGCGGCCGGCGGCTCGAAGCTGCGCTGTTCCTGCAGCACCGATTCGATCGTGGGCTGGCTCATGGACGGGCGTGAACAACCGCAGTGCATTCAATCCCAACCGTGGCGTGGATGCGGCGTGGAGCGGGTGGAGCAGGCTGGAGTGTCATCCACCGATACGGCCGATGCCCGCCTGGCTGACGATCCTGCTCGTGATGGCCGCGGTGGTGGCCCTGCTCACGCCATCCCGCGACGACTGGCGCTGGTTTCTGCAGCTGCGGCGACCCGGCTGGCTCACGTTCGAGCGCTGGATCCCGTTGATCTGGAGCGCCATCTACGCCTGCTTCTACGCCTCGGCCCTGCTGGCCTGGAACGCCGGCGCCGGATGGGGGCGGATGGTGGGCTACACGTTGCTGCTGGTGCTCGTGCAGAGCTACACGTGGCTGATCGGCCGGACGCGGCGGCTGGCCAGCGGCACGGCGGCGGGCTTCGCCGGCTGGCTGGTGGGCGTTGCCCTGGCGGTGGCCACGGCGCCGGTGTCGGCGCTGGCGGCGCTGCTGCTGGTGCCCTTCCTGCTCTGGAGCCCGGTGGGCACCTTCGTGACCTGGCGGATGCAACGCCTGAATCGCTGAGACGGGGCCGATGGGTCTGCGGGGGCGCCACGGGCCGCGATCCGTCGGCAGGATGCAGCCATAGCAGGGGGGTTGAACGGCGATGGCGATGCGGCAAGCGCGGACGGGGCGACGCTGGGCGGCGCTGTTGGGGGTGCTGGTGCTGGCCGGAGCTGGCTGGAGCGCACAGCAACTGGCCAACCCGCCGGCCAGCCCGGCGGCAGGCCCAGCCGCCGGGGCGCCAGGCCGCGGGGTCACCGCCTGGGCACTGCCGATCGGGGGCCTGGCCCTGGGGCTGCTGACCGCAGGGGGGCTGGTGGGGCGGCGGCGTGCGCGCCAGCGCGACTGGCCGTTGCCGGCAACGTCGGTACCTGCGACCGTCAGACGGGCCCCCACCGACGCCACGGTTCTCCCCCCTGCCAGGGATCCAGAGGCAGCCAGGGCAGCGGCCAGGCCTGTCCAGTCACCGGCGGCGCAAGCCACTCTCCCGCAGGCGGTGGCTGCTGAGCTGGCGGGGGCTGCCGAGCGGGCGGAGATCGCCCGTTTCCTGGCTGAGCCAGGCGCCCGCCTGGCGATCTGTGGTCCGGTGGGCAGCGGTCGGCGTTTTCTAGCCGAGGCCTTCGCCACGGCAGAGGCGACGCGGTTCCCGGCGGGCACGCTGCGGCTCGATGGCAGCCGGAGCTTCGCGGAGGCGGGCCTGCAGCTGCTCTCCGGCCTGCGGGCCCATGGGGCCAGCGCGCCCCTCAGCGAGGGCGAGACCCTGCAGGAGCTGCTGCGCCGCAGCTGGCGGGCCTGGCCCGCCGCCGCTGCCAGCGTCCGTGCCGCGGAATCCGCCGCCCTGCTGGTGCTCACCGACCTCCCCAGCGACGAGGCCGGCCGGGCCCTGGAGCAACGGCTCAGCCGGGATCTGCCAGCCTCGATCCGGCGCCTGGTGAGCCAGCGAAGCGCCACCGAGGCCGGCGGCCCCTGCCTGCCGCTCGGCGCCATGGCCGAACCGGAGGCGCTGCGGCTGCTGCGGGGAACCGCCCCGCTGGCCCCTGCCCAGGAGCGAGCCTGCCATGCCCTGGTGGTCGCCTGCGGGGGGCTGCCCTTCAGCCTGGCCCTGCTGGCCCGACGCGCAGCCTGCGGCGGCCCCGTCGACTGGCAGCAGACCCTGGAACGATTGCAGGAGCTCGATCCAGAGGCCCGTGCGGGGCTGGCCCCGCGCAGCCCCTTGAGCGAAACGCCTCTGGCGGCGGCCCTGCTTCTGGCGCTCTGGCAGGAGCTCGATGGAACGGCGCAGCGCCTGGCTCTGCTGCTCGGGGCGATGGGGCCGGCACCCGTGCCCATCGCCCTGTTGGATCAGTGCGCCGCTCGCCATCCGCAGGTGGCCCCCTGGCCCGCCGGGCTCGGCGCCTTGCAGAACGCGGGCCTGGTGAACCTGGAGGGGGCGGCGCTACGCCTGCACCCGCTGGTGCGCCAGTTCCTGCGCGGCCAGGGACGGCGCGAGGCCGAGCCCGATGCCGCCGCCCGGGAGGTGCTGGTGGCGGCCCTGGCCCACGAGGTGCACGGCCGGCTTGCGGCAGAGCTCTCCCTAGAGCAGCGTCTGGAGCTGGCGCCGCTGTTGCCCCACCTGCGCGAAGTGCAGCTGCGGGAGCGACGGCGACTGCCGGAGGCGGAGTTGCTCTGGCCGGCGATTGCCGTCGGCCGGCTGCTGGAGGGGCTGGAGGCGGAGGACGACGGCCGGCTGCTGCAGCATTGCCTGGAGATCTGCGAAGCCGTTCTCGGTCCCGACCACCCCGACACCGGTGTGGCGTTGACCAACCTGGCCGCCTTCCACGACGCGGCAGGAACGGGCGATGCCCGGGCCGAGGCGCTGCTGGGTCGGGCGCTGGCGGTGCGGCAGCGCTGCTTCGGCATCGACCATCCCGCCACCGCCGCCGCGCTGGCCCGCCTCGCGCAGGTGCTGGCGGGGCGAGGCGAGCTCGAGCGCGCCATTCCCCTGCTGGAGCAGGCCCTGGCGGTGCGGGAGCGGATCCAGGGAGCGCGGCATCCCGATCTGCTCGCTCCGCTCCACCGGCTGATGGATCTGCAGGAGGCCCATGGGGCCCATGCCCGCGCCGAACGACTCGCGCGACAGGTTCTGGAGATTCAGCAGCAGCAGCTCGGGGATGACCATCCGGAGCTGGCCACCACCCTGCTGCGGCTCGGGCAGCTGCAGGAGCAGCAGGGAAGGCCGGAGCAGGCCGAAACGCTCTACGAGCAGGCGCTGGCGCTGGTGGGCGGTCCTGCACCGCTGGACCGATCCGCGGCGGCGGCGATCCTGGGGCGCTTAGGGGGCCTGGCCCTGGCGCGCGGGGACGAGACGGCTGCGGAGCAGCGCTACCGCAGCGCCCTGGCGCTGCTGGCAGGGGACCAGCCGGAGGCGGGCCGCTGGCTGCAGGACCTGGCCCGGCTGCACCTGGGGCGCGGCGACCTGGAGGAGGCGGAGCGGCTGACACGGGAGCTGCTGGCCCTGCGCGAGCGCACCGCCGGCCCCTGGCACCCGCTTACGGCCGGAGTGCTCAACGAACTGGCCTGGCTGCTGAGCCAGCGCCAGCCCAGCGAGGAATCCCTGAGGCTGTGCGAGCGGGCGCTGGCGATCCGCCGCCGCCACCTCGGCGCCCACCACCTCGAAACCGCCGCCTCCCTCAACACCCTGGCGACCCTGCACGAGCAGCACAACGACTGCGAAACGGCTCTGGAGCTCTACCAACAGGCTCTGGAGATCAGCGAACAGCAGCTGGGCCCCGACCATCCCGCCAGCCGGACCGTTCGGGCCAACCTGCGCAGCTGCTGCGATCGGGTGGATCGGGATCGACAGGCCTCCTGACGCTGCCCGTTGGCTCAGTTCCAGGCGGCCATCAGGGCGCGAGGCTCTTCCGGGTCGATGCCGCCGTTGCCCCCCCCGGGCAGGCGCGGGCCGCTGCAGCGAGGACCCAGCGACAGGCGGCGACGCTCACCGCTGCGCAGGTCGATCCGTTCCACCGGCACATCGTGGTGCCAGCGGTAGGCGTAGGGACCCTGGAAGGAATAGTGATCCATCGGTCCACTGTCGTTGGCTCCAGCCTGCGACGCGGGCGACCCGGATCCAGGGCAACGCAGCGATTCTTGAACGAAGCCCCGCTGGGCTCACCCGGACCGTTGGCAGCAGCAGCCCAACGCGGTAGGCAAGGGGAGCCACGGTGCTCTCCCCATGCCCGGTGATGCCCGTCCCGGCGCTGCCCCGCCCGGGGCCGACGGCGGCGACGTCCCGATCACCCCCTACGCGCCGCCGCGCCTCGATGCCCAGGGCCGTCTCACCTACCTCGGCGAGGATGGCCGGCGCTACGTGGTCGCCTCACCGCCGGAGGGCGACCCCCCGCCAGCGGCCCCCTGACGGCCCTGCGGCAGGCTGGGGGAATGCGCCTTCCCGCCGCCTGCCTGTTCGACCTCGATGGCCTGCTGCTCGATACCGAGCCGCTGCATGCGCAGGCCTGGCGCCAGGCGGCCGCCCACTTCCGCCGCCCCCTGAGCGACGCGGAGCTGCTGGAGCTGCGGGGGCGCCGCCGGCTGGAGAACAGTGCGCAGGTGCGGCGGTGGATCGCCGACGCCGGCCACCCCAGCCCAAGCGACGAGGAACTGCTGGCGGTGCAGCAGCCGATTGCTCGCCGGCTGCTGGGCTCGGCCCGGCCGATGCCTGGGGCGGCCGAGCTGGTGGCCCGCTGCGCGCACCTGGGCATCCCCACCGCGCTGGTCACAAGCAGCAGCCGCAGCTCGCTGGCGGTGAAGACGGCCGGCCATCCCTGGCTGGCGGCCCTGCACACGATCATTCTCGGTGATGACCCGGAACTGGGGGCGGGCAAGCCGGCGCCCGATCCCTTCCTGCTGGCGGCCCGGCGGCTGGGGGTGGCGGCGCAGCACTGCTGGGCGTTCGAGGATTCGCCGGCTGGTGCCCGCTCCGCGGCCGATGCCGGCTGCCGCGTGCATGTGGTGCTGCCGCCGGAGCTCAGCGCGGAGGAGGTGGCCCGGCTCTACGAGCCCGGCTGGGTGTTCCTGCGCAGCCTGAAGGAACTGGACCTCGGTGGAGCCGCCGAGGTGGGCCAAGGGCCGGAGCCGATCAGTACAGACGGCTGAGCACGAACTCCGGCAGGGCCCGCAGGGCGCTGCGGGATTCGGAGGCGGGCAGCCAGTCGATCGCCTCGTGGGCCTCGCGGGCGAAACCTTCGGCCAAGGACCTGGCCCGCGGGATCGCCTCGCAGCCGCGCACCAGCTCCAGGGCCTGCTCCAGATCGCCATCCTCGCAGAATTCGCGCTCGATCAGGCCCGCCAGCGCAGGGCGTTCCTCGAGGGCGTAGAGGGCAGGGGCGGTGAGGTAACCCGAAGCCAGATCGCTGGCGGCGGGTTTGCCGAGCTGCTGATCGCTGCCGGTGAAATCGAGAATGTCATCCACCACCTGGAAGGCCAGGCCGAGCTGGCGACCGAAGCGGTGCAGGGCCTCGAGGCGCTCGGGGGGCAGGGAAGAGAGAACACCGGCGGCGCGGGCGCTGTTGGCGATCAGCGAGGCGGTTTTGCAGTAGCTCTTCTCGAGGTAGGTCTCGAAGCTCTGGCCAGTGTCGTAGCGGAAGAGCCCCTGTTTCACCTCGCCATCGGCCAGATCCATGATCACGCGCGAGAGCAGCTTGACCACCTCCAGGTCGTCGAGGTTGGCGAGGTGCCAACTGGCCTGGGCGAAGAGGAAGTCGCCGGCCAGCACGGCCACGCGATGGTTGAAACGACTGTGCACGGTGGCCACGCCGCGGCGGGTGGCCGCCTCGTCCACCACGTCGTCGTGCACGAGCGAGGCGGTGTGAATCATCTCCGTGATCTCCGCCAGGCGCCGATGGCGGGGGCTGAGGGTGCCGTCGGGGCTGATGGCACGCGAGATCAGCAGCACGATTCCCGGCCGCAGGCGCTTGCCACCGGCGGCGAAGAGGTGCTCGGCGGCCGCCTGAAGAATCGGGTGGCCTGCCCCGATCAGGGCGCGAAGATCGGCCAGCAGGGCGTCGAGGTCTGATTCGACCGGCTGAAGCAGCTCTGCGACCGTCGTCACGCGACCTCCTGGTGGGCCGCGATCCTAGGGGGCGCCTGGGGGCGAGTGCTGGCGGAGCCAGGCGGCTGGGAGCAGCCGCTCCCCTGCCGCATCCCAGCGGATCGAGGTGCTGTGGGGGTGCAGACCGATCAGACGGGCGGCGTCGCGGTCGAAGTCGGCGGCCTCGCCGGTGGTGAGGAAGCGGTGCTGGGGCAAGGAGCCGGACGGAGCCTCCAATCCGTAATGGTGGAGCAGGGAGGCCAGGTGGCGGGCCACGGCCGGGGCGGGATCGATCACCGCCACCTCGGGCCCGCACAGGTGCCGGATCGTGTCGATCACAAAGGGGTAGTGGGTGCAGCCGAGCACGATCGTGTCGGCGCCGGCGGCGAGCATCGGCGCCAGGAAGCTCCGCAGCAGCGCCTCGGCTTCCGGCCCCTGCAGCGCCCCGGTCTCCACAAGGTCCGCCAGACCCAAGCACACCTGCTCCACCACCTGAACGCTGCTGGCGTGGCGCCCGACCGTGGCGCGGTAGAGGCGCCCCTGGAAGGTGGCCGGCGTGGCCATCACCCCCACTACGCCGCTGCGGGTGCGGGCTACGGCGGGCTTCACCGCAGGCTCCAGACCGAGCAGCAGGGTCCCGGGAAAACAGTCGCGCAGGTAGTGAAGCGCCACCGCCGAGGCCGTATTGCAGGCCACCACGATCGCCTTGCAGCCGGCCTGCACCAGCGCAGCGCCGATCGCCTCGCAGAAGTGGCGGATCTCCTGCGGGTGGCGGCCGCCGTAGGGCACATGGGCCCGGTCGGCGATGTAGATGGTGGATTCGGCCGGCAGCTGGCGCACGATCTCGCGCCAGACGCTCAGGCCACCGAGGCCGGAATCGAACAGGCCGATCGGCGCATCCGGCTCCCCCCGCCCGGGACGGGGTCCGGGGAGGCTGGGCAGCGGCTCCGGCGCAGGCGTCATGAACCGCCGAGATAGGTGAGGATGCCAGCGGCCACAGCCTGGGCCAGGCGGCGGCGGTAGGCCGGATCGGCCAGCCGCGGCGCATCGATCTCACCGGTGACAAAGCCCATCTCCGCCAGGGCCGAGGGCATCACGGTGCGGCGGATCACGAAGAAGCGGCCGGGGCGTGCGCCGCGGTCGGGGGTGCCGGGGGAGATCGCCATCAGCTGCTGCTGGATCGCCTCCGCCAGCGACTTGGAACGACCGCCGGCGAAATAGAAGGTCTCGATCCCGTTCACGTCCGGCCGGTCCATGCTCAGGGCGTTGGCGTGCAGGCTCACGAACACATCGGCGCCGCTGTTGTTGGCCAGGGTCACCCGCGGCGGCAGGTCGACATCCACCTCGGAGGTGCGGGTCAGCAACACCTGAACCCCACGCGCCTGCAGCAGCCGCGCCACCTGCAGGCCCACATCGAGGACCACGTCGGTCTCGCGCAGGCCCCCGATGCCCACCGCGCCGGGGTCGGGCCCGCCATGGCCAGGATCGATCACCACACGGAAGCGGCCGCGCGGCACCTCTGGCAGCCCCTCGGCCGAGGGGGGAGCGCCGCTCGGCACGAAGCCGGGGGAGCTGCCCAGGCGCGGGCTGGGGCGGCGCGGCGTCCAGGCCGGGGCGGCGGCGGTGACCGCCTCCACATTGCCCTCGCCGACCGCGAGAAGACTGCCGGGGCGCAGGCCGCTGATCTCCATGCGCCAGCGGTCGCGGGCGGTGCCCACCAGACGCAGCTGGCGGGGATCGAGGCGGGTGCCGGGCTGAAATTCCAGCACCAGGCGAGTGGTGGTGGGATCAGGCTTGCCGATGCGCACCTCCCGCAGGGCGCCACCGGCGGGGATCGTGCGGGGACGGATCGGCGCCCCGGGCAGGTCGACCCACACGCGCGGGCCCCGGCCGCCGGTGCCCTCCTCGAAGTAGGCCTGCAGCGGCACGCCGGGGGAGGTGCGCAGCTCCAGAACCCCGTCGCGGCTGATGCGCCAGGCCGAAAGGGCGCTGGCGGCCCAGGCCGGCAGGGCGGAGAGGGCCGCCAGGCCAGCGCCGAACAGGGAGGCGGCCAGCAGGCCCGCCAGCCCGGCCGCGGCAGGCCTGCGCCTGGCACCGATCGCCGCACTGCGCGCCATGGCTGCCGTCAGAAGAGGGCGGGCCGGCGATGCTGCAGGCTCGGCATCTGGGCGCGCACGCGCTGGCCGTGGCCCGTGTCCACCGGCGCCACCGCCATGCCCGGCGCCACACCGGCGTCGGCGAGCACGGTGCCCCAGGGATCGATCACCAGGGCGTGGCCGTGGGTCTGGCGGCGGCCGTAGTGCAGCCCGGTCTGGGCGGGAGCGACGACGTAGGCGGTGTTTTCGATCGCCCGCGACTGCAGCAGCACCTGCCAGTGGTCCTTGCCGGTGTAGGCGGTGAAGGCCGCGGGTACGAACAGCAGCTCGGCGCCCGAGCCGGCCAGGTGGCGGTAGAGCTCGGGGAATCGCACGTCGTAACAGATGGAGAGGCCGACGCGGCAGAGGCCTGGCACGTCCACCACCGGCGGCAGGTCGGTGCCCGGGCGAACGGTGGCGGATTCGCGGTAGGTGACGCCGTCGGGGATGTCGACGTCAAAGAGGTGGATCTTGTCGTAGCGGGCCAGCACCACCCCTTCGGTGCTCACCAGCTCGGCGCGGTTGTAGGTCTGGTTTTCGCCGGCCGGCACGGGGAAGCCACCGCCAAGCAGGGTGACCTGGTAGCGACGGGCCATCGTGACCAGAAAGGCGCTGCAGCGCTCGGCGAGCAGGGGAGCGATCGAGAGGCGGGTGACGTCGTCGCCCATGAAGGCGAAGTTCTCCGGCAGGCCCACCAGGTCGGCGCCGCGGCGGGCCGCCATCTCGATCTGCTCCTCGGCCGCCGCGAAGTTGGCATCCGGGTCGGAGGTGCTGGTGAGTTGCAGGGCCGCAGCCAGGAAACCGCTCACCGTCGCTCCGATGTAGACGGGCGAACTGTAGGGGAGGGCCCCGGCGGGGCAACCCCTCAGCCGGCCCGCAACACGCCCGGCTCGGCCTGGAAGGGCACGATCGAGAGGCTGTCCACGGCGGCGCAGCAGGCAAAGTCGGCGTTGTGATCGCCCAGGCCGATCAGGCGTTGGCCGTGGCTGGCGGCCCGCAGGCAGGTTTCGGTGTCGTGGTGCCACTGCTGCCAGAGGGCGAGGGCGGCGAGGGCCTCGTCGTTGGCCAGGGTCACGCCCACATGCGGGGCGACCGCCAGCTCGATCGCCGCGGAGGCCACGGCGCCGGCGGCGAGGCTGTCCTCGAGGGAGTAGGCGCCCTCCCAGCCGCTACCCACGATCCATACCTCACGGCAGCCGCGCTCCAACAGGCGGCGGGCCACGGCGGTGCGGTTGGGGAGACAGGCCGTGAGCAGCAGCGGCACCTCGCGCACGGCGGCCAGGGAGCGGGTGCCGTTGGTGGTGCTCATGAAGATGCGCTTGCCGCCCACCACAGCAGGGGTGACCGCCAGGGGTGAATTGCCAAGGTCATACCCCTGCACGCGCTGGCCGCCCCGCTCGCCGGCCCGCAGGGTGCGCTCGGGGGGCCAGGCGGCGGCGGCGGCCTCCAGGGAATCGAGATCGGCGAAGGCCTGGATCGCCTCAGCGCCGTTCTGGAGCGACCAGGCGATGGTGGTGGTGGCGCGCAGCACATCGATCACCACCGCGGCGTCCGGGCCGCCAGCCTGCACCGGTGTCACCGGCGGCACGGCCTCGGAGGTGTGGAAATAGGCGATGCGCATGGACGGAGCAGGGCGGGGAAGGCCCCAACGGTGGCATAAGCGGCGCAGCCTGGAGCGCAGGCCGAAGAGCGGGAAGGGCGCAAGGACGGGAAGGGCGCAAGGAAAGGTGGCGGGTGGAGTAAGCACCCGTGTCGACGTTCCGCCCGGTGAGGACAGCTCCTCGCGGGAGGAGGGGACACCATCTGCCGCCGCCGGGGTGCCCGTGACGAGGAGGGACCCGGGATCGGGGGGGGGGCGAGCTGCGGCAGGGTGCTCTGAGCCGTGTGGAGCGCGGTCGGCGTCCGGGCGGAAGCCGATGCCGTGAGGCTGGGGAAGGCGCGGGCGGCGTGGGGGGGTCGCGACCGGACTGCCACGCCGGGAACGGAACCGGCGGCAGAGCCTCGGAAGCGGACTGGCCCTTTGGGCGCAGAATCCGTGGGCTGCCTCCACTGGATCGCAGCAAGTCTCAAGATATCGAATTCATCAACGTTGCACAAAAACTCATGATGCCTGGCGGCTGGAGCGAAGGACCCATGGATCAATCAGCAAAAGAAGCCATGGATTTTGCCCTTGAACAATTGCACACCACAGGCAAGCTAGAATGGATTATCTCCGTGAAACAACAGGTGGTCAGCGGCATGAACTATGAAATAGCCTTCGAGTTGGACAACAAGACCCGCTGGAACGCACTCGTGTATCGCAACCTTGCAGGGGAATTCACGCTGACGAAGCTCAGCAAGCGGCCGTAAGCAGCATGGTGGGGCTGCGCCTGCTCAGGCATCGGGCCCTTCAACAGCGCAGGCGGTCTTGCCCGCCGCTGGCAATCCTGTGCCCTTGGTGCAGGCGGCCTCACACCCCTGGGCCAGCAGGTCGGCAGGGCGATGGTGCGGCCGTTGCAGCCAAGCATGGAACGGGTTGTTGCCACAGCGATCGGACGAGCAATCCATCCGTTGGTGAGGGGCATCCCCAAGGGGGAACACGGACTGCCACTTGTTCGGAAGACCGGGTTGCAGGCCAGGGAGGTGCCGCCCACCTCACCCAGCCGCTCCCCTGCGCCAGAGTGCGCCGGTCGCCGCCATTGCTCCTTGTCCGCCGTGAAAGGCTCCCGCGACCTGCGCGGTTTCCTGTCGTTGCTGGAGCAGCGTGGCCGCCTGCGACGGATCACGGCGCCGGTGGACGCCGATCTGGAGCTGGCGGCGATCGCCGACCGGGTGCTGGCCGCTGGCGGCCCCGCCCTGCTGTTCGAAAACGTGATCGGCAGCGCGATGCCGGTGGCGATCAACCTGCTCGGCACCCAGGAGCGAGTGCTCTGGAGCCTTGGCATGGAGCGGCCTGAGGAGCTGGAGGCCCTGGGCGAAAAGCTGGCGTTGCTGCAGCAGCCCCGCCCGCCGAAGGGTGCCCGCGAGGCGCTGCGCTTCGGCTCGGTGTTGTGGGATGTGGTGAAAGCCCGGCCCGATCTCGACCTCACCCCCCCCTGCCGCCAGACGGTGCTGCGCGGCGAGGCGGTGAACCTCGATGCCCTGCCGCTGCTGCGCCCCTGGCCCGGCGATGGCGGCCGCATCCTCACCCTCGGCCTGGTGATCACCAAGGACCCCGAAACCGGCACCCCGAATGTCGGCGTCTACCGGCTGCAGCAGCAATCGCGCACCACCATGACCGTGCACTGGCTGAGCGTGCGCGGCGGCGCCCGCCACCTGCGCAAGGCGGCGGCCCTGGGGAAGCCCCTGGAAATCGCCATCGCCATCGGCGTGCACCCCTTGCTGGTGCTAGCGGCAGCCACGCCGATTCCGGTGCAGCTGAGCGAATGGCTGTTCGCCGGCCTCTACGCCGGTGAGGGGGTGCGACTGGCGAAATGCAAGACCCTCAACCTCGAGGTGCCCAGCCACAGCGAGATCGTGCTGGAGGGCACGATCACCCCTGGCGAGGAACTGGCCGATGGCCCCTTCGGCGACCACATGGGCTTCTACGGCGGCGTTGAGCCCTCACCGCTGGTGCGCATCCAGTGCATCACGCAGCGGCGCGATCCGATCTACTTCACCACCTTCAGCGGCCGACCACCCAAGGAAGACGCGATGCTGGCGATCGCCCTGAACCGCATCTACACACCGATCCTGCGGCAACAGATCCCGGAGATCGTTGATTTCTTTCTGCCGATGGAAGGGCTCAGCTACAAACTCGCCGTGATCGCCATCGACAAGGCCTATCCCGGTCAGGCCAAGCGCGCGGCGCTGGCGTTCTGGAGCGCCCTGCCCCAGTTCACTTACACCAAATTCGTGGTGGTGGTGGATCGCGCCATCAACATCCGCGACCCGCGTCAGGTGATCTGGGCGTTCAGCGCCCAGGTGGATCCGCAGCGCGATCTGATCGTGATTGAGGACACCCCGTTCGACACGCTGGACTTCGCCAGCGAGCGGCTGGGTCTCGGCGGCCGCCTGGCGATCGACGCCACCACCAAGATCGGCCCCGAGCGCCGCCACGACTGGGGTGAGCCGCTGCGGCGCCCGGCGGAGCTGGAGGCGCGGCTCGATGGGCGCTGGGCCGAGCTGGGGCTGGCGGATATCGGGCGCGACGAACCCGATCCGGCCCTGTTCGGCTACACGCTGGAGCACGTGCTGGCGCGGCTTGGCGCAGCGGCGGCTTCGCAGGCGAAAGGATCCAAGGCGACCTCGTGATCCCGCGTGGCGGGGTGGTGGCGCTACGGGCGCTGCTGGCGATGGTGGAGGAGCCGGAGCGCTGGCGATCCGGCGCCGAACTGGCGGCGGAGCAGGGATTGCCGGGGCCGTTCCTGGAGCAGCTGCTGCTGCGGCTGCGGCGGGCCGGGGTGCTGGAGGCGCGGCGCGGCCGCCATGGCGGCTACCGGTTGCGGCGTCCGGCGCCGCAGCTGAGCCTGGCGGAGGTGCTGGCGGCGGTGGCGGTGGGCCCGCCGGCGCCACCCCCCCTGGCGCCCAGCGCAAGCGACGCCGGAGCTGCCGTCGACGAGGCCGCCTGCCGTGTCACCGATGCCCTGCAGCGAAGGCTGCGGGCGGCCCTGCAGCGAGAGCTGCAGCGCCTCAGCCTCGAGGACCTGCGCCACGACCTGCGCAGCAGCCGCGCCGCCCTCAGCGAGGAAGGCGGATTGCTGCTGGGCTGAGCCCGCAACGGCCAGCGGCAGAGCCTTCTGCCTAGGGTGGCGCCATGGTGGATGACGCCCCGATCCCGGATCCCGCGGCCCTGCTGGAGGAGGTGCTGACGCCGCTGCTTCAGGATTTCGAGGCGTCGTTCCAGCGCGGCCAGCGGCTGCTCGACCACTGCCCCGAGGGGGTGATGGATGTCCCGCGTCGCGAAGCCCTGCGCCAGCGGCTCGACGAGGCCCAGGGCCAGCTGGCGGCAGCCAAGGCCCTGCGGGCCGCCACCCCGGCGCCGATGGCGCTGGAGATGGCCACGATCACCCCCTGGCATGCGTTGCTCGTGGAGGTGTGGGCCCTCTCGTCGGCCCTGCGGGCGGCGGGCTGCCATCCCGACCAGGCCGACGCGAGCCCCTAGGCGCGGCTCCCCAGTCGTGGCTCCATAGGATCGGGGCCGCTGCCTGCGTCCCGTGTCGAGTCCCGCCAAGTCGTTTCCGGGGGCGTTGCACGGCCCGCTGCCGCTCCGCGGCGGCCGGACGCTGGCGGGCACGGTGCGGGTGCCGGGCGACAAGTCGATCTCCCACCGCGCCCTGCTGTTCGGGGCGATTGCCGAGGGGGAAACCTGGATCGAAGGGCTTCTCCCCGCGGAAGATCCCCTCAGCACCGCCGCCTGTCTGCGGGCGATGGGGGTGACGGTCTCGCCGATCGAGGCCGGTGCGTCGGTCATTGTGCAGGGCGTCGGTCTCGATGGCTTCCGTGAACCGAACGACGTACTCGACTGCGGCAACTCGGGCACCACGATGCGGCTGATGCTCGGTCTGCTGGCGGGCCGGCCCGGCCGCCACTTCGTGCTCAACGGCGACGCCTCGCTGCGGCGTCGCCCGATGCGACGGGTGGCCGATCCACTGGCGCAGATGGGAGCCCGCATCAACGGCCGCGAAGGCGGCAACCTGGCGCCATTGGCGATCGCCGGCCAGGTCTTGCAGGGATCCACGATCCGCACGCCGGTGGCCTCCGCCCAGGTGAAGAGCGCGATCCTGCTGGCGGGCCTCACCGCCGCCGGGCCCACCACCGTGATCGAACCGGCCCAGTCGCGCGACCACAGCGAGCGCATGCTGCGGGCTTTCGGCGCCCAGCTGGAGGTGGGTGGTCCCGGCGACACGGTCGTGACGATCCAGCCGGCCGCACGGCTGCAGGGCCAGCGGGTGGTGGTGCCCGGCGACATCAGCTCGGCGGCCTTCTGGCTGGTGGCCGCTGCGATCACCCCCGGCGCTGCACTCACGGTGGAGAACGTGGGGCTCAACCCCAGCCGCACCGGCATCCTTGAGGTGCTGGAGCAGATGGGAGCCCGCATCGAGGTGCGCAACCGTCGCGAGGTGGCCGGCGAACCGGTGGGCGACCTGTACACCGAACACGGCCCGCTGCAGCCGTTCACGATCAGCGGCGACCTGATTCCGCGGCTGGTGGATGAGATCCCGGTGCTGGCGGTGGCCGCCACCCAGGCCGAAGGGGTGAGCCGCATCGCCGATGCCGCGGAGCTCCGGGTGAAGGAGACCGACCGGTTGGCGGTGATGGCCCGCCAGCTGGGGGCCATGGGGGCACAGCTCGAGGAGCTGGAAGACGGCCTCACGATCGCGGGAGGCACCACGCTGCACGCCGCCGCGGTGGACAGCGAAACCGACCACCGCGTGGCGATGAGCCTGGCGGTGGCGGCCGGAGTGGCCACAGGCGACACCACCCTGGCGCGCCATGAGGCGGCTGCGGTGTCCTATCCAGGCTTCTGGGATGATCTCGCCCGCCTCAGCTGCTGAGCCCGAGCCCCTGCTGCGTGCCCGTTGCGGCGGAGACGGGAGCTTCAGCCTCTGGAGCGAGGCCTTCCAGGAGGGCTTTCACTGCGCCTCCGGCGCAGTGGCCGAAGCCGTGGCGAGCTTCGTGGCGCCGGCCCAGCTGGAGCGCTTCGCGCCCGGCTCGTCGCTCACGGTGCTGGAGGTGGCGGTGGGCACCGGCACCAACACCGCCGCCCTGCTCAAGGCGGCGCGAGCACGGGGGCTGGCCCTGCGCTGGTGGGGGCTGGAGATCGATCCGCGACCCCGCGATCTGGCGCTGGCGGAGCCGGCCTTTCGCCGCGCCTGGTCGGCGCCGGTTTTGGCGGAGCTGGAGCTCCTGCTGCACGGGGCGACCCTGCTCTGGGGCGATGCCCGCCAACGGCTGGCCCACCTGCCCACCACGCTGGAGGGGGGCTGTGATCTGGTGCTGCACGACGCCTTCTCGCCGCGGCGCTGCCCGCAGCTCTGGACCCGCGAGTTCCTCGCCCAGTCGGCGCAGCGGCTGGCGCCCCAGGGCCGGCTGATCAGCTACAGCTCGGCGGCGGCCTACCGGGCCAGCCTGCGTGGTCTGGGGCTGGAGCTGGCGGCGATCCGCCAGGCGCCTGGGGGCTCCCGCTGGAGCGGTGGCACCGTCGCCAGCCCCTCGCCGCTGCCGATGGCGGAGCGCGCCGGGCCCCTGCGGCCGCTGACGGCGATGGAAGAGGAACATCTCCGCACCCGCGCAGCGCTCGACTACCGCGACCCCACAGGCTCGGCCAGCGCCGCGGAGATCCTGCGGGAGCGGCTGGCGCGCCAGGGGGCAACGGGGGGCGAGAGCAGCAGCGACTGGCGCCGACGCTGGGGACTGGCCCGCAGCGGCGGCGCCCTGGGCCAGGCGGAACGGGCCCGGTAGATTCCCGCCCAGTTGCTGCCCCCGCCGATGCTCGCCGTTGCCGTCCTGGCCGCCGGAAAGGGCACGCGCATGAAGAGCGACCTGCCCAAGGTGCTCCAGCCCCTGGCTGGATCCACCCTGGTGGAGCGGGTGCTCGCCAGCTGCGAGAAGCTTCATCCGGAGCGGCGGCTTCTGATCGTCGGCCACCAGGCGGAGCGGGTGGAAGCTTCGCTGGCCGGCTTCGCTGGAGCGGAATTCGTGCTGCAACAACCACAGAACGGCACCGGCCACGCCGTGCAGCAACTCCTGCACCCCCTGGCCGACTTCGAGGGCGACCTGCTGGTGCTCAACGGCGATGTGCCCCTGCTTCGCCCGGAAACCCTCGCCGCGCTGCTGGAGCAGCACCGCACCAGCGGGGCCGCTGTCACGCTGCTGAGCGCCCGCCTGGCGGACCCCACCGATTACGGGCGCATCTTCGCCGACGAGCAGGGGAGGGTGAGCGCGATTGTGGAGCATCGCGACTGCACGGAGGAACAGCGCCGCAACACCTTGATCAACGCCGGCATCTACTGCTTCAACTGGCGCCAGCTGGCGGAGGTGCTGCCCCAACTCACCACCGACAACGATCAGGGCGAGCTCTATCTCACCGACACCGTGGCGCTGCTGCGCCCGGCGATGCACATGGAGGTCGCCGACAGCGACGAGATCCTGGGCATCAACGATCGCCAGCACCTGGCCCAGTGCGAAGCGGTGTTCCAGGAGCGCCTGCGCGAGCGCTGGTTGCGAGAGGGCGTCACCTTCACCGATCCGGCGAGCTGCACCCTCAGCGAAGGCACCCGCTTCGGCCGCGATGTGGTGGTCGAGCCCCAGTGCCATTTCCGCGGCTCGGTCGAAATCGGCGACCGCTGCCGCATCGGTCCGGGCTGCCTGATCGAGAACAGCCGCCTCGAGGAGCAGGTGGAGGCGCTCTACGCGGTGATCCGCGATTCGGAGGTGGCGCGCGGCTGTGCCATCGGCCCCTTCGCCCAGCTGCGGGCCCAGGCGGTTCTCGGCCCAGACTGCCGCATCGGCAACTTCGTGGAGGTGAAGAACAGTCGCCTGGCCGCCGGGGTGAAGGCCAACCACCTCAGCTACCTGGGCGATGCGGATCTCGGAGCCGCGGTGAACGTGGGCGCCGGCACGATCACCGCCAACTACGACGGCGTGCGCAAGCACCGCACCGTGATCGGCGCCGGCAGCAAGACGGGCGCCAACTCGGTGCTGGTGGCTCCGATCACGCTGGGGGAAGGGGTCACGGTGGGAGCCGGCTCCACGCTCACCCAGGATGTGCCCGCTGGAGCCCTGGCCCTGGCCCGCGGGCGCCAGGTGGTGAAGGAGGGCTGGACGGGTCCGCGCTGATCACCGGCCGGCCTACGCGCCGGGCGCCAGCGCGTCCTGCAGCAGGGCCTGCACCCGTTCCAGCGCCACGCCGCGGCTGGCCTTGAGCAGCACCGTGTCGCCCGTCTGCAGCCAGCCCAACAGCACCTCGGCGGCGGCCGCAGGGGTGTCCACCCGCGCCAGACGCGGCAAGGGTCCGGCGGCGCCAGCTTCCATCGCCGCGCCGTCGGGGCCGGCGTCCACGATCACGAGACCGTCGAGGCGGCCGGCGGCGGCCAGCGCCCCGGCCCGCTCCCCCACCGAGCGGTGCAGGACCTCGCTGAGTTCGCCCTGCTCCAGCATCGTTCCGAGCACCGCGTAGCGCTGGCCACCCCCCTGTTGGGCCAGCAGATCCAGCGCCGCCAGCATCGACTCGGTGGAGGCGTTGTAGGTCTCATCGAGCACGGCCACCCCACCCAGCACCTGGCGACGGCTGCGGCCGCCGGGCACCTCCACCGCCAAATCCGCCAGCTGGGCATCGGCCAGCCCCAACTCCCGGGCCACGCCGACCGCCAGCAGGAGATTGCGGGCGTTGTGGCGTCCCTCCAGCGGCAGCCGCAGCTCCGTTCCCTCGCCAAGGCGCAGCATCGCCCCATTCGCCGCCAGATCTCCCACCAGATCGGCCCCCGGCAGCGACGGATCGAACCCCTGTTGCTCATCGGCCAGGGCCACCCGCACGAGCCGGCCGCTCCACACCCGCGCCAGCGCGGTCTCCAGCAGCGGGTCCCCCGCCGGAATCACCAGCAAGCCGTCGGGCGGGAGGCCCAGGGCGATCTCGCACTTGGCCTGGGCGATCGCCTCGCGGCTGCCCAGCCGACCGATATGGGCGGTGCCGATGTTGGTGATCACCGCCACGTCGGGCTCGGCGCAACGGGTGAGCCGCTCGATCTCCCCCAGACCCCGCATGGCCATCTCCACCACCAGCGCCCGGGTGTCGGCCGCAGCCCGCAGCACGGTGCGCGGCACGCCGACGTCGTTGTTCTCGTTGTCCACGCTGGCCGCCACGGCCCCAAGCGGCGCGAGGGCGGCGCGGATCAGCTCGCGGGTGGTGGTCTTGCCGGCTGAGCCTGTCACCCCCACCACGCTCAGAGCCAGCTGGCGGCGCCAGGCCCGCGCCAGCTGCTGGTACGCCAGCTGGGTGTCAGGAAGCGCCCAGATCGGCACCCCGAAGCGCTGCGCGAGCTCCACCAGGGCCGCCTCGTCGCTTCGATCCGCCTGGGCCACCGCGGCGGCTGCCCCGGCCGCCAGGGCCGTTTCCAGGAAGGCATGGCCATCGAAGCGCTCGCCCACCAACGGCACGAACAGCGCCCCCTGCAGCGACCCGCGGCTGTCGGTGCTGACGCTGTTCACCGTGGCTGCCGCGGCGGACCCGAGCGGCGACCCCCACAGGCTCAGCAGCGGTTCGAGCGACAGGGTCATCGGCAGGGCTGGCGGCGGTAGAGCGGATCATGCCGGATCCCCGGCGCCGGCGGCAGGCACCTCGTAGAGCAGCAAACCGGCCCCCACCAGGGCCGTGCGGGCGAGCAGTTCCTCCTCCGACCCGCGCAGCTCCAGCCGTTCGTAGCCCAGCTCCTGCGCTCGCTGCCACCAGCCCTCAAGCCGCTGCCGCCGCAGCGGCTCCGGCAGCTCCCCGAAGGCTGGCGTCACCCGCAGCCGCAGCAGGGCGAGCGCGGGATCGGCCGTCGCCTCCAGCAGCAGCTCGGCGGCGGGCGTATCGGCGAAGGCGGCCAGGAGTGGGGGCATGGTGTCGGCGTCGCCCGGGGCCGCCTGCGGCGGACTGGTCTCCGGGGCAGGGATCTCCCGAGGCGGGATCGCCAGCGAGGGCTGGTGGGGCACGAGAGGCTCAGGCTTGTCGCTCCCGGGAACGTCAGCTGGCGCAGCGGCCGGTGCGGAATCCGCAGCGGCGGCACCGCCTGGATCCACCGCCTCCGGGGCGGGCTCCGACGCGCGCACAGCCAGAGTGGTTCCGACCACCCCGCCCAGCAGAAGTGCCAGCAGCAGCGGCCAGAACCAGGCTGCCGCCTGCTCGGGCCAGAAGGAGGGACGCCACAGATCCCCCTGGCGATTGCGCCGGCCCAGCTCCCAGAGACGCAGGCGCAGCGTCGCCAGCACCGCCCGCAGATCAGAGACGAGCCGGCGCCAGGGATCCTCGTAGGGAGCCGGCAGATCCGTGCCGGGGGGCCGGCCGCCTGGCATCACGGACTGGCCTCAATCTTCGCTGCGGCGTCGCAGCAGCGACAACGGATTGCGCGAACGCGGCGGTTCGGACCGCACCGGCGCGGTCGGCTCGGGCCGCTCGAGCGGTGAGCCGGCGGCGCCAGGATCCTTCAGGCTCGGGTCCGCGCCCTGGCCCAGGGAGAAGCGCTCCACCTGCTCGGCATCGGGAGTGGGCTCCTTCACACCCACCACCTCGCGGTACATGTGGTCGTACTCGCGGGCGGAGCGGCTCCAGCTGAAGTCCTGCGTCATGGCGCGGCACTGCAGCTGCTGCCAGCTCTCGGCATGGCGGAACGCCTCCCAGCTGCGCACAATCGCGGTGTAGAAGTCGACCGGTTCGTAACGGTCAAAGCAGAAGCCGGTGCCGCTGTGGGCGCGCGGATCGTGGGGCGGCACCGTATCCACCAGGCCGCCCACCTTGCGCACCACCGGGATGGAGCCGTAACGCATCGCCAGCATCTGGCTAATGCCGCAGGGTTCGAATCGGCTGGGCATCAGGAAGGCATCGCTGCCGGCGTAGATCAGGCGCGACAGGGCATCGTCGTAGGTGAGGAAGACCGCGAAGCGGCCGGGATGGCGGGAGGCCATCTGCCACAGTCCGGATTCGTAGCCCCGATCGCCGGTGCCCAGCACCACGAACTGGCTGTCGGTGTACGCCAAAACCCGATCGGCCACCTGCAGAAGCAGGTCAACGCCCTTCTGGTCGACCAGGCGGCTCACCATGCCCATCAGGTAGGTATCAGGGTTGACGGCCAGCCCCATCCGCTCTTGAAGCGCCTGCTTGTTGGCCGGCCGACCGGTGAGATCCACCGCCGAGAAGTTGGCGGCCAGCTGGCGGTCGGTGGCGGGATCCCAGTCGGCCACGTCGATGCCGTTGAGAATGCCGCGCAGCTTGCCGCTGATGAAATTCAGGAGGCCTTCCAAGCGTTCGCCGTATTCGGCGGTGCGGATCTCCTGTGCGTAGGTGGGCGACACCGCATTGACCCGGTCGGCATAGAGCAGGGCCGCCGCCATGGTGTGGTCGCCCTGCATGTACCAGGGACACCAGGTCATGCGCTCCAGCTTCCAGCGCCACGGGCCCTGGTACTTGAGGTTGTGGATCGTGAAGACCGTGCTGATCTCCGGATCCTGGTGCATCCATACCGGGATCATGCCCGTGTGCCAATCATGGCAGTGCATCACCTGGGGTTTCCAACCCCCATTCCAGGCGAATTCAGCGGCGGCGCTGGCGAAAAAAGTGAAGCGCCAATCTTCATCTTCTCCACCATAAATGCGCTCCGGATCGAACACCGGATGACCCACCAGATAGATGGGGATGCCGTTGGTGGGATGCTGGGTTGCAAAGATGGCGAAGTCGTTTCCCATCGTGTGGCCGCGCCACAGGGGCTCCTCGCTGATCGCCAGGCGGCTCCAGAGGCGCCCGTAGCCCGGCAGGATGATGCGCACGTCGTGGCCGAGCTCGGCCAGGGCGGGGGGCAGCGAACCCACCACATCGCCCATGCCGCCGACCTTGATCATCGGCGCGCATTCGGCCGCTGCAAACAGGATGCGCATGCCGCTCGCCCGCAGGTGGCGGGACTCTACGTCCCACCGGAGCTGGGGCTGCCTCGCTCAGGGCAGCACCGTGACCGGCGTTCCAAGCCGCACCAGCTGGTAGAGCTCGCGCACATGTTCATCGAACAGGCGCACGCAGCCGTGGGAGGCCGCCTGGCCGACGCTGGCACGGTCGTTGGTGCCATGGAATCCGGCGGTGGCACAGCCCTTCACCTGCAGATGCTCCACGCCGTTGAAGCCGGCGCGATCGCGGCAATCGCGATGGAAGCCGATCCAGCGGCTGCCAAGCGGGTTGGTGGGGCCGGGGGGGTAGATCGTGCCCTTGGCGGGATGCTTCCAGACCGGATCAGCGGCCATCTCGATCACCTGAAAGCGGCCCACGGGCGTTTCCCAGCCCGGCATGCCCACCGCCACCGGAAAACGGCGCAGCTCCTTGCCGTCCGCCATCACCCGCAGCACCCGCCCGCTCCGGTCGAGCACCAGCTCCGTCTGCGGTGCCGGCGAGGCAGGGCGGGCGGGCGCAGGCGGCCCTGGGGCGGGGGTGGCCTGGATCACCAACGGCTCGGAGCCCAGCATGAGGGCCGACGCCTCGGGAGCCACCTCAGGAGCGGCCCAGGCCGGCGCAACGCCGATGGCTGCCAACAGACAGGCGCAGGCCAGATCGCGACGCGGGGGGACTCTCAACCGGAGAGCAGACGGGACCGCAGTGGCGCAGCGCAGGAAACGGGAGGGTTCGGAAAGAGGGCGGACCACGGTCCGGAGGAAGGTACGGGAGGCCGGAGCCCTCACGGTAACCAAGGGTTGTCGGAAAAGTCGGGTTCGCGCTTCTCCAGGAAGGCGTTGCGGCCCTCCTGACCCTCCGCCGTCCGGTAAAAGAGGTGCGTGGCCTGTCCGGCCAGCTCCTGCAGCCCGGCCATGCCATCGGTTTCGGCATTGAAGGCCGCCTTCAGGCAGCGGATCGCGGTGGGGCTGTGGCGCAGCACCTGCCGCGCCCAGGCCACCCCCTCAGCCTCCAGTGCAGCAAGGGGCACCACTTTGTTCACCAGGCCCATCGCCAGAGCCTCCTGCGCGTCGTAGCGGCGACAGAGGAACCAGATCTCGCGCGCCTTGCGCTGCCCCACCACCCGCGCCAGGAAGCTGGCACCAAAGCCCCCGTCGAAACTGCCCACCCGTGGCCCGGTCTGGCCAAACACGGCGTTCTCCGCCGCCAGGCTCAGGTCGCACAGCAGATGCAGCACCTGGCCGCCACCGATCGCGTAGCCCGCCACCAGGGCGATCACCACCTTCGGCAAGCTGCGGATCAGCCGCTGCAGATCGAGCACATTCAGCCGCGGCAGGCCTGCCTCGTCCACGTAGCCCCCGTCGCCGCGCACGCTCTGGTCGCCGCCGGCGCAGAAGGCCCATCCGCCATCCGCCGCCGGCCCCGCCCCGGTGAACAGCACCACGCCGATCGCGGGGTCGTCGCGCATGCGGGTGAAGGCATCGCAGAGCTCCTGCACGGTGCGGGGCCGGAAGGCGTTGCGCTTCTCAGGTCGGTTGATCGTGATCCGGGCGATGCCCTCGTCGCTGCGCTCCAGGAGCACGTCCTGGTAGGAGCCGATCGAGCTCCAGCGCACCGGGGTCGGATCGGTCATGGCGAGGGACAACGCTCGGCCGCCATTGTGCGCAGGCGCCGGCGCAGCTCCGCATCGGCCCGGCGGTCGGTGATCAGGCGCAGCAGCGCCAGGGGTTGCTCAAGGGCCCAGGCCAGCGCCGCCGCCAGCTCCGCCTCCTGCTCCACCCGCCGGCCCGGCACCCCGTGGGCAGCCGCCAGGGCCAGCGGATCCACGGCCTGGGGCATGGCGAACAGGCGATCGAAATCCAGCAAAGCGGACCCGGGAGGGCGGATCGGCAGCTGCTCGAAGATGCCGCCACCACCGTTGTCGATCAGCAGCACCGTCAGGCGACCGCGCAGCTGCGAGCGCCATAGCCAGCCGTTGGCATCGTGCTGCAGAGCCAGATCGCCGCTGATCAGGACCGCCTGCCCCAGGGCCTCCGCCAGTCCGAAGGCCAACGAGAGGGTGCCATCGATGCCCGAGGCACCCCGGAAGCCGAAGATCGGCCGGGCCGGCGCCTGCGGCGCGGCGAACAGGGCCCAGTCGCGCACCGGGCTGCTGTTGGCCAGCAGCAGGGGCAGCCCCGGCGGCAGCAGCAGGCTCAGCTGGCGGGCTAGCCAGGGTTCACGCAGCGCGGCCCGCTCCGCCGGCTGCCGCTGCCCGCCCGGCCCGAGCACCGCCGCCAGCCGCTCCTGCAGGCGCCGCTCCGCGGCCCGCCAGTCCTCCGCCAGCGCCGCATTGGCGGCCGACGCCCGCCCCTGCAGCGCCGCTGGCGGCCAGGCCGCCAGCCAGGCCGCGAGCCCCGCGGCGCTCTGGCCTGCCACCGTGTGCAGGGGATCGAGCCCACGCGGATCGCCCTCACTCACCAGCCACTGCCGGCCGCAACGGCTCCTCAGCCAGCCCTCCACGGCGCGGCTGGCGGGCAGGGGGCCCAGGCGCAGCACCTGCGGCCGCAGCTCGGGCGGGCCAGGAGGATCGGCCGCCAGCAGATCGTAGGCAGCGAGGCACTCCAGCTCGGGATCGCCGCGCAAACCGGAGAGGGGGTCGGCAAGCACCGGCCAACCGCTGCGCCGCTGCCAGACCAGCAGGGCCCGGCGGTGGGCGGCCCAGGCCTGGGGCAAGCCGCGCCAGGGGCCTGCCACCACCAGACCGGGACGGTCGGGATCAAGGGGCAGCTCGGAAGTTGGAACGGCGGCCTGCTGCCCACGGGCGGCGATCGGCAGCGCAGGCGACCCGGCCAGCGCACCAGCCAGCTCCACCCCCAGCGCCGCCGCCACCATCGCCAGCCGCTCCAGATCCGTCGCCGAGGCATGCAGCGGCTCCTCGAACGGCAGGTTGAGATGCACAGGGCCGGCCGGTCGCTGCTGGCCGTCGCCGAGGCAGTGGGCCTGGGCCTGCGCAGCCACCCGGCGCAGCTCCGGAGCCGGTAACGCTGCCAGCCCCGCCGCTGGCCCCTCCCACAACCAGCGGCAGCTGGCGCGCAGGAACGTCTCCTGGTTCACGCTCTGGTTGGCGCCGCAGCCCTTGAGCCGCTGCGGCCGGTCGGCGCTGAGCAGCAGCAGGGGCACCGTGCCGAAGTCGGCCTCGACCGCGGCAGGCAGCAGCTGGGCCACGGCGCTTCCGGAGGTGGTGACCACCGCCGCCGGCAGCCCCTCCGCCCGCCCCAGGCCGAGGGCGAAGAAGGCCGCGGAACGCTCATCGATCGCCGTGTGCAGACGCAGCCCGGCTGGCTCCAGCAGGGCAGCCGCCACTGCCAGCGGCGCCGAGCGGCTGCCTGGGCAGAGCACCAGATGGCGCACCCCCTGCGCCCGCAGGGCCGACAGCAACGTCAGCGCGGCTTCCCCGTTGGCCAGGGCTGTGGTCGCGGTGGCGGGCGCGGGAAGCAACGGGCGAATCCCCCCTGCAGGATGGAGCGTCCATCCTCCCCAATGCCCGTGTCCGCCGGCTCGCCGCCCCCTCCCCCGGCCCCGTCAGAGCCCACCGCCTCTGGTGGCCTCCTGGCCCAGGCCCGCTCGCTGCTGCTGTGGGTGCTCGTGGCGCTGCTGCTGCGCTGGGCGGTGATCGAGCCACGCTGGATCCCCTCCGGCTCGATGCTGCCCACCCTGCAGCTGCAGGATCGGATCCTGGTGGAGAAACTGCGGGCGCGGCTGCACCGGCCCCTGGAAGCGGGCACGATCGTGGTCTTCCACCCACCGGCTGCCCTGCGCCAGGCCGGCTACGACCCCACGGCCGCCCTGATCAAACGGGTCGTCGCCACCGCCGGCGATCAGGTGGAGGTGCGGCAGGGTCAGTTCTGGCGCAACGGCGCCCCACCGCTGCGCGACTGGGCGGCCGAACCGATGGCCTACGACCTCGGCCCGCTGACGGTTCCCAGCGGCCACTTGCTCGTGCTCGGCGACAACCGCAACGCCAGCCTCGATTCCCACCTCTGGGGGCCGCTGCCGGAGCAGGAGGTGATCGGCACGGCGATCTGGCGCTACTGGCCGCCCAGCCGATTCGGACCGATCCGCCAGAGCGGCGTCCCCCAGGCGGAGTGGGGATCGCCTGGACGGCTGCGGTAAGGTTCCCAGCACGCCCCAGGGCGCGGTCTCGGTCCGGCCGGCAACGGCGGCCCACTCCCCAGGAACCGATCCATGTTCAACCCGGACTTCCTGACCACCGACAACGAGGCCATCCACGGCAATGCCCTGATCCAGTACCTCCAGGAGCAGTCGCCCGAGGTCCTGCAGCGCGTCGCCCGCTCCGCCAGCGGCGACATCCAGGACATCATCCGCCACAACGTCCAGGGTCTACTGGGCATGCTGCCCGGCGAGCAGTTTGAGGTGAAGATCCAGGCCAGCCGCGAGAGCCTGGCCGGGCTGCTCGCCTCCGCGATGATGACGGGCTATTTCCTGCGCCAGATGGAGCAGCGCATGGAGCTGGAGGCCTCCCTGATCGGCAGCGGTGGCCTCGACGACGCCGACGCCGACGACCCGGGCGAACTGCACCTCTAGGTTTGCGGTCTCCCCTCAGTCTTCCGGCACCACGCCAGCCCGCACCAGGGCTCGGTCGATGCCGGCGAGAAACGCCCACGATCCACTGTCCACCGCCCAGTCACGCGTCTCCAGCGCATCGGCGAGCCCCGCCAGCTCCCCTGGGGCCAGGGGCACTGGCGCCGCATAGTGGGCGCCCACCAGCCAGCGAGGCTCACCGCACGCCGCCAGCTGCCGCAGCCAGCCCACCAGCGCGGCCCGCTGGCGCGGAAACACCAGCCGCTCCAGCACCGCTGCCACCTGAGGCCGCCCCGGGGACGTGAGCAGCGCCTCCGCCTCCTGCTCCCAGCCCGGACGCCAGCGGAACGGGAACAGGCCGAAATGGGCCCGGGGGTTGCGACAGCCCGGCGCAAAGGCCTCCCGCAGCACCTCCGCCAGCGGCGGCACATCCAGCGGGGCCGGCCGCAGGTAGTTGGCGAACAGCACCAGCCGCGCCCAGCCGCGCCGCCGCAGCTCGGGGTCATCGCGCAGCGGCTCGCTGCCACGCTCGCGGGCATGAAAGAGCAGCGGTGTGGGATCCAGGTCGAACACCGGCGGCGGTTCGTCCGGGATCGACACCAGCGCATCGGTGAGCAGCAGCGCGCCGCTGGCTCGATCCAGACAGGCCACCTCCAGGAAACAGCCCAGGCCCAGGTCCAGCGGGCCCAGAGCCAACCACGTCAACTGCTCCGGGTAGGGAACACCATCCTCCAGCAGCACGCGGGTGCGACCGGGGGGGAAGCCCAGCCAGGAGCGTGGCAGGTTGAACGGGAAGCTCCACTGGCGCGCCGTTACCCACACCTGGGCGTCGGGGAAGGCGCGGGCCATTGCCGGCACGGGCAGCTTGTGCTCCAGGCCCGAGGCGGTGGGCAGCACGATCGCCCGCACCGGCCCCCAACGCCCCTCCAGCTGCCGCAGCGCCTCCAGCAGCTCGGCGGTGGGCGCCACCGGCGCGTACAGCAGCAGCCCATCCGACACCCGCACCACGCTCATGCGGATCGGCACCGCCACGTACCACACCCCCTGCAGCTGCTCGAAGGCCCAGAGACGCTCCGGGATCAGCTCCCGCACCAGGGTGCGGCGGCGGCCGTAGGGATACAGAGGCAGCAGGGGCCACCAGGGCCAGCGCTGGCGGCGGGGATCGGCGCTGGGGTTGGCGGGGAGCATCAGGAGGGCAGCGAGCGCGAGCGGCGACCGCGGCGGCGCTGCGCCAGCAGGCCATGGCGGGGGGCGAGCAGCAACGCCAAGGCGAACAGAGCGGCTTGCACAAGCACGATGCATCCGGCGGTGGAGGCATCCAGCCAGTAGCTCACGTACAGCCCCAGGCTGGTGGAGAGCATCGCTGCGAGCACGGCCAGCAGGTTCATCCGATCAAAGCGGTCGGTGAGCAGAAAGGCGGTGGCGCCGGGGGTGACCAGCATCGCCACCACCAGGATGATGCCCACCGCCTGCAGGGCCGCCACCGCCGCCAGGCTCACCAGGGTGAGCAGCAGGGTCTGGAGGACGCCGGTGCGCAGTCCGATCGCGCTGGCCTGGCCGGGATCGAAACAGAACAGCAGCAGGTCGCGGCGGCGCACCGCCACCACCGCCAGCACCACCAGAGCGATCAGGCTGGTCTGTAGCAGGTCGTTATCGCTGAGGCCGAGCAGATTGCCGAACAGGATGTGGCTGAGGTCCACGCCGCTGCGGAGCTTCGAGATCAGCACCAGACCGAGGGCAAAGAAGGCGGTGAACACCACGCCGATCAAGGCGTCCTCACGCAGGCGGGTATGGCGCCGCAACCAGCCGATCACCGTGACCGAGCCCACACCGAACAGGAAGGCGCCGGCGGCGTAGGGCGCCCCCACCAGGTGGGCCAGCACCACACCAGGCAGCACCGCATGGGAGATCGCATCGCCCATCAGCGCCCAGCCCTTGAGGGTGAGATAACAGGAGAGCAGGGCGCAGACAGCGGCCACCAGCAGACCGAGTCCCAGCGCTCGCTGCAGAAACACCTGCTGCAGGGGTTCCATCAGCCATTGCGCCGCTGCCGCGCCGATCGAGCCCAAACCGTTCATCGCGACCGCTCCGGTGCCGCGCCGAACGTGCGCAGCAGATTGGCCTGGGTGAACACGTCGGCGGTGGGGCCGAAGGCAAGCACGCGGCGGTTGAGCAGCAGAACCTGATCGCAGAAGCCGGGGATGGCGTCGAGGTCGTGGGTGGCGATCAGCACACTGCCCCCGTCGGCGCGGAAGGCCTGCAACTGCTCGATGATCAGCCGCTCGCTGCGGCGGTCAACGCCGGTGAACGGTTCATCGAGCAGCAACAGCCGCGCCTGCTGGGCGAGGGCCCTCGCCAGCAGCGCCCGCTTGCGCTGCCCGCCGGAGAGGGAGGTGATCGGCCGCTCCGCCAACGGCGCCAGATCCAGCCGCGTCAAGGCTTCACGCACGCTGTGCCGGTCGGCCGCCGAGGGCCAGCGCAGCAGGCCCATCCGCCCGTACCGCCCCATCATCACCACATCCCAGAGCCGCAGCGGAAAATCCCACGGCAGCTGCTCGTCCTGCGGCACGTAGCCCACGAGCTGGCGCCGTTGCGCCTCCGCCAGCGCCAGACCTTCGATGCGCATGGCGCCGCCACAGGGGGGCAGCGCACCCACCAAGGTGCGGAACAGGGTGGATTTGCCGGCGCCATTCAGGCCCACCAGGGCACAGATGCTGCCGGCCTCCAGGCGCAGGTCCACCGCCTGCAGAACGGGTTCGGCCTCGTAGCCGGCGCTCAGGTCCTCCACCAGCAGACGCGGCAGGGGACAGGCGGGGCGCGGTGGAGCGGGGGCAGCGATCATCCCCCCATTCAACGGGGCGGGATCCCCCCGGCGCGAGCCTCAGGCACGAGGCCCCGGAGCAGGCTGTCCACGTTGTGGCGCAGCAGCGCCAGGTAGGAGGGGGCCGGCCCCTGCGGCGGCGAGAGGGAGTCCACATGCAGCACACCCGCGAAGCGGGCGCCGCTCTCGGCGGCCACCCGCTGCATCGGTCGCGCATCCACCGTGCTCTCACAGAACACCGCCGGCACGCGGCGCTGCCGCACCATCCCGATGAGCTGCCGCATCCGCTGCGGCGTCACCTCCCGCTCGCCGTTCACGGGCCACAGCCAGCCCTCCTCGAGGCCGTAGTCGCGGGCAAGGTAGGAAAAAGCGCCTTCACAGGTGACGAGCAGACGTCGCTGGGGCGGCAGGGGATCGAGGCGCCGGCGCAGGTCGCCGTCCAGGCGTGCCAGCTGGGCGAGATAGGCATCGGCACAGCGGCGGTAGGTGGCGGCGCCGGCCGGGTCGAGCCGGATGAAGGCGTTGCGGATGTTCTCCACATACACCCTGGCGCTGCGCGGTGACATCCAGGCGTGGGGGTTGGGGGCCCCGCGCGGATCACCGGCGATCGGAATCGTGGCCACCCCCTGGCTCACGGTCACCCGGGGGATCGGGCCGAGGCTGGCGGCGAAGCGCTCCATCCAACGCTCCAGGCCGAGACCGTTCTCCAGCAGCAGCTTGGCGCCGCGGGCGCGGCGCAGGTCGGCCGGCGTCACCTCATAGCCGTGGATTTCGGCACCGGGCCGCGTCACCGAGTCCACCTGCAGACGGCCGCAGGCCACCTGGGCGGCCATGTCCGCCAACACGGTGAAGCTGGCCAGCACCCGGGGTCGCGCAGCCTGCGGCTGCGCTTGCGGCCGGGGTGCCTGGCAGCCCACCAGCAGCAGGGCCAGCGCCAGGCTCGCGAAGCGGCGGCTGGCCGTGGCGGGGCAGGGGCAGCTCGACACGGCGGAGTGCGGGCAGCGAGGACGGGGAGGGAGGGCGCTGCAGACGCCAGACCGCTGGACGCTACCGCCCAAGCGAGCGTGAACGCATCGGATCCGGACATGAAAAAGCCCCCTCCCGGGGGAGGGGGCCAGGCGGGCCAGGCGATCAGCCGATCGCCGGCGCGGTGAGGGCAACAGGGGTGGCGGACACCGCCGCCAGATCGAGCGGGAAGTTGTGGGCGTTGCGCTCGTGCATCACCTCCATGCCGAGGTTGGCGCGGTTGAGCACATCGGCCCAGGTAGGGAGCACCTTGCCCTGGGCATCGAGAATCGATTGGTTGAAGTTGAAGCCATTCAGGTTGAAGGCCATGGTGCTGATACCCATGGACGTGAACCAGATGCCCACCACCGGCCAGGCGGCCAGGAAGAAGTGCAGGCTGCGGCTGTTGTTGAACGAGGCGTATTGGAAGATAAGGCGACCGAAGTACCCGTGAGCAGCCACGATGTTGTAGGTCTCTTCCTCTTGGCCGAACTTGTAGCCGTAGTTCTGGCTTTCCGTTTCGGTGGTCTCCCGCACCAGTGAGGAGGTCACCAGCGAGCCGTGCATGGCGGAGAACAGGCTGCCACCGAACACACCGGCCACACCCAGCATGTGGAAAGGATGCATCAGGATGTTGTGCTCAGCCTGGAACACCAGCATGAAATTGAAGGTGCCACTGATGCCCAGGGGCATGCCGTCAGAGAAGGAACCCTGACCAAAGGGATACACAAGGAACACGGCAAAGGCGGCCGAGAGGGGGGCGCTGTACGCCACGCAGATCCAGGGGCGCATGCCGAGCCGGTAGGAGAGCTCCCACTGGCGGCCCATGTAGGCGGAGATGCCGATCAGGAAGTGGAAGACCACCAACTGGTAGGGCCCGCCGTTGTAGAGCCACTCGTCGAGACTGGCGGCTTCCCAGATCGGATAGAAGTGCAGGCCGATGGCGTTGCTGGAAGGAACAACGGCGCCAGAGATGATGTTGTTGCCGTAGAGGAAGGAGCCGGCAACGGGCTCGCGGATGCCGTCGATGTCGACGGGAGGAGCAGCGATGAAGGCAACGATGAAGCAGGTTGTTGCGGCCAGCAGGCAAGGGATCATGAGCACCCCGAACCAACCCACGTAAATGCGGTTGTTTGTGGAGGACACCCATTGGCAGAAGCTTTCCCAGCTTCCGGCCCGGCCGCTGCGGATGGCAGTGGTCATGGAATGAAGAATGCGGTGAAAACGGTGGAGAAAAGACCCGAAACGATCCGCAGGAACCGCTGCGGGCACATCAACGCTAAAGCGCCACGACTGATTCGCAACACGAGACGGGCCGCGGTGCCAGATTGCAAGGATTATTAATGAACTTTATTAAAGAGTCGTGGACACGGCGGGCAGGCCCTGGTGCCGCAGCCACTCCCGGCCCTGCTCCAGGAATGCCCCCCAGTCGAGCTTCTCCGCCTCTGCCGCACGCGCCACAAGCAGCGGCGCCTGCTGGCGGATCGCCTCCAGGTCCGGCTCGCTCACGCCCGCGGAGAGGGCGAGCACATCGGCCATCGCATGGCCGACCACCCGGGTGAGATAGGCCGCGCTCAGGGCCTGCAGCGCCCCGCCCAGCAGCCAGCCGGCGTGGTGCAAGCGCAGCGCGGTGGCCAGGGCCTGGCTGCTCCATTCCACCAGCCCCAGGCCGAGAGCGGCACGGCCCAGCTCCAGGGCCGCCGCCCGCAGCACCTCGGAATCCCAGGGGCAATCCCAGAGCCGTGCCATCTCTCGCAGCATCAGCGCGTTGGCGCAGCCGAGCACCAACACATCAAGACTCGGAACGGGGGCGGCCAGCACGCCGGCGGCCACCACCCATTGGGTGCGCTGTTGCAGTCGCTGCCACTGGCCGCGGCGCAGCCGCTCCAGATCCCGCTGCCATCGCCCGTGCAGGGCTTGGAGGCGGCGCAGGCTGGTGCGCTCCGGCAGGATGCCCCCCTGCCGCGCCAGCCAGGAGGCGAGCGGCGCCAGGCTGGAGGCCAGGCCCGCGGCACTTCCGTCCCAGAACAGCAGGCGCTCGGGATCCACCGCAGGCCAGAGACTGCGCAGTTCCGCCTCCCCGGAGCCGGCCCCGACGCCCTCCATTAGCAGCCAAAGCGGCTGGTCGGGGGGCAGGGACTCAAGCCAGCGCAGGTCGGAGGCCCGCAGGGGCATGCGCAGATGGAACAGCAGCACATCGCAGCCTTCATAGAGACCACCCCAACGCCAATCGTCGCTCCAGGCGGGCAACGGTTGGCCCCAGTGGAGGCGCAGGCGGCGCGGACCCTGCAGCGCCTGCTGAAACACGGTCTGAAAATGGGGGGCAGGCGGCTGGCTGCCCGCCAAGGCCAGCCCCAGTGGCCTGCCGGCCTCCGCTTCAAGCAGCGCCCGCAGCTCGCCACGGCGCTGATCGATGGAACCGTCGCCTTGCTCGGCGGAGGCCAGCTGGGTGAACTGCTCCAGCACCCGCTCACAGCGCTCCGTCCACCCCGCCAGGCTGCTCGGCAGGCGCGGCTTCAACCGCCGAGAACGCCGGGACAACAGCCAGCAGCCACCCGCCAGCACGCCGCCCCCCACCAGCGTGGAGGAGGGGAGGTGCAGAAGCTCCGCCAGGGCCTCCGTGGCCAGCAGCCCGCCACCGAGCGCCAGCAGGGGGCGGCGCCAGGATTCTGTCAGCAGCGGAACCAGGGCGGAGGGGGCGGATGGCGAAGGGGTCACGGTGCGGCCTGCGTCGTTGCCTCTTTAGCTCAGATCGCCAGCCCGGGATCCTCGCGGTAGCGTCCCTTCGCGCCTGCTGCCGGCCCCATGGATGCCACGGCCCTGCTCACGCCGCGGCTGCACCGCGAAGTGCGCCGCCACTGGGGTGCCCTGCAGGCCGCCCGGGTGTGGAGCGAATCGAGCCCGGTGCTGCTGCTCGATCGCTGCTGGCTGCGCCTGTCGGTGCCAACCCTCGCCGCCCTTCCCCATCACCTCCCGCCCGACACGAGCGCCGAGGCGCCCGAGCTGGTGCGCTACCGCGACCTCCGCGCCAATGGCCTGGAGGCCTGGCAGGCGCAACAGCTGTGCTGGGAGGAATTCGGCGCCGAGGCCTGCCGCCAGGCCCAGTGGCGACTGTGGCAGGCCCAGGAGCGGGGCAACCGTGGCTGGACGCTGGAGCGCTATCTGGCGCTGCGGGCGGACTACCGGCAGCGCTGGGAGCGGGAGCGCCCCCGGCCGGTTCCGCTGCTGGTCCTGGCGCGCGAGGACGCGGCGACAGTCCCATCCCAGGAGCACCAGCTGCTCTGGCTGTGTCCAGGCGCTGACGAACCGGAGCGGCCGATGCGCCACACTTGCGCCTGAACAAGGTCTGGCGATGGCGGACGAACGGTTTTCCTCCCCCCGCGAAGGAGACGCGGACGCGGCGAACAGCTCCCGCGGCTCCCGCCCTCCGGGCGGCCGAGACGGCGGCGGCTTCCGCATCCGCCTCAGCGACAACGAGATGCAAGGGGCCCGAGCCCTGCAGGAGGCCTTCGGCCTGCGCTCCACGGTGGCCGTGCTCGGCTTTTCGCTGCGCACCCTCGCCCAGATGCTGGAGCAGGGCCAGCTCGATGAGCTGATCGCCCTGCACCGGGCCCAGGCAGGCTCCCGGCCTCCTGGCCCCCGGGAAGGGGACCGCGGCGAGCGTCGTCGCGACCGCTTCGGCCCGGATCGCGAAGGAGGCCGCGGCGGCCGCAGCGAGCGGGTCAATCCATTCGCCCGCCCGGCCCGACCGGCCGCCCCCAGCACTGCCGAGGAACTGGCCCCCGACGGGCCGCACGAGGATCACGAGGATGCGTTGCCAGCAGAGCCGGGGCTCGCAGCCGAGTCGCTGCGCGCTGAGGAACCGGCCAGCAGCCCCGAGCCGCTGACAGCCGACGAAGCCGACGCCACACCCGTCGAGGCCTGATCGCTCCATGGCTGAAGCACGGCCCCGGGTTCTCTCCGGCGTCCAGCCCACCGGGGCCCTGCATCTGGGCAACTGGCTCGGGGCGATCCGCAACTGGGTCGCCCTGCAAGAGAGCCACGACACCTTTTTCTGCGTGGTGGACCTCCATGCCATCACCGTGCCGCACGACCCGGCCCGGCTGGCGGAGGACACCCTGAGCACCGCCGCCCTCTACCTGGCCTGCGGCATTGATCCGCAACGCTCCACCGTGTTCGTGCAGAGCCACGTGAGCGCCCACAGCGAACTCTGCTGGCTGTTGAACTGCGTCACGCCGCTGAACTGGCTGGAGCGGATGATCCAGTTCAAGGAGAAGGCCGTTCGTCAGGGCGCCGACGTATCGACGGGTCTGCTCGATTACCCGGTGCTGATGGCCGCCGACATCCTCCTCTACGACGCCGATCTGGTGCCGGTGGGGGAAGACCAGAAGCAGCACCTCGAACTCGCCCGCGACATCGCCCAACAGCGGATCAACGCCCGGTTTGCCCAGCGCGACGACACAGGGGAGCCCGTTCCGATCCTGCGGGTTCCCGAGCCGCTGATCCTGCCGCAGGGCGCACGGGTGATGAGCCTCAGCGATGGCCGCAACAAGATGAGCAAGAGCGACGCCAACGAGGGCTCCCGCATCACTCTGCTCGACCCCCCCGAGCTGATCGCGCGCAAGATCAAACGGGCGAAGACCGACCCGGTGATGGGCTTGGAATTCGGCAATCCGGAGCGGCCCGAGGCTGACAACCTCCTGGGCCTGTACGCGCTCCTGAGCGGACTGGGGCGGGAGGGTGCCGCCCAGGAATGCGCAGCCATGGGCTGGGGCCAGTTCAAGCCACGCCTCGCGGAGGCGGTGGTGGAGGCGCTCCGCCCCATCCAACAGCGCTATGGGGAGCTGCGGTCGGATCCGGGCGCACTCGAGCTGGTGCTGCGGCAGGGGCGTGAGCAGGCCGCGGCCGTGGCGGAGCAGACCCTGAACCGGGTCCGGGCGGCCCTGGGCTTCCTTGCGGCGGCCTGATCGCACGGGCGCTGCGCAATGGAACTGCACCCGCCCTCCGGGTCGCTCCCACCACACCGGAGCCGCCGCGTGAGCCGGTCATTCCCTGATGGGTGGCGGTGACGCTGATCAGCACACCTGATCCGTTTCGCCCGTCTCAGGCGCAACGCGACACGCGACGAAGTTGTTTTGGGTTTTCTTCAGATTCCTCGCCCCGCTGGGTTTTTCTGCCCAGTCGGCGACCCTTGGGCCAGCCGCTGCACAGAGCCCCAGGGTTGTCCAGAGCGGCCGGTAGGGGGCTGGGCAAAGGCGGGGGGCCCTCGGCAGGGTCGTCGCCATTCGCTGGTCCCCGTTCTGAAGCTGCGCCGTCTGCCATCCCGCCTCACCGCCCGCCTTGCCAGCCATCTTCGCGATGCAGGCCCCCGACGCCCCTCCATCGCACCGGCCGTCCCGTGCCCTGCGACCCTGGCAAGCCTGTTGCTGCTGCTTCCCGTGGTGGCCCAGCCACCGCTCGGCTCTGCCTGGACGAAGCCGGCGATCGAGCAGGCGACAGCCGCCACACCCCACCCAGGGATCAGCCACAGGCTCCAGCCGGGGAGCGTCGAGGCGCAGAAGCAGCCGGCTTACAGGCTCACCCCGGAACGGCGCGCCTTGCTGAACACGATCCGCTATGCCGAAGGCACATGGCTCGGGGGCAGTGGTGAGGGATACCGGGTGCTCTACGGCGGCGGACGCTTCGCAGGCTTTACCCAGCATCCGGAAATTGAAGTGCGGCGGCGCTACGTGAGCGCCGCCGCCGGGGCCTATCAGTTTTTGCCCCGCACCTGGCACATGGCCTCAGCAGCCCTGGGTCTCCCGGATTTCGGGCCCCGCAGCCAGGACCAGGCCGCCCTCTGGCTCGTTGACCGTCGCGGCGCCCTGCGCAGCGTTGATCACCATGGTCT
>JBKDSQ010000069.1:0-4715 GCA_046340895.1 Synechococcaceae cyanobacterium | reverse complement strand
CTCAGGCAAAGAGTCCACTGGCTCTGCCTCCAGCGCTCACCCCGCCAGCTCCAACCACCAGCCGCTGCCTGGACCCTCCACCATCCAGCGCCGACCCCAGTTGGCCAGCGAGTAGCGGAGCTTGCGGCCGCTGCCGATCGCGGTGCTCACATAGCCCCCGCCGATCAGCAAGGCCTCGCCGTTGGGGTCGTGCATCCAGACGGCCTCACGGGCTGGATCCCAGCCGATCACCAGGCTCCAGTGGCCGCCGCCGCGGGGTTCCACCACCGGCCCCTGGTGCAGCCAGCCCACTGGAATCGGGATGCCGAGGCGCAGCTGGGCCAGCAGCTGCTCCGGGGTGCCATCGGTGCGCAGCTCGGCCTCGATGCCGAGAGAGCGGAGCGCCTCGATCTGGGCGTGGGCTTCTGTGGTGTCGCCGTACTGGCGCACCAGTTGCAGGAACAGATCATCCGGCTGGCCGCTGCCGGCAAGACAGCCCGGCCTCAGGTACTCGGCGGCCATGGCACAGGTGGAGGAGAAGCACATGCGCAGGCCCTGGCCGCTGGCGCTATCGCGCTGGCAGAAGTAGGGCACCGGCAGGGTGATGGCCTCCAGGTCCATCGCTCCGGCGGGGCGGGCGGAGGCCCGGGTACTGGGCAGGACGTGGCTGGGCTTGTGGACGTTGGCGGGAGCGGCAGACATCGGGGCCTCAGACAACGGCCCCAGAGGGTTCCGCGCTTGTCAACATCCCTGTTGCTGCAGCACGTCTTGCGCCCTCGGAACCCTCTGGTATCCCCTGCTGCCCCTCCGATGGAGTCGCGCCGGCTCGTGGTCTGGATCTCCGCCGGCATCCTCGGCTTCCAGGGCGCCACCCTCGCCTTTGACCTGCTCAACTGCACCGTCCTCTCCTGGCTGTTCGTGCGGCAGCACGGGCTGGGGGTGGAGCTGCTGCGGCCGGGGGGCGGGCCTGGGGCGGTGGAGCCGGTGGGTGGCGCAGCCGCTGGGCGCAGCAGGCTGCCTGGGCCAGGGGTGGAGCAGGGGCCCGCGGAGGGGGTAGAGCCTGGTGGGGGTGCATCGGGCCCGGCCAGCTCCGGCCCGGGGCCCGGGGCCCCTCAGGCCCCTCCCCAGCCCCGCCAGGCCCCCCAAAGCCCCCCGCCAGTCGTAGGCGCCTTTGACCCCACCGGCGTGTTCTGCGCCCAGCCCCGCAGCCGCATCGATGACGCGGTCAGCCAGGGGCTCACGATCCTTGCCGGCCTCGCGCTGGGCAGCTCGGTGGGGGGTGGGGGGAAGGGTGCGGATGGGGGGCCGTGATCGCGTCCGCCAGAAGCCCCCACGGCAGAATGGACCTGACGTTCACATCTCGTGTTTGGGGGTTGTTTGGGGGTTCAGTGGATGGGCCCAGTCTGCGTAAGGGTTCAGAGCCGGAATTAGGCGGCTTTTAACCGATTGGTCCTGAGTTCGAATCTCAGGCGACCCATGCTTAGTGCCACCGGACGATCCGAGGCAAAACCCTTCCAGCGCAGCGCTTCCCGGCTGCCGCACGGGCCCCTGTCTGCGTCGCGGCTCGTAGCTGTACGCCCCGGTGCGTAGCGGTTTTGAGGAACTTTGTTCCTCAGGCTTGGTCAGACTCTTGGGGATGAGACGGCAGAGGAGCCGTGCGAGCACGCGACGCCTTCACCCAAGCCCAGCTCCGGCTCCAGGCCGCAGGCTGCCGGTACCGCATCAAGACGGTCTCCCGCAGCCCGTACGCGCAGGTGTACGAGACCCTGCCGCCGCGGCGACAGCAGTCGGCGCGGGGGTACCGCATCGAGGACGAGGAGGCCTGCTGGGACCTGGTGGCCCTGCTGCTGCGGGCGGACCGCAGCGCGGCTCGCGGCGGCTCAGGGCTGGACTGGGACAGCCTGAGGGGAAGCCATTCCGAGAGAGAAGGCCGACAAGGCCAGCTCAGCTGGGGAGAGCTGCGGGCGAGGGTCCAGGGCTGGATCGCGCCTGGCGGTCCCAAGGCGCGGGACCGCAACCCCTTCGTTTGCTTCCGGGACGGGGGCTACTTCGGGCGGGCCTTTGATGCCGAGCAGCTGGCAACCACGCGACACCTTGAGGCGTATTGCCTCTACACCTCGGCCTCACTGTTGGCGCACCAGAGGGATCCAAAGCATCAGCTGATCCGCCGTGAGTACAACAGCAAGGGCTTTTACGGGGTGATTCAGATGGTGAACTACCTGGCCCAGCAGGACATCGCCATCGCCACGCCCGACCTCAGGCAGCGGCTGGAGCGGCTCAAGAAAGGGGCCGGCAAGCTGCGCGCGCCAGCTCCGCGCCACATCCCCCGCAGCGAGGATCTGCAGCAATGGTTGGATCAGCTCCAACCGCTCGATCCGTTGCGGGGCTGGGTGATGGCGATGATCGCCACCTACGGCCTGCGGGGCCATGAGGTGTGGCACATCCACCGGCTGCCGGGCGAGGTGGAGGCCGATGGCGGCGTGATCGAGGTGGGCAGCTTCCAGAGCCAGGGGGATGGCAGCGCCACCAAGACCGGCCACCGCTTTGCGCTGCCCCTGCCGGCGGAGTGGGTGACCCGCTACCGGCTCGACGACCTGGAGCACTCCCGGCGGATGCTGGCGGAGCTGCGTCGGCGCCATCCCATCAAGACCGCGGAGCGCCCTGACGGGAGCGTGCAGTTCTTCAACAACGGGCAACTGGCGGTGGTGCTGGCCCACTGGCTGCGGAACCGGGGTCGGGAAGACCGCGAGATCCCGATCAAGCTCTTCGGCTACCACCAGCCGCCCCACCTGCCTGGCAAGCCCAAGCCACGGGCCAAGCGGGATCGCTGCAAGCTCTACGACCTGCGGCACGCCTGGGCACTGCGGGCCAAGGCGACGACGACCTGGTCAACCGCGGTGAAGGCCGCCTCGATGGGGCACAGCGAAGCCGTGCACGCGAGCCGCTACCTGGTGGAGGAGCAGGCCGAGCACAAGCTGAGCCACCTGCTGCGGCGCCGCGCCCTCGACGAGGGCGTGGCGGAGAAGGAGCATCGGCCAGCCCCCCAGCCTCTCCGGGCTCCTGAGGATCGTGCTGCCGCTCCTGCTCCTACGCCCCTGCCTCCCGGCGTCACCCCCGAGCTGATTGACCTGGCCAGGAAGCTGCGGGCCGCTGGGGTCGCATAGCGGGCCCGCTCAGGGCGCCACCCGTTGCAGCGCCAGTTCGCAGCGTTGCTGATGCCAGAGCAGGTCCGAGCGCGGGCAGCCCGGCGTTTTGCGGGTCCAGTGGTGTCCTTCCCGCAGGATGCGGTGCTGCCGCAACCGCCAGAGGGTCTGGCGGCTGATGCGCAGGTGCCGGATCATCTCGGAGGTTTCCAGCCACATCGCTGGCGGCCCTTTTCCAGGTAGGGGATGCTAGTCAGAGTCCCTCCAGCGTCAGGGTTTGCGGGTATTCGTGCCTGCTGCCGTGCGGCGATCACGGCCCCCCATCCGCACCCTTCCCCCCACCCCCCACCGAGCTCCCGAGCGCGAGGCCAGCGAGGATCGTGAGCCCCTGGCTGACCGCGTCATCGATGCGGCTGCGGGGCTGGGCGCAGAAGACACCGGTGGGGTCAAAGGCGCCCACCACCGCCGGGGGGTTCTGGGGCTCCTGACGGGGCTGCAGAGGGGCCTCAGGGACGCCGGCCGCCGGGCTGGAGCTGGCCGAGCCCGAACCATCTCCACCAGACTCCACCGCTCCCACTGCCCCCTGCTCCACCGCAGGCCCAGGCGGCCCGCTACGGCCACCAGTCGCGCCACCCGCCGGCGCCACCGCCCCAGGTCCGCCCCCCGGCTTCACCAGCTCCACCCCCAGCCCGTGCTGCCGCACAAACAGCCAGGAGAGGACGGTGCAGTTGAGTAGGTCAAAAGCGAGGGTGGCGCCCTGGAAGCCGAGGATGCCGGCGGTGATCCAGACCACGAGCCGGCGCGACTCCATGGAGGGGCAGCAGGGGATACCAGAGGGTTCCGAGGGCGCAAGATGTGCTGCGACAACAGGGATGTTGACAAGCGCGGAACCCTCTGGGGCCGTTGTCTGAGGCCCCGATGCCTGCCGCTCTCGCCCACACCTCCAGCCACGCCCTGCCCCGCGTCCGCGCCTCCGCCCGCCCCGCCGGCGCCATGGACCTGGAGGCCGTCACCCTGCCGGTGCCCTACTTCTGCCAGCGCGACAGCGCCAGCGGTCAGGGCCTGCGGATGTGCTTCTCCTCCACCTGCGCCATGGCCGCCGAGTACCTGCGGCCCGGATGCCTGGCCGGCAGCGGCCAGCCGGATGATCTGTTCCTGCAGCTCGTGCGCCAGTACGGCGACACCACGGAAGCCCATGCCCAAATCGAGGCCCTGCGCTCGGTGGGCATCGAGGCCGAACTGCGCACCGATGGCACCCCGGAGCAGCTGCTGGCCCAGCTGCGCCTCGGCATCCCGATTCCGGTGGGCTGGCTGCACCAGGGGCCGGTGGTGGAACCGCGCGGCGGCGGCCACTGGAGCCTGGTGATCGGCTGGGATCCGGCCCGCGAGGCCGTCTGGATGCACGACCCCAATGGCGAGGCCCTGCTGATCGGCGGTGGGTATGTGAGCACTGCGATCGGCAGCGGCCGCAAGCTCCGCTACTCGCTGGCCAACTGGGGTCGGCGCTGGATGGTGGAGGGTCCAGGCAGCGGCTGGTGGTTGGAGCTGGCGGGGTGAGCGCTGGAGGCAGAGCCAGTGGACTCTTTGCCTGAG
>JBKDSQ010000068.1:0-49935 GCA_046340895.1 Synechococcaceae cyanobacterium | reverse complement strand
GCGACGATGGAGATCGTCGAGAGGGTGCGGGTCGGCCGGGTGTACACACAGCTCGTCACCGGCCTCTTCCTCGTGGGGGCCCGGGCGGTGGGGATCTCCGGCTGCGATGGCGGTTTGGTGCGGGCGCGCCCCTTCGGGAATGGTTCGCTGGGGCTGGTGGGGGAGGTGTCCGGGGTCAACCCGGCGGTGCTGGAGCCGCTGCTGGACGCCGGCTACCTGCCGGTGATCTCCAGCGTGGCCCCCGATGCCGACGGTCAGGCCCACAACATCAACGCGGACACCGTCGCGGGGGAGCTGGCGGCGGCGCTGCAGGCCGAGAAGCTGGTGCTCCTCACCGAGACCCCGGGCATCCTGCGCGACCGGGCGGATCCCGCCTCCCTGATCCGTCACCTCGTGCTCTCCGAAGCGCGGGAGCTGATCGCCAAGGGCGTGGTGGCCGGGGGCATGACCCCCAAGACGGAATGCTGCATCCGCGCCCTGGCCCAGGGGGTGCGCGCCGCCCACAGCGTCGATGGCCGGATCCCCCACTCCCTGCTGCTGGAGGTGTTCAGCGACGCCGGCATCGGCACGATGCTCTCGGGGAGTCCGCAACCGCCGAGTTGAACCGCCGCCATGGTCGATGACGAACAGGCCGCCACCCTCGCCGCCGCCCGCGAGGCCCTGGACCGGGGCAACTATGGTCGCGTGCTGGGCCTGCTCGAACCCCTGGCCGAGCGCCAGGGCCCCCGCACCCCGCTCGGGGCGGGCGTGCGCCTGCTGATCGCCACCGCCCAGAGGGGCCAGGGGGAGAGCGAGCGGGCGCTCGAATGCTGCCGCGCTGTGCAGGACTGCCGCGATCCGGCCCTGCGCGCCCGGGCCCGGGACCTTCTCTACGTGCTCGAAGCGCCGGCCCTGACCCGCCCCCGCGACTGGTCGCTCACCCTGCCTGATCTCGGGGCCGCCGCTCCGCTGGAGGGTCTCGTCGGAGCGGCAGGCCGCCGCCGCCGTGACGATCCGCCTCCACCGCCCCCTCCGCCGGTGGGTCCGACCCGGGCGCCGCTTGGTTTTGCCGCTCTGGTGGCGGTACTGCTGGTGGTTCTGCTGCTCGCCGGCCTGCTGGGTGGCTGCATGGAGGTGCGCAGCGACCTGCGCTTCGCCGGCCCAGGCCGTCTCACCCTGCAGCACCAGCTGCGCAGCTCCAACGGACCCTCTACCCCCTGGCAGCGGCGCTTGGAGGCGGATCTCGTCGCACGGGGCTTCCGGTTCGAGAACCGCGGCGACCGCCAGCTGCTGCGCACGCCCGTGCTCCCCGCACCTGCGGTTCTCGATGCCCTGGCCACCAGCCTCGACAGCGCCTCGGCCCTGGCCGGGACCCCCCTGCCGCCACCGCGGCTTGTGTTCCAAGAGCGCAACTGGCTATTGGGGGTCCGCCAGCGCCTGCAGCTGGAGATCGATCTGCGTCCGCTGGAGCCGCTGCCGGCGCTGCGGCTGGAGTTGGGCCTGGCACCCCTTTCCAGCACCGCCGTGGGCCAGGCCAGCCCCCAGTCGGCGCGCCGCGAGGGGGATGGGGTGGTATGGCCCCTGCAACCGGGGGCGGTGAACGTGCTGGACGTGCACTGCTGGCGATGGAGTCCCCTCGGGTTGGGGGGTCTGGCGATCGCCCTGGCGCTTGGGCTGGCGCTGGCCCTGCAGCGCATGCGCCAGGCCCTTGGCTTCGGCCTGCCGCAGTTGCCCGCCTGAGCCCGCCCCGGCCGGCCCCGGCCGGCCCCGGCCCGCCCCGGCGCTGCGCTGCGCTGCCGAGGCGCTGCGCTGCGCTGCCGAGGCTCGGGCTCAGAGCTGCAGGGGGTCCGGGTCGATCGTCAGATGGATGCCCGCCGGCAGCAGGGCCCGCAGCTCCGCCTCCGCCGGCAATGGCAGGGGCTCACCCCCCACGGCGAGGGGGCCATGCAGCAGCACCTGCCAGCGGCTGCGGCCCGCCACCCGCGCGACCGGGGCGGGGGCCGGACCGATCACGCACCAGGCTCGCCGCTCCAGTCCCGGACGGATCCGTTCGGTGAGCGCCGTGGCAGCGGTGGCGGTCAGGCTGGCGGAGGGGCCCGCCAGTCGCAGCAGAACCGCCCGCCGGAACGGTACCATCCCGCCGTGGCGGCGCAGGGCTAGCTCCTCCTCCAGGAATCGCTCGTAGCGCCCATCCACTAGATGGCGGATCACCGGATGGTCGGGGCAGTAGGTCTGCACCAGCACGTCGCCGGGCAGCTCGCCACGCCCGGCTCGGCCGGCGAGCTGCAACAGCAGCTGCAGGCTCTGCTCCCCGGCCCGCAGGTCCGGGCGGTGCAACAGGCCGTCCGCCGCCAGCACCGCCGCCAGGGTCACCCGGGGCAGGTCCATGCCCTTGGCAAGCATCTGGGTTCCGACCAGCACGTCGGCCTCGCCCGCGGCGAAGCGCTCCAGCAGCTGGCGATGGCCGTCGCGGCCGCCGGTGGTGTCCTGGTCGAAGCGCAGCAGCCGCAGACCCTCCAGCTCCGCCGCCAGCTGCTCCTGCACCCGCTGGGTGCCCGCCCCGAAGGGCTTGAAGGCGCTGGATCCGCACTGGCCGCAGCGCTGGCCCAGCGGCTGGCGATGGTCGCACCAGTGGCAGCGCAGCCATTCCTGGCCGTTGCCGCGATGCACGGTCAGGGCCACATCGCAGTGCGGACAGAGCACCGCCTCGCCGCAGCTCCGGCAGCTCAGGAAGGAGCGGTAGCCGCGTCGCGGCACCAGCACCACCGCCTGCTCTCCCCGCTCCCGCAGCGCTGCCAGGCGGTCCATCAGCGCCCGGCTGATCAACCGCCGGTGCCCTTCGGCCAGCTCAAGGCGCATGTCCACCACCCGCACCGGCGGTAGCGGCCGGCCGCCGATCCGCTCCGGCAGCCGCACCAGATCCGTGTCTGCTGCAGCACCGCGGCTGCGCTGCCAGCTCTCCAGCGATGGGGTGGCGCTGCCAAGCACGAGTCGGGCTCCGCAGAGGCGCGCCCGCAGCCGGGCCACCTCTCGGGCGTGGTAGCAGGGCATCGGGCTGTCCTGCTTGTAGGAGCTGTCGTGCTCCTCATCGAGAACGATCAGGCCGAGCCGCTCCAGGGGCAGGAACACGGCCGAGCGCGTGCCCACCGCCAACCGCGGCTCCCCCGCGGCGCCGGCCTCGAGGCAGCCACGCCAGGCCGCCACCCGTTCGGCAGGGCCCATGCCGCTGTGATACTCCATCACCCCGGAGCCGAAACGGCCCCGGGCGCGGTCGAGCAGCTGGGGGATCAGGCCGATCTCCGGGGCCAGCAACAACACACTCCTTCCCGCCGCCAGCTCCTGCGCTGCCGCCTGCAGGTACACCTCGGTCTTGCCGGACCCGGTCACCCCCCAGAGCAGCAGCGCCTGGCCCGGGGCGGCGGCGGCGATCGATCGAACCGCCGCCGCCTGCTCCAGGCTCAGCGCCGGTGGTTCCGCGTTGGCGCCGCCGCCGCTTGGGGGAGGACTGGCGGGGTGCCGCACCTCAACCTTGCGCAGCCAGCCGCGCTTCTCCAGGCCGGTCACCAGTTCCCGCCCGAACCCCCCATCCGCCAACAGATCCCGCAGCAGGGCTCCGCCGCCTCGCTCCGTCAGCCACTGCAGCAGCTGCCGTTGGCGCGGCCGCAAGGACTCCGCGGCCTCCGGCTCCGCTTCGCAGCGCTCGATTCGCTGCAGCGGCCGGCCAGTCCCCGCCGCCCTCCGGCGCCGCTGCCCCAGCCAGCCCGGTGGCAGGGCGCTCTTGAGGGTGCGGAAGCGGCTGGTGTGGCAGGCGTCGGCGACGGCGTCGATCAGGGCGCGCCAGGCCGGATCCACCGCCGCCGGCTGCAGAACGCTGGCGATCGGCTGGATCCGCTCCGCCGGCAGATCCGGCGGCGGCTGCGCGGCTGTGGCCACCACAAGGCCAGCATGCCTTCGGCCCTGCAGCGCCACCTCAACCAGATCGCCGCAGCCCAGCGGCAGCAGGCGCGGGTTGGCGTAGGTGAACACACGCCCTTCCCGCCCGGCCTCCAGCCAGACATCCAGCCAGGGTTCGGGGGCGGGCGCTGCCAATCTTGCACTCGACTCCCGCCATTCCTAAGATGAGAGCGTTGGGCAGTCCAAGGGGCTGCCGTCGGAACGAGACAGAGTTCCGTCCAGCGGGAAGACCCGTAGAGAGCCTGGGAGGCTTCTCCCAATCTGTGCCTCCGGTCTGCGACCACCCCTGACAGCGCTGTCCCGGTCACGGCCAACCCCCGCGGCCAACCTCGACCTCCCTTCTGCGACGGCTAGCCCCGTTTTCCGAGCCATTCCGGTTTTCCCGAGCGCCTCCTTCCCCCAGCACCTGCGGTTGGTGTACAGCTGTTCTTGCAGCTGTGGCAATGTGGTTTGTTTGCCGATGGCCGTCTCGCTCCTGCGCCGCTGAGCCGCCGCGTTCCCCTTCGCCTCCGTGCAGGCCCGACTCCGCCGTTCGCCCGCGCCCGCCCTCCCGTTCTCGTTCCTGCTCCCGCCCGTCTCCATGAGCCCAGCCGCCGCCAAAACCAAGGCCGCCTCCCCGGCCACCAAGCCCGTTCCCGAGATCATCGCCACGGTGCCCCTCGGCGGCGATCCGATCCCGATGGAGGCGCCCCCTGCCAAGGCGGCCAAGGCCAAGGCCAAGGCGGCGAAAGCAGAAGTGGTTTCCTCTGCTGCCGCCACGGCCGAGACGGCCGCCCCGGGGCTGGGGGAATCGACAGCAAAGGCCAAGCCCAAGGCCAAGCCGAAGGCGGCTGCCAAGAGCAAGGCCAAAGGCGCTGGCAAGGAGGAGGCGGCGCCCCAGGCGGCTGAATCCCTGGAATCGGCTGCCGATGAGCTCTTGCTGGACGCTGAGATGGCGGGCAGCGAGGAGATGGGCCTGGCCGACGATGCGGCTGGCAAGCGGGATGCCAAGAATGCGCGGGCCCTCGCCAGCATCAAAGTGGGGCCGAAGGGCGTTTACACCGAGGATTCGATCCGCGTCTACCTTCAGGAGATCGGCCGCATCCGTCTGCTTCGCCCGGACGAGGAGATCGAGCTGGCGCGCAAGATCGCTGATCTTCTGGAGCTGGAGGAGAAGGCTGCTGCCTTCGAGTCGGATCATGGTCGCCAACCCCAGATGGGGGAGTGGGCCGAGATGTTTGAGATGACACCGATCAAGTTCAGGCGCCGCCTGATGCTCGGTCGTCGCGCGAAAGAGAAGATGGTGCAGTCCAACCTGCGCTTGGTGGTATCGATCGCGAAAAAATATATGAACCGTGGCCTATCTTTTCAGGATCTGATCCAGGAAGGCAGTCTGGGTTTGATTCGCGCCGCTGAGAAGTTCGACCACGAAAAAGGCTATAAGTTTTCTACCTATGCCACCTGGTGGATCCGCCAAGCAATCACCCGCGCAATAGCGGATCAGAGCCGCACGATCCGTCTGCCTGTCCATTTGTACGAAACAATTTCTCGCATCAAGAAAACCACCAAAACCCTTTCGCAGGAATTTGGCCGAAAACCCACGGAGGAGGAGATCGCCGAAGCGATGGAGATGACGATTGAGAAGCTTCGCTTTATTGCTAAGAGCGCCCAGCTTCCGATCTCGCTCGAAACTCCAATTGGCAAAGAGGAGGATTCTCGCTTGGGCGACTTCATCGAAGCCGATATCGAGAACCCCGAGCAGGATGTGGCCAAGAACCTTCTGCGCGAAGACCTCGAAGGTGTGCTCGCCACCCTGAGCCCCCGCGAGCGTGATGTGTTGCGACTGCGCTACGGCCTCGATGATGGCCGCATGAAGACGCTCGAAGAGATCGGCCAGATCTTTGATGTCACCCGCGAACGCATCCGCCAGATTGAGGCCAAGGCACTGCGTAAGCTGCGCCACCCCAACCGCAACGGCGTGCTCAAGGAATACATCAAGTAGGTCTTCGCCAGCCGGCTCCAGTAGGGTCCATCGGCCGATGCCCCCCTTCCCGGGGATTCCTGAGCACGTGAGCGCCGCCCCCCCCTCCTCCCTGCCGCCGGCGCTGCGCCTTTCGGTGGTGCTGCCCACCTACAACGAGCGCGACAACGTCGCCCCGATCGTCGCCGAACTGTTGCCGCTGCAGCGGCTCTGCGACCTCGAGATCCTGTTCGTCGATGACGATTCCGCCGATGGCACCGCCGAGGTGGTGCGGGAGCTGGCCCACCGCCATCCGCCGGTGCGGCTGATCCGCCGGGTGGGTCGTGCCGGTCTCTCCAGCGCCATCAAGGAGGGCATCCTCGACGCCACCGGCGACCTGGTGGTGGTGATGGATTGTGATGGCCAGCACGAGCCCGCCACCATCGCCGCCGCCGTGGAGACGTTGCACCGCACCGGCGCCGACCTGGTGGTGGGCAGTCGCTTCCACCCGGGGGCCCGCATCCACGGCCTGAGCGAGCGGCGCGAGCGGCAGTCGGCCTGGGCCAATGCCGTGGCCCGCTTCAGCCTTCCCCCCTACCGCCGCCTCACCGACTACATGAGCGGCTTCTTCGTGCTCCGGCCCGAGGCGGCCCTGCCGTTCGTGCGGCGGGTGGACGTCAACGGCTTCAAGTTCCTCTACGAGCTGCTCTCCCTCTGCGGCGGCAGGCTGCGGGTGGAGGAGGTGCCGCTGCGCTTCCAGCCCCGCATTGCCGGTGATTCGAAGCTCGATCTGGCGATCGTCTGGGACCTGGGGGTGTCGATTCTGCACACCTTGCTGTGGCGCAGCGTGCCCCGGCGGGCGATCAGTTTCGCCCTGGTGGGCGCCACTGGCGTGGTCGTGCAGCTGGCCTTCAGCCGGTTGCTGATGGGGTTGGGGATTCCGTTCGAGAGCGCCCTGCCGCCGGCGGTGGTGGCGGCGGCCAGCTCCAATTACCTGATCAACAACGCCCTCACCTTCCGCTTCCAGCGCCAGCGGGGGATGGCTCTGCTGCGTGGCCTGTTGAAGTTCCTGGTGGTGGCCTCCCTGCCAGTGCTGGCCAATGTGGGCGTCGCCTCGGCCTTCTACAGCCTGGTGGCCGAAGACACCTTCTGGGCCCAGCTGGCCGGCATCGTGGTGGTGTTCGTCTGGAACTACGCCGCCTCCTCCCGCTTCGTCTGGAACAGCCCCTGAGTCCGGCGCCGCGGCGTAGGTTTGGCGATCATTCCGCGCGTTCCGCTTGACGATCCCGGACCGGCCGCCGCTCCAGGCTTTCCCGCCAATGCCGGCCCGGGCCTGGCTTCTGAGCGCCCTGGCCCTGGCTCTGCTCTGCTGGCTCGCCTTCTTCCACAGCCTCGGGGCCCTCGGCCTGATGGACAAGACCGAGGCCCTGTTCGTCGAGGTGGCCCACCAGATGCACCAGCGCAACGACTGGGTCACGCCCTGGTGGAACGGCGAGCGCTTCTTCGACTACCCGGTGTGGGGCTACTGGATGGTGGCCCTGAGCTTCCGGCTGTTCGGCGTCTCGGAGTGGGCGGCGCGCCTGCCGGTGGCCCTGGCTGCCAGCGCGGTGGTGGTGGCGGCCTACCTGTTGCTGCTCAGCTGGCCCGTGGCGCCGGAGCCGCCGCTGCGCCGCCACGGCCGTGCCCTGCTGGGGGCCTCGGTGCTGGCCACCTCGCCGGGCTGGATCGGCTGGGGCCGCACCTCCACCACCGACATGTTCCTCTCGAGCGCCATCACCCTGGCGCTGTTCGGCTTTCTGCTGGCCCTGCGCCACCGGCGCCATCCCTGGCTGGATCCCCTCGGGCGGGTTGGCTTTGCCCTGTTCAGCGCCGTGGCCGTGCTGGCCAAGGGGCCGGTGGGGTTGCTGCTGCCAGGGCTGGTGATCGTGGTGTTCCTCACCCTCACCGCCCAGTGGGGGGCCTGGCTGCGGCCGCGCTCTCTGCTGGCGATGGCATCGCTCTTCCTCGGCGTGGCCCTGCCCTGGTACGCGGCGGCGGCGCGGGCCAACGGGGCGGATTTCGTGGGCGGCTTCCTTGGCTTCAGCAACCTGCAGCGGTTCACCACGGTCATCTACGACCACCCGGGCCCGCCCTGGTTCTACCTCCCCTGGGTCCTGCTGTTGCTCCTGCCCTGGTCGCTGTTCCTGCCCGCCGCGATCGGATCGCTGCGCTTCTGGCGCCGTGATCGCTGGCTCCAGGACGCCGGCACCGATGAGCAGCGGGCGCTGGCCCAGCTGCCGTTGTTTCTGCTGCTGTGGTTGGTGGTGATGGTGGCTTTCTTCTCGGCCGCCGCCACCAAACTGCCTGGGTATATCCTCCCGGCCCTGCCCGCCGGTTCCCTGCTGGTGGCCCTCTGGTGGCAGCCCCTGCCGGCTCCCTCCGTCACCGGCGATGGTCCGCCGCTGGCCTGGCCGCTGCGGGCTGCGGGATGGGTCAACGCCGTTCTTCTGGCCGCTCTTGCCGCCGCCGCTGCGCTCGCCCCCCGCTGGGCGGCGAGCGATCCGGCCCATCCCGCCTTCGCCGTGGCCCTTGAGCGATCCGGCCTGCCGCTCCGGCTCGCCCTGATCCTCGCCCTGGCGGCCCTGGCCCTGGTGCTGCTGCTGCGCCAGGCACCCCTGCAGCGTTGGCTGTGGCTGCCCAATCTGGCCTCGTTCCTGGCCATGCTGGCCCTGGTGGTGGCGCCCCTGGCCCCCCTGCTCGACCGCGAACGCCAGTTGCCCCTGCGCGAGCTGGCCGCCCTGGCCCGCCGTGAGGCCCGCACCGACGAGCCGCTCTGGGTGGTGGGCACCAAGCGTTACAGCACATTGTTTTATGGCGGTGAGACGGCCGCCTTCGTCTCCAGCCGCGAGCGGATCGAAGATCGCTGGCGCGACGACCCGGCCTCCCTCGGAGTGACGACCCGCACCCGCAGCTTGCGTCTTTTCGGCGACCGCAGCGATCTCGAGAATCTCGGCCTGCCCCTGCAGACCATTGAGCGGTTGTCCCGGCGCGGAGAACAGGAACTCTGGCGCGTGCCCGTGGGGGCACTGAAGCCGTGATCGGCTGGCATCCCCGCCGCCGTGATGCCTTTGTGGTGGCACTCTGCATCGCCCTGGTGGGCCTGCTGGCGGCCACGATCGATCCCCGTCGTCCTCCGGCCTTTGACGAGGCGGTTCTCACCTGGCTGGGGGAGCACCTGCGCGGCGCGGTGGGGGACACCCTGTTGCAGGTCTACCGCGTCAGCGGCGTGCACGTGACTGGGTTCCTGGTGCTTGCCGCCTTGATCTACGTGGTGCTGCGCCGCTGGTGGACGGATCTGCGCTTGTTGGTGATGGCCACGGCCGGGATCCTGGCCCTCGTGGACCTCGCCCTCAAGCCGTTCTTCGATCGCTCCCGCCCCCCCGACAAATTGCTCGATGTGGACGGCCGCAGCTTCCCCAGTGGCCATGCCGCCGGGGCCGTGGCCTTCTACGGCGCAATGCTCGTGATCCTCGCCGCCCATTACCCCCACCTGCGCCGGCCCCTGGCGATCGGGGCCAGCCTGTGGGTGGCGCTGGTGTGGCTGAGCACCCTCTATGCCCGGGCGCATTGGCCCACCGACCTGCTCGCCGGTGGCGCCGTGGGCCTGGCCTGGCTCACCGTCTGCCTGGGCTTCTGGCGTACCCCGCCGCCCCCCGCGCGCGACCGCTGAGCCCGGCGCCTCGGCAGAGTGGTGCCCATCTCTATATCCGAGTCGCCGTGAGCCACGCCCCCTTCTCCGCCCCCGCTCTGGAGGCCTTGCGGGGCCTGCGCAGCGCCCCTTCCCTGGCGGCGGAGGAGCGCGCTCAGCTGCGCCGCGAGCTGGCGCTGGCGATGGATCCCTGCACCTGGTTCACCATCGGCGTGATGGCCCCCACCGCCGCAGACGCTCTGGCCGCCCTGCGGGTGTGCGAGCTCTCGCTGGGCTGGGAGCCGCTGCAGCCCCAGAGCCTGCAGGTGGAGGGGCCGGAGGACCACGACAGCTCCGGCGCCGATCCCGCCGGCCCGGTGTTCCTCAAGGGCAACCAGCGCACCGGCACCTACCTGCTGCGGCCGGAGACCGGACTGGGGGAGGGCATTCTGATCAGCGGCCACCATCCGGAGAACCCCGCCGTGGAGAACACCTGGGGGCCGCTGCCGCTGGATCTGTTCGCGCAGGCTGATGCCTAGGCTGGGCGGCTGTGAACCGGCAGCGCCCCTGCCACCTGTCGTCCCCCATGAGCAGCACCACCCTGCGCATCGCCTCCCGCCGCAGCCAGCTGGCCATGGTGCAGACCCACTGGGTGCGCGATGAACTCAGCCGGGCCCATCCCGAGCTCACGATCCAGATCGAGGCGATGGCCACCCAGGGGGACAAGATCCTGGATGTGGCGCTGGCCAAGATCGGCGACAAGGGCCTGTTCACCAAGGAGCTCGAGGCCCAGATGCTGGTCGACCGGGCCGACATCGCCGTCCACAGCCTCAAGGACCTTCCCACCAACCTGCCTGAGGGCCTGGTGCTGGGCTGCATCACCGAGCGGGAGGATCCCGCCGATGCCTTGGTGGTGCACGAGAAGCACCGCGACCGCAGCCTGGCCACCCTGCCGGAGGGGGCGGTGGTGGGCACCAGTTCGCTGCGGCGCCTGGCCCAGCTGCGCCACCATTTCCCGCATCTGCAGTTCCGCGACGTGCGCGGCAACGTGATCACCCGCCTCGAGAAGCTCGATGCCGGCGAGTTCGACTGCCTGATTCTCGCGGCGGCGGGCCTGGGGCGTCTGGGCCTTGGCGGGCGCATCCACGAGCTGATCGACCCGTCGATCTCCCTGCACGCCGTGGGCCAGGGGGCGCTGGGGATCGAATGCCGCGCCGGCGATGAGCGGGTGCTCGCCTGCATCCGCGTGCTGGAGCATCGCCCCACCGCCCTGCGTTGTCTGGCGGAGCGGGCCTTCCTGCGCCAGCTGGAGGGCGGCTGCCAGGTGCCGATCGGAGTCAACAGCCGCTTCGAAGGTGAGGAGCTTGTGCTCACCGGCATGGTGGCCAGCCTGGATGGCCAGCGCCTGATCCGCGACGATGCCCGGGGCCCCCAGGTCGATCCCGAGGCCATCGGGGTCGATCTGGCAGAGCGCCTGCGGGCCCAGGGTGCCGGCCAGATCCTGGAGGAGATCTTTGCCACCGTCCGGCCCCAGGTCTGAAGCCCGCCCGCCGCGGCTGGGCCTGCCCTTCCAGTGGAGGCTGCTGGCATGGGCGTTCCTGGTGGGAACCCTCACGGGCCTGGCGGTGGTGGGCTTCCATGAGCTGCTGGGCTTCATCAACAACTTCCTCTACGGCCCGTTCATCGAATGGCTCCTGGCCGTGGGCCGCTCGCCGCTGCCTCCACCGCCCCTGCCCGAGCTCCCTGTCTCCGTGGGCGTGTCCTCCCCCGGGGCGCCGCCACTGAAGGCTCTGCTGCAGCTTGGGCTCGGCGGCATCGGCCTGCTGCCGCCGCCGGCGCCACCGGAGCCAGTGCCGATCGCCCTGCCTTCGGACTTCGACTGGCTGGAACTCTGGCCGGTGGTGGTGGTTCCCACCCTGGGCGGGCTGTTCGTGGGCCTCCTGCGCTGGTTGGGCGGCGAACTCGGGCCAGGCCTGCCCAGCCTTATGGCGATGGCCGAAGGGGCACTGCCCGATCGGCCCCGCCTCCCCCTGCTGCGCCTGGTGGCCGCCTCCTTCAGCCTCGGCAGCGGCGCCTCCCTTGGTCCAGAGGGTCCAAGCGTGGAGAGCGGTGGCAATATCGGCCTGTGGATGGCGGTGCGCGCGGGTCTGCCGGCGGAGGCCCAGAAGTCGCTTGTGGCGGCGGGCGTGGCGGCGGGCCTGGCGGCGGGCTTCAAAGCTCCGATCGCCGGGGTGCTGTTCGCCTTTGAGGGCAGCTTCAGCTCGATCGCCGTGCGCCCCAGTCTGCGGGCGGTGCTGGTGGCGGCGGTGGCCGCCACGCTGGTCACCGAGATCGGCCTGGGCGATGCGCCGATCCTGCGGTTGCCCGAGTACGAGGTGCGCTTCCTGTTCGAGCTGCCCCTCTACCTGGTGCTGGGTGTTCTGGCGAGCCTGATGTCGCTGTTGCTGGTGCGGCTGCTGGCGCTCGGACGCAGCGAGAGGCTGCAGCGGCTGCTGCGGCGCCTACCGCCGGGGGTGCCCACCGCCCTGGGTGGCGCGGGGGTGGGCCTGTTGGCCCTGGCCTTCCCCCAGGTGCTCGGTGTCGGCTACGACACGATCGAAGCCCTGCTCGGCAGCGACGGTGGCATCCCCCTGGTCACCCTGCTGGCCCTGTTGGGGGTGAAGCTTCTAGCCACCACCTGGAGCAATGCCAGTGGCTTTGTGGGGGGTGGTTTTGCGCCGGCGCTGGTGCTCGGGGCGGTGCTCGGCAACGCCTACGGTCAGCTGCTCGGGGAGAGCGGCCTGCACCTGCCGGTGGCGGAGCCGCCGGCCTACGCGATGGTGGGCATGGCGGCGGTGCTGGCGGGCAGTGCCCGGGCGCCGATGACGGCGTTGCTGCTGATGTTCGAGCTCACCCGCGACATCCGTATCGTGCTGCCGTTGATGGCGGCGGCCGGTCTGAGCGCGGTGCTGGTGGAGCGCTGGCAGGGGTTCATCGATCCGGGCCTGCTGGGGCCGGATCCCCTGGAGGAGCAGCGGCGCTCCGAGCTGGCGGTGCTGCCGGTGACCGATGCCTTCGAACCCGAAGCACCGCTCGTGCTGCCCGCGACGCTGCCGGCAGCGGAGGCCCTGCGCCAGCTGATCGCGGCCCATGGCCACTCACTCGTGGTCAGCGAGAGCGAGCAGATCGTGGCGCTTGTCACCCTGGCGGATCTGCAGGGGGCGCTTTCGGCGGCGGGGCAGGCGGCAGGGGAGGTGCGGTTGATCGATTGCCGTCGCAGTGACCTGGTGTGGTTGCCCCTCTCCTGTCACCTGGATCGGTTGGAGGATCAGATCAAAGCCAGAGGGCACCGGCAGGTGCCGGTGTTCGATGTGCCGGATGCCCGTCTGGGGTATCTGCCGCAGGGATTCCCGCCCAACGGACTGCCGGTGGCGCGGTTGCGGGGCCTGGCGAGCCGGGATGGACTGGCCCGCGCCCTGGCCCGCCGGTTTCAGTCCTGCGGCTCGAGTGAACTGGCCATCAGGGCCTCCGCCACAGGATCTGCCTGAGAGAGCAGGTTGAGGATCCGCTGTAGATCGAGATCGCTCAACTCGCCATCGCTGCTCCACTTGAGGGAGGTGCCGTTGAGCTGGTCGGTGCGGAGGGCTGTGGGGGAGGAGGAGCCCGGCGTGTGGGTCATCGGAAAGCCGGTGAAAGGGGGCACGGCGTGGCGGAAGGGGGCGGGGCTGAACGCAGCAGAAGCCTTGGGAGGCGGTGAGCGCGCCAGGGGGCAAAAGGATGCTGAACCATAAAGGGAAAGCCCCGCCAGTTGAGTGGCCGGGGCTCCAATCTGCAGATTCTTTCCCGATCCACCCGGGTGGACCTTTTGACGACGCCTCGATCAGCGGCGCACAATCACCGGGGTGCCCAGATCCACTTTTTCGAACAGCTGACGCACGTGGGGCGTGAGCATCCGCACGCAGCCGTGGGTAACGGCGGCACGGGAAGTAACCGTCCAAGCCCAGGCGCTCGGGGTGCCGTGGATGCCGAACTGGTCCTTGTCCGTGGCGTGGAAGCCGATCCAGCGGTCGCCAAGCGGACCCTGGGGGCCGACGGTGGGGTTGACCTTGCCGCTCTTGGTGCTCTGGTACTGGGGATTGATCACCTTGTTGCGCACGGTGAAGGTGCCGGTGGGGGTGGGGGTGGCGGAATCCCCGATCGCGACCGGCCAGCTCGCGAGCACCTTGCCGTCTTCCAGCAGGCTGATCGTGCGGCGTCCCAGTTCCAGCAGGATCTGGCGGTTGCTGGTGGCCGCGGCAGTGGTGGCGGCGCCGGGGGCCCCAGCTGGCGTGGCCGCTGCACTGCTCGGGCGGGCCGGGGCCGGAGCGGTGGAGGTGAGGGCCGGCAACGGAGGCAGCTCGGCTGCCCGGGCCGCCGGGGCCGCTGCCAGGCCGGGCAGTAGCACCGGCAACAGCAACCCCGGGATCAGTAGGCCGGTCAGAGGGTGACGGGTCATGGTGTTCACGGGTTCTGGATCGCGGGGGGCGACGGGGCAGGAAACGGAGCTGGGAGCGGTCAGCGGGGCGCTGACCGCTCAGTTGACCAGTTTCGCGTCGATTTCAGAGATATAGCGCGCTTCGCACTCCTTGACGATCCGCACAGCCTCAGCGGCGTCAAAAAAACCATTCACCCGGCAGCTGCCTGGCTTCTTGAGATCTTTGTAGTGCTCCCAGTAGTACTGGGTCTCCTTCTGCCAGTGGGCGCCGAGCTGGGTGTAGGAGGTGATGTGGTCCATGCGTTTGTCGTCGGCCAGCACTGCGATCACCTTGTCGTCCACCTCACCGCCGTCGTCGAATTTCATGATGCCGATGATGCGCGCTTCCACCAGCGAACCCGGCACCAGCGGCTCGGTCACACCCACAATCTCGATGTCCAGCGGGTCACCGTCCTCGTCCCAGGTGCGGGGGATGCAGCCGTAGGCGAAGGGATAGGCCAGAGAGCTGTAGCCGACGCGGTCGAGCTTCAGATGGCCCGTTTCGGTGATCAGCTCATATTTGTTGATGGTGTTGGAGTTGAGCTCAACGATCGCATTCAAACGCAGCTCCGCTTCCTCGGCGAAGGCCGGCAGCACGTGCAGGAGGTTGAGCATCGTGCGGCTCGGAGCGTGGTCGATGTTCGCCATGGGACGGGGAAAAGCCGCGGCATCCTACGGGTTCCTGCAGGTCGCCTCCGCCAGTCTTCGCCCCAGGTGGTCGAGAAAGGGGAGAGTCTGCAGCGGCCGGCCGATGACCCGCTCCACCAGTTGCTCACCGTTCACCGAGCGGCCAAGCGGCCACACATGCTCCGCCAGCCACCGTTGCAGCCGCTCCGGCTCGCCGGCGGCAACCACGGCCTCAATCGGGCCGGTGTCGGCCTCCATCGCCTCGCTCAGCTGGGCGCTGATCAGGTGGCCGAGGGCGTAGGAGGGGAAGTAGCCGAACAAACCCTCGGCCCAGTGGATGTCTTGCAGGCAACCGTCGCGGTCGGAGGCCGGAACCAGCCCCAGCAGTTCGCCCATCCGACGGCGCCACTGCCCCGGCAGCTCCGCCACCGGCATCCCCTGCTCCAGCAGGGCCAGCTCCAGCTCAAAGCGGAGCACGATGTGCAGGCAGTAGCTCAGCTCGCCGGCCTCCACCCGGGTCAGGCCGGGCCGCATCGGATTGAGCGAGCGCCAGAAGCCGTCGGCGCCGCGCCAGGGATCGGCGCCCAGGCCGTCGCGGAAGCGGGGATGCCAGAGCCGCGCGAAGGCCTGGCTGCGGGCTACCCGGCACTCCCAGAACAGGGACTGGGATTCGTGCACCCCCATCGAGGGGGCCTCCCCCAGCGGCCAGGGGTAAAAGTGGTCGTCACCGCGCGGCAGCCCCTGCTCGTAGAGGGAGTGGCCCCATTCGTGGGCGGTGGCCAGGAAGGCGGCCAGCGGCTGGCCGGGTACAACGCGCGTGGTGATGCGGTAATCCCGCGGCCCGACGGTGCAGGAGAAGGGGTGGGCCGAGCGGGCCCGCTGGCAGCGCGCCGGGTCGTAGCCCCAGCTGGCCAGCAGCTCGGCACACAGGGCCTCCTGCAGAGGCTCCGGCAGCTCTGGCGCGGGGCCCTCCGGTGGATCGGCGGCCTGCAGCTCCTCCAGCAGGGTGGGAATCTCGGCGGTCAGCGGGGCAAACAGGGCCTGCAGGCGGGCGGTGCTGATTTCGGGTTCATAGGTCTGGGCCAGCACTTCCCAGGGACTGCGCGGCACCGGTTCGGCATCGGCCAACTGGGCGGCCTGCTCCCGCCGCAGTTGCACCATCTCCGTGAGCGCCGGCGCGAAGGAGGCGAAGTCGTCGCGCCGCTTCGCCTCTTGCCACACCGCATTGCCCCGCGACTGGGCGCTGGCCAGCTGTGCCACCAGCGCCGGATCAAGGCGCCGTTGTCGCTCCAGCTCCAGCCGCAGCAGCGCCAGGGTACGGGCTGTGCCTGGCGGCGCGTCGCCACCGCGGGCGATCTCCGCTTCCGCCGCCGCGAGCAGGTCGGCGTAGGCCGCGCTGCTCTGGCGTTCGTGCAGCTGGCGGGCCAGCAGGGCCAGCTGTTCGCCGCGCCATTCGGCCCCCGCCGCCGGCATGACCGTGTTCTGGTCGTAGTACAGCGCGCTGCTGATCGAGCCCAGCAACCGGGTCTGGTGCAGATGCTCCCGCAGCTGCTGCAGGGCGGGGGCGAGGGCCGGGGCTGCCATCGGGCGCAGGAGGGGCCGTCCCAGCATGGCGGGGGCGGGCGCGGGAGCGAGCGTCTGCTGATGCATCAGCTGCGGCCTCTGCCTGCAGGGTTCCCGCCGCCCCGCGGGGTCGCAGCGGGGCCGCCTGCCGGAGGCAAAAATGGGCCCATGAACCTGCTCGTGGTGGAAGACGATCCCACCCTGCGTACCTCCCTGTTGCGGCTGCTTGGGCGCTGGGGCTATGCCGTTGAGGGCGCTGCCAGCGGCGCTGAGGCACTGGCCTGGCTGGAGCGGGATCCGTTCGATCTGGTGCTGCTCGATCTCGGCCTTCCCGACATCGATGGCCTGGCGGTCTGCCGCAGGTTGCGGGCAGCGCCCCAGCCCCAGCCGCTGGTGCTGATGCTCACCGCCCGGGACGGCACCAGCGCCGCAGTGGCGGGCTATGAAGGCGGCGCCGACGACTATGTCGTCAAACCGTTTGATCCCGAGCTGTTGCGGCTCCGCATTCGCGCCCTGCTGCGCCGGGCGGCGCAGCCCCTCTCCGCCGAGCTGCAGTGGGGGCCGTTGCGCCTATGCCCGGGCGAGGTGATCGCCTGGATCCACGGCCGGCCCCAGCCCCTTACCCCCAAGGAGGCGCTCCTTCTGGAGCAGTTGCTGCGCGCCGCGGGGCGGAGCTGCACCAAGGGGAGGTTGCTGCACGGCTGCGGCGACGGACGCCGCGCGGTGGGAGAGGAGACGCTGCGGGCCCACATCCGCAACCTGCGGCAGAAGCTCACCGCTGCCGGCTGCCCTCCCGACCTGATCGAAACGGTGCACGGCCATGGCTACCGCCTCAACCCCGCCGCTGCCGCCTGACCCGCTGCGCCTGCGTCGCCGCCTCAGCCTGCAGGGGGGCGGCTTCGCCCTTCTGCTTCTCGCTGCCTTCTCGGGCTCCCTCTACTGGGGCATCGCCCTGCAGCGGGAAGAGGATCAACGCAAGGAGTTGCGCCGTATTGGCGCCAGCGCCGCCGCCCAGCTGCCGCTGATCCTGCATGAGGCGCGCGAGGCCGCCGGGGCGCGTAAGTTCCGGGGCGAACCGCGGGTGGTGGATCCGCCGGGTCTTGACCAGTTGCGGGTGCAATGGTTCGATGCCGAGGGGGGCTTGCTCAGCGAGCAAGGCACCCTGCCTGTTCCTGCAAGCCGGGTCGCGGCTGCCGGATGGCTTCGCTGGCGGGGTGGGCGCAGCTTGCAGCAACCGGTGATGGTGCGCGAAGCGGCGCACCGAGGCCACGGCCGCCGCCTGAGTGGCTACGTGCGCGTGGCCCTCTCCGACCGGGCGGTCCGGGAGGACCTGCTGCGGCTTCAGCGCGGCCTGCTGCTCGGCGCGGTGGTCACCGCTCTGGCGGCCCTCCTGGCAGGGCGCCGCATGCTCGCCGGGGCGTTCGCGCCGCTGCAGCGCCAGATCGATGCCCTGCAGCGCTTCACCGCCGACGCCTCCCATGAGCTGCGCCATCCGCTCACCAGCCTGCGAACCCTGCTGGCCACGGTTCCGGAATCGGAGCGCCATGGGCCCGACCTGCCCTGGCCAGAGCTCGATCGCCTGGCCCGGCAGATGGGGGAGCTGCTCGATGATCTGTTGCTTCTGGCGCGGCAGGAGCAGGTTGGCCCCCAGCTGGGGCCGGGCGCTGGCGCGATGCAGCGCTTCGACCTGCTGGAGCTGCTCGACGACCTGTTGCAGCGCCATGCCCCGGAGGCCTGGCGCCGGGAGATCCACCTGCGCCTCGAGCCATCGCCGCGCTGCCATGGCCTGCCGATCTGGGGCCAGCCGGAGCAGCTGCAGCGGTTGTTCACCAACCTCCTGCTCAACGCCATTCGCCACAGTCCCGAGGGTGGCACGGTGACGCTCACGGTGCGGCCCATGGCCCCGAGGCTGGTGGTGGATGTGGTGGATGGCGGGCCCGGCATCGCCGAGCAGGAGCGCGAGCGGGTGTTCGAGCGCTTTTGGCGAGGCAGCGACCGGGGCGGCCAGAGTGGACTTGGTCTGGCGATCGCCCGCTCGATCGCCAGGCGCCACGGCGGGGACCTGCGGGTGGGGGACAGTCGCCCCGGCCACTGCGTGCTGCGGGTCGAACTGGCCCCCGCCGGCACCAAGTTCACGACTTTTTGACGATCGCTCCCCGAGGATCAGTTGCCATGACCCTCCCCATGCCCGCGGAACCGGGGCTGGCCGCCTTCGGCTCGAGCCTCACCGCCATCACCCTGGCCGAGCTTGGTGACAAGACCTTCTTCATGGCCCTGATCCTCGCGGCCCGGCATCGGCCCCGAGATGTCTTCATCGGTGCCTTCGCCGCCCTGGCCGCCGTGACCGGGATCTCGCTGGCGTTGGGATACGGGCTGCGCGAACTGTTGCCCGTCACCGTGGTTCCGTGGCTGGCGGCAGTGCTGTTCCTGGGCTTCGGGGTCAAACTGCTGTTCGATGCCCAGGCGATGGCGGCTGATGAGGCCGAGGCGGAGGAGCGGGAAGCCGAGCAGGCCGTGAACCAGGCCGAGAGCCTGCAGCGGCGCAGCACCACCTGGGCGGTGGTGAGCGAGGCCTTCGTGCTGGTGTTCCTGGCGGAGCTGGGCGACCGAACGATGTTCACCACGATCTTTCTCGCCACGGCACCGGCCTTCACCCTCGCCGGACTGGTGGGGGGCACCCTGTTGGGCCATGCCCTGGTGACCTGGCTGGCCGTTGGAGCCGGAACGTGGATCGGCGGCCGCATCCGCGAGCGTCTGCTCTACCGGCTCAGCGGTGGACTGTTTCTCGTGTTCGGCTTGCTGGCCCTGCGACAGGCCCTGGCCTGAGCAGTTCGCCGTGGGGCCGCGCCCTGCGCTGTCTGCATCCCCCAGCAGGCGTGATGGAGCTGCTGTTCAGCCGTTGGCGGAGGGATGCGGAGCCCTATCCCCATCATTGGCTGTGAGCAGCGAGCGCAGCTGCAGGGGGCCGCGTGGTTCGATCGCCAGGCTCCACAGTCCGCCGCCGAGGGCTCCGAGACCGCTGAGGAGTGCCTGGGTGTCGCCATCGGCGATCCAGCGGGCCTTCAGCGCCGGCACCTGCTCCTGAAGGGCCTCGATCGGCACCTCCACGAGCAGCAGGCTCTGCTCCGCTGCCGCCCGTCGCAGCGGTGCCGTCTCGCTGCGTTGCCAGACCCGCAGCAGCAGCTCCAGGGCCAGCCGACGGCCCTCCTCCTCCGGCTCGGCGCCGGCGGCGATCGGGGCGCGCAGGGAGCGACCCTGCAGCGGCAGGGCGCGCCGCCCGTCCTGCTCCAGAAGGGCCAGCACCAGCAGATAGGGGGCGTCCATGGCATCGGCAGCAGGGCGTTCCCACAGTGCCCGGGCGCCGGCCCTTCGCACCAGCCCCCAGTGGTGCCCGCGTCCGTGTGGACGGCCTCGGATTCCATGGCCAGGTTGGAGACATCCCCCTCCTCGGGAGCGGCCGATGCCTGCCTCCGTGCCTCCCGCCGCTGCCTGTTCCCCTCGCTGCGCCTGGCGCCCGCGGGCTGGTGCCCTGCTCCTCCTTCTCGCCGCCGGCTTCGGGTTGGCCGTCCCGCCTGCCGCTGCCAACACCCTGGCCCACATCCAGCGGCTTGAGGAGCTGATCAACGCCAGTGGCACCGAAACCCAGGTGCGCGACGATTGCGGACCCAACCACGCCGGCTACTACGAGAACGATGGCCGGGGGGTGGATCGGCTTGTGGTGTGCCGCAACACCGTGAACATGGGCGATGTCGAGGCGGTCTGGGAAGTGATGGCCCACGAGGGCACCCATGTGATGCAGGCCTGCAGCGGCGGCCCGGTGCTCAAGGACGCCCAGATCCCCCGCACGATGCGGGAGCTGCGCAGCCTGGCCCCCCACTACGCCAAGCTGATCCATGAGGGGTACCACCCCCGCGACAGACGGATGGAGGCGGAGGCGTTCTGGATGGAGTTGCAGGCCCCGGAGCTGGTGATCGCCCTGTTCCAGCACGCCTGTGCCGCCCCACTGGGGCAGGAGCAGCGTTGATGGCGGCCCATCGCCCGATCCGACGCCGCAGAACGGGCCAGGCCTGGGGCGCTGCGGCCCTGCTGATGGCGGGGGCGCTGCTCCCGGCGGCTCCGGCTCCGGCAGCCGCACCCGTCCCGGAGCAGGCTCCCGTCAGCCCCAGCCGCCAGGGGGTTCAGGATCCCACCTCGCGCGAAAAGGAGCTGCTGGAGCGCATCCGCGACTTAAAGGCGCCGCGTCTGCGCAGCTATGGCGCCTGCCGCTACGACTGGGCGGGCTGGCGCCTCAACGAGAAGGGGGTCCGCTCCACCGGCAGTGAATGCGGCGATCCGCCGATCCGCGGCACCGTGGCGGTGTACTGCGACACGCTGCAGATCAACCGCCGGGTGGAGGAGGGGCCGTGGGAGGGCTGGCGCCTCCCCTACAGCGCCGAGGAGTCGCCGTTGCTGGGCGGCGAAGACCGGCTGGTGGCCTCCCTTTGCGCCAACGTGCGCAGCGCCGGCAACAGTGGCAGGGATGGCGCCGCGCCCGTCCCGTCGGCTCCGACCGCCACGCCTCCGCCGCTGCAGACTCCGCCGCCCGCCAAACCATCCCGCGCGCCGGCGCCTGTGCCCTGAGGGGCACGCGGCTCAGAGCCAGTGCAGCGTCATCGGCACGGCCCCTTCGAGACTGCGCTTCACCGGGCAGCCCTCACCGGCGCGGATCAGCAGCTGGCGCTGGGCCGGCTCCAGCCCGTCTGGCAGGGCGATCCATACCTCCAGAGCGGCGATGCGCCGCTCGCCTTCGCTCGTCATCGTTTTCTCCACCCGCGCCCCACATCCCTCCAGCGCCAGGCCGTGGCGCGCGGCCACGATCCCCAGGATCGTGAGGATGCAGGTGCTCAGCGCCGTGGCCACCAGATCGGTGGGGGAGAACGACTCGCCGCGGCCCTGGTTGTCCAGGGGGGCATCGGTGAGCAGCTCGCAGCCGGAGCCCCCATGGCGCGAGCGGCAGCGCAGGCCACCCTCATAGAGGCTGGTCATCACGGTCATGGTGGGGTGTCGGCCTAGGGTTCCGTCCACTCTGGCCGCTCCCCGTTCCCTGTGTCGCTGGCGATGGTGTCAACCGGTCCGCAGGTGGAGGGGCTCGCCAAGGCCATCCAGCTCTCGGTGGCGCCGGTGTTTCTGCTGGCGGGGGTGAGCGGCCTGCTGGGGGTGCTCACCACCCGTCTGGCACGGATCATCGAGCGGGCCCGGGTGCTGCAGGACCAGGTGCGGGCGGAACCGATCGCCCGTGGGCGGGCGCTGCGGCGCGAGCTGGCGGTGCAGAAGCGGCGCATGACGCTGGTGTTGCGCGCGATCCAGTGCTGCACGGTCACGGTGCTGCTGGTGGCCCTGGTGGTGGCGGTGGTGTTCGTGAGTGCGGTGGCGCGCGTCGACCTGGCGCTGCTGGTGGTGCCCCTGTTCGTGGCGGCGATGGGACTGCTGATGGCGGCTGTTGTGCTGTTCCTGATCGAGATGCAGCTGGCGGCGGCACAGCTGCGCCGCCGCTTCTGAGCGGCTCAGGCGGAGGCGGCCAGCCCCAGCTCCTCCAGCAGCGCCCGCTGCTGGCGTGGGCTCACGAAGCGATGGGCAGCCATCGCGCCGCTCACCGCCACCGGCGGCACGCCGATTCCGGGGAACACGCCGGCGCCGCAGAGCACCAACCCGTCGATCGGCGTGCCGCCGCCGGGGAACGGGCCCCGGTCGGCAGGCCAGGCGGGGCCGTAGCTGCCGCGGGCCACCCGCAGAAAGCGCCGGTGGCTCAGCGGGGTGCCCTGCATCTCTACCACCATCCGCTCGCGCCAGTCGGGCAGGATCCGCGTGAACACCTCCCCGAACAGGGCGCAGCGCTCCTGCTTGAGCGCGTTGTAGGCATCGCTGCCCGGCTCGAGGTGCTGCCAGAACTCCCAAGGCTCGTTGGCAGGGCTGTAGGCGTGCAGCAGCTGGTGCCCCGCCGGCGCCAGGCCGGGATCCAGCACCGAGGGCATCGAGAACACGAGCACGTTGCGCTCGGCCCCGATGCCGCGCTGCCAGTCGCCCACCCAGACATGGTGGATTGGCAGCTGGCAGGGCTCGGGATGGCGAACGGCCAGGTGCCAGTGCAGGAAGCTGGCGCAGGCAGGGGTTTCGGCCAGGCCATCGCGCCAGCGGCTCGGCCCCGTACCGGCGGGCAGCAGGGCCAGGGTGTCCCAGGGACTGGCGTTGCTGATCACGCCGCGGCGGGCACGCAGCTCCTCGCCGCTCTCCAGCCGCACCCCCACCGCCCGGCTTCCCTCCACAAGGATCGTCCCCACCGGCGCCCGCAGCCGCAGCCGGCCGCAATGGCGCTCCAGGCCCCGCACCAGCGCCGCGGCCACGGCCGCGCTGCCACCGAGGGGATAGTCGAGGCAGGCGCCGGGCTCGAACCACTCCCCGAACAGCGTGGCCATCGCTGCCGCGCTGGTGTGGTCCATCCCCAGCCCGGAGATCAGGAAGCAGAGCAGCTCGACCCAGTGCAGCAGGAAGGGATCGCGCAGGTGGCGGCGGGCCAGCGGCCCGAAGGCGCCGCCGAGCTGGGCCAGCTGTGGCGCTCGGCCGAGCAGTCCGAGGGCCGCGCCGGGGCCGAGGCTGAGCAGGGCGCCGGGCCCGGGACGCAGACCCAGCAGCGGCAGGGCGCTGGCGGCCCGGCAGAGCGGTTCGAGGCTGGCCATGAAGCGGGCCCATTCGTCCGCCACCGATGGGCCGCGCAGCTGGTGGAGCACCGCAAGGAATGGATCGAGGCCCACCCCGACCGTGAGCTGGCCTTCCGGCAGCAGCAGGCCCCAATCGTGATAGGAAACCGCCGGCACGCTCTCACCCACGGCCCGCAGCACCTGGGCCAGCGGATTGCTGCTGGGCCAGCGACGGAGCCCGCTCCACAGCGAAGGGCCACTCTCGAAATGGAAGCCGCGCCGTTCAAAACCGTGGGCGGCGCCGCCTGGGCGGTCGTGGGCCTCGAGCACCAGCACCTCCAGCCCGTGGCGGGCCGCCAGAGCAGCGGCGCAGAGCCCGCCGAGGCCACTGCCGACCACGATCAGATCGGGGTTGCCATCGGCGCTCAGATCCGGCACCGCCCCTCCCGCGCGCGGCAGAGCTGCTCGAGCGGTGGCCGGCCGGTGATGGCCAGGCGGGCTCCGGCCCAGAGGCGGTAGAGGGCGTCCGCGAGTGGACCGATCAGGGGCCAGCGGGTGGGGGCATAGAGCCAGCCGAGGCCGATCAGCTCGTAGGCGCGTCGAAACACCGCCACGTCCTGCAGCACGGTGCCGTCGTCGGCCAGGGCATGGATGCGCCCCATGGCGGTGGCGTAGTCGATGCCGCCATGGAACGCCGGGTCGTAGTCGGTGGCGTCGATATCCACGAAGGCGAGCTGGGGCCGACCGGGGTGACGCCGCTGATCACGGCGCTCCAGGAAGCGCACTTCGCGCACGCAGAGCGGACAGCCGCCGTCGTAGAGGAGGGTGAGGCGGGGACCCGTCAACGCCATCAACGGTTTGGAGCCCACTGATGGTAAAGATGCTGGATGGGTAGTGCTTCCCGGCCGCGGCGATTTTGGGGTGTGCCACTCGCACGGGTCGGCCGGATCCGCAGGGGCACACTGAGGCCAGTCGCCGCCCGCGTGCACCGATGCTGCAGCAGTCGCTCCGCCATCTCTCCCTGCCCACCTCCGGCGAGGGCTTCACCGACATCACCGCCGCCCTCCAGCGTGAGATCACCGCCAGCGGTCTCGACACCGGCATCGCCGTGATTGCCTGCCTGCACACCAGCTGCAGCCTGACGGTGAACGAGAACGCCGATCCGCGCGTCCTGGTGGACCTGGCCGCCTTCCTGCGGGCGCTCGTCCCTGAGGAGGGGGTGAAGCCGATCAGCGGTCGCGGCGAGCTGCGCCGCTGGATCCACGACGACGAGGGTCCAGATGACATGCCCGCCCACATCCGCACCGCCCTTACCTGCAGCAGCCTCAGCCAGTCGTTCCAGGGCGGCCGCCTGCTGCTGGGCACCTGGCAGGCGATCTACCTCTGGGAACACCGCGCCGACCGGCAGCAGCGGCGCCTGAGCCTGCATCTGATCGGGACCTGATCGCCCGCTGGATCCGGCTACCTTCGCTGCCGAAGCCCCCGCTCCGCGCTTGTCTGCTCCCCCTGCCATGGCCGCCACCCCGCTCAGCCCCGACCAGATTGATGCCCTGCTCCGCGAGCTGCCGGCCTGGGGCCTGGTGGAGGGCAAGCTGCACCGCGAGCTGCGCTTCGCCGACTTTTCCGCCGCCTTCGGGTTCCTGACGCAGGTGGCCCTGGCGGCTGAGGCGATGGGGCACCACCCGGAGTGGAGCAACGTCTGGAACCGGGTGAGCATCGACCTCACCACCCACGACGCCGGCGGCCTCACCGACCTCGACGCCCGCCTGGCCAGCCGGATCGAGGCCATCGCCGCCACCTCTGTCTAGCTTCGGCGCAGCAGCCTCCGGCCCGATGGGATTCCGCTATCTCGACCAGATCGCCACCCGAGAGCACCTGGAGGAATTTCTGCAGCTGGCCGACCTGGCCGCCGGGGCTGGCCACGCTGCCAGCAACGTATTTCTGTTGTCGCGGCGGCTGAGCGATTCGGCCCCGATGCGCCTGTGCGAGCGGATCCTGGCGGAGAATCCGTCTGCCCAGGCACTGATCCGCGAGCGCCGCCTCTGCGGCCCCTACGACGCCGAGGCCCTGCGCCGTCTGCCGCGCGGCAGTCTCGGTCACACCTATGTGACGATCCTCGACGCGCTCGGCTACGACATCAATTTCTTTCCTGATCCAGGCTTTTACAACAAGCTCCAGAGCGATGCTGATTACATCAACTACCGCGTTTTCGCCACCCACGATATCCATCATATCCTCAGTGGTTTCAGTTTGGATTCTTTTGGCGAGATTGGTGTGATCAGCATCAGCGTCGGCCAGTTCAACCACCCCGGCTTGGCCTTCACCGATCTGATGAGTCTGCTGCTCAACTGGTTCCGCAATGACACGCCGGAAGGGCAGATAGACAGCCATGCCGAACGACTGCGCACGGCCAGTTATACCTTCCGGATGATCTCGCACGGACTGGAGATCGCCGCCACGGCCAAACCGCTCTTCCCGGTGCTGTGGGAAGAGCGGATGGAGCAGAACCTCGAGGATCTGCGCGCCGAGCTGGGCATCGAGCCTGTGCGGGAGGGGCCCTGGAGCTGGTTCAGCAACCCCACCATCATGACCGCTTTGGCGGATTGAGGAGCCCCTTTCCGATCGCTTGCCTAAGCACAGGCTCAACGTCGTGTTGGGAGATCTGTTGCTCTTCGCCAATGCCTCCGGTCGAGAAGATTGGATAAATGGGTAATGATTCGCCTGCTTACCCACAGGTATGCATAGGCAAACGGATTCTGATGCAATACTCCCAGCTCGTTGTAGAGGCTGGCCAGCTCCTGTTCCGTGCGCAGAAGCTGGTTTGTTCGCGCTAGCTCCTGATCGTGGAAGCGTGAGGTCTGGAGAAAACGAAGATAGCGTGAGAACGCGGCATATTCCTCTTCTGTTTGATGTTGTATCGATGGCGAATGGCTCTGCCAGTGGGCAATGGCCTCCCCGTAGAGAGCCACCAGTGATGGCAACACTTGACGATGCGACATGCCAGCGATCAGTTCGTCTGCCACGCCCCTGCTTCCGGAATGAATCATCCGGTGGGCGGAGTGCAAGGCTTCGTTGACACTCGACTCAGTAGGGGGCTGGCAGGATGTTGCAAATCCAAAGTTTTGGTCGTACAGGCTGGCAAAGTTTGCGGATGTAACGTGGCTGCCAAAGCCATGGGGGCCACTCAAAATCACTTCTGCCCCGCAATAGAGGGCTTCCATGGCGGCTTTGCCCGTGGCGAAGACCAAGTCATAGCTCGGCAGAAGCGCACTGGGTTCAGAAACAGTCTGGCCGAACGCGTAGCCGGCCATATCCAGCACGAAGCCCTGCTTCCTGCAGGCGCTCTCGATGAGATGCAGTCCCTTATGGGGATAGTTGCCGTAGACCAGGGCTCTCGGGCTGCCGTGCGTACGCTGTTGCTTGGTTCTGAAGTCGGCCAAGAATTCATCGGCATCAACAAAATTCGGCAGGTACGCAGTTCGCTCTCTTGTTATCCCCTCGGTGTACACCCTTTTGGTTGGGACTCTGCTGACCGTGACATATCTGTAGATTCGTTCGATCGGAGGGAAGCTGGCTTCCTCCCAGGGAACGACACCGTGGTTGAAGGCGATTGCTGGGGTGCGGGGAAAGCGAGCCAGGGCGCAGGCGGTGTCGAGGTGGTGATGGCCGTGGATGATATCTGGCTCAATTGTGAGCGCTTCCAGGTTGTTCACGACGAGGACACCGAGGCTTTTCAATTTCTCTGCAATCGCCCCATGCTGCGTGGAGTAAGCGATGGGAAAATGGCCGGTGTCGCGCAGATAACGTGCAAGCGTGACGACATAGCACTCTGTGCCAGCAGGGGCGGCCAGGGTATTGTTCGTGATTAGAATCGTCAATCCCTGCTGCTGCATGGCAAAGTAATCGGTGGAAATGGCTCGTCAACGTATTAGTTTACCATGGTCGCCTCCGATCTCAGTCGATGAAAAATGCTCTTCCCGCAATCGCGGGAAGAGCAGATCGGGCATGGCTTGAATCAGCTTGACCGGCCCGAGGCCGGCATCAGACGGCCAGGGCCGGTAGGCGTGCGCTGTCGGCCGGACGAAGCTGAAGTTTGGCGGTTTCGCCTTCCCCGCTTACCGCCACATCGATCGTAGCGCCGGAGGGGAAGGTGCCTGCCAGGATCGCCTTGGCGATCGGCGTCTCCAGCTCGCGCTGGATGGCCCGCTTGAGCGGCCGCGCCCCGTAAACCGGGTCGTAGCCCACATCCGCCAGCCAGTCGAGCGAGGCGGCATCGAGCTGCAGCCCCAACTTCTTCTCCTCGAGCCGCTTGCGCAGCCTCTGCACCTGTAGCTCCACGATTTGGCGCAGTTCCTCAGCCTTCAGGCTGTGGAAGATGATTGTTTCATCGAGCCGGTTGAGGAACTCAGGCCGGAAGTGACCGCGAAGCGCTTCATTCACGCGCCGCTCCATCTCGGCGTGACGGCCGGGATCCCCGGCTAGATCGAGAATCGATTGGCTGCCGATGTTGCTGGTGAGGATCAGCACGGTGTTGGTGAAATCGACCGTGCGGCCCTGGCCATCGGTGACCCGGCCATCATCGAGGATCTGCAGCATTACGTTGAATACATCGGGGTGGGCCTTCTCCACCTCATCGAACAGGATCACCGCGTAGGGCCGGCGCCGCACCGCTTCGGTGAGCTGGCCGCCCTCCTCGTAGCCCACGTAGCCCGGAGGCGCTCCGATCAAGCGGCTGACGGCGTGCTTTTCCATGTATTCGCTCATGTCGATGCGCACCATCGCCTCCTCAGAGTCGAACAGCTGTGAGGCCAGCGCCTTGGACAGCTCGGTTTTGCCCACGCCGGTGGGGCCCAGGAATAGGAAGCTGGCGATCGGGCGGTTGGGATCGCTGAGGCCGGCGCGCGAGCGCTGGATCGCATCGGCCACCGCCGAGACGGCCTCGCTCTGGCCGATCACGCGGCTGTGCAGCTGGTCTTCGAGGTGCAGCAGCTTCTCCATCTCGCTCTGCACCAGGCGGGTCACCGGAATGCCAGTCCACTTGGCGATCACCTCGGCAATGTCCTCCTCGGTCACCTCCTCGCGCAGCAGGCTCTTGCCGTCGTGGCTGCTGCTGAGCGCCGCCTCCTTCTCGGCCAGACGCTTGTTCAGGTCGCCCAGGGTGCCGTACTCCAGCTCGGCGGCCTTGTTGAGGTCGTAGTTGCGCTTGGCCTGCTCCACCTGCAGCTGCACCTGCTCGATCTCCTCCTTCAGCGCACTGAGCTCATCGATTGCGCCCTTCTCTTGCTGCCATTGGGCATTGAGGGCGCTCTGCTGCTCCGCCAGTTCGGCTAGCTCCTTCTCGAGGCGCTCGAGGCGGTCGCGGCTGGCGCTGTCGGATTCACGGCCGAGGGAAAGCTTCTCCATCTCCAGCTGCAGGATGCGGCGATCGAGTTCATCGATCTCCTCGGGCTTGGAGGTGATTTCCATCTTCAGACGGGCGGCAGCCTCATCCATCAGGTCGATCGCCTTGTCGGGCAGGAAGCGGTCGGCGATGTAGCGGCTGGAGAGCACGGCGGCAGCGACCAGGGCGTTGTCAGCGATGCGCACGCCGTGGTGCACCTCATAGCGCTCCTTGAGACCGCGGAGGATTGAGATCGTGTCCTCCACCGTGGGCTGGTCGACGAACACTTGCTGGAACCGGCGCTCCAGGGCCGGATCCTTCTCGATGTGCTGGCGATGCTCATCCAGCGTGGTGGCGCCGATGCAGCGCAGCTCGCCGCGGGCCAGCATCGGCTTGAGCAGGTTGCTGGCATCCATGGCGCCACCGCTGGCGCCAGCGCCCACCACGGTGTGGATCTCGTCGATGAACAGCACGATCTGGCCATCGGAGGCGGTCACCTCCTTGAGCACGGCCTTGAGCCGCTCCTCGAATTCGCCGCGGTACTTGGCACCGGCGATGAGTGCGCCCATATCGAGGGCGATCAGCTGGCGGTTCTGCAGGGCCGATGGCACATCGCCGTTCACGATCCGCAGGGCCAGACCCTCCACGATCGCCGTCTTGCCCACGCCGGGTTCGCCGATCAGCACCGGGTTGTTCTTGGTGCGGCGGCTGAGAATCTGCACGGTGCGGCGGATCTCCTCATCGCGGCCGATCACCGGATCGAGCTTGCCGTCGCGGGCGGCGGCGGTGAGATCGCGGCCGTATTTCTCGAGCGATTCGTAGGTGCCCTCCGGGTTCTGATCGGTGACGCGCTGGTTGCCGCGCACGGCCTGCACCGCCTCCTTCAGCTTCTCCGCGTTGGTGCCGGCCTGGCTGAGCAGCTGCTTGCCGCAGCGATCATCGATTGCCAGGGCGAGCAGCAGATGCTCGATGGCGATGTAGCTGTCGCCGTAGCTCTTTTTCAGGGCATCGGCCTGATCGAGCACCGTGTTCAGGCCCTTGCCGAGGTACACGTTGTCCGGTGAGGCGCTGAGGCTCGGCTGCGCGGCAATGTAGGCATCCACCTTCTGGCTGAGGGTGCCGACATCCACGCCCGCCTTGGCCAGGATCCGGGTGGCGAGATCCTGCTGGCCGATCAGGGCGGCCAGCAGATGCTCGCTCTCCATCTGCTGCTGGCGGGCCTGCTGGGCGCGTTGCTGGGCGTCGACGATGGATGCCCAGGCCTTTTCGGTGAAGAGCTCGGCGGTGGGGTGCATGGGTGTGCGATGGCGGTTGAACCGGACCGTATGGCTCCTTGCCGGCCGGGCCGAGGGGGAGGGCCGAACCAAGGGGTTCGGGGCTCTCCCCCGCCGGGGGGATCACCGCTCCAGCTTGGCGCGAAAACCGCCTCCTGCCCGATGTGGCCGCTGGCGAGTGCTTGAGCGGTCGGCTGTGCGTGCCTTGGGGCATGACTGTGACAGAGGTTGGCAATCGCTGGGCCGGAGCGGCCAGGGCGCGGTCCCCGTTTCTAGTTCTGCAGGGGAATCCATGACCTCCGCAGCCCCGTCGATGACCCGCTCCCGTCGCCTCCCTTCCGCCTCCACACCGGCGCCGCCGCGGCGCTGGCTGTGCGGCGCGCTGCTGGCGCTGCTTGCCGCCCCGCTGCTTCCGTCCGCCACCCTGGCCCGCGGTGGTGGCTTCGGTGGCGGCGGCTTCGGGCGCGGCGGTGGCGGTTTCCACTTCGGAGGCGCCGGCTACAGCGGCCATGCCAGCCCCGATGGCTGGACCCGCGGCTACAAGGGCTACCACCCTGCCTACGGGCCAGATGCCCGCCCCGCCTGGCAGGGTGGCGGCAATACTTTCAACCGCGATAATACCTTTAACCGCGGCAATTTTGATAAAGACTTTGACAACGACACCTTCAAGCGCACCGTCAACGTCAACAACAACTTTTACAACCGTGATGGTAACGGTTGGAATCGCAGCTGGGCCAATGGTGGCTATTGGAACAATCGCCCCTGGGCCGCTGGCTGGTACGGCTGGGCGCCATCCACCTGGGGCTGGTGGGGCGGTAGCGCGGCCGCCTGGGGCGTGGCCGGGCTCGCGACGGGTATGGCGATCACCAGCCTGGTGAATGAGGCCGCCGACAACCAGAAAACGGTGATCGTGGTGCCTGGCAGCGCCTATCAGCTTGATTACGGTTCGGTGGAGGCCGTGGGCAGCGTGGGCGCCAGCTTCTCCTACAACCTCGGCCAGGGAGGGATGCTCAATGGCGCTGCCAATTGCCAGGCCGGACTGCTGGATGGGCAGGTGCCCGCCACTGCCGCCCAGGCCCAGCTGCTCAATGCTGTCTGCCAGGTGGCCTACGGCGGCGGCAGCTGAAGCCGCGGTATGCGCGGTCCACAGAAGCGCGTCGGGCAACCGTCCGGCGCGTAGAGCGCATCCTCTGCGGAGAGGCAGCCGCGGGCGTTTTTGGCTTTCACCTGCTGGGGCTGAATGCGCAACGGTTGGATCGTTCCGGGCGGTCCGATCCGGGGGCAGGGGGGTGGCGTGAGCCCACCGCGTGGCTGAATCGCCTCCGGTTGGTTCGGGGAGGGGGTCTGGGCCAGCCCTGCCCCAGACAGGCTGAGCAGCTCAAGTGCCGCCAGCAGGGCCAGTGCCTCCGCGAGGCCTGGCCGAGCGCCTTGGCCGTGTTTCCCCATCGGCTGTACGCCGCGGCTGGCATGATTCTGGCCATGGAACAGCCAACAGATCACGACCCGCAGCTGCTGCGAAGACTGGCCGAGGAATCGCGGGCGTTTGACGGTTCCGGCGCCGACCCGGAGCGCAACTGCTGGCTGGTCGTCCATCGCCACGTGCATGGGTTTCTTCCGGCCGAGTACGACATCCGCGAGGTGCCTGAGGCGCTGTATCTCGCCGTGTTGGCCGAACGCCGCCGCGGCGGCTGATCTCGCCCACCAGGTAGGTAAAAAAAAATGCCCCCGGCGGCCGCCGGGGGCATTCGCCCTGGGAGACCAGGGCGAACGTGCCAAGGCAGGGCTCAGCTCCAGCCTTTGTCGGACTGCTCGATCACATAGGCCGCCACATCGGCGATGTCGGCTTCGCTGAGCTTGCCGCCGAAGGCCGGCATGGCGTTTTTGCCGTTGGTGACCTGATAGGCCACAGCAGACTCAGGGCCGGCGCTGTAGTTGGCCAGGTAGGCCTCGAGGGCATCCTTCTTGAGGGTGCGCTCGGCATTCACAACGTTGCCGCCGCCCATGTGGCAGGCCGCGCAGTTGGCGGAGAAGACCTGGGCGCCATGGGCCGTGTCGGCGGCGAAGCTCGGGGTGGCTCCCAGCACCAGAGCCAGGCAGAGAGCGATCAGGGAAAGGAGACGACGCATGGGGGGTGCGTGTTGCAGGGGTGGGGAAGAGGGGGTGTGCGGATGCACCTCAACCCGGCAAGGCTAGAAGTCACGTGCCCTGTGTTACGAGACTTCCCCGCAATCGAAACAATTGCCGACATCCCCTGCCGCCCAACCGCGCCAGCCATGCCGAGCGGCCCGGGTCAACGGGGCAAAGGGCCGCGGTGTGGCACACCGGCGGTATCGAGCACGGCTTCAAGCGTGGGGGCGAAGCTGCTATGCCCGAAGCGCTCCGGTGGGCTTACCGGTTCGTGCACGAAATGGCGCTGGCGGATCGAGAAGCGGTCCCAGTCGTTGATCTGGATCCGCAGCAAGCGGATCAGGCCATCGATCAGCCAGCCCTGCAGGTCGATGCCCACGGGCGGAACCCAGCCGCGGCGCCAGCTCACCAGCGTGGACACCGCCTCGTTCACGCTCAGCGGCGCCTGGCCCAGCACCAGCCGGCGCACCGCGCCCTGATTGGGCTCCGGATTGGGCTGGTGGGGCGTGGTGGCCAGATGGCAGCAGACCGTCGCGATGTCGGCGGCGTGGATGAAGTGGAAGCTGGCGTCGGCCCGCAGCCACTTGGCCAACCACAGCCAGGGGATCGCCTCGGCCACCCCGGCGGTGAGGTAGCTGGTGGGGTGGCTGTCGCCCGGGCTGACGCGGCCGCCGAACACCAGAGTGGGGAACACCGCCACGATCCGCTCCGCCAGGGGGTGGCGTTCCAGGTCGCGCAGACAGCGGGCCTTGGTCTGGATATATTCCGTGCCGTATTGCAGCGCCTCGGGTAGCAGCTGCAGCTGGCGATTGAGGATGCTGGCGGTGGAGAAATAGATCACCTGCTCCAGCCGCTGCGGATCGAGCAGGGAGAGCAGTTTCTTCACCGCCACCACGTTTACCTGCTCGGCCCGCTCCGGATCGCCCCAGGCGGTGGCGGTGTGGATCACGCGCTGCACACTGGCGATCGCCGCGGCGTGGGGATCGAGATCACGCAGGTCGCCGACCAGCAGGGTCACGCGCGGATGGTCGGCCGGGATGGCGGTGAGCTTGGCGGGATCGCGGAGCAGCAGCAGCAGGTGGGCGTCGCTGCGGCGCAGGAGCGTTTCCGCTGTGTACTGGCCGACGCAACCGCTGGCGCCGGTGATCAGGATGCGCGTGGGGCCGCTCACACGGCCGCCCCCATCAGTGCGCGCACGTTCTTGCCGGTTTCAAAAAAGACGCGCGCGTTCTCCTCCGGCGTGCCCGGCAGGATGCCGTGGCCGAGGTTGAGGATGTGGCGGCGGCCGCTGGCCTTGCGCACCGTGTCGTAGATGCGCTGACGGATGCCCTCGGGCGTGCCGAACAGCAGGCCCGGATCCACATTGCCTTGCACGCCCACGTGCTGCGGCAGGCGGGCCAGGCCGTCGGCCATGTCCACCGTCCAGTCGAGCGAGATGATGTCGACCCCAGTGCGGCCCATCCGCTCCAGCACGCCGGCGCTGCCGGAGATGTACAGAATCAGCGGCGTGTCAGGGTGTGTGGCCTTCACCTGGTCGATCACCCGCTTCTGGTAAGGGGCGGCGAAGGTGTCGTAATCGATCGGGCTCAGCTGACCGGCCCAGGAGTCGAACAGTTGCACCACCTGGGCGCCGGCGTCGATCTGGTAGCGCACGTAGGTGGCGATCGAATCGGCCAGGTGGCCCAGCAGGGCGTGCAGCAGCTCCGGCTCGCGGAAAGCCATCGCCTTGATCACCGAATAGGTCTTGCTGCTCTTGCCCTCCACGGCGTAGGCGGCCAGGGTCCAGGGGGCCCCGACGAAGCCAAGCACGGCGGCCTCGTTGCCCACCGCCCGGCGCAGGCGGCCCAGCACCTCGCCCACGAACGGCAGCGCCTCGGCCGGGTTGAGCGGCCGCAGCGACTCCACCTGCTCGCGGCTGCGGATCGGCGGATCGATGATCGGCCCGCGGCTCTCGATGATGTCGAAGTCGATGCCCATGCCGGGCAACGGCGTGAGGATGTCGGAGAAGAGGATCACGCCATCGGGCCGGAAGGCCTCGAATGGCTGCATCGAGATCTCGTAGGAGAGATCGGGGTTTTCCGAGCGTTCACGGAAGCCCGGATGGCGGTCGCGCAGGTCGCGGTAAACCTTCATGTAGCGGCCGGCCTGGCGCATCATCCATACCGGCGGGCGCTCCACGGGCTCCCCTCGGGCGGCACGCAGCAGCAGGGGGGCGGTTTCGGCCATGGAGCGAGACGGGGACGACCGCGCAACCTAGCCGAGGGAGCTTCCCTGGCAGTCCCGGGACAGTCCCCCCAGAATTGATCGAACTCACGCCCCGAGGCCGCCCGCATCGCCGACTTCCGCCGCCATCCTCGCTGGTTGCGCCGGCTGCCTGCCCCGCTGACCGCCTTGGCGCTGCTGCCGGCCCTGCACGGGTGTAACGGGCAGGGGGCTCTGCTGCAGGACACCCTCCACATCGCGGTGGTGCCGTTGGAAGGGTCCGACAGCAGCTCTGGCATCAACCATGCCGAACTGGCCTCTCCCGTGGTGGCAGCCTTCCGGCGCCTCAACCCCACCGTGGATCTGCGCATCCGCGAGCTGCCGGAGCGACAGCTCGGCTTCGTGCTGCGTCAGCAGCAGCGGCGTGGGCTGGGGCCGGATCTGCTCCTGGTGCGCGCACCGGTGGCCGTCTCCCTGCGGCGTGCGGGCCTGGTGGATCCGGTTCCCGACAACGCCCTCATGCGCCAGTCGCTGGCGAGTCTGGAACCCCAATCCCTGGTTCAGGTGCGCGAACGGGGGCAACTGGCCGGGCTGCCGGTGGCCAAGGAGACCACCCTGGCCTGCTACGACACTCGACGGGTGGTCCAGCCGCCGCGCACCCTCGACGAGTTGCTCGCGCTGGCGGCCGCGGGAAGCCCCGTCGGCGTGGCGGTCAATCCGATCGGCCTCTGGTGGACCGCTGGACCCTTCCGGGCCACCCGCTCGATGATCCCGGTGATCACCGGCCATCCGGCTTCCCCCCCGCAGCCCCGCGCCGAGCAGCTGCGGGCCCTGGAAGGCTGGCTGCAATGGCTGCGGCGGTTCGCCCTGCAGAGCCGGGTCGACATCGCCACCGGCGAGGACGGTGCCCAGCAGCTGGTGCGCGGCCTGATCAGCGGACGGCTGGCCTGGATTCCCTGCTACAGCCTCTCGCTTCTCCCCCTCAGCCAGGCGATGGGCCCGCGGCTGGGGGTGGCGGTTCTGCCCTCCGGCCCGGCAGGTCCTGCCAGCCCTTTCTCCTCCGAGCGGGTCTGGGCGTTCGGCACCGATTCCTCCCCTCGCCAGCGCCGCTTGGCCGAGGCGCTGGCCCGTCTCTCGGTGGACCCAATGCTGCAGCGACAGATCACCCTGGTGAACCAGGCCACCATGCCGGTGAACCGCTTCACCAACGTGCCCGTGGCCGGTTCGGGGCGCCTGGCGGCCATGGCCCTGGCCCAGGAGCAGTTCCGCGCCGGCTCCAGCGGCCTGGGAATTCCCTTCTCCGCTTCCCGGGTGCAGCGGGTGCTCCCGAAGATCGAGGCCACGATCTTTGAGGCGATGGTGGGGGTGCTCACGCCGACGCAGGCGGCCGACATGCTGCTCGACCTCGCCAAGGTGCGATGAATCCCTTCATCACCGAACCGGTGGCCTGGGCTGCCCTGTTGCTGCGGGTGCCCGTCCTGCTTCAGCTGCTCCCCAGCCTGGTGATTCTGCTGGCGCTTCTGCAGGTGCGGCGCCGCACCCCCCACCTGGCCAGGGTGCCCTGGGGGCTGCCGTTGCTCGCCTTTCTGATCGCCCAGGGGCTGCTGATGGCGGTGCTGGGCCAGCGCTGGGGTCTGGTGTTGCTGGAGGGGCAGATCCTGGCGGTGTGGCAGCTGCTGCGGCTGATCGAGAGCCGGCTGCTGGCCCGCTGGCTGCCGCCGCTCACCCTGCGGCTGCTGGTGAGCCGCCTGCTCCGGCCCCTGTTCTTCGTGGGTGTGGCGCTGGTGATCCTCGATGCCATCGGCAGCCTGCAGGCAATGGGCAGTCAGTCGGTGGGGGTGTGGTTCGGCAGCGAGATTCACCTCGGACGCCTCTGTGAGGTGCTGCTCGTGCTGTATCTGGCGGCGGTGGGCGCGGCGCTGCCGGCCACCGCCCTGGGCTGGCTTGCGCAGCGCAGCCTCGACCTCAGCCAGGGGGGCCGCCGCGCCTTCGATCTGGTGTTGCAGTACGTGATCATCGGTCTGACGCTGGTGTGGGCGCTTCAGCGGCTTGGCATCAACCAGACCGGGGTGCTGGCCGTGGCGGGCGGCCTGTCGGTGGGGTTGGGCTTCGGCGTGAAGGAGGTGTTCTCCAACTTCATCTCCGGCCTCTGGTTGCTGTTCGAGGGGTCGGTGCGTCCGGGCGAGGTGCTCATGCACGAGGGCGAGGCCTGCGAGGTGAGGCGCCTCGGGCTGCGGGCGGCCACCCTCTGGCGCGGCAGCGACAACGCCGAGCTGGTGGTGCCGAACCAGACCTTCTTCACCAAGACCACCACCACGTACACCCGCAGCGATCGAATGCGCCGCTGCCGTTTTGAAATTCAGGCCCAGCCCGCCTGGCCGCCCCACGAAATCCTGAACCTGCTGGAGAGCATCGCCGCGGAGAATCCCTCCGTGCTCCAGGACCCGGCACCGCGGGCACGCTTGATCGAATTCGGCAGCGACACCAACCGGTATGGATTGAGCTTCTCGATCGCCGATCCGCTTACCGCCGGCAAGGTCACCGCCGATGTGCTGCTGGCGGTGTGGCAGCGCTTCGAGAGCCGCGGCATCCTGACCCAACCGGCCCCGCCCCCAGCCGACGAAGCTCAGCCGGCGCTCTGAGCCCTGGCCGCCGGCGTTTCCAGCCTGTCCAGCAAGGCGCGCAGCTCCTTCTCCTGGCCGAGCCAGCGGGCCTCTTCAAGCGCATTGGGAAGCAGCCGCTCCCGTTCCTGACGGTGTGCAGGGTCCTCCTCCACCCGCCCTCCCTGGGCCAGCTCCGCCTGGGCCAGCTGCCGGAAGCGCCGCAGCGCCGAGCCCCGGTCGAAGGCCAGACAGACGCCGAGGGCCAGCCCGCAGCCGAGCAGGTAATCCACCCAGCGGCTCGGCACGTACCAGTCGGTGAGCACGCCATAGCCGGCAAAGGTGACGCCGCTGGAGATCAGGGCGGTGCGCAGGTGGGCCCGCAGTCCCAGGGCCTCAAGCAGTCCCGTCGTGCCCCCCATCACCAGGCCCACCGCCACGCTGCTCACCCCGAGCGTGTTGAACACCAGCCAGGGCATCAGCACCCCGAGGCTGACACCGGTCATGCGGTCGCGCACCCGGCCGAGGGTGGCGCCGAGGCTGTCATTGAGCAGCAGCACCACGCCGAAATAGAGGTACTTGGGATTCACCGCCCCCAGCCCCATGCCGATGCTCAGGGCCAGGGCTGCCACGATCAGCTTGCGCCAGAAGAAGGGATCGCCGAAGCGCTGGGCCAGGCTGCGGGCCGGCAACGGCAGCTCCTCCAGCTCCGGGGCCTCGTCGGCGGGGAGGCGCAGCAGGGCCTGCAGAACGGTGGCGAACAGCAAGCCGATCACCACCGCCACCACCTTCTGCCAGGCACCCAGCCAGGTGGCATCGGGGCCGAGCAGGGGGAGCACGGCCATCACCGCCAGCAGGTTGCGGGCCGCCATCAGTTTGTCGGGCAGGGCCTGGCCCAGAAGCTGGGCGCAGACCGTGACCACCGCGAACTGCCACACCGGCGGCGCCTCGATCAACGGCCGCAACAGGGTGCCCAGTCCCAGGCCGAGGCCCACCACCACCGGCAAGAGCACGAACACCGGCGGGGGCAATCGGCGGAAGTCGGGCCGCACCATCACCGCCGCCACCACCACGCCATAGGGGGCGCCACCACCCACCCCGAGCGCATGGCAGGCCGACCAGGTGAGGGCCGTGGCCAGCGCCACCACCAGCACCAACCGGGGGGCGCGCAGGGGTGCGGCGCTGCTCAAGGGCGCCGGGCCAGGCTGCGCAACAGGCCCACCACCAGGCTGATCAGCAGCAGCGCCAGCCAGAACCAGAGGCGCGGCGGTTCGGTTCGGCTGCAGAGGAGCAGCAGGCCCAGGCTGACCCAGGGCCAGGGCTCCAGCCAAGGGGCCAGCAGGGCTGCGGCCGGGCGGGGGCGCCGCCTGCTGGGCGAAGAATGGTTCATGCGCGGGCTCCGGCGATCCAGCGCCAGAAGGGAAGCAGGTAACTGAGCGGGGCGCGCTTCTCAACCTCCGCCTCCACCTCGGCAGGGGTCCGCTGGGGCAGGGGGCGGCGCGGGCCGTTGCTGCGGGTCCAGGCCAGGCCGGAGGGGGTGGGGGCCGATTCCAGCCGCACCACCGCCAACACCAGCGGCGCCCCGGTTCGGCCCGGCAGCTGGGCGGTGAGGTCGCCGCCATCGCCGAAGGATTTCTGCCGCGCACTGGCCATCAGGTTGGCCGCCTCCTCCTGGCTGCCCACCGCACTCGACACCTCCGCCAGATCGACGCTCTCCTGCGAGAGGCTCACCACCCGGCCCGGCACCAGTCCATAGCGCTGCTCAGCACTGCCGAAGCTGTCGCGGCTGAGTAGCTGGGGCGTGAGCTTGACCTCATCGCCCACCTCCAGACGGGTGGCATCGGCCGCTGTGAACAGCACCACCGCCAGGCGGCCCTCGTGGGTGGGCGGCAGGCCGATGCTGCCCAGACGCTGGCCCGGGGCCACGGGCTGGCCCGGTAGCACCGCCAGATCCAGCACGCGCCCCTCCACGGGGCTGAACACCTCCTGGCTGAACTCCTCGCTCTCCAGGGCCGCCCGCTGTGCCGCCAGCTCGGCGGCCTGGGCCCGCAGGGAGGCGCGCTGGGCCCGCAGCTGGGCCAAGGCGGCATCCACCGAAGAGATGTCGGCTTTGTTGCGCAGCACCAGATCCTGGGCCCCCACCCAGAGCGGGCTGTAGCGGGCGATCACGTCATCGCTGCGCAGCTCCTCCAGGGCATTGAGCTGGCTGGTGACCGGCTTGTTGGTGGTCTCGATCTGGCGGCGCCGCACCTCGAGGGCGCGCTGCTGGTCGTCGAAGGCGCGGGCCTGCACGCCGAGCACCTGCAGCTGCTGGCGCACCGCCTGAAGCCGGGCGCTGATCACCTGGGGGCCGCTGGCGGCCGCGCCACCGCCGGGGGCGTTCTGGTCGATGCGGTTGAGCAGGGCCAGCCGCTGGCCGCGCCGCACCGACTCCCCGACCCGCACGTCGATCGACTGCACCTGGCCGGCGCTGCGGGCGTAGAAGCCGCGGCGGGCATCGGGAGGCGACATCAGGCCCATCCCCCGCACCAGTACGGGCACCGAGGGGCGGCTGGCCCAGTGCAGGGTGGCCGCGCAGACCAAAAGCATCGGCAAGGCCCGGTAGAGGCGGCCGATCCGCTCGGGCAGCGGACGACCCAGGCGGGGGGAGTCGCCGTCCGCGTGGCTGTCGGCTGGGCTGTCAGCTGCCTGCGCCATGGACCCCAGAAGTTGGCTGGATCGTAGGGGAAGAGACCCTTAAGGTCATGCGGTCCGCCGTCGCCCTCTCCCCACCGTGTCTGCGACCGCGCGCTCGCATCGCCGCCTCCCTCTGGTTTCCGCCCTCGTCGCCACCCTCGCGCTGGCGGCCAGCGCCCCGGCTGGCCATGCCGAATCGCTGACGCTCGAACAGGTGCTGGAGCAGGGGCTGCCCGGCTCGGTGTCGTTGGAGCGGGCCGATCGGCTGTTGGAGCGGGATTCGGCGTTGGTGCGTCTCAACCGTTCGTTGTTGATGCCCCAGCTCAACCTGCTCGGTCTCGGCAGTTACACCCAGGTGGGCACCTCGGTGGGGGTGCTCACCAACCTGCCCACCCTTGGCGATCTGAGCCTCTCGATCGAGAACGATGGCTACGCGGTGCTACGCAACAGCTTCGGCAACGTGGGGGTGGTGCTGGAGGCCGATCTGCTGCCTCTGCGCCAGCTGGCCCTGATCGCCGCCAGCCGCTCCCAGCGCGACAGCAGCCGCGTCGCCCGCCAGGAGAGCGGACGCCAGGCGCGCTTCGAGCTGGTGCGCAGCTATCGCCAGCTGCAGCTCGGCCAGGCGTTGCTCCCGGTCTGGCAGGCCGCCCTGGCTGCTTCCAGCGCGATCGAGCGCGATGCGGAGGCCTTTCTGCGCCGCGGTCTGGCCGCCCGCATCGATGTGTTGCGGGCCCGCTCCCTGCGCGCCAGCGACGAGCAGGGCCTGGCCCGGGTGCAGGCCGAGATCGCAGCGGAGCGTGAAATCCTTGCGACCCTGCTGGATCGCCCGCCGGCCTCGCCGCTGCAGGCCGCTGACCCGATCGAAGAGCAGCCCCCCTGGCCCGCCGACCTGCCGACCACCCTTCGCCAGGCCCTCGAGGGCCGGCCGCTTCTCGAAGCGCTGCGTCTGCAGCAGCGCGCCCAGCGCCAGCAGGCCCGCGCCGCCCGTGCCGGCCTCTATCCGAGCCTGGCACTGCTGGCCGGGGCCGGCTACAGCGGCGACCAGCTGAGCGTGCCGGTGCTGCAGAAAGGTGGCCGCGTCGATGGGCCGGTGCCCCTGCCCCTGCCGACCCTGGAGCAGAGCGGCTATGCGGCCGGCTCTTTCTACAACTGGGGTGTGGCCCTGATGCTGCGCCAGCCGCTCTGGGATGGGGGGCGCGCCGAGGCGGGAGCCGCGGTGGCCGAGCGCGACGCCGAGCTGCTTCGGGCCGATGAGGATGTGGCCCGCCAGCGGATCCGCCAGGAGGTGAGCCGTGCCTGGAGCGATCTGCAGGCAGCACCCGAGAGCATCCGCGCCGGCCGCGAGGCGGTGAGCGCCGGCGAGCGCTCGGTGCGCGATGCGCGTCTGCGGTATCGCGCCCAGGTGGAGCCGATCACCGAGGTGCTGCTGGTTGAGCGGGACCTGCAGGTGGCCCGGGCAGCCCTGCTCAGCACCTTGACCCGCCAGGCGATCGACCGGGCTGTGCTCGAGAGGGAGACCGGCGAGGCCGGCCTGCCCCCTGCCCCCGGCCCCTGAGCTCAGGCCTCCTGTGCAGCCTCCAGCCGCTCCTGCTCTCGAGCGAGGCTGCGCACATCATCGCGGCGGAAGATCATCACGCTCAGCGGCGGCAGGCAGAGATCGAGGGAGTTCTCATAGCCGTGGATCGCCCAGGACTCGGTGAACTTGCCCCCCAGATTGCCCAGGTTGCTGCCGCCATAGCGGCAGCTGTCGCTGTTGAACACCTCACTGTAAAAGCCGTCGAGAGGCACGCCGATGCGGTAGCTGGAGTGACTGGTGGGAGTGAAATTCGCCACCACCACCACCCAGCTCCCGGTGGCGCTGCAACGGCGCATGAAGCTGATCACCGAGTGGCGATTGTCATTGCAGTCAATCCACTGGAACCCGTACTGGTCAAAGTCGTCTCCGTAGAGGGCGGGTTCCGAGCGATAAAAGGTATTCAGGTCGTCCACCATGCGCTGCAAGCCTTGGTGCGGCTCGTACTGGAGGAGATCCCAATCCAGGTCGCCCCACACGTTCCATTCGGCCCGCTGGCCGAACTCCATCCCCATGAAGATGGTTTTCTTACCTGGGTGGGTCCACATGTAGGCGAGCAGGGCGCGCACATTGGCGAACTTCTGCCAGTCATCGCCAGGCATTTTGTGGAGCAGATTGCTCTTGCCGTGTACCACCTCGTCGTGGCTGAGGGCAAGCATGAAGTTCTCGGTGAAGGCGTACCAGATCGAGAAGGTGACGTGATTTTGATGAAACTGGCGGAACCAGGGGTCCAGCTCGAAATAGTCGAGCATGTCGTGCATCCAACCCATGTTCCACTTCAGGTTGAAGCCGAGGCCGCCGATGTCGGTGGGTTGGGTGACAAGGGGCCAGGTGGTGGACTCCTCGGCGATCGAGAGGGCGCCCGGGAAATGTTGGAACAGCACGTGGTTGGCCTGCTGCAGGAAGCGGACCGCTTCTGTGTTCTCGCGACCGCCATGCTCGTTGGGCAGCCATTCGCCCTCGGGCCGTAGATAATCCCGATACAGCATCGAGGCTACGGCGTCGACACGGATGCCATCAATGTGATACTCCTCAAACCAGAACACCAGATTGGCCACCAGGAAGTTACGTACTTCGTTGCGGCTGTAGTTGAAGATCAGCGTGCCCCATTCCTTGTGTTCACCGATGCGCGGGTCGGCATGCTCGTACAGGTGCTGGCCGTCGAAGAAGGCCAGGCCATGGGCATCCTTGGGGAAGTGGCCTGGAACCCAGTCGAGAATCACGCCGATGCCTTCGGCATGACAGCGATCGACAAAAGCCCGGAATTCATCCGGGCTGCCGTAGCGGCTGGTGGGGGCGTACCACCCGGTCACCTGATAGCCCCACGAGCCATCGAAGGGATGCTCCGAGATCGGCAGCAGCTCAATGTGGGTGAAGCCTCGCTCCTTCACGTAGGGAATGAGCTTGTCGGCGAACTCGGAATAGGTGAGCAGGCGGGCGCCGGGCTTGAGGTCGGCGGCGGGCACCGGGGGGCGCGCGCTGCCATCGGCTTCGCGGAAGGGCTCATCGGCGGCGGCATGCAGCCAGCTGCCCAGGTGCACCTCGTAGACCGAGATCGGCTGCTGCAGCGGATTGCGGCTGTCGCGCTCCTCCATCCAGGCTGCGTCGTGCCAGTGGTAGCGCCCGCGGGCCGCCACCACCGAACCGTTCGCCGGACGCACCTCGTGGCGGAAGCCGTAGGGGTCGGCCTTGGGGTAGCAGTGGCCGTTCTGGGCCCGCACCTCGTACTTGTAGATCGTTCCCTCCGCCAGGCCGGGGATGAACAGCTCCCAGCAGCCGCCAAGCCTGGCCTGCATGGGATGGTGGCGGCCATCCCAACCATTGAAGTCGCCCAGCACCGCCACGCTGCGGGCGTTGGGAGCCCACAGACAGAACATCACACCGGCGACGCCGTCCCGCTCCACCAGGTGGGCGCCCATCCGCTCCCAGATGTGGTGGTGGTTGCCCTCGGCGAAAAGATGGCGGTCGAGTTCGCCCATCCACTCCTGCCGGAACGCCCAAGGGTCGTTTTGCTCGTGCACGAGGCCGCCGCGCTGCACCCGCACCCGGTACCCGCAGCCGGGATCGCCCTCCACCGCGGCCTCGAACAGCCACGGGTGATGCGGGGTCTGCATCGGCAGCTCCTGGGCCCCGCCCAGCAGCGTGACCGCCTCCGCCTCGGGCATCCACACCCGCACCACCCAGCCACCCTCGGGCTGCGGCTGGGGGCCCAGCACGGCGAAGGGGTGGTCGTGACGGCATTCCGCCAGCCTTGTCGCGTCCTCCGACATCCACTCCAGGCTGGCGATCGTCATGGGCAGCGAAGCAGTGGGTGCGCCGGGAGCTTACGCCGGCTGAAGGATCCGTGCGCCTGGGCTCAGGGTGCCGGGGTGGGGGCGTTGGGTTCTGTGGGGAAATCCACGCCGATGATCTGGTTGCGGTCGTCGAGGATCACGAACAGGTTGTCGGTGAGCCGGTTGAACTCGGTGGTCACGATCACCAGCTTCATCTCCGGTGTGTTTTCGGCGCGCGAGACGCGGCGTATGCGCACAAACTCGCCCGTCTCCCGCTGCAGGCGCTGCCATCTGGCCTGAAGCTGGCTCTGGGGGATCTCCTCCTGCAGGGACGGGCTGAGGAAGCTGCTGGCCGAGATGAAGTGGCCGCGCGAGAGAGCGGTGATGAAATCCCGCACCACCGCCTCCGCCGGGGCATCGCTGGCATCGAAGTGGTACCCGGTGATCTTGCCGTTGGCGTCGATCACCATCAACAGCTGGCGGCTGCCTCGGCTGGTGCGCAGCGTGGCCTCCACGGTGCTGGAGTCATAGCCGGGCTGGACCGAGGTGATCGTCCAGCTCAGGAGCTGCGGCTGGTTTTTCATCGTCTGGGCGATCATGCTGGGGCTCGTGACCCGTTGCAGCTCGGGCGCGAACTGGGCGAAGCGGGCGTTGGCGTCGCGCTGCTGCAGCACCCGCAGGATCCGTTCGGCAGCCTGGCGGGCGTTGACTTCGGTGCGGGCGCCAGTGGCCGCCGGGGCCGCGGGTATGGCCACGGGCCCGGGTTGCTGCGCCAGGGCCGGCAGGGTCGCGGCGGCGGCCAGGGCGACCGCCAGAACGGCGGAGACCGGGCCAGGGAGGCGGGAGCGCAGCATGAACAGGCGGTCGGAGCGGCCCAAGTCTGCCCCAGATCCTGGATCTTCCCAGCCCGCCTCAGCTCGGGTTACCGCGTGGGCCGTTCAGCCAAGGCCCGGGACTGGCGCCAGCCACAGCCGGGCGCCGGCCAGATGGAGCTCCAGCGTGATCACCCGGTGCTCGGCGGAGCTGGGGCCGATCGGCCCCGCAATCTGGCTTCCATCGCCGGGATTCACCCCGATCTGTGGCCAGGCCGCTGCCGCCAGGGACAGGCGCAATCGCTCCCCCCGCTGCAGCGTCGCCCGCAGCGGCTGCAGGCGCAGGGTCACCCTTGTGGTTTCGTGCGTGCCGCCGGAGTCGCCCCAGTTGCCGCGCTTGCGGCGCAATCCCATGCCCAGCTGGCTCACCCGGCTGCCGTCGGCGCTGACCCGCGCCAGCGCCGCGCACAGATCAAACCCCTGCTCTTGCACCCGTACGCCGATCACCAGTCGTGGCTCCCCGAGCAGCTCGAGCGCCTCGGTCAGTGGCGCGCTGGTGAAGCAGGCCACATCGCTACGGCGATCGAGGTCACCCCGCTCCACAAGCCCCGGCTCCAGGCCGAGGTGACCACCTCGCCCCGGCACCGGTCGCCAGGGATCGTGCACCAGGCTCAGCCAGTCTTGATCTGACATGCCGGCCGCATCGGCGTGGCCCGCGGCCGGCTCGGCCCGCAGCGACCCCGCGTCGCTCGCTACCGCCGCGCGCCCGTCGCTGTGCAGCCGCCACACCTTTCGCTCCGCGCGCTCCAGCCTGCTCCGCTGGGGCTGGGCCAGGGTCAGTTGGCGCCAGCTCCCGGTGAGGGTGTCCTGCAGCACGACCGGAGCCGCGGCACAGCCGCTCGGCTCGGTCTGCCCGTCCTGGAGGTGGCGACGGAAGAAGGCCAGCTGGTGCTCGTCGACGCCGCCCTGCCAGTCGAGGTGCGTCCAGGCGCCGATCCGCAGTTCTGGCGCTCCGCCAGCGGCCCGGCTGCGGCGCCAGAGGTCGAGCACGCCACGCAGATGTGGATCGTGCCAGCCCCCGATCAACAGCATCGGCCGCCGCAGCAGCTCCGCCGCGGGTTCATGCACGGGCCATCCCTCCGCCTGGGACGGATCGCGCCCCAGCCAGCCCGCCACCATCCCCTGGGGATCGTGCTGCCGCAGCAGATCCAGCCCTTCGCGCAGCCAGCTGCCGCTCTCCAGGCAACGGCGGATCGCCTCCCAGCCGGCGGATTCGCCCCGTCTCCGGCAGCCTTCAGCCGCCAGCTGCAGGCCCCAGCCCAGCAGTGGCGCCCACCAGTGCGCACCCCCCTCGCTCGCCCAGTGGCGCCGCTCATCGAGGCCGCACATCGCCGGGGCGAGGGCATCGGGGAGGTGGGCGTTGGCCGAGGCGCCCACTCCGATCAGCAGCTGGCTGAGCCCCTGGTAAGAAAATCCGTAGGTGCCCACGCGCCCGTTGCACTCCGGCTGGCCTCGCAGCCAGGCCACGGCGCAGCGGCCGTCCCCGGCCTCCTGGGCGAAGCCCTCGAAACGGCCCTCGGAATCGCCGCGACCGCGCACGTCCTGCACCACCACCAGAAAACCGTGGGCGGCGTACCAGCGCGGATGGGCGTAGACGACGGTGGAGGCGATGCGACGGCCATAGGGCTGGCGCATCAGCAGGGTGGGCCAGGGGCCGTACCCCTGCGAAGGCCGCCACAGACGGGTGGCCAGATGGAGGCCGTCGGGGGTCTCCATCCAGCGGTCGCAGCAATCCTGCCGCCATTCGTGGAGCCAGCCGTCAGGGTCGCGGCGGGACCCACTCAACGCACGTCGGGGCAGTGCAGGCCGATCACGTAGGTGCTGAGCACCTCGGCATCCACCGGGCTCAGATCCTGGTCGGCGGCGACCCAGCTGATCGCCTCCCTGGAGGTGGCCGACTTGCCCTGGGCGTTGTACTGCTTAAAGCGTTCGCAGAGCTTGCGGGCCAGGGCAGGGTTCTGCTTCACCGTCTCCAAAAGGGCCGAGGCGGCCTGGGCGGGGGCGGCTTGGAAGGCCAGCAGGGAACTGGCCAACAGCAGAGTGCTGGCAAGGCGGGAAAGGGATCCGCGGAGCCGGAGGCTCCGGGGGCGCGACTGGCGCACCGGACGGCGGGTCATGGCGGGGAGAAAAGCCGGAGACAATCCGCAAGGACTCCAGACATGTTCCATTTGAGGAACGTCGCTGCGGTTGCGGGGGGCGGTCGGGGTCAGTTCGTGGAGCGACCGGCGCGCTGGCCTAGCTGGATCTGCACCGTCACCTCGCCGCGCGCCAGATCGCGGTCCGCCTCGGCCAGGATCACGGGCTGGGCGGCCCCTGTCTCCAACGGCTCGATGGCCCGCAGCCGCACGCGCACGTGGCCATCGGCGCTGACGCGGCCGCTGCCACGGAGGTTGCGGGCCACCTGCTCGGCTGTGGGCCCCCAGGCCTCGCGCGGCAGGGGCTCGGTGGAGGCTGCCACCACCAGATCGCCGCCGTTGTCGTACACCACCGGCACCGCAAGGGCCCCCGCCACGCTCACCCGCGGCACGTAACTCACCGCAAAGGCCAGGCAGGAGATCGCCAGCAGGGCCGTGAAACTGGTCACCCCGACCAGCCGGAAACGGATGCCCCAGCGGTTGAGAAATCCCGCCGCGGTGAGCAGGGCCAGCAGGCCGCTGGCGGCCCCCAGCCATTCCCCGGCGACGAACAGGATTGGATCGGCGGCCATGGGGGCTGGGTAAGGCGGAACAGGGTCCTTATATTGCGCCCGTCCCGGCGGTGACGGTCCCAACGGATGCGGCGGCTGCCGGAGAGAACGCGGCGGCGATGGCGCCCCAGCTCGGTGGGAGAGACGGGCGGCCGCCCCCGTCCATCCCCCTGGCTGCCGCTGCTGGTGGCTGGTGGCGCCGGTGGCCTGCTGCTGCTGGCGGCGGTGAACGGTTGGCAGGCCCTGTTGGAGAGGCTCTACGGGCGGACCCGGCCGTGGATCGAGGCCCAGGTGAGCCGCTCTCTCGGCCATCCGCTGCGGCTCGGCCCGCTGCAGGGCGTGGGCGCCGACGGCCTGCGGATCGGACCCAGCCAGATCCTGCCCGGTCCCCGTGACGCGTCCTCGGTGCGGGTGCAGGGCGCAAGCGTGTCGTTTGATCCGCTCGCCAGCTGGCGCAGTCGCCAGCTGATCCTCGACCTCACCTTCCAAGGGGCCCAGGCCGATCTGCGCCGCAACGCCGAAGGCCAGGTGTGGGTGCTCGGCAGCCTGCCGCCCGGGGGGGAGCCGCCGCCGCTGGAGCTGCGTCTGCGCTTGCTGGAGCCGGCCACGCTGCGCCTGTGGGGCTTCTCCACGGACCGTGCCCGGCCCCTCACCCTCCAGGCCGCCGGCCAGGTGAACCTGGGCCTGCGTCGCCGCGCCCTGGAGCTCAGGGCCCGGGCCACCGCCCCGGGGTTGCCAGGCAGTGCCGTGATCGGCGGCAGCGGCAACTGGCGCCAGCGGCGCTGGCAAGCGTTGGTGGAGCCGCGGGGCTTTCCGATCCAGCCGCTGCGGCCGCTGCTGCCCCTGCCGGGGCGCCTGGAGGGGCGTAGCGACGGACGGGTGCGCCTGCGCCTCGACCAAGGCCGGCCGGGGTGTGAGGGCAACCTCACCCTGGTGGATCTGCGCTGGCAGCCGGGGAGAGATTCGCCGCCGCTGCGTCTGGAGCGGGCCCCGATCGCCTGCGGCGATGGAGCGCTGCGGTTGGCGGAAAGCCGCTGGGGTTTCGCCGGCTGGAGTGGGCGGGTGGCCGGCCGGTTGGATGGGCAACGGCGGCTGGCGGTTCGCTTGGACGCCCGGCCCCCGGGCGACAACCCGTTGGCGGCCCTGCCGATCCAGGCTCGCCTGGGCGGGCGCTGGCACAACGGCGCCTTGCAGGTGAGCCGGCTTGAGGCCCGGCGGGGCTCCTCCTGGCTGCGGGCGCAGGGCAGCGTTGGCCGCCGTCTCGATCTGCGGGGCGGCTGGCTGCTGGAGCCCAGCGACCTGCCCAGGGGAGCACAGCTGCCGGCCTGGCTGCGCCAGGAGAGCCTGCTGGGGGCGTTGCGCCTCGACGGCCGCCTCGGTCGGCCCCGCCTGGCCGTGGAGACCGCCCCGGCCCACCTCGCCCTGATCGGTCCCTGGCAGGCCTCCCTGCTCTGGAGCGATGGGCTGCTGCAGCTGCGTCGCTTCCAAAGCCCCCATCTGCAGGCCAGCGCCCGGCTGCCCCTGGGTCTGCAGCCCGGTCGTGGGCTGGTGGCGGGGGAGTTGGCCGCCGATCTCGACCTGCGCGACTACCCGCTGCAGCGGCTCGAGGCGCTCGTCGGCACGCGCCTGTGGGGCCGTCTCGATGTCCGCGGCAGCCTGATGGGTCCGCTGGCCGCCCTGCGGCCCGATCTGGCCTTGCGGGTGCGGGAGCCTGGTGCCGGGCCGCTTGAGCTTCGGGAGACGTGGCAGGGCCGCCTGCAGGCCTCGGGCTTGCCGTTCGCGGCCGCAGGGGCGGGCGGCAGCGGCCTGCTGCAGCTCGAAGCGCTGGCACCCGCGCCGGCCGGGCGGATCGCAGCCTGGCTGGATCGGCGCTGGATGCCGGTTCGAATCGACCTGGAGCGCCAGGGCGGTTTGCTGCAGCTCACGGGTCAGCCGGAGCGCTTCCTCTGGCAGGCGCGCCAGTTTCCCCTTGCCGGCCTGACCCTGGCCACCGGCCCGCGCCGCCGCTTCCAGCCGCTGCAGGGAACGTTGAGCGGCAGCGGCAGCCTCGGCCTTGAACCGCTGGCCTTCGATGGCGCGATCCAGCTGGCTGAGCCCCGCTTTCTGGGCATCGCCGGCCGCATGATCCAGGCGGATGTGCGCTACAGCGAGCGCCGCTACAGCCTGCGCGGCTGGGTGGAGCCGCTGGCGAACGCCCGGATCGAGGCCCGGCTCGAGGGCCGCTGGGGCGGTCCCTTCCGCGCCGACGTGCGCGCCCGCCAGCTCAGCGCCGGCCTGTTCCGCCAGATGCTCGCCGCTTGGCCCCTCTGGCTGGGCGGCCCGGCCCCGGCCCGCCCCGGAGCCGTTGCCCTCGGCAGCCCGGCGATCCTCACCGCGGGCCGCAGCCTCGATGCCCAGCTGCTCGCGCTCCAGGCGGCCATCGCCCATCTGGCGGAGCGGGACCGGCGCGAGGCTCGCATCGACCGCCGGGAGCTGTTGGGCCGGCTGCAGAGCCGCATCGATGCCGATCTGGTGCTCACGGGCAGCGACCTGCGCAGCGCCCGGGCCGACCTCAGCGCCCGCGGCCATCTCTGGTTGCGCCAGCAGGACCGAGACCAGGCCCTGGCGGCCCGGCCGGTGGAACTGCGGCTGCAGGGGGGGCTGTTCCGCGGTGAGGGGGAGTTCGATCTCTCCGGCCTGTCGCTGGCGCTGCTGGCCTTGCTGGTTCCCCTGCCCGAGAGCCTGCGGGGTTCACTGGCGGCGCGCGGCCGCTATTCCCTTGGCGGCGCCCAGCCGGAATTGGTGCTGGATCTGGGCCTCCCGGACACCCGTCTGGGCGACCGGTTGCTGACGCTGCCGCGGGGCCGCCTGGCCCTGGAGAGCGGCGGTGTGCGCGTCGATCTGGCGCTGCAGGCGGAGGGGGCGGAGAACAGCCTGGATCTGGCCGGGCTGATTCCGCTCGATCCCCGGCGCGAGGCGCTGGAGCTGCGCCTTGCCAGCCGCGGCGACGGCCTGCGCTTTCTGACCCGCCTCGCCGGTACGGCCCTGGATGTGCAGCGCGGCAGCTCCGACCTGCAGCTGCTGGTCCGGGGCAGCCTCAGCGATCCGATCGCCAACGGGTTCCTGCGCCTGCGTGGCGGCCAGCTGCGCTTCATCGGCCAGACCCTGCGGGAGGTGGAGGCGACGGTGCTGTTCGACTTCGAGCAGCTGTTGTTGCAGGAGCTCACCGCCAGGGTGGGAGCCCAGGGGCGGCTCAGCGGTGAGGGCCGCCTGGGCCTGCGGCGCCCCCTCTCGGAGCAGCCCACCTTGCAGGTGCGGCTGGAGCGGGTGCCGTTCCAGGTGCCGCGGGTGAGCGCGGTCGGCGATGGGGTACTGCGTCTGGCCGGCAGCCTGGCCGA
>JBKDSQ010000067.1:0-47727 GCA_046340895.1 Synechococcaceae cyanobacterium | reverse complement strand
GACCTCCTCTTCACAGGTGGCGGCGACAACAGCGCCGATGGCGGCGATGGCGACGACGCCATCGTCGGCGAAGGCGGCAACGACATCCTCAGCGGCAACAGCGGCGACGACCGGATCTACGGCAACGCCGGCCGCGATGTGATCAACGGCGGGGCAGGTGTTGATCTGCTTAGCGGCGGTGCGGACGGGGACGTTTTTGTCTGGAGCAGGCTGCAGCACTCGCTTCTGGGCTCACCTGGCGCCTATCGATTTGACACGGTGACAGATTATCGCTCCGGCGATCGTCTCGACGCAGTCTTCGATGGAGCCACAGGTTCGATTCAATCCAGCCTGGCGCACATCGGCCAACTCAGCGCTGCTGCAATCGCCGGCGCGCTGACCACAAGAAGCTTCACAAGCTATGCAGCCAGAGCATTCACTGCTAGTGGCTGGAACGGCACTTTTGTGGCCTTCAATGACGGCAACGCCGGCTTTGATGCCACCCAGGACAGTATCATTTTCTTGTCAAACTACAATTTCGCCACTGCTGCTACGGCCATCATCGTGATTTAGTTCCAGGATCAGCAAGGCAATCGGCAGGGCGGCCTTCCGCCGCCCTTTGCCCCCGAAGACATACCTTGCAGACCCGCTGGCAATCGCAGGAATGGACCTCTGAATACGAATGAGCACAAATTAACCGCTCCGGCGCTCCCTAGCAGGAGGCATCCTGGATTCATCCACCCCCACTGCCCATGCCCCCCCTCCCCCCGCCCGAGCCCTCGCGGCACCTGGAGACCCTGGCCAGCGTGGATGCGCGCAAGCTCCGCTTTGAGGTGAACCGGATCGAGCTGCCGCTGGGGGTGCAGGGGGAGTTCGGGATCATCCGCCATCCGGGCGCGTCGCTGGCAGTGCCGGTGCTCGACGACGGGCGGGTGGTGGTGCTGCGCCAGTACCGCTTCGCGGTGCAGACGCGCATCCTCGAATTTCCGGCCGGCACCCTCGACGACGGCGAGGATCCGCTGGGCACCATGGAGCGGGAGCTGCAGGAGGAGGCCGGCTACCGGGCCGAGCGCTGGGATCCGCTGGGGGTGATGCTGCCGTGTCCGGGCTACTCGGATGAGGTGATCCACCTGTTCCTGGCCCGCGAGCTCAGCGCGCTGGAGAAGCCGCCCGCCGGCGACGACGATGAAGACCTGGAGGTGCTGCTGCTGGAGCCCGCCGCCCTCGATGCGGCCCTGGCCAGCGGCGACGAATACCTCGATGGCAAGAGCCTGGCGGCCTGGTTCCGGGCCCGGCAGGTGCTGGGGCTGTGAGCGCCCCGGCTCGCTGGCTGGTGTGGCACCGGCGCGACCTGCGCCTGGCCGACAACCTGGCCGTGGCCCGAGCGGCGGCCGCCAGCCCGGCGGTCACGGGCGTGTTCGTGCTCGATCCGGCGATCCTCGGTGCGGCCGACATGGCGCCGGCGCGGCTGTGGTTCCTGCGCGAGAGCCTGGTGGAACTGGCGCAGCGCTGGCGCCAGGCCGGCAGCCGGCTGGTGCTGCTGCGCGGCGATCCGGCCGAATGGCTGCCGCGGCTGGCGCTGGCGGTGGGGGCGGAGGCGATGGCCTGGAACCGCGATGTGGAGCCCTTCGCCCGCGACCGCGACCGGCGGGTTGCCAGGGCCCTTGAGGCCGAAGGCTGCCGGGTGGAGGTGGGCTGGGACCAGCTGCTGGTGGAGCCCGAGGCGCTGCGCACCGGCGTCGGCGAGCCCTACCGCGTCTACGGGCCGTTCCTGCGCAACTGGCGCGGCCAGGTGGCCCGCCGCCAGGCGGCCGGCAGCGCCGCAGCCGGTGGCCTCGATCCGGTGGCGGCGCCGCAGCAGCTGCTCGATCTCGACCCCGGCGCGTTGCCCCGCCCCGATCTCTGGTCGGGCCTGCCCCGGCTGGAGCCGGTGCCGGAGGCCACTGCCCTGGCGGGGCCAGACACCACCCTGCCCGCCTTCGCGGGGGCCTCGCTCTGCCCTTGCCGGCCGGGAGAAGCCGCCGCCGCCGCCCAGCTCGAAGCCTTCGCCCACCGCGCCCTGGGCCGCTACGAACCGGAGCGCAATCTGCCCGGCGTCGACGGCACCTCCGGCCTCTCGGCAGCCCTCAAGTTCGGCACGCTCAGCCCGCGCCAGGCCTGGGCCGCGGCCCGCGAGGCATTGGCGGCGACCCGCAGCGAGGAGGAGCGCCAGGCGATCGGCGTGTGGGAGCAGGAGCTGGCCTGGCGCGAGTTTTACCAACAGGCCCTGTTCCACTTCCCCGAGCTCGCCGACGGGCCCTACCGGCCCCAGTGGCGCCACTTCCCCTGGGAGAACGATCCGCAGCGGTTCGCGGCCTGGTGCGATGGGCTCACCGGCGTGCCGATCGTGGATGCGGCGATGCGCCAGCTCAACGAGAGCGGCTGGATGCACAACCGCTGCCGCATGATCGTGGCCTCCTACCTGGTCAAGGATCTGGTGGTCGACTGGCGCTGGGGCGAGCGGCAGTTCATGGCCCGCCTCGTGGACGGCGACCTGGCGGCCAACAACGGCGGCTGGCAGTGGAGCGCCAGCAGCGGCATGGATCCCAAGCCGCTGCGCATCTTCAACCCCACCACCCAGGCCGCCCGCTTCGATCCGGAGGCCGTGTACATCCGCACCTGGCTGCCGGAGCTGGCCCACGTGGCCACCCCCGACCTGCTCAGCGGCCGCATCGGCTCCTTCGAACGCCGCGGCTACCCCGAGCCGATCGTGGATCACAAACGCCAGCAGGCCCACTTCAAGGCGCTGCATGCCGTTTTGCCCCGGAGCTGACACCAAACAACCGACTGACCATCCTGAAGGACGCATTGCCTTAGACGCCGTGGCCCTGGTGCTCCTCAACCCCCTCGATCCTGGCAGCGGCTCGGTGGCTATCGAGCAGATCACTGGCCGGCCGGTGGGTTCACCGCCCCCTCTCGACGACCTGCAGCGCTTGGGAGAGGTGCAGCAAGCGCGTTTCGAGATGGTCTCGGCCAGCCAGGCGGGGCGGCTGGGCTTCGGCTTCGGCGAGATCGCCGACGCTGCCACCCGTCAGGTGATCAGCCGCGATTTCGGCCGCTTCGCTCTCCAAGACGGGCGACCGGAGAGCGGGGTGGAGGGCTGGACCTATGGGGTCGGCTATCGCATCGGCATCCTCTCCCAGGAGCGACAAACCCAGGGCCAGTTCAACCTGGCAAGCCTTGCGGGACTGGCCGCATCAGTGACACTGCAATCGAAGGACATCCGTATTCAGGTACTCACTTACGGCTTGCCAGATGCCCCTGTCTGTCCATTTGCCGACCTGAGCAGCTTCGATGTGGTGGCCTACGGCAAGCTGATGCAGTGGGAGCAAGCGATCGGCCTGCACATCAGCGATCCAGCGCGGCGCAGTGGCTTCCGACCGGTGCGCATCTCCGCCTCCGCCGTGCCTGAGATCGACCGGGTGTGGATCGTCTCCGCACCGTTGCGCTATGCCCTGGAGCGGCTGCGCGACCGGGAGCCGCTCGCCCAGGCGCTACAGAGAGCGCCCGCGGTACTGGGCAGCTTCAGCAACGACGAAGCGGTGCGCGCGGTGTACCGGCGCTTTCTCGGCAACCCCGATCTGCCGGCGATCAGCGAAGCGATCGCTCACGAGGCAGAGAAATGGATCCGCCGCTACGACGTGATCTGACCCGCCGCTGGCACCATCAAGCGGCCAGGGCGGTGTTGGCGGGGGGCACGGAGGCCGAGCCTCCGCCAGCGAGCAGTTGCTGCAACACGCCGATCACGGTGTCCTGCTGCTCGGCGGTGAGCTCCGGGAAGATCGGCAGGCTGAGCACCTCGGCGCACAGGCGTTCGGTGATCGGCAGGCTGCCGGGGGCGTAGCCGAGATCGGCGTAGGCCGGCTGGCGGTGGATCGGGATCGGGTAGTAGATGATCGTGCTCACGCCCAGGTCCTGCAGGCGCTGCTTGAGCCAGTCGCGGCAGCAGGCTTCGGGCAGACCGAAGGCGGCGCTGTCGGCGGCGGGGGTGCAGGAGCCGGCGCAGGCGGCGCCGGCGCTCGGGCAGGTGGGAACGCGCACCACGAACTGGTTCCAGCTGTGCCCCTCGGGGCCGGCCTCAGCCACGTGCAGGCCTGGCAACCCCTCGAGCGCCTCGCGGTAGCGGGCGGCGATGGCGCGGCGGCGCTCCACCCACCCCGGCAGCAGGGGCAGCTTCACGGACAGAACCGCGGCCTGGATCGCATCAAGGCGACTGTTGTAGCCGAGATCGGTGTGCAGGTAGCGGCGTGGCATGCCATGCACCGCCAGCTCGCGCATCCGCTGCGCCAGCTCCGGATCGCGGCACACCACCGCACCGCCATCACCGGCGGCGCCGAGGTTTTTGGTGGGGAAGAAGCTGAAGCAGCCCACATCGCCCCAGCCGCCCACCGGCCGGCCGGCCCAGCGGGCGCCGGTGGCCTGGGCGCAGTCTTCGATCACGCGCAGGCCGTGGGCAGCGGCGATGGCGGTGATGCGCTCCATGTCCACCGGCCGGCCAAACAGGTGGACCGGTAGCAGGGCGCGGGTGGCGGGGGTGATGGCCGCCTCGATCCGCTCCGGATCGATCAGGTAAGAGCCCTCCTCCACATCGACGAACACCGGCATGGCGCCGACGGCGCTGATCGCCTCGGCGGTGGCGAAGAAGCTGAACGAGCTGGTGATCACCTCATCGCCAGGGCCGATGCCCAGGCCGCGCAGGGCAAGGATCAGGGCATCGGTGCCGCTGTTGCAGCCCACTGCGTGGGGCAGCTCGCAGGAGGCGGCGAAGGCCTGCTCGAAGCCGGTGATGGTGCCACCACCGATGTACTGGCCGCTGCGCAGCACCTGCAGCACAGCCGCATCCAGACGGTCACCGAGCTGCTCCAGCTGCGCCTGGAGACTGAAGGGGGGCACGTTCATCGGGCAACCATACGCCTGTCGTCAGGAAACGGGCACAGGCGCGGCCCAGTCCGGCTCCCGTCCGGGATGCCACTTGATGTTGCAGCCGATCGAGGGCAGCTGCTCCGGGGGCACCGGCCGGCCGTCGAGCACGGCCTGCAGAGCGGCGCGCAAATCGCGGCCATCGAGGCGCACCGCGTTGCCGGGGCGGCTGCCATCGAGCTGGCCGCGGTAGGCGAGCTGGTGGGCGGCGTCGAACAGGTAGAGGTCAGGGGTGCAGGCGGCCCGGAAGGTGTGGGCCACGCTCTGCTCGGCGTCCTGTAGGTAGGGGAAGCTCCAGCCCTGGGCGCGAGCCTGCTCGGCCATGCCCGACGGGCCGTCCTGGGGGTGGGTGGCAACGCTGTTGCTGCAAATCGCCACAATCGCCGCGCGCTCCCCGAAGTCGGCCGCCAGCCGGCCGATCTCCGGCTCGATGTGCTTCACGAACGGACAGTGCGGGCAGAGGAACAGCACCAGCACGGGACGGCCGGCGAGGGCAGCCGGATCGAGCGGGCCGCCGCTCACCGGTGTGAGGGCGGACTGCATCACATCGAGGGGCAGGGGGGTGCCCAGGGGCAGCATCGTGGAGGGGGTGAGGGCCATGGCGGGGTGGGGCGAAGCCCCGGCGGTGAGCCCCATCCTGATGGGGCCACGCTTCCCAGCGGATGCAGACAGCAACAGGCGCCCCGTGGCAGCGCCGGGCGGCGGCGGCCCAGCTCGGAGCACCCGCGATCACACCCGAACCGGAACACGCTGGAGTGGCGTTTCTTGCTATAAAATTCCCAATTATTTCGAAGTAGCGGCTTATACTTGACCATGGCCTCCGCGGCACCCATGGTGGTAGAGACAGGCGTCGTATTTTTGTTCAAGATGAATAGATTTACCCCCGGCATCCGACGGCTCGTCCTGGCAGCCACCGCGCTAGCAACGGCGACCACGTGCCTTGCCGCCAGGGCCATGCCGCCGATTGAACTGATCAGCAATGGCGACTTTGAAAGCGGCAGCCTTGCCGGCTGGACCATTTTCAACCAACCAGGGGGATCGGGCGACTTCTTCCTCGATGACAATTCGGGCGGAACGCCGTTGAGCGGCAACGCCACCGCTGGGGCTGCCTCCGGACTGTTCTACGGCGTCTCCGACCAGCTCTCACCCGGCACCCACGCCCTGATCCAGAAGTTCACCCTGCCCACGGGCAGCATCAGCCAGGCGACCCTGTCCTGGGACATGTTCGTCAATGATTGGAGCGGGGCTGGCCCGATCGTAAATCCCGCCGGGCTCGACTACACCGCTTCTCCCAATCAGCACGGGCGCGTGGATCTGATCACCGCAGCCGCGGCAGACAGCGACCCGCTCAACACAGGCGCAGGGGTGCTCGCGAACTTTTACCTATCTGTCGACCCGCATGCATCCATGCCGAACGGATACACGAATTATTCCTTCGACATTCTTTCCTACCTTGCGCCTGGAGGCACGTACGCCATTCGCTTCGCCGAATCAGACAATCAATCCTTCTTGAATCTGGGCGTCGACAACGTTTCCCTGCAGGTAACCCGCAACCCTGTCCCCGGGCCGCTGCCAATCCTTGGTGCCGCCGCCGGGTTGGGCGCCAGCCGCTCGCTGAGGCGACGAATCCGCCAACATGGCAACGGCCTACGCCGCTGAGCAGCCTCCCTAGCCCATGGCGATCATGGCGGGGAACGGGCCATGGAGCCCCCAGCCTCTTCACCTCCGTTGCCCCCCCGGCCCCGCCCTCCGCTCGCCATCGCCACGGCACTGGTTCTGCTCAGCGGCTGCGTGCCGGTCAGCGAGCGCTCCAGCGGCCGCGTCTTCCCCCTGCCCCGCCACGCCCCCCACGACGGCCTGGCGGTGGTTACCCGCCCAGGGGGCGAAGGCCTGCACATCTATCTCGATACCGACACCTCCGCCCCCGGCGACTGCGCCCCCCGCTGGCATGTGGAGGCCGCCCGGCTGGTGGGGGGCGACGGACCGAGCCCGCGTAGTGGCGGCCGGGTGGCGGCGGCGGAATTCTTCGCAGCCCTGCGGCGCGGCCGCGTGCGCCTGGCGCTGCGGCGCGAAGTGGAGGCGCTGTGCCGCGCGCGGGCGCCGAGGCGCGGATTCGTGTGGCAGGAGCCGCCGCGCCAGGCGAGCGAGGTGCGGCTCGACGCACTGCCGCCGCTGGAGGAGGAGCACCTGCTGAGCCATCCCACCGCGGTGCGGCGCGCCGAAAAGCAGCTGCTCGGCCTGCCGCTCACGCCCGACGACCTGGTGGACAAGCGCCTGCCGCGACCGCCGGATGGGCCCTAGGAGCCACTGGCGGGGGCGCGGAACCAGAGGCGCTGCGAGAGGGGATCCACCACCAGGGTGCCGTCGTTGACGAAGCTGGCCCCGAGCTGGGCGGCCGGCTGACTCCAGGTGCCGATGCCGCCGCAGCCCGCGATTGCCGCCGGGCTGTGCTTGAGAAACAGCGTGACCCCGGCGAGCCGACGCACGGCCCGGCCGTCGCTGCCCAGCAGCTCCACCGCCGCGCCCGGCGGCAGGCGGAAGGCGCGCACCTGCTCGCTCTGGCCGATCACACAGGTGCTCAGGGTCTGGTCGGCGGCCGGTTCGGGGCGGAGCTGCACGCCGCGGCGGCGCAGCTGTTCGAACAGGGCCTGGTTGATGTTCAGCGAAGGGGGATGGGCGGTGTCGGCGTAGCCGGTGTCCACCTGGGCGACGGCCTGCACCGGACCGATGCGCACCGGGATCGTGGGGATGTTGGGGCAGGGGCGCTGCTGCGGCGCCGCAGGACAGCGGAGCCGCGCCGGATCCGCGCCGAAGTACCCCTGGCTCGAGAGGGGCTGGAAGCCCGCCTGCCGCAGCGCAGCGTCGGAGCAGAAACGCTCTGGGGCGGCGCGGTGGATCAGACCGTTGGCGTAGTCAAGGGTGAAGACGTGCTGGCGCAGCAGATCGGTGCCGATCAGGCCCGCCTGCGGCACCAGGCCGGTGATGCGGCTCTGGTCCTGCACAGACAGGCGAAGAGGCGCCCAGGGCCCGAAGAAATCCACACCCGCGAAGCGATCGCGGCTGCCGGGCAGCGGCGTCGGGCCAACCCCGCCGAGGAAGGTGGTGGGGGAGATGGAGCTGCCATCAGCTCCGAGGTCGACCACGAAGAAGCCGGTGCGGCCCTGCACCCGCACCGGCGTGTAGGGCATGCCGCTGGAGACGATCAACGAGCGGGTGTCGCCGAGACAGGCCAGCGGCGGCGTCTGGGCGCGGACAGGGGGAGCGGCGGCCATGCCGCCAAGGCCTGGCAGACAGAGCAGCAGGGCAGCGAGCGCGGGGATCGTTCTCATCGGGGAACACAAGCCATGCTTCCACTGTTCCCACGGGTCCCACCGCAGGCAACAGTGGCTTGCAGGCCAGGGGCGCAGACCGTAGTGATCACTACCGGGAGCCCACCCATCGCGGCGCTGCAATGGGGGCCCCGTTGCAGCGCCGCCCTGGCCGCTTCCGCTCCCGCCACCACCCCACCTCACGGACCGGCTGGAGCACCAGCCACCGCCCGCGCCCAGTGCCCCTACTGCGGCGTGGGCTGCGGCCTGGAGCTGCGGCCGCCTGCCGACGGCGCCGCCGAGCCGGTGTGGGGGGTGCGCGGCGACCGTCACCACCCCTCCTCGCTCGGGCAGGTGTGCGTAAAGGGGGCCACGGTGGGCGAAACCCTGCACCACAACCGGCTCACCACCCCCCTCTGGCGCCCCCGCACCGACGAACCGTTCCAGGAGATCTCCTGGGAGCGGGCCTTCACGCTCCTGGTGGAGCGCATCCGCACCACCCTTGCCGGTAGGGGGCCGGAGGCGCTGGCGATCTACGGCTCCGGCCAGTTCCTCTGCGAGGACTACTACGCGGCCAACAAGCTGCTCAAAGGCGCCCTGGGCAGCAACAACTTCGACGCCAATTCGCGGCTGTGCATGAGCTCGGCGGTGGCCGGCTACGCCCGCAGCCTCGGCAGCGACGGCCCGCCCTGCTGCTACGACGATCTCGATGCCGCCTCGCTGGTGCTGCTGATCGGCACCAACACCGCCGAATGCCACCCGGTGCTGTTCCAGCGGCTGCTGAAGCGCAAGCGCAAGGCGGGCACGGCGCTGCGGCTGGTGAGCGTGGATCCGCGCGCCACCGCCACCAGCGACGCCGCCGACCTGCACCTGGCGATTCGCCCCGGCACCGACCTGGCCCTGCTCTGCGGCCTGGGCCACCTGCTGCTAGAGGCGGGCGAGGAGGGGGGCGGCATCGACGCGGCCTTCGTGGCAGCGCACACCGAGGGCATCGATGCCCTGGCCGATCTCTGGCGCGCCTGGACCCCGGAGCGGGTAAGCGCCGTCTGCGGGATCGAGGAGGCCGCCCTGCGCCAGCTGGCCGCCTGGTGGATCGCCAGCCCGGCGGTGCTCAGCCTCTGGTCGATGGGGGTCAACCAGAGCCGCGAGGGAACCGCCACGGTGAGCGGCCTATGCAATCTGCATCTGGTGAGCGGCCAGATCGGGCGGGCCGGCGCCGGGCCCTTCTCGCTCACCGGCCAGCCCAACGCCATGGGCGGCCGGGAGGTGGGCGGGCTGGCCCAGCTGCTGCCGGGCTACCGCGCCGTGGCCAACGCGGAGCACCGGGCCGAGGTGGAGCGGCACTGGGGGTTCGGCCCCGGCTCGATCGCCGCCGAGCCGGGGCTGAGCGCCTGGCAGCAGATCGAGGCGATGGAGCGGGGCGAGCTCGATCTGTGGTGGGTGGCGGCCACCAACCCGCTGGTGAGCCTGCCCTCCCTCGATCGGGTGCGGGCCGCCGCGGCGAACTGCCCGCTGGTGGTGTTGAGCGAGGCCTACGCCGGCACCGAAACCGAGGCCGTGGCCCATCTGCTGCTGCCGGCGGCCCAGTGGAGCGAGAAGGCGGGGGTGATGGTGAATTCGGAGCGGCGCGTGACGCTCTGCCCAGCGTTCCGCGAGCCCCCCGGCGAGGCCCGTCCCGACTGGGCCATTTTCGCGGAGCTGGGCCGGCGGCTGGGCTTCGCGCACCAGTTCGCCTGGCCCGATGCCGCCGCGGTGTACCACGAATTCGTGGCCCTCAGCGCCGGCCGTGTCTGCGACAGCAGCGGCCTCAGCCACGCCCTGCTGGCCGCCCAGGGCCCCCAGCAGTGGCCCTTCCCCACCGGCACCGCCCCCGGCGGCGGCCAGGCGCGGCTCTACACCGCCGAGGCCCCCTTCCCCGGCGCCGCCGCCGGCCGCCGCTTTCCCACCGCCAGCGGCCGGGCCCGGCTCTGGGCCGATCCGCCCCTGGGCCTGGCCGAACCGCCGGACGACGCCTACCCGCTGGTGCTCAGCGTGGGCCGCTACCTCGGCCACTGGCACACCATGACTCGGACCGCCCACGTGGAACAGGTGCGTCGCTCCCATCCCGAACCGCGGCTGGAGGTGCATCCCGAAGACGCGCAGCGGGCCGGCCTGCGCGACGGCGGCCGGGCACGCGTGAGTTCCCGGCGCGGCTCCCTGGAGGTGCGCGTGTGGATCAGCCACCACATCCGCTCCGGCACCGTGTTCCTGCCGATGCACTGGGGCGCCAGCCAGGCCGAGCTGGCCTGCGAGGCCAACCGGCTGATGCACGCCCTCGGCTGCCCGCTCTCCGGCCAACCCGAGCTCAAGGCGGCGGCAGTACGGCTGCAGCCCGCTCCGCCCGCAGCAGGAGACGCCAGAGCACCAGCAGACTGAGGGAACCGGCCGGGCCGATGAACAGATGCCAGAGCTGATCGCCGCTGGCATGGAGCAGAGCGCCAAACAGGGTGGTGAGCCCCACGGTGAACAGGGGGTAGAGCCACAGCAGCGGATCGCGGAATGTGCGCCACCACAGGCGCAGCATCAGCAGCAACAGCAGGGTCTGGGTTGCGATCGCGGCGCCCTTGCCCAACGCCGCGTAGCCGGCGGCGCCCGCCAGCACCAGGGCGCCCAGCGACACCCGCAGGCTGCGGTTGCCGCTGAGCGCCGCGGCGAGCAGGGCGATGCCGGCCGCCAGGGACGAGAAGAACAGAGCGTTCCAGGGGCTGGTGTGGTTCACATACAGCCAGCGCGTGGTGGTGTGGTCGACGGTTTCCGCCAGCGCCGCCAGCCCGAACAACGCGAAGGCCAGCACCAGGCAGCCGCCACCGCCGGCGGGCAAGCGCGCCCGCAGCCGCGGCAGGGTGCGAGCACAGGCCAGGGCCAGCGCCCAGGCCACGCCGATCGCCTGCAGATGGGCGAGCACCAGAAGCCCCCAGAACAAGCCGTTAACCGGGGGCAGGGGGTTCATCACGCGGCCTGACTCCTGCCTCCAGCATCCACGACGGCGCGGCAGGCGCACGCCTTCCATCCCCTCCAACCGCGGGTGGTGGGGTCGGGGCGGCGCAAGCAAGCATGGATGAGCGGTCGCGAGCCAGGCCGGGATCTGCGCCTGGTTCAATCCACCTGGTGCGCATGCCGCCGATACAGAAAATCGAGCGCCTCACTCCGCAGCTGCGGATAGCGCGGGTCGTTCTGGATCGCTTCGTAGCTGCGCGGCCGGGCGAACGGCACCGTGAGGATCTCGCCGATCGTGGCCGAGGGGCCGTTGGTCATCATCACGATGCGGTCGGCGAGGAACAGGGCCTCATCGATGTCGTGGGTGATCATCAGCACGGTGGGGCGCTGTTCGCGCCAGATCTCCAACAGCTCCTCCTGCAGCTCCTCCTTGGTGATCGCATCGAGGGCGCCGAAGGGTTCATCGAGCACCAGCACCGCCGGATTCACGGCAAGGGCGCGGGCGATCGCCACCCGCTGCTTCATGCCGCCCGAAATCTGGCCGGGGCGCTTGTCGGCCGCATCGAGCAGGTGCACCATCTCCAGGTGGTGGTCGACCACCTGGCGCCGCACCGGCTCCGCCAGCTGGGGCCGCGCCGCCTTCACCGCCAGGGCCACGTTCTGCCGCACCGTGAGCCAGGGCAGCAGCGAGTAGTTCTGGAACACCACCATCCGATCGGGCCCCGGCCCCTCGATCGGACGGTTCTCGAGGGTGACCCGGCCGCTGCTGGGCGTCAGAAAACCCGACACCATGTTCAGCAGCGTGCTCTTGCCGCAGCCGGAGTGGCCGATCACGCACAGGAATTCACCCTGGGCCACGGTGAGATCGATGTTGCGCAGGGCCTCGAACGGGCCGCGGCGGGTCTGGAACACCTGGCCGACATCGCGGAATTCCAGGAACGCCGCCGCCGATCCGGCGGGCTGGGAGAGGGCGGAGCGAACCATCTCAGGACGGGGTGCGGGAAAGGGCGGGGACGGGGATCGGCAGGGGCACCGGCGCCTGCGGCGGTTGGGGCACCCCCAGCTGGCGCAGGTAGCCAAGCGGGTCGTCCTGATCGAAGGCGATGCCATCGGCCAGGGTGAAGGGGTGCCGGTCGGGGCGCAGGGCGGCATAGCCCGCCGCCTCCAGGGCCTGGGCGCACAGATCGGGCCGGTAGACCTGGCTGAGCAACTCGACCCGGTTGCTGGGGAAGGGACACCAGCCCCAGCGGCTGAACTGGCTCAACAGCCAGGCCCCCTCGGCCCGGTTGGGGATGTGGGCCCGGTCCACGTGGTAGCGGTTGTAGGGCAGTCGCGAGCCGCGGCCGGAAGGGGCAGGGGCGGCGGTGTCGTCCTCGTCGGCGAACTGGCTGCTCAGGGCCAGCGCTGCCTGGGTCCCCAGCCACTGCGGCTGGCTGAGCACGGCGGTGAGCTCGTCGCGCCGACCGCCGTCGTCGCACAGCTCAGCGCCGCGCATCAGGCCGGCCGCCAGGGCCTGCAGGGCCTCCGGCTGGCGCTCCGCCCAGCCCTCGGCGCAGGTGAGCACTTTCTCGGGATGGCCGCTCCAGATGTCGAGGTCGGTGGCCATCACGGTGCCGAAGCGTTCGGCCACCGCCTGGGCCACCCGGAAGCGACCGGCGATGAAGCCCTCAATCTCCCCGGCCCGCAACGCCGCCACCATCGTCATCGGCGACAGGACCGTGAAGCGCACCTGGTGCTCGAGGTCGATGCCGCCGCCCGCCAGCCAGTGGCGCAGCAGCAGCTCGGGGATGCCGTGGCACTGCGAGAGGGCGATGTGCAACGGCTCCGGCCGCTGGCGCAGGAAGGCCGCCAGCTCCGCGCGCGTCTGCACACCCTGCTCGCGCAGATGCCTCGCCAGGCAGAGGGCGTTGCCGTTGCGGCTCACCGTCATCGGCGTGATCGCCGGCCAGGGGGCGGCGCCGCCAAGACCGAGGCTGAGGGCCAGCGGCGTGCTGGCAGATGTGACCGCCACCTGCAGGTCGCCCTCGCGCAGCGTCTCCTCCAGCCGCTCCCAGTCGGCGAACGGCACCGGAATCACCTGCAGCCTGGCGTCGTCGAACAGGCGCCGCTCCAGAGCCATCGCCAGCGGGGCGATGTCGAGACCCGGGAGGTAGCCGATCCGCACCGGCACAGGTGCGGAGGCCGCGGCCGGGGCGGTGGCGGTGGCGGTGGCGGTGGTTGGCGCAGGGGCGCCGGCGGGGGCCGTGGTCGCGGCGCGGCGCTGGCGCAGGCGGCGCTGCTGCTGCAGGAAGCTGATCAGCTCGCTGCGCAGGCCGTAATACTCGGGGTGCTCCAGAACCGCCAGGCGCTGGCGCGGCCGCGCGAACGGCACCGTGAGGATCTGGCCGATGCCGGCCTCCGGACCGTTGGTCATCATCACGACGCGGTCGGAAAGCAGCAAAGCTTCATCCACATCGTGGGTCACCATCACGGTGGTGACGCCGGCCTCCTGGCAGATCTGCATCAGCTGCTCCTGCAGGTTGCCGCGGGTGAGGGCATCGAGGGCGCCGAAGGGCTCATCGAGCAGCAGCAGCCGCGGCCGGATCGCCAGGGCGCGGGCAATCGCCACCCGCTGCTTCATGCCTCCCGACAGCTCGGCCGGAAACTTGTCGGCCGCCGCGCTCAGCCCCACCAGCGCCAGGTGGCGGTCGACGATCTCGCGCCGCTCGCCGGCAGCGAGCTCCGCCATCACCCGATTCACCGCCAGGGCCACGTTCTGGCGCACGGTCTGCCAGGGCAGCAGCGAATAGTTCTGGAACACCACCATCCGGTCTGGGCCCGGCTCGGTGACCTGCCGCCCCTCGATCAGGATGCCGCCGCGGCTGGCCTGGCTCAGGCCCGCCAGCAGGTTGAGCAGGGTGCTCTTGCCGCAGCCGGAGTGCCCGATCAGCGAAATGAATTCGCCTTCGCGCACCTCGAGATCGATGTCCTTGAGGGCTATGTAACGGCCGCCGTCGGCGAGGGGAAAACTCTGGGTGACGTCGTCGACGGTGAGAAAGGCGGGCGCCATGCTCAGTTGCCTCCCTTGGCGACGAGTCGACCGACCCAGGCCACCAGACGGTCAAGGGCCAAACCCACCAAGCCCACATAGACGATGGCAAGAATAATCTGGCTGGAGCTGGAATCGCCGCCAGCGTTGTAGGCATCCCAGATGAAGTAGCCAATGCCGCCATCAGCCTTGAGCATTTCCGCCGCCACAATCGCCAACCAGGCCAGACCCACCGAGACGCGCAGGCCCGTGAACACATAAGGTACGGTGGCTGGGATGACGATGTTGCGGATGTACTCCCCCTTGCGCAAGCGCAGCACGCGAGCAACGTTGGTGTAATCCTGAGGAATCTCGCGAATGCCAACCGCAGTATTGATGATGATCGGCCAGATTGCCGTGATAAAGATCACGAAGATCGCCGAGGTATTGGCGTCCTGAAAGACCATCAAGGAAATAGGGAACCACGCCAGTGGCGGCACGGTTCGCAGCACCTGAATGACCGGATCCAAGCCCTTGCCAATGAACCGGTTAAGGCCCAGAAGGCCACCGATGGCGATGCCGACCACAGCCGCCAGGCCATAGCCCATCGCCACGCGTTGCAGCGAGATCAGAATCTGCCAACCCAAGCCCTTGCTGGTACCGCCATCATCGAAGAATGGCTGGCTGATGTAGGGGTCCCAGGTGTCAACCACCACATTGATCGGTCCGGGCAGGCGACCCACACCCAGCAGTAGCGAGAGGATCTGCCACAGCAGAAGGAATCCGCCGATACAGATCAGGTAGGGCATGGCCTGGCGCAAGGGGCGGCTGAGCAGGCCTGAATTGGCACGTCGCCGCGGCCGGGCTGCCGGGGTAAGGCTGGTCATTGACGGAGAAAGGTTGGAAAATCAGACGAAAAAGAACGAGCCGACTTCATACCATGGCCTTAATCTTGAGGCTGTCAAGATAGGCCTTGGGATTTTCGGGATCGAACACCACTCCATCAAAAAAGGTTTCCTTGCCGCGTGAATCGCTCGACGGGATAGCCGCCTTCTGGCCGATCGCCGTTGCGGCTTCCTTCCAAAGATCGGAACGGTTCACCTTGTTCACGAGGGCGTCAATATCAGTGTTGGCAGGCAGGTAGCCCCAGCGGATGTCTTCGGTGACGAACCACTTGTCGTGGCTCTTAAAGGGGAAGGATGCGTTCTCGCTCCAGAAGCGCATTCTCAGGGGGCTGTTTTTGACAACCCGGCCATCGCCGTAATCGATGTCGCCCGCCAGGCGGGGCTTGATGTCGGCCACGCTTGCCTTGAAGTACTTGTCTTTGGAGGTGATTTCGCACAGCTCATCGAGGTTGGCGGGGTCTTCGCACCAGATCTGGGCTTCCTGCACGGCCATCAGCAGGGCCTGGGTTGCCTTCGGATGCTTGTCCACCCAATCAGCTCGCATCGAGAAGGCCTTCTCGGGGTGGAGCTTCCAGAGCTCCCCGGTGGTGGCGGCTGTGTAGCCCAGCTTCTTATTCACCAGGCGCTGGTTCCAGGGCTCCCCCACGCAGAAGGTGTCCATGGTGCCGGTTTGCATATTGGCCACCATCTGTGCAGGGGGCACAACCACCAGATCGGCCTGCTTGTTGGGATCAAGGCCGTTGGCAGAGAGCCAATACCGCATCCACAGATCGTGGGTGCCGCCGGGGAAGGTGACGGCCGCCTTGAACTTCTTGCCTTTCGCGGCGGCCTGTTCAGCCGCTTTCGCCAGGCCGTCCTTGTTGTCAATCGTAAGCTTGAGGGGGAGGTACTCCTTGGACGCAGATAGACCTTGGCCCTGCAGATTCAGCCGTGCCAAGATGTACATCGGCAGTGGCTGCTTGCTTTTGGTAATCGTGCCGGCCGTGAGCAACAGCGGCATCGGCGAGAGAATGTGGGCGCCATCAATACCGCCCTTGTCGCCTCCCAGCTCGAGGTTGTCGCGGGTGCCGGCCCAGGAGGTCTGTTTGATCACCTTCACATCGGGCATGCCGTATTTGGCGAACAGGCCCTTCTCCTTGGCGATGATCAACGGCGCGGCATCGGTGAGGGCAATGAAGCCCAGGGTGGCGCCCTTCACTTCCGTGTCGCCACCGCCCGCGGCGGGAGCGGCACCGGTGGTGCCCTCGGTGGGCTTGCGGCCGCCACAGGCGGCGAGCAGGGCGGTGCCCACGGCGCTGCCGGCGGCGGTGATCAGGAATCTGCGACGGGAGGTGGACGCCATGGGAAAGAAGGATGGTGATGCCGCCACGGCGCCGCCGCCACGACGAGGGGCGGATCAGGAACCGAAGGCGGGGCGGATAGCTGGACGGACGCGGAGAGAGCAGGCGGCCGATCGATCGGGCTTCGCAACGAAGTGCGCCGATTGGAGGGATACGCCGGCGCGTCAGGCTGACCGACGCCAACAACTAACCACCCGGCCGATCAGGTTCACTGTGGCGATTGCTACCGATGCGGCGGATCCGGCGCCGGGGACTCCCCTGCCAGCGCCCCGAATTCCGCCAACGCCCGCGGCAGGTTGCGGTGCTCATGGCCGGGGTGGCTGAGCTTCACCAGGGCGAAGCGCTGCAGTTCATCGAGCGCCGACCAGCGCTCCGGCCGCAGCGGCAGCCCCAGCTGGGCGCAGGAGCGCAGCACCGGCTCGGGCCAGTCGACGGCGCGCCACTCGGGTTCCTGCACCGGCTCGATCGCCCGCGCCGGCCCCTCCGCCAGGCTGGCGCTGCGCTCCAACAGCCAGCTCCGCAGCTCCGCCAGCGAAGTCGCCCCATCGCCCCAGGCCAGCAGCCGCCGCCGCTCGTCCTCCGCCAGAGCGTGCCAGTGCACCAGCTTCAGCTTCACGCCGGCCAGGTCGAGCTTGCGGCGCACCGCCATCGGCAGGCAGCGCAGATCGCCGGCGAAGTCGGCCTCGAAGCCGAACACGCGCTGGCTGATGGGGTCGCGGTGGCGGTCGGAGGCGCTCATCCCGCCAGCTCCTGCCGCAGCCGCTCGCCGCTGCGGGCCAGCAGCAGCGCCCGGCCCCGCTCCAGACCCTCGCCGAGGCTGGCCGGACGGCCGGCGAACCAGAGGTAGGCGGCCAGGTTCCAGGCCAGGGCCTCCGCCAGCGGCCCCTCGCCGCGCAGGGCCGCCAGGGCGTCCGAGCGCCAGGCCTCCAGGCCGGTCCAGGCCAGCTCAGCCGCGGTGATGCCGTGGTCGCGGGGATGGAGCAGGATTCGCTCAACGGCGCCGTCGCGCACGCGGGCGGTGATGCCGGCGCGCGTGGTGGGCAGATCGGTGGAGCCCTCCAGGCCCTTCACCGTCAGCAGATCCCGCTCGCCGGCTGCGGCCAGCGCCTCCCAGGCCCGGGCCTCGGTGGGCGGGTGCACGAAACCGCTCACCAGCAGGTGCTCCCCCTGGTGGGGGGTCCAGAGCAGCTCCAGGCTGGCCACCGGCGGCCGCTTGCCGATCGCCTCACGGATCGGCACCAGCCGTTCGGCGGCAGGGAAGTGGTCGGGCTGGTGGGCCAGCGCCAGGCCGTGGCGATCGAGCCGCTGCTGCAGATCCGCCAACGCCAGCCCCCGCCATTCGATCCCCAGCGCCGCGAACAACTCCGCCAGGGTGACGCCGTACTTCACCGGCATCGGATCGCCCCCATGCAGCAGCACCGGCAGGCCCTCGGCCGCCAGGCAGAGGGCCAGCAGGGGCAGCAGCGGCGCCGTGCGGCTACGGCCGTCGTAGGGCACCCCGAAGCAGAGGGCGCGCCGGCCCGGAGTGCGCAGGGCGGGGCCCAGGGCGCGGTAAGCGTCGAGCATGCCGCTGAGCTCCAGCGGCGAGGGGCGGCGGATGCGGTGGGCGATCAGGAACGCCCCCACCTGGGCCGCGTCCGCGCCCTCGCCAAGCATCAGCTCAATCGCCTCGCGCGCCTCCTGGCGGCTCAGGCCTGTGCTGGTGTGCTCACCGCTGCCCACTTTGCCGAGCAGCTCGCGCAGGCGGGCCTGGGCAGGCCCCAGCGCGGAGCGCCGCCGCCGAAACCCCTCCTCCGCCCGGGAGGCCGCGGTATTTGGTAGCGGTGACAACAAGTGGGTGGCATGGCCAATGGTCAAATTATGGGTGAGAGCAATGGTGGCCGTCTCCGGCCGTCCCGGATCGTTTCCCCCGCGGAAGCCTTCGGAAGCGGTTTTGCCTGCCCAGCGGGTCGCCTCTCCCCACTGCCCTCCATGCCATCCCCTCCGTCCGCGGCCGGCGCCGATGCCACCGCCCCCGGTGCCCCCCCCGCCGCATCGGCTCCTGCTCTCAGCAAGGTGGAGCGGGCCAAGGCCGCGCTCTGTGGCCTCGACCTGGAGCCCCGCCTGGCCGAGCTTGCCGCCGCAGGCTGGGACAAGCTCGACGAGGAGACGCTGACGATCCACCTCAAGTGGCTGGGCATCTTCTTCCGCCCCGTCACCCCTGGACGGTTCATGGTGCGCCTGCGGCTGCCCAACGGCGTGGTGAGCGCGGACCAGCTCGACGTGCTGGCCGAGGCGGTGGACCGCTGCGGCGAGCACGGCAGCGCCGACATCACCACCCGCCAGAACCTGCAGCTGCGCGGGCTGCTTCTGGAGGACATCCCCCCCCTGCTGGAGCGGATGGCGGCGGTGGGCCTCACAAGCCGCCAGTCGGGCCACGACAACCCGCGCAACATCACCGGCAATCCCCTGGCCGGCCTCGACCCCGAGGAATTCCTCGACACCCGCCCGCTGGTGGGGGCGATCCAGGAACGGCTGCTGGCACCCGGTGGTCCCCGCAACCTGCCCCGCAAGTTCAACGTCGCCGTCGGCGGCGCGCCCGACAGCTTCCTGCTCCACAACGACCTGGCCTTTCTGCCGGCCCACGCCAACAGCGAGCTCGGCTTCACGGTGCTGGTGGGCGGGTTCTTCTCGGCCCAGCGCAACGAGCTGGCGATCCCGCTGGGGCTCTGGCTGCGGTCGTCGCAGCTGCCGGGCTTCACCCTGGCGGTGCTGCGCCACTTCGAGCGCCACGGAGATCGGGGAGCGCGCAACCGCAGCCGGCTGATGTACTTGATCGAATCGCTCGGGCTCGAGGGCTACAGGGAACAGGTGCTGCGCGAGTGGCAGGCCGTCGACGGGGATGCCGCCACGGCTGAGGTCCACGACGGCAGCCACCTGGTGCGATGGGCCCCGCGCGACATCTGCGGGGTGCACCCCCAGAAACAGGCCGGCTTCTGCTGGGTGGGCCTGAACGTGCCGATGGGCCGCCTCAATGCCGCCGACCTGGCGGAACTGGCCCGGCTGGCCCGCCAATACGGCAGCGGTGAGCTGCGGCTGAGCGAGAGCCAGAACGTGCTGATCGCCGACGTGCCCGGCGCCCGGGTGGAGGCCCTGCTGGCCGAAGCGCTGCTGCAGCGCTTCCCCGTGGAACCCGGGCCGCTGCTGGCGGAGGCGGTGAGCTGCACCGGCAACCGCTACTGCAGCTTCGCTCTGATCCCCACCAAGAGCACCGCCCAGGCGGTGGTGGAGGAGCTGGAGCGGCGTCTGGAGCTGCCCCACGCCGTGCGCACCCACTGGACCGGCTGCCCCAACGCCTGCGGCCAGCCCTACCTCGGCCAGATCGGGCTGATGGGGGCCAAGGCCCGCCACAACGGGGCGATGGTGGAGGCGGCGAAGATCTACGTGGGCGGATCGATGGCGGCCGAACCGCGCCTGGCGGAGCTGCAGGAGAAGGGGGTGCCCCTCAGCGCGTTGCCGGACGTGCTTGAGGCGTTGCTCGTGGAGCGGTTCGGTGCCAGGCGCCGCGGCCCCGGGGCCTGAACACCAGGGTGCCAGCGCCGACCAGACCGCCAAACCAGCCGCGGCCCCGGGGCAGGGATGCGCAGCGGACCTCCTGGTCGAGGCGGACCATCGCCGCGGTGTCCGCGAGATCGGGGCTCTGGTACAGGAGGGCGGTGATGCGCTCCGGATCGATCTCCAGGGCGGCCACCTCCTGCCAGAGCCGCTCACTGGCGGCCCGGTCGGCGCGCAAGAACTGCGCCTCCGCCAGCTGGCGCACCAGCAGGAACACCAGCTGCCGCTCCTTGAGTTCCGCGAAGCTGCCGCTGAAGGCCGGGGCGGCCGCAGCCTGCCGTGGGTCGGGGGAGGAATCAGGGGCAACGTCAGGGGAGGCGCCACGAAGGGTGGGGGACATGGTGCGGCTCCTTGAAGCAGTGCCACAGAGCTAGCGCCGGCCATCCCCTGCGGCGCCCGCCTCGCCGCCGTCCACACCAAACGTATCCATCGCTACGCCCGTTCCGCTTGCCATGCTGATCAGCCCCCGGCCCTTCGCGCGCGTGGCCCCCCCGCCCGGCCTCGACCCCCCACCGGATCCCGGCGCCCGGGCCGAGCCCACCGATCCCAGCACCCTGCCCGGCCCGGGGCACCCGGCCCGCTGGGCCGCACTGCAGCGCCTGCGCGGCCCTGATCCGCTGACGCACGAGCCGTGGCTGGCGGCGATCGAGGCGGGCACCCTCGAGCCCCTGCCCGACCTGCTGGCGGCGCTGGCCCCCGGGCTCGACGGAGCGCAGCAGGAGCGCCTGCTGCGCTGGTGGCTCGCCAACCCCGGCGCCGACGCCAACCTGCCAGCCCAGGTGCTGCGCCAACGCGGGCCAGCGCTGGCCGCCCTGCTGCGCCAGGCCCTGGCGGCCGGGACGCTGCCCCCGGCGCGCGAGGCCGCCCTGCTGCCGCTGCTCGGCCACCAGCGCGACCCCGCCGACTTCCCGGCCCTGGCCGCGGCGGCCCTGGCGCCGCGGCCCACACCCCTGCGGCGGGCGGCCCTGGAAGGGCTCTGCCTGGGCCTGAGCGCCTGGCCGCTGGCGAAACTCCGCCAGACCCTGCGCGCCCTGGCCCTCGACCTCGATCCAACCCTGGCCGCCGCCGCGATCGACGCCCTGGCCCGCCTGCCCGATGCCCGGGGCGATCTGCAGCCGCTGCGCCAGCGCGCCCTCGTGCCGGCGCTGGCGGAGCGGCTGGAGCGCCGCCTGCGCGCCCTGCCCGCTTCGCCGCTGCTGCGGGTGGTGCATGGCCGCGCCGGCGGCTTGGTGCCGCGGGAGCTGGAGGCGCTGGCGGCCGACCTGAAGGAACGGCGCGGGGCGCCGGTGAGCCTGCGCGCCCTCACCGAGCTGGAGCCGAAGCCGGTGGCCCGCGGCGCCCGGCCGCTGCTGGTGGTGCCCCTGCTGCTGCTGCCGGGTGCCCATGCCCGCCGCGATCTGCCGGCGCTGGTCGCAGCCCTGCGGCGCGAGGGGCCGGTGCGGCGCTGGCCGTTCCTGGGCGCCTGGCCGCTCTGGCAGCAGGCCCTGGCGGCGGAGGCCGGCGCCACGGCTGCAGCGCCGGTGGCGGCTCCGGGGGCAGCGCTGGCCGAAGAAGCAGCGCGACCGCTGCTGCTCCATCACCCCCTCGATGGCCCCCTGGCAACGCGCTACCTGCAGCACCTGGAACGTCGCTGCGGCGCGCTGTGCCGCCCCGCTCCATACAGTTCGGCCGACCCCGAGGAGCTGGCCCTGACGATCCGCGGCCCCGTCCTGCCCCTGGCCCTGGCGGCCAACCGGCTCACCGAGGCCCTGCAGCCGCGGCTCGGCGAGGCCGCGGCGCCGTTGCTGGAACGCCCGCGGCTGCGCGAAGCCCTGCTGCTGGCCCTGGAGGCCCTGCCATGAGTGAAACGCTCCCCGGCACCGTGTACCTGGTGGGCGCCGGCCCGGGGGATCCGGAGCTGCTCACCCTGCGGGCCCACCGGCTGCTGCGCAGCTGCGACGCCCTTGTCTACGACGCCCTGGTGCCACGCTCCCTGCTCGATCTGGTGCCCGGCCACTGCGAGCGCCACTTCGTCGGCAAGCGCCGCGGCCACCACTCGGTGCCCCAGAACAACACCAACAGCGTGCTGGTGGAGCTGGCCGCGCGCCATCGCACGATCGTGCGCCTCAAGGGGGGTGATCCCTTCCTGTTCGGCCGCGGTGGCGAGGAGGCGGCCCACCTGGTGGCGTGCGGCGTCTCGGTGCAGGTGGTACCGGGCGTCACGGCGGGCATCGCCGCGCCGGCCTACGCCGGCATCCCGGTCACGCACCGCCGGGCTGGCTCGAGCGTCACCTTCGTCACCGGCCATGAGGAGATCGACAAGGGGCGCCCCGGCGTCGACTGGCGCGGCCTGGCCCGCAGCAGCGATGGATTGGTGATCTACATGGGCCTGCACAACCTGGCCTCGATCTGCGCCGAACTGGCCGCCGGCGGCCTGGCGGGGGACACCCCCACGGCGGTGATCCAGCAGGGCACGGTGCAGGGCCAGCGGCTGCTGCTGGCCCCCCTGGCGGAGCTGCCGGAGCGGGCGCGGCAGGAGGGCCTGGGCTCGCCGGCGATCGTGGTGATCGGCCGGGTGGTGGCGGAACGGGTGGCGGCCTGCGCCCCGGCCCCCGCCGACGCCGAGATGCCGATTCCTTTCTAATGGCAAGGGATTGCGGCGAGCCCGCCCAGCCTGCGGTGGGGTCCGCTTCTAGGGTGTCCCTGTGCTGATGTCCCGCGCGGCCGGTCCATGATCCCCACCTCCGACCTCCACGTGGTGGAGACGCGGCCGCTGGTGCCCCCGGCCGCCCTGCACCACGAGCTTCCGATCAGCGAAACGGCCGTACGCACCGTGCAACAGGCCCGCGAGCGGATCAAGGCGATCCTGCATGCCGGCGATCCGCGCCTGTTGGTGATCGTGGGCCCCTGCTCCGTGCACGACGTGGCAGCTGCGCGCGAATACGCCACAGCGATCGCCGAGGCCCACCGCCGCCACCGCGACGAGCTGGAGGTGGTGATGCGCGTGTATTTCGAGAAGCCGCGCACCACGGTGGGCTGGAAGGGAATGATCAACGACCCCCACCTCGACGGCAGTTACGACATCAACACCGGCCTGCGCCGCGCCCGCGCCCTGCTGCTGCACTTGGGCGAGATGGGCCTGCCGGCCGCCACCGAGCTGCTCGATCCTGTGGTGCCCCAGTACATCGCCGACCTGATCAGCTGGACCGCGATCGGCGCCCGCACTACCGAAAGCCAGACCCACCGCGAAATGGCCTCCGGCCTGTCGATGCCGATTGGCTTCAAGAACGGCACCGACGGCAGCGCCACCACGGCAATCAACGCCATGGAGGCCGCCGCCCGCCCGCACCATTTCCTGGGCATCAACGCCGAGGGCCAGGCGGCGATCGTGAGCACCACCGGCAACCCCGACGGCCACCTGGTGCTGCGCGGCGGCAAGGGGGGGCCGAACTACCATCCCGAAGCGATCGAGGCGGCGGCCGCCCAGCTGGCCAAGGATGGGCTGCCACCGCGGCTGATGGTCGATTGCAGCCACGGCAACTCCAATAAGGACTACCGCCGCCAGGCCGACGTGCTGCGCTCGGTCGCCCAGCAGGTGTCGGGCGGCTCGCGCAAGGTGATGGGGGTGATGATCGAAAGCCACCTGGTGGCCGGCAACCAGAAGATCCCGTCCGACCTCTCCCAGCTCACCTACGGCCAGAGCGTCACCGACGCCTGCATCGACCTCGCCAGCACCCTGGCGCTGCTGGAGGAGCTCGCCGAGGCGGTGCGGGCTGCGCGGGCGCTCGAACTGACCGCCGCCTGAACGGAGAGCTCGACAAAGCCGCCAACTACGCATAGCTGGCACTCGTGAAGTGAGAGTGCCAAAATGTCAACGAAACCACGCATTGCGACGGATCCGCGCTGACTGTTCCCCCTGAACAGCCAGGGGGGAGATGCTGACTACTCTGACCCTTCTTCAGGGCTGAGGAGTTGACAGCGATGACCTACCTGATGCAGTTCTGCGGCCTGTCGGACCCGCTGCAGCTGTTTTATCTCGAACAGCAGAGCCAGCCGCAGCAGGGTGCCCCGGGTGGGCCCGGCCCGGCCTTCGCCGGCTTCCGCCCCTTCACCCTCGACGAGCTGCTGGCCTGGGCGCTGGACACCGCCCGCCAGCGCAGCTGGGATCTCGAGGGAATCCAGCGCACCGTGCTGGATGTGTGGATGGAGCGGGCTGATCTGATCCGCCAATGGCAGCTGTTGCTGCGCGACGAACCCTCCGACCGGCTCCTCGTGACCGGGCTCGGCACCCAGCGCGACTGGACGCGCCGCTGCGAAACGATGCTGCGGGTCTGATGGGTGTCGCAGGGGGCAGCGCAGAGCCTTAGGCCAGCTGCTGCCACAGCGCCGCCACCCCCAGCGGCACCGTGAGGTTGTCGACCCCGGCCACCGCGACCTGTTCCAGCAGCACCGCCGCCGCGGCAATCGCCACCAGGCCAGCGGCGCCAGGCGCTGCCAGCCCCTGGCTGCGGCAAACCACCGCCAACGCCGCGAGCACCGCCAGGCTCGCCGTTGCCATCACGCCCGTGCCCAGCAGCGAGCGCCGCTGGCCGAGCACCTGCCAGCTCGGGCTGGGCCACAGCGGACCGAGCAGCCCGGCCAGGCCATCGCCAAAGGCCATCGCCAGCACCCCGGCGCACACCGCCGCCGCCTGCTGTGGCCAGCCCAGCGCCAGCAACAGGGTGATCGAGGCGCCGTAGCCGACCGTGCCATAGCTCGGGCGGTCGATGTCTTCGATCGCCGGCAGCACGCGCCGACGGTGGTTGAGCATCGCCAACAGGGTCACCAGAGCCGCGCAGGGGATCGCCACCCAGCGGCTGATCCCCGCCCACCAGGCGATCGGCAGCACCGCCCCGGCGCCGATATGCACCAGCTTGCGGCTCCACTCCCGCTGCTCCGGCCAGCGGCCCCGCACCGCCAGGGCCAGGCCGGCGAGCAGGGCAAGCCAGCCAGCGACGGCGGCGATGCCGAGCAGCTGGGGGATCAAGCGGCCTGTTGCAGGTTGCTCATCAGCCGCAGCTTCATGATCGCCTTGGCCTCGAGCTGGCGCACCCGCTCGCGAGAAACGTTGATCTGCCGACCGATCTCTGCAAGGGTCAACGGTTCGCTGCCCTCCAAGCCGAAGCGCAGCTTGAGGATCTTCTGCTCGCGCTCATTGAGCTGGGCCAGCCAGGTGCCGAGATGCTCCTTCTGGAGGTGGCGGTCCATCGAGTCGAAATGCTCGCCGCTGGCCGGATCGGCGATCAACTCGCCCAGGGTGCTGCGGTCCTCCTCGCCGCGGGCGTGGGCGTCGAGGGAGGCGCAGGGAGCGCTCTGGGAGATCAGCTCCTCGAGCTCGTCCGGCGTCATGCCGAGCCCATGGGCCAGCTCGAGACGGTTCGGCTGGCGGCCGAAGCGGTGCGAGAGCTCCCGGCTGACGCGGCGCATCTTGGAGAGCTTCTCGCTGATGTGAATGGGCAGCCGGATTGTGCGGGCGCTGTTGTCGATCGCGCGCGTCATCCCCTGGCGGATCCACCAGTAGGCGTAGGTGCTGAATTTGTACCCCATCGCCGGATCGAATTTGTCGACCGCGCGCTCGAGGCCGATCGCCCCCTCCTGCACCAGGTCCAGGAGTTCGAGGCCCTGGTTCTGATATTTCTTGGCAACGCTCACCACCAGACGCAGGTTGGCGGCCATCATCCGATCACGGGCCCGCTGGCCCATGCGGATCTGGCGCTTCTGCTTGGCGGTGCGGAGCTCAGGCGCGATCTCCAGCAGGCGCTTGCCGCACTGCACGTGGTGGGCCAACTCGATTTCTTCCGCCGGGGTGAGCAGCGGCACACGGCCGATGGTGCTCAGGTACCAGCCAATGGAATCGGCGCCGCCGCGGCTGGTTGTGCGGGCGCTGCTGCGGGCAGCACTGCGTTGGGCTGCCGTTGTGGTACGACTGGAACGAATGCCTGGCCGCTCACCGCGGCCGGGGTCTGTAGACCCCGGCCCGGCGGGAGCGGAATGCAGAGGTGTCCCCATCACCCCGAGCCTCCGATTGAATTTGGCCGGACCTTAGCACTAATGCAAGGCCGTCAACGTCAGGAAAGCGAAGATTTCCTGCTATTGCCGGCTGACAATCTGTCCGCGTGTGCTGGTGGCTACCGAGCACTGCCCGGCGCCAGCCCATCGACCGTGAACCCACCACGCCAGCGCTCCATCAGCGCAGACTGGACAGAGTTCTGCTCACCCTCGGGCTGCCGCTGGCTGAACTGACCATCGCTGTGCATCACCCAGGCGGTGCTGTCCTCGAGATACAGCCTCAGCAACTGCTCCAGCTGGCGGCGCAGCTTCTGGTCGTCCACCGGGGCGACAGCCTCGACGCGACGATCGAGATTGCGAGGCATCCAATCGGCGCTGCCGAGGAACAGCTCAGGCTCGCCTCCATTAGCAAACCAAAACAAACGTGAATGCTCCAGAAAACGGCCGATCACGCTAAAGACGGAAATGTTTTCGCTCACCCCCGGCAACCCCGGGCGCAACGAACACATGCCGCGAATCACCAGCTCGATCCGCACGCCGGCCTGGGAAGCCTCATAGAGAAGGGCGATGATCGAGGGGTCCACCAGGGCATTCATCTTGGCCTGGATGTGGCCGCCGCGGCCTGCCTGGGCGTGCTCGATCTCGCGGCGGATCAGGGCCTCCATGCCGCGGCGCAGCGTCACCGGCGCCACCAGGAGCTTGCGGAAGCTCTGCTGCTTGGAGAAGCCGGTGAGGTAGTTGAACAGCTCCACCAGGTCCTGACCGAACTCCTCGCGGGCGGTAAGCAGGCCGAGATCGGTGTAGAGATTCGAGGTGCGGGAATTGTAATTGCCGGTACCGATGTGCATGTAGCTGCGCAACTTCTCCTTCTCGCGCCGCACCACCAAAGCCACCTTGGTGTGGGTCTTGAGGCCGAGAACGCCGTACACCACATGCACCCCGGAGCGCTCCAGCTGGCGGGCCCACTGGATGTTGTTGTCCTCATCGAAGCGGGCCTTGAGCTCCACCAGCGCCATCACCTGCTTGCCGTTTTCAGCGGCGCGGATCAGGGCGCCCACCACCGGCGAATCCTTGGAGGTGCGGTAGAGCGTCATCTTGATTGCCAGGACCGCCGGATCGTCGGCCGCCTGGTTGAGGAATTCCTCCACCGAGGTGGCGAACAGGTCGTAGGGGTGGTGCAGCAGCACATCGCCCCGGCGCAGCACCCGGAAAATGCTCTCGAATTCCTCCTCCTTGATCGAGCCATCCTCGAGCAGGCTCTTCTGCGCCCGCGCCAGGGCCGGCACGGTGCGTCCGGTCCAGGGGGGATCCTTGAGCTGGGGAAGGGGGATCGCCAGCAGACTCATCAGATCGTCGAGGCCCAGCGGCCCGTTGATCCGATAGAGATCCTCGGGCTCCACCTCAAGCCCCTCCATCAGCAGCTGCACCACCTCCTCGGGCATCTCATCGGCCACCTCCAGCCGCACGACCTCGCCGCCCATGCGCCGCTTGCGCAGGCCCTCCTGCAGGGCCTCCATCAGATCGTCGGCCTCCAGGTCGCGCAGCTCCAGGTCGGCGTCGCGGGTGACACGGAAGAAGTAATGCCCCTCGATCACCATGCCGGGGAACAGCAGCTGCAGGTTGAAGGCCACCAGTTGCTCCAGGGGCACCGCCACAAACACCGGCCGCGGGTGGCGATCGCAGATCTCGGTGGGGATCGGCACGAAGCGCGGCAGGGTCTTCTGCGGCACCTTCACGCGCGCGAACTGCTGTTGGCCGGTATCGGGGTCGCGGATCAGCGCCGCCACGTTCAGGCTGAGGTTGCTCATGAACGGGAAGGGGTGGGCCGGATCCACCGCCAGCGGTGTGAGCACCGGAAAGATGGACGTGCGGAAGGTTTCGTCGGCCCAGCTCTTCTGCTGCTTGTTGAGGCGCTGGTAATCGAGCAGGTAAACGCCGTATTCAGCCAGGTGGCTCTTGAGCGAGTAGCGATAGTGCTGCTGCTGCAGCTCCAGCAGCGGGCGCAGCCGTTGCTGGATCGCCTCCAGCTGCTGGAGCGGCGTGAGTCCGTCGTCGCTGCGGCTGGTGACGCCGGCCTCCAGCTGCGACTTCAGCGAGGCCACCCGCACCATGAAGAACTCGTCGAGGTTGTTGCTGAAGATGGCGCTGAACTTCGCCTGCTCCAGCAGTGGGGTGTACTCGTTGAGGGCCTGGGACAGCACGCGGTGGTTGAAGGCCAGCCAGCTCAGCTCACGGTTGATATAAAGCTCCGGATCCAGCGCCGGGCGCGGCTCGGTGGCCGGCCCGCCGGACGGGCCGGGTACGCGGGCCTGGCGGGTGGCGCTGCTCATCACATCAGTTCGTAGGTTTCACCGTAGCAATGGCACCCTGTGCTCCCGGCGACAGAACCCGCAGGGCGGCGTAGCGGATCAGCTCTCCTCCGCGCAGCCCGAGCTTGGCGGTGATGTTGCGGCGGTGCGTGGCCACCGTGTGCACGGAGAGCAGCAGCCTCTCGGCGATCTGGCCATTGGTCAGGCCCTGGCCGATCAGCCGCAGCACCTCCTCCTCCCGGGCGGTCAGGCCACCCTGGGCCAGCCACCGGTCGCCCAACAACTCACTGATCTCGGTGGTGAGCGTTTCGCAGGCATCAATCTTGTCGACCACCGCATGCAGCATCGACTCCAGGCTGGCGTCGCAGACAAAGCTGCTGGCACCGGCCGAAAGCACGATCAACCGCGCCTCTGGGTTGACACGGGCCAGGCTCTCGGCCACGACGACACCGGAGCCGTCCGGCAGGGCGAGATCGAGCAGGAGAAGGTCGGGGGCGTGTTCCTCACAGACCTTGATGCCCTCCTCCGCGGTGGTGGCCGTGGCCACCACCTCCAGCCCGGCCAACGAGTGGAGCATCATCACCAGCATGTGCAGAAACATGCCCTGGTCTTCCACCACCACGCAGCGCAGCGGTGGCGGCGGGTTGTCCGGAAACAGGGTCATCCTTCCCCCAGGGGCAGGTGCAGGCAGACCCTCGCCCCGCCCAGTTCGCCGCAGCGGCCGAAGCTGATCCTGCCGCGGTGGTTGGCCATTGTGGTGCGGACCACGAACAGGCCCAGGCCGCTGCCCGCCGGTTTGTCGGTGCGGAGCGGTGGGTCGTAGCTGGGGTCGGATGAAAATCCCGGGCCGCTGTCGGCCACCTCCACCACCAGCGCGCCCGGCTCGTGCGCCAGGCCGAGCCGCACCCGGCGCTGCCCGGGCGGACGATCCGCCACCGCTTCGATGGCATTGCGCAGCAGGTTGGTGATCGCCATCTGCAGCGGCACGGCGTCGCCCAACAGCCGCAGGCTGGACGCAGGTTCGAGCCCCCGCACCTCCAGAACCACCTGATCCCTGCGCAACAGCGGCTTCACCGCCAGCGACGCGCCCTTGAGCAGCGCCACCGGATCGGTGGGCTGGAGCTCGCACTGCACATTGCGCAGCAGCATGCGCATCTTCTCGATCACCGTGCTCACCTGCTGGCTCTGCAGGCTCAGGGAGGCCACCAGTGCCTGCACATCGAGGGCGGCGTCGGCAAGCAGCTGCCCCCGGGCCTGGTGACAGAGCATCCGGATCGTGCTCAGGGGCAGGTTGATCTCATGGGCGATGCTGGCCGCCATCAGGCTGCTGTGGAGCTTGCTGCGCAGTTCTCGGCGTTGCCGCTCCTCCTGAAGCTGCTCGCGCCGTCGCACCCGCTGGAGAGTGCGATCGCGCACGACGATGGCCTGCATCAGCCCCTCGAAGCTCCCCTGCAGGGCGGCGAGCTCCTCGAAGCGGGTGGTGGCGGCGGCCTTGGCGTCGGCCGACGCCGGCAGCGCTGGCAGACCGCTGCGCAGCCGGGTCTCCTGGGCCTGGATCTGCGCGGCGAAGCGGCCCACCGGGGCGAACAGCTCACGCCGCAAGCGATGGTTTTTCCACAGGAACACCGGCACACAGAGCATCAGCACCGCCGCTCCAGCGGTGAGCAACACCTGCCGCAGCGGCGCCAGGTCGTCATCCGGGAGCAGGGTGACGATACGGACCCCGAGCTCGTCGCCATCGGAGGCCACCGGCAGCCAGATACGCCCCGCGAGCGCCAACGGCTCCAGCGGGCCGCCGTCGGCTGCCAGGCGCAGATCGATATTCGAGACCGGCAGGCGATCGAACCCGGAGAGCATCACGAACCCGTCGCGGCTCACCAGAAGCGTGGGCGTTCCGGAGAAGGCGCTGTAGCGCTGCAGGAAGCGCTTGATGTAGCCCAGCTGAATGCGGCCGAGCAGGCGCTGGCCATGGGCGCGGCGCAGCACGTAGATGCTGGTCATTTCGTCCTCCAGGCCGCGGAACACGGGCGTGGTGCCATCGGGACGCCAACGGCTGCCCGCCTGCAGGTAGGGGCTGATCGCGGTGCCGGCGAAGGAGAAGCCCGGGAAGACGCGGCTGCGATCCACCGCCTTGAGCACTTGAAGCACCTGGTCGCGATCGCCGAGCACGTAGAGGTCGGAAAAGGCGGGCAGCAGCACGGCGGCCTCCTGTGGCCAGCGCTGCGGCGGACCCTGCAGGAACGAATCCAGCTGGGCCAGGGCCTCGCCCAGGTGTACGTGCAGGTGGTGCTTCACCCGGTTGGCGTCGGCCTGCTGCAGCTCCAGGAAGCGGCTGCGCAACACCTCCAGGCTGAGGGCCCCAGCGGTGATGAACAGCGCCGTGGCGGCGCCGGCGGCCATCCATTCATGGCGCAGGCTGAAGCGCCAGAAGCTGGTGAGGCGCGGCGGCGCGGCGGCTCTCCGGCGGGTCATCGCGTCGCCGGGGGCCGGTCGTCGGCCAGAGGGAACCCGTGATAGCGGGCCTGCACATCCCCGTAGGCATCAAAGCGGATCGGCCCGAAGCGGGTCCGATGCTCACGGCCGGAGAGCAGGGCGCGCTTGACGTCGGCCGGGCTGCTGGCGCCGCGGGCCAGGGCCTGGTCGAACAGCTCGAGGGCCTGGTAGGTGCCAAACGCCTTGGCGTAGGGGGTGTAATCGAAGCGCCGCTCGAAGCGCCGCAGAAAGGCATCCAGGCGCGGGTCCTGGCGGCGTGACGGATAGGGGCTGATCACCCGGATCCGGGCCACCGCCGGGCCGGCGCTGCCGATCACCTGGGGCGTGCGGGCCCAGGGGGTGAGCAGGATCGGAGCCTCGGGGTGAAGGGTGTGGAACAGCTGGCAGAGGTTGCCGATGATCGGCACGAAGCCTCCCCCGAGCACATAGAGGGCGTCGAAATCGCCCTCCACCAGGTGGCGCTGACGGCTGGCGTCAAAGCGGGTGATCGCCAACTCGCGCCGCTCGATCCGCCAGCGGCCCGAGCGCGCCAGCGCGGCAGCGAGCTGGCGGAAGGCAGGGTCGGTGTAGGCACGGTTGCCGGTGTCCTGCAGCACGAGCAGGCGCTGGCCGGGGAGACGCTCGATCTCGCGAGCAATCGCCGCCTGTTCGGCGCTCAGATCGGGCACGATCCGCAGCAGGAAGTCGTCGCGGCCGCTGAGAACCCTGCTCACCGACGACACGTTGATCGCCAGGGCGCGGCCATCGCGGAACTGGGGCAGGCTCGGCACCGCATGGCTGGAGGCCTGGGTGTTCACAAACAGGCCCACACCCTGCTGTTTCAAGGCAGCGATCGAGGCCGGACCTTGGGCCGGATCGGGCGGATTGAAGTGATTCACCAGCCGGATGCGGCTGCGGGTGTTCTCTTCCAGGAAGAGGTCGGCCGCGTTGCGATCGCTGGGGTCGATCACGGCACCGTTGACGAGTGGTTCATCCACGCCCACCGCCACCACCACCGGCCGGAAGCGGAACTGCCAGAGGGCGGCTCCCGCCAGAGCAAGCGCCGCCACGACGGCGAACACGGCGGCCGGTGCAGCCCCGGACCGGCGGTGGCCAGGCGTGCTCACGGCGCGCTTCCCAAGGCAATCGGGTGCCCCTTGATCGTGCCACGGCTGCTGCCAGCCGTGCTGATCCCGCCTCAGTCGCCATCGGGGCCGGGCGTTGCCGCAGCCGCCCCGGCCGGAGCCCCCACACCGGCGCTCAGCAGCAGCACGCCCACCAGAAGCAGGATCGCCAGCCAGAAGGGGCTGCGGGGACCGATCAGCTCATAGGCCAGGCCGGCCATCGGCGGGCCGAGGAAGCTGCCCAGGCTCTGCAGGCCCTGCAGGCTGCCCAGGGCCGCGCCCTGGCCGCTGTCGGCCAGCCGCCGCGACACCAGACTGCGCAGGCACGGGGTGACCAGGCCGCTGCCCACGGCCAGCAACGCCACGCCACCGAACACCAGTGGCCGGGCCGTGGCCGCGCCAGCCAGGGAGATCAGCAGGCAGCCGGAAATCACAAAGCCGATGCCCGCCGCGGTGAGCCGCTGCTCGCCGAAGCGCTGCACCAGGGGACCGATCAGGCCGCCCTGCACCACCATCGCCACCACCCCCACCACCAGGAAGGCCCAGGAGGTGAGCCCGGGCCCCCAGCCGAAGCTCTGCTGCAGGAACAGCACCAGCACCCCGGTGAAGGCGCTGAACGCGAGGAAGAACAAAAAGAAAGCCACCGCAAGGCGACGGATGCGGGGATTGGCGAAGACGCGCCCCAGCTGATGGAAGGGTTGCAGCTCCCGCTTGCGCGGCATCGGCAGGCGCCTGGCGGGAGGCAGGGTTTCCGGCAGCAGACAGAGCACCAACACGAGATTGAGCACGGCGATCGCCACCGCCACGAGCACCGGCAGGTTGAGCGATCGTTCCGCCAACAGGCCGCCGAGGAACGGCCCGAGCACGAAACCCAGCCCGAAGGCCACCCCCACCAGGCCGAACGCCCTGGCCCGCTTCTCCGGCGGTGACACATCCGCGAGCACGGCGGTGGCGGTGGCGGCGGTGCCCCCGCTGACCCCATCGATCATGCGCGCCACAAACAGCAGGGCCAGCGGCCAGCCCTCCGCGTTGGCCACCGGGAAGAGCGAGCACCAGGGCAGGCTGATCGTCAACGCGAACAGACCCAGGCCGAGCACCGAGCCGGCGACACAGGTGGCGATCACCGGGCGGCGCCCGTAGCGGTCGCTGAGGGCGCCGATCAGCGGTGTGAAGGCGAACTGGGCGATGGCGTAGGTGCCGGTGAGCAGGCCCAGGGTGCGGGCATCCCGGCTGATCCCGGCCAGCAGGAAGGGCAGCAGCGGGAAGACGATGCTCTCGCCGAGGCGGTCATTGAGCAGCGTCAGAAACGCGCAGAGGTAGGTGGAAGGGCGCGACGGGCGCACGGCAGACGACCGGGGTCGTGCTCACCCTATGGATCGGCGGGCCATTGCCAGCGGTTCGGTGCCGCTGCCATGGTCTGTCGGAGACTGCGCCCGGAGCCTCCCGTGATCGCGATCAGCGGCCTGCTGCTGGTGCTCTTCCTGGTGCTGCACCTGGGGGGGGCATCGCTGGCCCTGTTGGATCCGCCCGGATTCGAGGCCTGGGCCACGCGCCTGCACCACCTGAGCTGGCTGCCGGCACTGGAGCTGGCGCTGGTCGGGGGGCTGCTGCTGCATCCGCTGCTCAGCCTGGGGCGAGCCGTGCGGCATGCGGCCGCCCGCGGGCCGATCGCCGCGGCCCGCGTCAGCCGCCGCAGCGGCCCCATCGAGGCCGTGGTGGCTCGGGCGGGGCGATGGCTGCCCTTCAGCGGCGCCCTGCTGTTGCTGTTTCTGGTGGTGCACCTGCTCCAGCTTCGCTGGCAGCGCCCCCCGGATGGCGGCGAGCTGGCGGCGGTGCGGGCCGTCCTCGGCAGCCCCTTCTCCCTGGCGCTCTACGCCGCGGCCGGGGTGGCGCTGGCGCTGCATCTGCTGCACGGGCTGGAGAGCGCGCACCGCAGCCTCGGACTGCTGGAGCCGGCCAACGCCGCCGTGATCCGCCGGGCCGGTCGGGGGCTTGCCCTGGTGCTCGGGGGCGGGTTCACGCTGCTGGCCCTGGGCCTGGCCTGGCGGGGGGCGCTCTGATGGGCCCCGATCCGCGCCTGCCCAGCGGCCCCGTGGAGACGGCCTGGCAGCGCTGCCGCGCCGAGCTGCCGCTGATCAGCCCGCCGAACAAGCGGCGGCTGCGGCTGCTGGTGGTGGGCAGCGGCCTGGCCGGCGCCTCCGCCGCCGCCTCCTTGGCCGAGCAGGGCTACCAGGTGCAGCTGCTCACGTACCACGACAGCCCGCGGCGGGCCCACTCGGTGGCCGCCCAGGGGGGCATCAACGCCGCCCGCAACTACGCCAACGACGGCGACAGCGTGCGGCGCCTGTTCCGCGACACCGTGAAAGGGGGCGATTTCCGGGCCCGCGAGGCGGGCTGCCACCGCCTGGCCGAGATCAGCGGCGCGATCATCGACCAGTGCGTGGCCCAGGGGGTGCCGTTCGCGCGCGAGTACGGCGGCACGCTGGCCACCCGCAGCTTCGGTGGCGCCCAGGTGAGCCGCACCTTCTACGCCCGCGGCCAGACGGGCCAGCAGCTGCTCTACGGCGCCTACCAGGCCCTGATGCGCCAGGTGGCCGCCGGCCGGGTGGAGCTGCTGCCCCGCCGCGACATGCTCGATCTGATCACCGTCGACGGCGTCGCCCGCGGCGTGGTGAGCCGCCACCAGCTCAGTGGCGCCCTGGAGGCCTTCACCGCCCACGCCGTGCTGCTGGCCACCGGCGGCTATTCCAACGTGTATTTCCTCTCCACCAACGCGGTGAAGTCCAACGCCAGCGCGATCCTGGCGGCCCACCGCCGCGGCGCCTGGTTCGCCAACCCCTGCTTCACCCAGATCCACCCCACCTGCATCCCCAGCGGCGATCCGGGCCAGAGCAAGCTGACGCTGATGAGCGAGAGCCTGCGCAACGACGGGCGGCTGTGGGTGCCGCTGCGGGCGGGCGATGGGCGGCCGCCGGCCGCGATCCCCGAGGCGGAGCGCGACTACTTCCTCGAGCGCCAGTACCCCGCCTTCGGCAACATGGTGCCCCGCGATGTGGCGTCGCGCCGCGCCCGCGAGCTCTGCCTGGCCGGCCATGGCGTCGGCCCCGGCGGCCGATCGGTGTACCTCGATCTGGCGGAGGCGATCCGCCGCGACGGGCTGGCGGCGATCGAAGCCCGCTACGGCAACCTGCTGCAGATGTACGAGCGGATCACCGGCGAGGATCCGCGCCGCACGCCGCTGCGCATTTACCCCGCCCCCCACTACACGATGGGCGGCCTGTGGGTGGATTACCACCTGATGAGCACCGTGCCAGGGCTGTTCGTGCTCGGCGAGGCCAACTTCTCCGAGCACGGCGCCAACCGGCTCGGCGCCAGCGCCCTGATGCAGGGCCTGGCCGATGGCACCTTCATCGCGCCGGCCACGGTCAGCGCCTGGCTCGCGGGCGCCCCCCAACCCGACGTGGCGGCGGACCATCCCGCCTGCCGCGAAGCCCTGGCGGCGGTGGCCGCCCGGATCGAGGCGCTGCGGGCGATCGGTGGCCACCGGCCGGTGGACGCCTTCCACCGCGCCCTCGGGGCCCTGATGATCGAGCGCTGCGGCATCAGCCGGAGCGGGCCTGACCTGGCGCAGGGGCTCCTGGAGCTGGCGGAGCTGCGCGACGCCTTCCGCGCCGACCTGGCCCTGCCCGATCCCGGCACCGCGATCGATGCGGAGCTGGAGAAGGCCTTGCGGCTGGAGGATTTCCTGGGGCTGGCGGAGCTGATGCTGCGCGATGCCCTGGCGCGGGAGGAATCGTGCGGCGCCCACTTCCGCGAAGAGCACCAGAGCGAAGCGGGCGAGGCCCGCCGCGACGACGAACGCTTCGCCCACATCGCCGCCTGGGAGCATGGGGGCGACGGGGCGCCGCGTCGCCACTGCGAGCCCCTCCGCTATACCGCCATCCTCCCGTCGGAGCGCAGCTACCGATGAGCCGCACCCTCTCCCTCACCCTGCGCATCTGGCGCCAGGCCGCCCCCGCCGAGCCCGGCGGCTTCGAAGAGCACCGGCTCACGGGGCTCTCGGCCGATCTGTCGCTGCTGGAAGCGCTCGACACCCTCAACGAGCGCCTGATCGCCGCCGGCCGCCGGCCGGTGGGCTTTGATCACGACTGCCGCGAGGGCATCTGCGGCGCCTGCGGCTTCCTGGTGAACGGGCAGGCCCACGGTCCGCAGGCCCTCACCACGGTGTGCCAGCTCTACCTGCGCCACTTCGCCGACGGCGCCACCCTCACCCTCGAACCGTTCCGCGCTCGGGCGTTCCCGCCGCTGCAGGACCTGGCGGTCGACCGCTCCGCCCTCGACCGGATCATCGCGGCCGGCGGCTACTGCTCGGTGAACGCCGGCAGCGCCCCCGACGCCAACGCCATCCTGATCGGTCGCGACCAGGCCGCCCTGGCCTTCAGCGCCGCCAGCTGCATCGGCTGCGGGGCCTGTGTGGCCAGCTGCCCCAACGCCTCCGCCAGCCTGTTCACCGCCGCCAAGCTCGCCCACCTCGCCCTGTTGCCCCAGGGCCAGCCGGAGCGCAGCGGCCGGGTGCGGGCCCTGCGCGCCGCCATGGAGGCCGAGGGCTTCGGGGGCTGCAGCAGCCATCTGGAGTGCGCGGCGGCCTGCCCGACGGGCATCTCCGCCGACTGGATCAGCTGGATGCAGCGGGAGGCGCGCCGATGAGCGGCAGCGCCCCGGCGGTGGATGTGGTGGTGGTGGGCGCAGGCCTGTCGGGGCTGGTGGCGGCCCGGGCGCTGCGCCGCCGCGGCCGCCGCGTCACCGTGCTGGAGGCCCGCGACCGGGTGGGCGGGCGCATGGTGTCGGCCGCCACGCTGGGGGGCGCGCGCGTGGAGCTGGGCGGCCAGTGGGGCGGCGCCAGCCATCACCGCTTCCGGGCCCTGAGCGAAGAGCTGGGCCTGCAGCGCTTTCCCACCTACTACGACGGCCGCAGCGTGCTGCTCTGGCAGGGCCGCCGCCAACTGGCGGGGCTGGAGCACGACTTTGCCCGCAGCCTGCTGTTCTTCGCCCCGGAGCAGCTCGATCTGCCCCGCGCGGACCTGGAGGCGGCCCGCGATCTGCACCACCAGCTGCTGGCGCTGGCGGCACAGGTCGATCCGCTGCAGCCCTGGCGCAGCCCCGATGCCGCCGCGCTCGACAGCCAGACCGTGGCCAGCTGGGTGGAGCAGCGCACCGCCTCGCCCCTGGCCCGCTACGTGGCGGAATGGCACACGCGGATGGGGGGCAGCGGCGGCTTCGAGCCAGGCGAGGCCTCGATCCTGCACCTGGCCTGGACCCAGGCGGTGGCCCCCCAGATCGAAACCCCCGAGGCCTGGCTGCTGGCGGAGGGGGCCGGGGCGATCCCGCCGCGCCTGGCCGCCGAGCTGGGATCCTGCGTGCGTCTGGAGCAGCCGGCGCTGCGGATCGAACGGGATGGGGCAGGGGTCGTGGTGGAGGCCGCCGATGGCGGTCGCCACCCCGCCGCGCTGGTGATCGTGGCGCTGCCGCCGGCCCTGCGGGAGCGCCTGCGCTTCGATCCGCCCCTGCCGCCGGCCTTCAGCGGCCTGGCCCAGCGGGCGCCGATGGGCGCGATGCTGAAGGTGCTGGCGGTCTACCCCAGCGCCTGGTGGCGCCAGCAGGGCTGGAACGGCATGGCGATCGGCGATCTGCCCTTCCTGGAGCTCACCGTCGACAGCTCGCCCCCCTCGGGCGTGCCCGGGGTGCTGGCGGGGTTCGTGGCCGGGGCACGGGCCCGCCGCCTGGCGCCGGCCGAGCGCGAGGCGGCGATCCTGGCCGACCTGGTGGCCTTCGGGGGGGAGCGCGCCGGCGCCCCGGAGCAGCTGATCGTGCACGACTGGAACGCCGAACCCTGGACCGGCGGCGCCTTCACCGCCTACCTCACCCCGGGCACCTGGACGACGCTGGGGCCGGCGCTGCGGGACCCGGTGGGGCCGGTGCTCTGGGCTGGCAGCGAGGCGGCGACCCGCTGGCCCGGGTATTTCGAGGGGGCGATCGAAGCCGGGGAGGCGGCGGCAACAGCAGCTCTGGCGCGGCTGCCAGGCTGACCAGCCGCCACAGCGCAACGGTCTCCCACGAGGAATCTGGGTAAGGTTCGCCAAGGTTTGGCCCCCGGGCCTCCCGCGTCACGGAGTCGTCCTTCTGGGCTTCGCCGCTTCCGATCCCCGCCCCGCTGGATGCTTCGCGATGTCCTTCACTACCTCCCGTTCGCCGGGCTGGCGCTGATCGCCCTGGGGGTGGGCTACCGGCTCGGGCAGCGGCGGCGCCAGCGGCCGTTGGTGGATTCGGTGCTGGCGCAGGAGCTGCGGGCGCTGCAGGACAGCCATCTCGAACTGTTGGTGCAGCCGATCCTGCTGGTGGCCAATCCGGGCCAGTTCGCCCTGGAGGTGTTGCCGCGCGCCACCACGCCGCGGCTGCGCTCCCTCGACCCGCACCAGCTCACGGCCCTGGCCCACCGGCTGGGCGCCGCCAGCCACCTCGACCAACTGGTGATCCAGTCCCTGCCCCTGCTGGAGGAGGAGCTGCGGCGCCAGCCCGAGATGGCGGCCCGACTTGAACACCTCTGCATCAACCTCAGCGCGGAGTCGCTGGCGGGGGCAGCGGCGCTGCACGAGCGGCTCGATCAGCTGCGCCGCCAACGCATCGACCACCGCGGTTACACCCTCGAAGTGAGCGAAACGACCGTCAGCCAACGGCTCGACGGGATCCTGCCGAGAACCACGGCTGCGGAGCGGATCCACCGGGATCTGGGGGTACGGATCTGCGTCGACCGGCTCGGATCGGGCGTCTCCGGTTTCCGGCACATCGCCGAGGGCTGGTACGACGCGATCAAGCTCCATCCGAATCTGGTGGACGGTCTGCATGGCTCCTTCCGCCTGCAGCGCTATCTGGGGGCATTCCTCAGCAGCGCCCATGCCCTGGGCAAGGTGGTGGGGATGGAGGGGGTGGCCGAGTACCGCGACCTGGTGGCGGCGATCCGCCTCGGCGCCGATGCCGTGCAGGGACCGCTGATCGCCCGGCCGATGCCCCCCGCCGAGCTGTGGCTGTTTCTGAGCCGCTCCCCCTGGGCCGATCCCACGGAGGTGGAGCGGCTTGTCAGACCCCTGCGCAGTGCGGCCGGCGCCGCCGCCCCCCAGGCCCGCGGCGCCGGCGGCGATCTGCTGTCGCTGGAGCGAACCATCCTGGAGAACTGGGCGGGACTGCGCAGCTTCGAAGAGTTCGTTCTGCTGTTCGTGAACGAATTGCGCAGCTGGGGCCTCGACACCATGCGCCTTGCGCTGGCGTTCCTGCCCGATCGCGACGACGTGGACTGCTTCCAGTACATCTGGAACGACCGGCAGCCGGGGGAGGTGGAGACGCTCTGCATGGGGCGCGACATTCTCGAGCAGCCGGAGCACCTGGCCAGCCCTCTGCACCACCTGGCCACCACCGCGCCGATGCTGCGCCACCGGCTGGACGGCCCAGAATCCCCAGGCTTTCCCTTCCTGCGCAGCCTGCAGGAGCAGGGCGCCACCGATTACCTGGGCATCCGGTTGGAATCGCGCGGCATCTTGATCCCGGTGCTCACGATCGCGCTGCAAGGCGCCAGTCGCTTCAGCGAGGAACAGGTCCAGCGCATCGAATCGATGAGCGCCCTGCTCAGCCTGTTGTTCCACAGCTTTGAGAGCGAACGGGCCAAGCGGCTGGCGCTGCTCGATCCCCTCACGCAGCTGGCCAACCGCCGCAGCTTCGACTCGTTCCTCAAGGCCAACCTCGCCGCCTGCCGCGTCGCCGGCCGCACGATGGCCCTGCTGCTGGTCGACATCGATCGGTTCAAGCAGGTCAACGACACCTACGGCCATGGCCACGGCGATCACTGCCTGCGGCAGATGGCCCTGGTGCTCACCCACCAGCTCCGGCACGAACGGGATTTCCTGGCCCGTCTCGGCGGCGAGGAATTCGCCGTCATCCTGCTCGATGTCGACAGCCGCCAGACCCTGTCGATCGCCGAACGGCTGCGGGCCTGCGTGGCCGCCCTGCCAATCACCCACGCGCGCCTAGGCGAAACCCATCCGCTCACCGTGAGCATCGGCGCGGCGGTGTGGGAGGCCGGCTCCGGCCCGCTCTGCGAGGCGGAGGAGCTGCAGCACCTGGCCGATGCCTGCCTGTACGAGGCCAAGAACGGGGGGCGCAACCGGGTTGTCTGCCGGCGGGTGGGCGAGACGGTGGTCGGTGGTCCGATCCCCTGAGCCTCACTCAGGACAGGCGCGCCAGCCCTCGGCGAAGGCCGATCGCTCCGCCAGCGCGGCGGCAACGCGCTCGGCCAGGTCGGATTCCATCAGCGCCACCGCCAGCCCCGCCGCCACCCGGGCCGCCACACCCCGCAGAACGGTGGGGTCTGGGCAGGCCTCCGCGATCGGCTGCTGACGCAGAGCCTCGGCGCAGAGACTGGCCAGGTCGTCGAGCAGATCGCCCTGATCCACCAGGGCGGCGACCACCAGGGCATCCACCCGGGCCTGGGGGGCGGGCTGGAGGTGGGGCAGCTTGCGACGCACCCGCCAGGGCCCTGGGCAGGCCTCGTCGTTGCGGTGCAGGAGGGCCAGGTGATCCGCCAGGATCGGCCGGAGCTCAGCATCCATCGGCTGGGGGCAGGGCACGCCGATGGTGCCGCCTCCGACGCCTCGGCGCCGCCCCGCTTCAGTCTGTCTTCGGCTCCGGGACGTCCACCTCCTCGCTCTGCGCCAGCGGCAGGCCCAGCCGCTGCAGCCGCTCCACCAGCCGCAGCCGAAGCTCCCGTCCCACCGGCCCCTGCTCGCCTGGCTCCGTGGTGGCCACGATCGCTACGGCGATGCCCGCGGGGCTGACATCGCTCACCCCGAGCAGCTGGGGTGGAGCGAGAAGCCGCTCGCGCCAGCGGGGATCCCGGGCAAGGTCCCGCAACACCAGCTCGATCGTCGCCAGGGCCCGGCGCAGCGAGTGGCAGCGGTGGGAAAGCCAGAGCACCACCTCCACACCGGACCGCAGCTTGGTGAAGTTCACCACCTCGCCGCACTGGCCGTTCTGGAACTGGGCCAGACGCTGGTCGGGGCAGCGCAGCTCGGTGCTGAGCAGGCCCAACTCGACCACCTCGCCGCTCACGCCGCGGATCTGCACCGTGTCGCCGATCGCATAGCGGTCGTCGAAGAGAATGACCAGGCCGGCCACGAAATCGCGCAGCAGCCCCTGAAACACGATCGCCAGGGCGCCCACCACCGCGCCGCTGGCCAGCAGGGCATGGCCCGGCAGGGCGCGGAAGCCGGGCAGATCGGTGAAGATCCAGACCACGGCCAGCGTCAGGCAGCCCAGGTCGACAAGACGGCCCAGCACCCGTCCGAGGCTTTTCTGGCGCCGCCGGCGCCGCAGCCGCTTGGCGGGGGGCAGCCCGATCGCGGCGACCCACTGCCGAAGCCAGAGGGCCAGCAGGGCGCGAACCGCCAGGCTCACCACCCAGAGCAGCAGCAACCGGAACGCGATCCGCACGGGCTGCAGCAACAGGTCGAGGGCCATCGGCACCTGGCCGGGCACGGCGATCGCGGCCACCCCCGCCATCACCAGCAGCAGCACCGTGGCCCCCGCCAGCAGAAGGCGGCTGAGCTGGTGGAGGCCCTGGATCGCCAGGCGGTGGCGCGACCGGGCCGGCTGGAAGCCATAGCGCCGCTCCAGGGCGCCGGTGGCGCGACGGCTCAGCCGCCACAGGGCCAAGGCGAGCAGGGCGAGCAGAATCAGCCCCAGCTCCGTGAAGGCCACCCGCTCCAGCCGCTGCAGCCGCAGCGCCGGCGTCATCAGCTTCCGCGCCACGCGCAGGCGCCGTTCGAGCAACGCCTGCCAGCGGTCCGCCAGCTCCCGCTCCACGAGGCCGTTGAGCCGGGCGTCCTCCGGGGTGATGGTGAGCAGGGGCAGCGGCAGCCGGCGGCCCGGTACCCGGGCCTCCAACCGGATCGGGCCCTCGCCGCCGCCCACCACCACCACCCGCAGAGCCTCCGGAGTTCCGAGCAGGCTGGCGTTGGCGAGCACGCAGCCCTCGCTCTGCCGGGGGTCGAACAGATGCCGCACCAACAGCTCGGCCAGCGCCTCGCCGCTGCTGCACAGGGTGCGGGGCCGGTAGAGAAGCTCCAGGTTGCCCTCGATCACCCCGGCCCGGGTCTCCGCATCCGGCCCATTGCCCCCGCTGCGCACCACCGGAGAGGCCACCGTGATCACCGGCACGCCGAGGATGCGCACGGTTCCGAGCTGCCAAGCCCCCTGGCTGGCGGGGGCATCCTCGGGGTCGGCGGGCGCCTCGGCCGCGGCCAGGGGCGCCCGGCCCACGGCCCGCGCCGTCCCCTGCGCCTGCGCCTGCGCAGGCATGCCGAGCCCCAGCGCCAGCCAGAGCAGCAGCAGCGGGATCCACAGGGCCGGTGATCGCTGGCGACGCCGGTGCGGGCTCCCCTGGCGTCGATGCTCCAAGGCCGTTGCGGCAGAGGCGTGGGGCCATGGTCGGACACCGGCCGGCTTGCGTCGAGGGCACCGCGCCGCGGGTTGGCCGATAGGGTTTGGCGGCGTTTCCTGCCGCCGATGGCCAAGGTCGAGATCTACACCTGGCGCGCCTGCCCCTTCTGCATCCGCGCCAAACAACTGCTCGATCGCAAAGGGGTGGCCTATGCCGAATATGCCATCGATGGCGACGAGGCCGCCCGCGACGCGATGGTCGCCCGCGGCAACGATGGGCGCCGGTCCGTGCCCCAGATCTTCATCGACGATCAGCACGTCGGCGGCTGCGACGACCTGCACGCCCTCGAGCGCAGCGGCCGCCTCAACGCCCTTCTGCAGGGCTGAGACCACAGCCGTCCGTGGCCAGATCGCGGGACTGTCGCTAGCCATGGAGCAGCGAGATTCCCCTGCCGCCCCATGACCATTCCCTCCCTGGGCTGGCTTCCCGACTACCCCGACTTCCGCGACATCACACCCGAAAGTGATCAGATGTCGCGCCGCCTGAAGGAGTTGAACCAGCCGCCGCTGGTCGAAATGTTGGCCAAGGTCGGGGCCGGGAGCCCTGGCCGCAGCGCCAGCAGCGCCGCTGCGGCCAAGGCCGGCAGCGGCAAGGGCAGCGCCAAAGCCAGTGTCGACCTGCGCAGCTGGTGCTCGCCGGTGGAGAACCAGGGCTCGCTCGGCTCCTGCACCGCCCATGCGGGCGTGGGCATGGTGGAGTACTTCGAGCGGCGGGCGTTCGGCCGTCACATAGAGGCCTCGCGGCTGTTTCTCTACAAGGCCACGCGCAACCTGCTGCACTGGAGCGGCGACACCGGCGCCTTCCTGCGCAGCACGATGAAGGCCATGACCCTGTTCGGGGTACCACCGGAGGAGTACTGGCCCTACGTGGAAGCCGACTACGAGAAGGAGCCCAGCGCGTTCTGCTACTCGTTCGCCCAGTCGTATCAGGCGCTCACCTACTACCGCCTCGACCCTCCCGGCACCCGTCCCGCCAGCCTGCTGGACTCGATCCGCACCTACCTCTCCCGTGGGCTGCCGCTGATGTTCGGGTTCACGGTCTACAGCTCGATCAGCCAGGCCAGCCCCGACAACGGTGGCGAAATCCCCTTCCCCGTCAGGGGAGACAAGATGAGCGGCGGTCACGCCGTGATGGCCGTCGGCTACGACGACAAGCGCACGATTCAGAACGCCGCCCGCGATGCCGCCCCCACCACCGGCGCCCTGCTGATCCGCAACTCCTGGGGAGAGGGCTGGGGGGACAAGGGCTACGGCTGGCTGCCCTACGCCTACGTGGAGCGCGGCCTGGCCAGCGACTGGTGGTCGCTGCTCAGCAACGAGTGGGTGAACACCAGCAACTTCGGCGACTGATCCGGCGCCGGATCCCCCTTTGCGGACGCTGCCTACGATCGCGGCCACGTTGCGGCATTGCGGCCATGGCAAGCCAGTGGGAGAACTTCCTGCGCAACCTGGGGGAGTGGCGCGGCAGCTTCACCTCCATTTCGCCGCAGGGGGAGCTGCAGGAGAGCACCGCTTCGCTGCTCAGCCTGGAGGAGCTGCCGGGCGAGCGGCTGGTGCGCTTCCGCCTGCGCCGCTATGGGCCGGAGGGAACGGCCGCCCCGCCCACGCGGGAGATGGAGCAGGAGCTGCGCAGCCTCGGGCGCCAGGTGGTGTTCTTCGTCTCCGGCGCCTTCGCCAAGGGATCGCTGCAGCTGGCACCGGGCACGCCCGGTGGCGGCGAGTTCGCCTTCGTGCACGCCGATCGCCGCCACCGGCTGGTGCAGCTCTACAGCGCCGAGGGGCAGTTCACGGGGCTGGTGCTCATCCGCGAGTTCCGCGTCGGCTGTGAGGCCGCCGAGCGGCCGCCGCTGGAGCCGGAGCTGCTGCTGGGCTCCTGGCGCGGCGAGGCCGCCACGATCCGCGCCGATTGGCCGGAGCCGGAGCCGGCCGACTGCCGGATCGAGGTGCGCACGGGCAACGGAGGCCTGCTGCTGCACACCGCGATCGGCGACGAGACGGGCGAAAGCCCGGCGGCCGACGGCCGCGACCGGCTGCTGCTGCTGCCCGATGGCGGCTGGAGCCTCACGCCGCTCGCACTCAGCCACCGGGCCCCCGCCCGCCTGGAGGCTGGCTGGCTCACGGCCCCCAACCGGATGGAGCGGCTGATCCGCCGCTTCGATGCCAGCGGGGCCTGGCAGTCGTCCACCTGGATCGTGGCCGAGCGAGCCTGAGGCAGCCCGCTGGCACGCCACGGGTGCCGCTCAGACCGCGAAGCCGTTGAGGTAGGGGAGCCTGGCTGCCGTGGCGCACAGCTCGGCGTTGTGGGCCACCAACTGGGAGGTGCCGTCCCAGTGGCCACTCACCAGCATCCGGTGCGGACCCTCCGCCAGCTGCAGCGGCCAGTGCTGGCCGCCCGCCCTGACCCGGAGCGCCTCCACATCAATCGCCAGTTCAACGGCCGGATCGGCACCCACCAGCGCCTGCAGGGCGGCGACGTCGTCGTGGCTGGCGGCGAGGCAAGGGATGCCGAGCGTGAGGCAGTTGCCGAAGAAGATCTCGGCGAAGCTCTCGCCGATCAGGGCACGGATGCCGCGGCGCATCAGCGCCTGGGGGGCGTGTTCCCGGCTGGAGCCGCAGCCGAAATTGCGGTTCACCAGCAGGATCGAGGCGTCGCGGTGCTGCTCCAGGTCGAAGGGATGGGCGCCGGCCTGTTCCAAGCGATCGTCGGCGAAGGCGCCGGCGGCCAGGTCGTTGAAGGTGACGCACTTCAGATAGCGCGCCGGGATGATGCGATCGGTGTCGATGTCGTCGCCAACCACGGCGACGCCACGGCCGCGCCAGGCGGTGATCTGGCCCTGGGGGAAGGGGGTGGGGTTCATCGGCTCAGCAGCTCGCGGACATCGGTGACCTGGCCGCGCACCGCGGCGGCGGCGACCATGGCAGGGCTCATCAGCAGGGTGCGGCCGGTGGCCGAGCCCTGGCGGCCCTTGAAGTTGCGGTTGCTGGAGCTGGCGCTGATCTGGCGCCCCTCCAGCCGGTCGGGATTCATGGCCAGACACATCGAGCAGCCCGGCTCGCGCCACTCAAAGCCGGCCTCGCGGAACACCGCATCGAGCCCCTCGGCCGCCGCCGCCGCCGCCACCTGCTCGGATCCGGGCACCACAAAGGCCCGGATGCCGGGCGCCACGTGGCGGCCACGGGCCACCGCGGCCGCCACCCGCAGATCGCTGAGCCGGCCGTTGGTGCAGCTGCCGATGAAGCACACATCCACCGGCACACCGGCGATCGGCCGGCCGGGCTCCAGATCCATGTAGCGATAGGCCTCCGCGGCGATCGCCCGCTCGCCCTCCTCCAGCTCCTCCGGGCGGGGCACGGTCTCGTCGATCGCGATCGACTGGGCTGGGGTGATCCCCCAGGTGACGGTCGGACGGATCGCGGCGGCATCGAACCTCACCTCGTCGTCGAAGACGGCATCCGGCCCGCTGGCCAGGGAGGACCACCAGGCCACGGCGCGCTCCCAGGCCTCACCCTGGGGAGCCGCGGGCCGGCCCTGCAGGTAGGCGAAGGTGACCGCATCAGGGTTGACGTAGCCCACCCGCGCGCCGCCCTCGATCGCCATGTTGCACAGGGTCATGCGCTCCTCCATCGAGAGGGCTTCGATCGCCGGTCCGGCGAACTCGTAGGCGTGGCCCACGCCCCCCTTCACCCCAAGCCGGCGGATCACGTGCAGGATCAGGTCCTTGGCATGCACCCCAGGCCGCAGGCTGTCCTCCACGAAGATGCGCCGCACCTTGAGGCGGTTCATCGCCAGGCTCTGGCTGGCGAGCACGTCGCGCACCTGACTGGTGCCGATGCCGAAGGCGATCGCCCCGAAGGCGCCGTGGGTGGAGGTGTGGGAATCGCCGCAGGCCACGGTCATCCCCGGCTGGGTGAGGCCCAGCTCCGGGGCGATGACATGCACGATCCCCTGGCGGCCGCTGCCAATGCCATGCAACGTGATGCCGTGCTCGGCGCAGTTGGCCTCCAGCGTGGCGAGCATCTCCTCCGCCAGCGGATCAGCGAAGGGGCGCGCCTGGGAGGTGGTGGGCACGATGTGGTCGACCGTGGCCACGGTGCGCTCGGGATGGCGCACAGACAGGCCGAGGTCCCGCAAGGCGGCGAAGGCCTGGGGGCTGGTGACCTCGTGGATCAGATGGAGGCCGATGAACAGCTGGCTGCCGCCGCCGGGAAGCTCCGCGACCCGGTGCAGATCCCAGACCTTGTCGTAGAGGGTGCCGGAACTCACGGACGACCCGATCGCACAGAAAAGCCAGCCTACGCGGGCGGGTTTCAGGCGATGGGCGGCGTGACCAGGCCGTTGGGGGCCTGCAGCAGTGGATGGTCCGCAGCCGGCGGCTCCACCGTGCGCAGATCAGGGCCGGAGACGGCGTCGGTCATCGCGGCGAGACGGGGGTTGTCCCCCGCTGGAACAGGCCGTCGAGGTAATGACGGGCCACGGCGCGGTCGCTGCAGCCGTGCTGGAACAGGAAACCGGCCAGCGCCGCCTGCATCAGGCGGTACTGATCCCACTGGGGATGGAGCCGGATGAACTCCCGCATGGCCCGGAACAGGTCCTCGGGCATCTGGTTCTCGATGCTCACGTGGCTGGGGGCGGTGTCGGGGACCTGGCTCATCGACGTCGTACGGGGACACCCCCATCACCCCACGCCGGAGGGCCAGCCGTCAAAGCCGCCGATCCCAGTCTCTTCTCGCGAGTCCAACAACAAGACCGCAGTTCTGATGGGCGTTGTGGGTCTCGACCCCGGGGAGCCGGCAGCTACGCGTGGCAGCCGCCGAGGCCGTCAAGGGGAGGGGGGCTTTCCCCAGGCCGGCCGGTCCGGATCCGGTCGCACGGGGGCGCCGAGTCGGCCGACCTGGGGAAAACAGGGCGAAAATCGGGGAAAAGTGGCGCAGGGCCGGGGAAAAGCCGATCGCTCAGCATTGGTGATCAATCCCCGGCCATCCGCCAGGAACGCTCATTCCTCCTCGTCCGCGCTGCCGGCGGGCACCAGGCGAATCTGCTTGCGGCCGAGCTTGATCTCGAACTCATCACCGGGATGGAGATCGAGCATGGCGGTGTAGGCCTTGCCCACCAACAGGTTGCCGTTGCCCTGCACCGTGGCCACGTAGCTGAGCTTGCGGCCCGGTGTACCCGAACCCTTGC